>ONOG01000045.1 GCA_900319385.1 uncultured Prevotellaceae bacterium | reverse complement strand
CTTAATAATGAAATGATAAAGTTGTCCCGAGTTGTCCTTTGTTGTCCCGAGTTGTCTTCTAAAAAAATCCCGAAAGTTGAGTTTTCTGACTAAAAATCCCTTTTTCCCGCTTTGCGAAAAGCATTTTCAAGTAACGGGTCCCAATTTATTTCATTTTTGTCCGCCGACTGGCTGTCGGCAGTCCGCCGTCTGAGCGTCGGCAAAGCGCCGTTTACCCTGTCGGTTATCCGCCGACGGAGCGTCGTCAGTCCGCCGTCTGCCGGCCGGCAGAGCACCGTCTGCCGACAGGTTTGTCCGCCGTCTGCCGACGCTGCGTGCGCCGATTGCCGACACTGCGTCGGCGGACAAACGAAAAATGAAAGGTGAAAAGTGAAAAATGAGTCGGAAGTCAACGCGTCGTGGCTGCGATATTTGCGGCCGAGCGGTCGGTCGCTGACTTCTGCGCGATTCTCAGACGATGAAAATGCAGAGCCTTAGTTGACGAAACTGCAACTAACTCTGGGCAGGAGGTCGGCAAATGTTAAATCCCCAACTTACCACAGCGCGATTTCCAGCTCCTCCTCGCCGTCGAGTTCCTCCTCTTCGGGCACGAGGAAGTCGTCGTCGAAGCGCTCCTTGGCACTGCTGCTGTTGTCCCAGTAGGTGGCTGTCGCCTCGACGGTGGCCTCGATGTCGTCGGGCAGGTTGCAGAAGAAGTCGATGCCCGTGCGTGCCTCCAGTTCGTCGATGCTGATGCGGTTGTTGATGACGGTGGGTGCCGAGGGATTCCCGCTGCTGAGGTGCTCTGTCCAGAGGGCAAAGGCCTTGTAGGAGTTCTGCGCCTTGTCGTAGTAGAGGAAGGCCATGTAGAAATATTTTGGTATGGGAAGGTCGTGGTCGCCGCTGTCGGTGGTCGTTCCCAGCGTACCGGTGCTCGTTGAGCCGTTCAGCGTGACGTCGGCGATGGTGGCTGCCTTGACCACGTAGAGGGTGTCGGTGCTGTTCGTGGGTTGCCACTTGCTTCTTACATAGCCTTCGAGCGTGCTCCATACGCCGCTGTTGTGGTTCGAATACTGCGGCTGCATGTTGGTCATGTAGAAGGTCTGCTTGTTCTGCTCGGTCGAAGCCAGACGGTCGGCACTTGGGCAGAGGTGGCCGCGCGAGTAGGTGCTGCTATTAGTATAGGAAGAAGTCGGCGATGTCGTGACGGCGGGGTCAGCCTTGAAGTCGTCATGGCGACTGGTGTTGCTGGCATTGTTCTTGGCACACATGGTATAGACCGTCCAACGGTTGGCCACGAGCGAGTTGTCCCACTCGATCGAGTAGGTGATGCCGTAGGCAGACGTGGCTGTCACCACGCGCTGGCTGGTGCTGCTGGTGCTGATGTGTGGATATTCGAGTCGCCAGGCGTAGGCGTCGGTACTTTGGTGGGTGAATGTCGGATCGCCTCCGCTCTCAGGAATATTCTTGCCCGTGATGTTCCAGTTGGCATTGACGTTGTTCCCCACGGGTGTGACGCTGCCGCTGTAGGTGTAGGTGATGTCAGCCATCTGGGAGTAGAGGTAGTCGATGGACTTGTTGTCGGCTGTGGTCGAAAGGTAAATCTTCAGGCCGATGCCGGGCAGGTTGCGGACGGAGTCGATGTAGGCGTCGTAGCTGACGCTGGTGTTGTTGAGCAGGTTGATGGTGATGCCGGTGAGGGTTCGCGTGGCATCGGGCTCGGTGACGCTCTGGGCGCGCAGATTCATGCTGCCCGCCATGGTGAGCAGGAAAGCCAGGAGGAGAGTCCACAGACCGCCTTCTTCCCAGGCATTGCGCTGCTTGGTGCATCCGTCGTCGGCGTTTCCGCCGCCGCCTTCGCCAGGGATTTCGACGTTGTCATCGTCGTTGATGTGCGGGTCGCTGGCTGTCTGCATATAGCTGTGTATGTTCAGTGTATCTTCAAACATGGTCTCGGGAATGATATAGTTCTTTTTCATTGTTCTGTCCTCCATCGCTTTACTGTACATACACTTTCTTTCCGTTCACGATATAGAGGCCACGCGGCAGGCTGCGCAGGTCGTTGCCGACCCTGCGGCCGCTCAGGTCGTAGATGGTTCCTTGTCCGTCAGAGTCTGTACCTTGCACGTCGTCGATGAAGGTCAGTGTGCCGTCGGGGTTGACCTTGACGTTCGATGCGCCGGCAGGAACGACGAAGTAGGCGCGCATACCTTTCAGACGGCCCGCATCTTCATCCGTCGGATAGTAGAGATAGCCGTCGGACTTGAGGAAGCGGTTCGTTCTGTCGGCAGAGTAGATGTTCGTCGGCGAGTAGATGGCGTTGAAACTGTAACCGTCTTTTTCCTCATCTTCCACATTCTGTGGAGGGGTGGCAGAGAGTGTCACGTTGGTAAAGACAGGATTGACGATGCTCTCGTCAGGCTTGACGAGGTAGGGTTTACCCGCCTCGATGTAATCATCGACAAATACCATCGTCGTGCCTTCTGCATGATCGTACTTACGAACTCTGCCATTGAAATCGGGAATGTCAAAGGGAATAGCAAACGTATTCCAGTTGCTGGCAGACAGCGTGCGGACAAGTCGTACAGTCACGTTGCGAATGTCATTGCCCGGCGACGTGAAATCTTTGTTCTCGTCGATGACATAGACGATAGGACGGACGTTGTTGTAGTAGATCGGTACAATCTGTAGGTCTGTACCGAAAGGAACGGCGAGTCCTGTGAGGTCAACCAGGGCGTAGTCGTAGAGGTCTTGATAGTAACTGTCCGCATTGAGACCGTACTTGTTATATACCTTGAAGGTGTTCCCAGCATCATCCGTGACATTGTTGTTACTTTCGGCACGCAAGTCGGTAATCGTCACCCAGTCGGCCTTGTAGTTGTCAAAGTCGTTGGGATTGATGGCGACAGGCGATGTGGCTTCTTCCGTCACGGGGGCGGCGAAGGCGAGGTAGGCCGTAGTGGTGTTGCTGGTGGCCACCATCTCAGGCAGTCCGTTGTAAGGTTGGTATTTGCCGATGATCCAGCCGGCGACGTGGTAGTCGTGATCGGGAATGGTCTTCTGCAGGCTGCTGTTGAGGTAGAGGCAGATGGCACCCGTGTTGTCGCGCAGATAGATTTCGCTACCATTGTAGTGCAGCACGCGTGCATTCTGCTCGGGGCTGAGGTAGAGGCGTGCCTCGGTCTCGACAGACAGCTCCTTGAATGCTGCGATGCTGTTGACGGTCTGGCCGAGGGTGTAGGTGGCAGTGGCGATGCCGCTGGTGGTAGTGCCGACGTAGGCAATGGCCTTGACGGTGGTTGTTCCGGAGATGGTCACGTTCTGCGCCGAGGTCACAATGATGCCCGTCGTAGTCGACGGGTCGGTTCCGTCGGTTGTGTAGCGAACCGTTGAGCCTGTCGTCGTGGGTGCAATCGTAATCACCTTGCTGGGTGCTTCCGTCGTAGTTGGCCAGAAGGTGCAGGACGGTGTGAGCGTCGGTGCGTCGGGCACTGTGCTGCTTGAAAGCTCGTAGTTGACGGTGACGCCAGAAAGCCAAGTGGCTGTGCCGATAGTAACCACGACTTCCGTTGAGCCACTTGTCGGGGTTGCGGTAGCCTTATTGCCACTGACAGAAACAGTAGCGTTTGTCCACGAACTGCTGGTCGATGAAAGATTGTTTGCGTAACTGTTCGATGTAGCGGTAAACTCTATACTCTTGAGCTTATAGCCCGTCGTCGGTGCTATTGTGATGGTCTGACTTTTATACACACGGGTTTGGGCATTCGAACCAGATCCACCCAAATAGTTGTTGGCATCGGTCTGAGATCCGGCCTTCGCCAAAACCATCGTGGCGTAGCTACTTGTCCAGTTCACTTGAGTTGAAGAAGCAGAAGCGTATTCTGCCTTTGTCAAATCCCAAGTGAAGGAGCTGCCACCGGTTGAACTTGCCACGTTGATGGTATAGGTTGCACTGCTTGGTTTGTAGGTGCTGTTACCAGCGTAAGACGCTGTAATGATAGCCGTACCTGTTCCTTCGATGCTGACTACACCGCTATTGGCATCGACGGTAGCCACATTGGTGTCGCTACTGCTGTAAGTCACATTGCCTGCTGCCGCAGGAGTCAGTGTGGCCGTAGGTGATGTGAAGCTCTCTCCCAGAATAGCCTCGTAGGTGCTTTGGGGGAAAGACAGGCTCGTTGCCGTGCGTCCGTCGCTGACCGTCAGCGTATAGCTGGCCGAGCTGGCTGCGTAGGTGCTGTTGCCGGCGTAGTTGGCAGTGATGGTAGTAGTGCCTGGGCCCTTAAGCGTTACAGCACCAGTTGAACTGTTGACCGTAGCCACCGATGTGTTGCTGCTGCTGTAGGTCACGGCAGGGGATGTCACAGTGGTCGAACCAGCCTTCACCGTCGCCGTCGGAGCAGCGAACGTGCCTGGGTAGCTGGCAGAATAAGACGATTGGGGGAACGTGGTCGTGGTGGAGGTGGTGGATGAACTACCATACGTGATGGCAATGCTCTTGACGTAAATAGAGTTGGTGGTACAAGTTACTGTAATTTTGACTACTCCTGTTTGAGTCGGTGAAAAGTTGTAGGTCAGCGTTCTGTCTGTCGTTCCACCAGTTTTTGTGACAGTCTGCGACTGGGCGGTATTACTACCGATTTGGATTGCCACACTGCCTGCGCCACTCGAGATATTTGTAGAATAAGTGACGACAACCTGCGAAACATTGGTAAACGAGGTAGGTGAGGTAGCATTGGCACCACTTGCGGCTGTAGTCACCTGAACACCTCGACCGCTTGACAGCTGGTTTCCGTCTTTCCCGCTGGTCCAGTTGGCATTAGCTCCATTTAGGGTTGCAGCCCACGCCTTACTCGTGAAGGTATAAGTGTCGGTGGTCTGTCCCCACACATTCCCTACTCCCACGCTTATCGTGAGGCAGAATAGTAGCCAGCGGAGGTTAGTTAGTTGAATTCTTTTCATCGTTTGGTATTTTTTAGTTTTTTTATGTGCGTTAATTCGGCAAAGTTAAGGATATTTTGGTGTTTCTCAAAGATTTCCGTTCTTTTTAACGCGATAGGGACAAAAAAAATTGATTTTTTGATTTTTTTGCTTGCATAGTATGTGTTTTTCAGATTTTTGCTGTACCTTTGCATGACCCTAAAAGTCACCTAACACAAATTACACGACTGTATTCACCAAAATCAACTCAACAACAATGAGCAACAGACAAAAACGTTTCTTCCTGCCCGAGCAGGAAATCCCTACCGAGTGGTATAACATCCAGGCCGACATGGTCAACAAGCCCATGCCGCCCCTCAATCCGGCAACCAAGGAGCCGCTGAAGGCTGAGGACCTCTTTCCCATCTTCGCCGAAGAACTGGCCCGCCAGGAACTGAACATGACGGACACGTGGATTCCCATCCCCGAACCCGTCCGCGAGATGTATAAGTACTACCGCTCGACACCGCTCGTGCGTGCTTACGGACTGGAAGAGGCTCTGGGCACTCCGGCTCACATCTATTTCAAGAACGAGAGCGTCAGCCCCGTGGGCAGTCACAAGCTGAACTCCGCACTGGCGCAGGCTTACTATAATAAGATACAGGGCGTGACCAACATCACCACAGAGACCGGTGCCGGTCAGTGGGGTGCAGCCCTGTCGTACGCTGCCAAGGTGTTTGGCCTCGAAGCTGCCGTCTATCAGGTTAAGATCAGCTACGAGCAGAAGCCCTACCGCCGCAGCATCATGCAGACCTTCGGTGCACAGGTCACTCCGTCGCCCTCGATGTCCACCCGTGCCGGTAAGGACATCCTGACGAAATATCCCAACCACCAGGGTTCGCTCGGCACAGCCATCTCCGAAGCCATCGAGCTGGCAATGACAACGCCCAACTGCAAATACACCCTGGGTTCGGTGCTGAGCCACGTGAGCCTGCACCAGACCATCATCGGACTGGAGGCTGAGAAGCAGATGGCCATGGCTGGCGAGACTCCCGACATGGTGATTGCCTGCTTCGGTGGCGGCTCCAACTTCGGCGGCATCGCCTTCCCCTTCATGCGTCACAAGATTCTGGAGGGCAAGCAGATTGACTTCGTGGCAGCCGAACCTGCTTCGTGCCCGAAGCTCACCCGCGGCGTGTTCCAGTACGACTTCGGCGATGAGGCTGGCTACACACCCCTGCTCCCGATGTTCACTCTCGGTCACAACTTCGTGCCCGCCAACATCCACGCCGGCGGCCTGCGCTACCACGGTGCCGGTGTCATCGTCAGCCAGCTGCTGAAGGACGGTCTGATGCGTGCAGTCGATATTCCTCAGCTCGAAACCTTCGAAGCCGGAACGCTCTTTGCACGTGTCGAGGGCATCATCCCCGCTCCCGAGTCGTGCCACGCCATCGCTGCCACCATCCGCGAAGCCCAGAAGTGCAAGGAGACAGGCGAGGAGAAAGTCATCCTCTTCAACCTCTCCGGCCACGGCCTCATCGACATGACTGCCTACGACCAGTACTTCGCCGGCGGCCTGCAGAACTACGAGGTGACCGATGCCGACGTGCAGAAGAACATCTCGCAGCTGGAAAAGGTGATTTAACTTAATTTCTATATCAATGAAGACCAACTATGAAATCCGCTATGCGGCGCATCCCGAGGATGCTAAGTCGTACGACACGAAGCGCCTGCGCCGCGACTTCCTCATCGAAAAAGTATTTTCGGAGGATGAAGTGAACCTTGTCTATTCGATGTACGACCGCATGATTGTCGGTGGTGCCATGCCAGTGAAGGAAGAGCTGCTGCTCGAAGCCATCGACCCGCTCAAGGCTCCGCACTTCACTACGCGCCGCGAAGTCGGCATCTTCAATGTCGGCGGCAAAGGCTGCGTGAAGGTGGGCGACGAGGTGTACGAACTGGACTACAAGGAAGCCCTCTACATCGGTCGCGGCGAACGCGACGTCGTGTTTGTGAGTGCCGACCCGCAGAAACCTGCCAAGTTCTACATCAACTCGACCACGGCCCACAAGGAGTATCCGACAAAGAAAGTCACCAAGGCCGATGCCGACATCCTGGCTCTCGGCAGTCTCGAAGGCTCGAACGACCGCGTCATCAACCGCATGATTGTGCAGAAGGTGCTCGACAGCTGCCAACTGCAGATGGGTATGACCGAACTGAAGCCCGGCAGCGTGTGGAACACGATGCCTGCTCATGTTCACAGCCGCCGCATGGAGGCTTACTTCTACTTCGAAGTGCCCGAAGATCAGGCCGTCTGCCATTTCATGGGTGAGATTGACGAGACACGCCACATCTGGATGAAAGGCGATCAGGCCGTGCTCTCGCCCGAATGGTCCATCCACTCGGCTGCAGCTACCTCGAACTACACTTTCATTTGGGGTATGGGCGGCGAGAATCAGGACTACGGCGACCAGGATTTCTACAAAATCACGGATTTGAAATAACTCATGGCAACCCGCAAGCGTAAACGCACGACCAGCCGATCGGCACTCGACGATATCCTCGGCGGCATTGCCGGTACGACCACACGACGTCGCACCCGCCGCCCCACCGTGGGTGGCATCACGGGCAGCAAGGCATCGAGCAGCATCTTCCTCACGATTGCAGCCATCTGCTTCGCGGTCGGCTACTATCTCGAGGGCTTCGAGTGGCTTTACATCGTCGGCATCGCCCTGGCCATCATCTACCTCATCGTCGCCTACTTCAAGAACCGGAAGAAAGGTAAGGCTGAACCGGAGGAGGCAGAGAGCAAGGCAGCCAGTCCTGCTGGCTCTAACCGTGCTAACTCCTCTAACCGTGCAGGCGGCTCCAGCGACGCGAGCAACTCCAGCGATGCGAGCCCTGCCAGCCATCTGTCCGACTCGCAGCGTGCGCAGATTCAGGACCGACTCGCCACACATCCCGAGTTGCAGCAGCTGCACCCGCGTTTTGGCGACGCAGCCAAGCTGGTGGTACATCAGCATGCCGCCTCGCAGGAGTCGCTGACCTCACTTCTGAAGCTTTCTGCCGACGAAGCCGACGCCGTGCTACATCAGTTGGAGCTGGTCGGCATCGTCGGTGCAGCCCAGGCAGATGGCAGCCGCAGCGTTTATGTGACGGGTGACGACGAGTTGTCGGAGTGGCTCAAACTCATCATGGAGGCATAGTCCGACAGACTGCATGAGGCAGGTGGAAAGATTCAGCGATTTTCACCCTGCGAAAAGATTTCGAAATGCATTATTTTGTCATGTGCAAAGAATCCGCTAACTTTGCACATGACTTTTATTTATCAAGCATGAACGAAGATTTTGACATACGCGAGGAGCAGTACCTGTCGTCGAAGGAGAAGGACTTCGAGAACGCATTGCGCCCCTTGCGCTTCGATGACTTCAGCGGACAGACGAAGGTGGTGGAAAACCTGAGCATCTTTGTCGAGGCAGCGAAGTTCCGCGGCGAACCGCTCGACCACACCCTCCTGCACGGCCCGCCAGGACTGGGCAAGACCACTCTCTCGAACATCATCGCCAACGAACTGGGCGTGGGTTTCAAGGTGACCAGCGGTCCCGTGCTCGACAAGCCTGGCGACTTGGCGGGCATCCTCACCTCGCTCGAGGAGAACGACGTGCTGTTCATCGACGAAATTCACCGACTCTCGCCCGTGGTCGAGGAATATCTGTATTCCGCGATGGAGGACTACCGCATCGACATCATGATTGACAAGGGGCCGTCGGCGCGTTCGATCCAGATCGACCTCAACCCCTTCACGCTCGTCGGCGCGACGACCCGCAGCGGACTGCTCACGGCTCCGCTCCGTGCACGCTTTGGCATCAACATGCATTTGGAATACTACGATGCCTCGGTGCTGAAGAAGATCATCCTGCGAAGCGCCAAACTGCTCGGCGTGCCCTGCGACGAGGATGCTGCCGGCGAAATCGCCAGCCGAAGCCGCGGAACGCCCCGTATTGCCAATGCCCTGTTGCGCCGTGTGCGCGACTTTGCCCAAGTGCGTGGCACAGGCCGCATCGACGTGAAGATTGCGCACATTGCCCTCGAAGCCCTCAACATCGACAAGTTCGGTCTCGACGAGATTGACAACAAAATCCTGACGACCATCATCGACAAGTTCAAAGGTGGCCCCGTGGGTGTCGGCACCATTGCCACGGCTGTGGGCGAAGACCCAGGCACGCTCGAGGAAGTCTATGAGCCGTTCCTCATCAAGGAAGGATTCATCAAGCGCACGCCTCGTGGCCGCGAAGTGACCGAACTGGCCTACCGCCACCTGGGCCGTACCCCGAAGGATGCCGCGATGATGAACGACTTGTTCGGTTAAAAATGCAATCAACATTTTATGGACGAACTGCTTTACATACAAAACCGTATCTATCAGATAAGGGAAGTGAAAGTCATGCTTGATCGGGACCTTGCCGCACTTTATGGTGTAGAAACCAAGGTGCTGAATCAGGCAGTAAAGCGCAATATCCGACGTTTCCCTTCCGACTTTATGTTTCAGCTGACAGCAGAAGAGTTTTCGTTTTGGAAGTCACAAATTGTGACCTCCAGCGGAGATAAGAAAGGTTTGCGACGTCCGCCCTATGCGTTCACAGAACAAGGGGTGGCGATGTTGAGCGGAATATTGAACTCAGAAGCGGCCATCGATACCAACATCAAGATTATGCGGGCTTTCGTAGCAGCACGACGTCTCTTATCATTGTCTGCAACCCATGACAGGCTCAATCAGATAGAAAAGGCCATCGAACATTTGAACGAAGAAATGAACGACACGCTTGCTGACCAGAATGACATCAACGAAGCTACACGTGCCCAATTGGATGCCATCAGTACTGCCTTGGCCGAACTGCAAATGAAAGAAGCACAGAAACCACCCAGAAAACGCATAGGTTTTGTGTAAGATTAAGTAATACCCCTTCTATATTATGCCCAACCTCAAAGGACTTGCAAAAGATACGGCCATTTATGGTCTGAGCAGCATCGTGGGCAGGTTTCTGAACTACCTGCTCGTGCCGCTATACACCCACTACATGCCAAAGGACTCCGGCGACTACGGTGCCAGCGTCAACATCTATGCCTACACCGCGCTGGTGCTCGTCATTCTTACGTTCGGCATGGAGACAACCCTGTTCCGCTTTGCCAATAAGGACGGTGAGAAGCCCGACACGGTGTTCACCACCGCACTGGCCGTGGTCGTCACCCTGTCGGTCGTCTTCCTGGCACTCATTTTCGGCTTTATCGAGCCCATCAGCACGGTGCTCGACTACGAACAGCATCCCGACTACCTGCTCATGATGGCCGTCGTCGTGGCGCTTGATGCCATTCAGGCCATCCCCTTCAGCTATCTGCGTTTCCAGCAACAGCCGTTGAAGTTTGCCGCACTGAAACTTCTGTTCATCGTCTTCAACATCACGCTCAACGTGCTCTACTTCGTCGTGCTGGGCCACACGGAAGTGTTCTATGTGTTTGCCATCAACCTGTGGTGCACAGGCTTCATCACTTTCTTCTTCGTTCCCGACCTGCTGCGGGTGAAGTGGCACTTCGACTTCAGCCTGCTGCGGCGTATGCTCAGCTACTCGTGGCCCATCCTCGTGTTGGGTATTGCCGGCATCCTGAACCAGACTGCCGACAAGATCATCTATCCCCTTGTCTGCGACGATGCCGACGACATGGCGCAGCTTGGCGTCTATGGTGCCTGTGTCAAGGTGGCGATGATCATGGCGATGATCACGCAGGCATTCCGCTATGCCTACGAACCTCTCGTGTTTGCGAAGGCGAAGGACCGCGACAGCAAGGAATACTACGCCCAGGCCATGAAGTATTTTCTCATCTTCACGCTGCTGGCCTTCCTCGGCGTGATGGGCTACATGGACGTTCTCAAGTACATCATCGGCGAGGAATACAGAGGGGCCATCCCCACCATTCCCGTGGTCATGGCGGCCGAAATCATGATGGGTATCTACTTCAACCTGTCGTTCTGGTACAAACTCATCGACCGTACGATCTGGGGAGCCTGGTTCTCGCTGGCTGGTTGCGTGGTTCTCGTTGCCGTCAACATCATCTTCATCCCGCGCATCGGCTACTGGGCGTGTGCCTGGGGAGGCTTTGCGGGCTATTTCACGTCGATGACGCTCAGCTACATCGTCGGTCAGCGCAAGAATCCTATCCGCTATCCGCTTCGCGACATCGGCCTCTACACCTTGCTGGCCCTGGCGCTGTTCTGCGTGATGGAGGTATTGCCCGAGTCGTGGAGTCCCGTGGCGCGCATGTCGGTCAACACCGTACTCATCGGCATCTTCGTCGCATTCATTATCAAAAAGGACTTGTCGCTCGCCTCACTGCCCGTGGTGGGGAAATTCTTTAGAGCGAAAAGTGAAAAGTGAAGAGTGAAAAGTGAAAAGTGAAAAATGAAAAGTGAAAAATGAAAAGTGAAAAGTGAAAAATTAAATAAAAACAACCCAATGAAAAAACTCCTTCTCTCCGCACTCTGTTGCCTGAGTGCCTTCAGCGTCCATGCCGACGAAGGCATGTGGATGATTACGCAACTCTCGGCCCGCACCGACAGCATCTGCCATGCCATGGGTCTGGAACTGACCCACGACCAGATTTTCTCGACCGAGCACGCCTCGCTCAACAACGCCATCGTGCAGTTTGGCGGCTTCTGCTCTGGTGTCGTAGTCAGTCCCGACGGACTCGTCTTCACCAACCACCACTGCGGCTACGGCTCCATTCAGGAACATTCATCGACCGAGCACGACTACCTGCGCGACGGTTTCTTTGCCAAGAAACTCAAGGACGAACTGCCCAACGAGGACCTCTACGTCGATTTCCATCTCAACACCTACGAGGTGACCAACCACCTCCTGGCGTTCGTCACGCCCGACATGGATGAGGCTCGCCGTGCGCAGGTCATCGACTCCGTCGCCACCTCGCTGCAGGAGCAGGTGGCCGACTCGGTGCACAGCATCCATGCCGTCGTCACTCCTTATTACAAGGGTAGCAAATATTACCTGAGCGTCTATCAGCGCTTCAGCGACGTGCGACTCGTCTTCGCTCCGCCATCCTGTCTGGGCAAGCACGGCGGCGACACCGACAACTGGATGTGGCCCCGCCAGACCTGCGACTTCAGTGTCTTCCGCATCTATGCCGACAAGAACAACCAGCCTGCCGAATATTCCAAGGACAATCGTCCCTACCGCCCCGTCCAGTACGCCCATGTCAGCACGCAGGGCTATCAGCCAGGCACTTTCTGCATGACCTTCGGCTATCCTGGTTCGACCGACCGCTATCTCTCCTCGTTTGGGGTGGAGAACACCATGCGCACCGTCAACGACCTGCGCATCCAAGTGCGCGGCGTGAAGCAGGACATCATGAAGCAGGCCATGAACAGCAGCGACCAGCTGCGCATCATGTATGCCTCGAAATATGCCCAGAGTTCCAACTACTGGAAATTCTCCATCGGACAGAACAAGGCGCTGGAGGACCTTGGCGTCATCGCCGAGAAACAAGCCCTCGAGCGTGAGCTCGTCGCCTGGAAACCCGAGCTGCAGACCCTGCTCGACTCGCTCCAGCACAGCTACCAGACAGGGCGCGACCGCAACTACGCTTCGACGCTGTGGGAAGAGTCCTTCTGGTCGGGCAGCGACATCCTGAACTTCATCATCAGCCACATGATGAAGGGCACCGCCGACGAGGCAGGTGCCTTCCAGCGCGACGTGGACAAAGCCTACAAGGACATCGACCTCGACACCGACCGCCGCATCTTTGCCGCCCTGCTCCGCAACTACTGCGAGCATGTGCCCTCCGAGGCCTGGCTGCCCGAGTGCTACCAAGCCATCGATTCCGTCCTGCAGGGCGACTACGACCTCTTCGCCGAGCGCATCTATGCCGGTTCCGCCTTCGCTTCGCCCGACCGTCTGCGCCAGCATGCCACGATGGAAGAGCTGGCCAACGACCCCTTCATCGCCGTCGCCATGGACCTCATCACCGTTCTCTATAAGAACTACGGCAGCGACAGCACCGACGAACTCGAGCGACAGCTCGGCGATGCCATCCGCCAGATGAACGCCGCGAAGGAATACTATCCCGATGCCAACTTCACCCTGCGCATGAGTTACGGCCAGGTACAGGGCTACAACGACTACACCTGCTACACGCCGTCGAAGAGCATTCTCGACAAATACTACCTCACGCCGAAGAATCCCGACTACGAACTCACGGAGCCCGTGCTGCGTTGGCTGGAGAAGGGCAAGTGGGGCAAGCGCTATGTCGATGCCCAGTCGCGCGACCTCCAGCTCTGCTTCCTCACCACCAACGACATCACCGGCGGCAACAGCGGTTCGGGCATGTTCGACGGTCGTGGCCGACTCATCGGACTTGCCTTCGACGGCAACTGGGAGGCCATGTCGGGCGACATCAAGTTCGACAACCGTCTCCAGCGCACCATCGGCGTCGACATCCGCTACGTGCTCTCCGTCATCGAGCAGTACGGCGGTGGCAAACGACTGATTAAGGAGCTGACGCTTGAATAATACCACGAATTACGTTTAATTGAAATTTAACCACGAATTACGCGAATTACACGAATCATTTCATGCAGGGCTTTCTATGCTGAAAATTTGTGTAATTCGTGTAATTCGTGGTTATAAATGTAATTAAATGTTAACGTCAGGGGAATTTTTACGTTTTAGCGCTTTGGTTTTGTGGGAGAATTTTGGAGGAAATAGAATTTTTGGACAACGGAAAGAACGAAAACAAACGAAAAAAACGAAAAATTTAGGTGAAAACACGCTGAAATCAGGAGTGCCCATTGTCGTAGGGGCGGGTTCCCATGCCCGCCCGATCAGGCGAAGCCTGAAAACGGAAAGAAATTGGGATAAAATTTTTGGAGA
>ONOG01000051.1 GCA_900319385.1 uncultured Prevotellaceae bacterium | reverse complement strand
TTGTCTTCTAAAATATTGCCTCTCCAAAGAATTTATCCCATTTCTTTCGGTTTTCAGGCTTCGCCTGATCGGGCGGGCATGGGAACCCGCCCCTACGACACTCGGCATCGCCAAATCCTGGACTTTTCACCAATTTTTTTCGTTTTTTCCGTTTGTTTTCGTTCTTTTCGTTGTTC
Organism: uncultured Prevotellaceae bacterium; assembly: GCA_900319385.1. Lineage (GTDB taxonomy): Bacteria > Bacteroidota > Bacteroidia > Bacteroidales > Bacteroidaceae > UBA3839. The sequence goes on along the minus strand of ONOG01000051.1, from coordinate 5,006 downwards.
AATAATCTATTTCCCCCAAATTTCTCCCACAAAATCGGGGGTCAAAAATGTTAAAATCCTTGATTTGTTAACTTAAAAGCGAAGACGGGCAGCGACCAAGGGGCGACAAACAACAGAAAAGCCTCCGACAACGGTGTTGTCGAAGGCTTTTCATGTCGGGATGATCAGACTCGAACTGACGACCACACGCCCCCCAGACGTGTACGCTAACCAACTGCGCTACATCCCGATGGCATCCGCTTTTCGCGAATGCGGGTGCAAAGGTACAACAAAAAGTTAAAAGTTAAAAATGAAAAGTGAAAAATTTTTAGTTCGAAGGCGTTTTTTCTTGTTTTTGGGTGTTGACGGCCGTCTGTCGAAGGCAATCCTGGGGGAGGAACGTCAGCGTGCCAGTTCGTAGATTTCGCGCGTCAGGGTGCGGTCGAGCCGGACATAGCTGCCGATGGGTTCGCCCTTGGTCACGTGCAGATTGTTGACCAGCGCGTCGATGTCGGGGTCGGTCACGCCGAGCTCGTGCATCGTGGTGGGGAGTCCGAGGCTGTGCCAGAAGGCGCGCAGACGGTGGATGCCCTCGGCGATGATTTGCTCCGGACGGAGGCCGAAGGTGGGCACGTCGAACACATTGGTGGCCAGTTGGATGGCTTTGCGCGGGTTTCGCACCGACACGACGGCGAGCCAGGCGGGGAAGATGACGGCGAGGCCGGCACCGTGAGTCACGCCATAGAGGGCCGAGAGTTCGTGTTCCATGAAGTGCGATGCCCAGTCCTCCTCGTGCCCTGTGCCGCAGAGTCCGTTGTGTGCCAGCATACCTGCCCACATGATGTTGGCGCGTGGTCCGTAGTCGGTGGGGGCTTGGAGGACGAGGGGTGCCTGCTCGATGATGCTGCGCAGCACACCTTCGGCCACATGGTCGGTGATGCTGGTGTCGGGCGTGTTGGTGAAGTAGCGTTCGAAGATGTGGACCATCATGTCGCAGATGCCGCTGGCGGTCTGGTAGGGCGGCAGGGTGTAGGTGAGTTCGGGGTTCATGATGGCGAAGACGGGACGCAGGTGTTCGGGCGAGCGCAGCGAAATCTTCTGTCCCGTGGCCGTGTTGGTGATGACGCTGTTGCCCGACCCTTCGCTGCCCGCGGCGGGGATGGTGAGCACGACACCCACGGGCAGGGCACGCTCAATCTTCGCCTTGCCGGCATAGAAGTCCCAGAAGTCGCCGTCGTAGAGCGCACCGGCGGCGATGGCCTTGGCGGTGTCGATGACCGAACCGCCGCCGACTGCGAGGATGAGAATCCCCTCCTGACCCACCAGACAAGCGATACCCTCACGCACGAGGTCGTCCTCAGGATTGGGCTTCACGCCGCCCAGCGTGTCGAAGGGCAGGCCAGCCTCAGTGAGCGACTGCTGCACACGGTCGAGCAGTCCGCTGCGCACGGCGCTGCCGCCACCATATATAATAAGTACGCGCGAGGCACCATGCTTCAGGCACAACTGCCCCACTTGCTGTTCTGTGTCGCGCCCGAAGACGAACTCGGTCGGGCTGCAAAAAGTGAAGTTGTTCATATCGAAAGGCGTTTTGTTGATTGTTAGCAGGGTCAGAACAGGAACAGCTGGTCGAGCACGACCCCCGGAGTGAGGGCACGCACGTCGAGGCGGTGTTGATGTTTGTCGGAATCGAGGGGCATACGGACACGGCGGACGGCCTGGCTGCGCAGCACATTCTGTTTCCATTCCTCCGAACGTCCGTGGGTGGTGTAGTCGAGGGTGTCGGAGGGCTGACCGTCGAGCAGGACCTGCACGGCCACGTTGCGCCCGTTGTAGGGGTGGGTGGGCAGGAGATGGAGCTCGACCTCTGCCTCTCGACCAGTGGCGTCGAACTCAAACGTCAGGCGCTGTCCGTCGGGGATTTCGACGGCACCGCCCTCGTAGCCCACGCCGGTCCAGCGGCGGAGCTTGCGCCCCCTACCCTCGCAGGCATTGAAGCGGGCAAGGGTGTCGCGTTCGCCGACGAGGGCTGCGGCCTGCGACGTGGCGTCGATACGGGCAAAGACAGGCATTCGGCGCGGCGCGGCGTCCATCATGCCTTGCCACTTCCCGCCGTTGTTGTAGCCTTGGTTGTATCGGGCAGTCAGGGCGGCGATGCTGTCGTACGCCTGCCACGACGCCTGCCACGGAGCAAGGTCGTGGCGTGCCTTTTGGGCGATCAGCAGCTTCTTGTTCATCTCGGCACAGGCCTGCACGGGATATTTCACGAGGTGGAAAAACGCATCCTGACGGTCGGTCGGCACCCGTGCCCATACGTCCTCGACGACCTGTTCCAGCCGTTCGTAGGCAGCGAGCCGAAGGTCGATCTGCGACACCGTCCACGGCAGGTCGCGCACCGTGTTCCAGTACTGTCGGTCTGCCTCTTCGGTGCGTGTGCCACCGAGAAATTCCGGTTTGCAGACGTAGGCCAGGCGGTAATACTCTGCCAGCACGGGCAGCACACGCTGGGCGATGTCGGTGCCGAACTCTCGCTCGAGGAAAGCCTGCAGGTGGGTGTGCCAATCCGCGCTTCCACGCCATGCGAGGTCCAGGAACAGCTCCGTCTGATACTCGGCTGGCTTGATGTCGCCGACGTTCAGAATCCAGATTTTGCGCACATCGTGCTCGTAGGCAGTCGTCATCTGCTGCACGAGCAGGGCGGGCGAGAAGGTGCCGAGCCACAGATAGTCGTGCGGACGTCCCCAGTAGCTGACGTGGTAGTAGATGCCGTTGCCGCCGCTGCGACGCCGTTCGTCGGCGGTCGGCATGTGGGTGATATAGCCGTAGTTGTCGTCGCACCACATCAACGTCACGTCGTCGGGCACGCGGAGTCTGCTGTTGTAGATGTCGAGCACTTCCTTATAGGGGACGAACATCTGGGGCACAGTGGTCACATCGCTGCCGACATGGCGTCGGAGCATGGCGCGCTGGTCGTCAATCACGCGCTCAAGCACGGCGCGCTGTTCGTCGATGGTCTTCGCCCCGTTCATCGCTCCGTCGTGCACGCCGCGCATACCGAGGGTGTAGAGCACGGGCTGCGACGCCACTTCCTCCACACGCTTTTCCCAGAAACGGCGCACCGCCTCGCTGTTGTTGACGTAGTCGTATTCCCCTTCGCCGCGCACACTCCATTCGCCGTTGACGTTGCACGCCATCGGTTCGCAGTGCGAGGTGCCGATGTAGATGCCGTAGCGTCGGGCCATCTCGCGGTTGCCCGGAGTCAGGAAAAAGGGCACCGTGCAGCTGTGCATGGCGGGCCACAGGGTGTTGGCTCGCAGGCGCAGCAGGAGCTGGAAGATACGTTCGTGCGTCCGTTCTCCCACGACCCCTTCACGGGCAGGTTCGTGCGTGTGGCAGGCCCAGGGCGTGAGTCCCCAGTCCTCGTCGTTGATGAAGATGCCGCGAAATTCGACCGCCGGAGCCTGGCGGTTCTGATAGCCTTGTTTCAGACTGAACTCGTCACGCGGCTGCGGCGTGCAGTCGGCCCACCAGGTCCAGGGCGACACGCCGATGAGCCTTGACAGTTCGAGCAGTCCGTAGGCGATGCCGTGGCTGTCGCTCCCCTCGACATAGAGGCGTCCGTCGCGGCCCACCGTGAGGCTGAAGCCCTCCTTGCGCACACGTCCGTCGAGCTTGACCGGCGACTGACGCACGACAATGGCACCGTCGCTCTCCGTCACCGCCACCAGGCAGATGCCGAACACATCGTGCAGGTCGGCCGCCAGCATCTTGAGGGCGGAGCGCACCACGGGATCCATCGCTGCGGTGTCGCAGCGAATCGTCATGTCGGTGCCGCGACGGATGTGGAAGTCGCGGGCCACAAGAGAGTGGCACACCATCGCCACCAACAGGAAAAATAAAATTTTTGTCTTCATTCCATGCAAAGATACGACATTCTTTCGGAACCGACAAAGAAAACTGCCATGTTCCGTCGGTGGAACATGGCAGTTTTCGTTTCGGCAGTGCTGGCAAGAATTACTTACGCAGACCGAGAGCCTTGACGATGGCGCGGTAGCGCTCGATGTCCTTGTCCTTGAGGTAGGACAGGAGTCGGCGACGCTGACCTACGAGGTGCACAAGAGCTCGGTTCGTGCTATAATCTTTGTGATTGGCCTTCATGTGTTCGGTCAAACGGCTGATACGGTAGGTGAACAGGGCGATCTGGCTTTCGCAACTGCCAGTATCCGTGTTGGACTTTCCGTACTTGCTAAAGATCTCTTGCTTCTTAGCTGAATCTAAGTACATGGTACAATAATTAAAAATTAAAAGTTAAAAATTAAGATTCTTCACTCTGCGACCGTCGTCACGGCATACTAATCCGAAGATTTTTTCGCAAAGCGGGTGCAAAGTTACGAAAAATAATTGATTCGTCCACAATTTTATGGCAGAAAAATGGCGATTCCCCTCTCAATTCGTCCGCAAGGCACGCTATTGGAGGCGCGGGCAGGCACAAAAAGTAGGGACACACGGCTGTGTGCACCCACCTATATATACTTACGCGTTCGCGCACGCGGAAGTGCTCAGTGGCGGTTACCACCACGCTGCTTGGCAGCGAAGGCGCTGTTACGAGCCTTGGCCATACCCATCTCGCTTACATCCACGCAGACTGCCGTAAGTACGCCGCCAACACCGCCACCGTTGACACCCAACTTTGTTGGTGTGCGCCTCAAACTCCGCCACGCCGCACCTCAAACTCCGCCACGCCGCACCACCGACTCGGCTGCTGCGCCGACCAAACTCAAAATATCATTGATATTCTTGAAAATCTCAATGGAATTTGTAGGAATATCAGTGGAATTTGTAGAAATATCAATGATATTTTGAGTTTATTCCGTGGATGACATGATTTTATACCATGAATGACATGAATGTAAATCGTGAACTTTAGAATTTTATACCATGAATGGCATGAATGTAAACCGTGGATGTGATATTTTTATACCATGAATGACATGAATAACATGAATCAAAGCCCCTTCGTGGATGCG
>ONOG01000043.1 GCA_900319385.1 uncultured Prevotellaceae bacterium | reverse complement strand
ATAATTCTTTTCCTTGAGAAATACAAAGAAATTGCCAATTATTTTTTCTTTACAGCTTATTTGTTTTGTTTTTGTGTATGAAAAAAGAGTGTCGGGAGTTGGTGGAAGCCTTTCTGTGTTGAAAAGTGTCTTCCCCAATACCCGACACCCATTGTCAAGCTATGTCGTATGCTTGTGTTGGCATAATGTCACAAGTGCTAATTCCTACTCGCTCAGGTCAATTACGAAGTAGGCTTTCTTACCTGTTGGATAGACACCGCGGATGATGAGCACAGGCTCCTTGCTCATAGAGGCATCCTTAACGGCCTGCTGCAGGTCTTCGACCGACTGCATGTTTTCATCGTTCACCTTTTGGATTATAAAGCCCTTGGTGATGCCTGCATCCTTTATCTTACCATTGTTTACCTTGATGACTTCCAGACCGAAGTTGATGTTGAGCTGTTCCTTCTGCTGGTTGGTCACGGGGCGAACATCGGCACCAAGCACGTCCATGTCGGCCTGCTTCACTACCTTCGTATTGCCCTGTGCATTCTTCAGGGTTGCAGTCTTCGTGACGCTCTTCTTGTTGTGCAGGAAGGTCAGGCTGATCTTGTCGCCCGGGCGCTTGTTGAACATTACTTCTTGCAGTTCCGACATCTTTGTGACCTTCTTGCCATCGATATGGGTAATCACGTCGCCCTTCTCAAGACCGATGTCAGCACCTGCGCCGTCGGCTTCCACTTCTGAAACGTAGACACCTTCGTTGGTGCCAAGGTCAACTTCATTGTCTTTCTCCTTCTGCTCGTTGATGTAGTTGAGGACGTCGCCACCCTTGATGCCGAGCAGGGCACGCTGAACGGTACCATATTGTTTGATGTCGGCAACCACCTTGTTCATCAAAGTGGTAGGAATAGCAAAGCCATAGCCGATGTTAGAGCCGGTAGGCGATACCAGCATGTCGTTGATGCCTACGAGTTCGCCACGTGCATTCACCAGAGCGCCACCCGAGTTGCCTTGGTTGATGGCAGCATCGGTCTGGATAAACGACTCCACACCATTGGCACCGATCGAACGTGCCTTGGCCGAGACGATACCGGCTGTCACTGTGTTGTTCAGTCCGAGCGGGTTACCAACGGCCAGTACCCATTCGCCAACTTTCAGGTCGTCGCTGTTGGCAATGGCAATAGTCGGGAGGTTCTTGCCGTCGACCTTGATCAGAGCGAGGTCGGTAGTCTTATCTGTACCCACGATACGGGCTGAGAATTCGCGGTTGTCGTTCAGGGTAATGGTGATGTCGTTGGCCTGTTCCACGACGTGATTGTTCGTCACGATGTATCCGTCGGTCGAGATGATCACGCCGCTACCAGCAGCCTCCTGCTTCGGAGTCTGCACCTGTCGGCGCTGGGTGCCGCCACCCTGTCCGCGACCGAAGAAGTCGCCGAAGAAATCCTCGAAGGGGTCGCGGTACTCAATCGTGCGAGTCTCACCACCCATCACAACCTTAATATATACGACAGCGTTGCATGCCTTCTCTGCAGCCTCAGTCAGGTCCACCGGCTGCACTGGCATCTGAGGGTTCGACGTCTTGACGAGGAATCCGTCGTCCTGCACCTCTTCCTTCAGTTCGATATCAGAGTTCTGGTTTTGTCCGTTTGCGCTTTTGGTAAAGAGCGAGTACGAACCAGCACCAGCCAGTCCACTGACCAGTGCGATGGCAGCCACAGTGCCATACATTCTTTTCATTGCCTGTTTCATAGTCTCAGTTTTGTTTTTAATTGTGTTTAGTTGCTGTTTTGTTAATTAAAAGTGCGTATTTTAGTTAAATCTGTATGTGTTTTAACATTTCAGAATTTAACTTTTCACGTTTTCGACTGCAAAAGTCGTGAAAAGTTTACTCACCACCAAATTTTTCTTCCCTCATCGTCGTTTTTTTGTATCATTTTAACACAACAGCCCCCTCTGTTAACAGGAATTAATGAACGACGGCGGACAGACGAAAAGTGAAAAGTGAAGCGTGAAGGGTGAAGCGTGAAGTGAAGACTGATGACATCGCTTCACGACAGCGTAGCGTTCGCTCTACACTTCACGTTCAACGCTTTCCCTCACCACACCAAACAGCAGCGAGGGTCTCTTGTCAACATCGTTGTACCTTGTACATTGTTCTTTGTCCTTGTCCCGATTCTTTGTTTCATTTTGCTATATCTTTTATGCGGAATTCTGAAAAATGTTGTCAACGTGTGTTAATTGTGTTTGGATTTGTAAGCAACAGTTGTGCTCTTTAACTCCTTTTCTGTAATTTTGCACAAATTTTTATAAAAAGTTCAACTGCAATGAAAAGATTCTTATTCTTGCTGATGTGCAGCACATGGATGCTGCCATCGATGGCCCAGGACGGGTACGACTATCCGTACATGGTGTTTACGACGACCGACGGACAGCAGACGAGCCTCGGCGTAGAAGCACTGCGGATGCAGACAACCGACGGCGTGCTCACGGCTTCGAATGCCGAGGGCACGGTGTCCTTCCCACTCTCGACCCTTGCCGAGATGCACTTCTCCGAGACGGGGGTGGCGACAGGCATCGAGGATGTTGAAAGTGAAAAGTTGAAAGTGAAAAGCGACACCCCCTCTCTCGGAAGGGGACGGGGCGAGGCCTATGACCTGACAGGCCGCAAGGTGTCGGTACATGCGCTGACGCCTGGCATCTATGTGATGAGACAAGGAAGTGTAACGAAAAAAATCATGGTGAAATGAAAAGAACCATTCTCAGTGCCCTTTGCATACTCGCAGTGATAGGTGCAAATGCCCAGACGCTGAACGTGAGGGTGGGGCAGGTCACCTATCAGATACCAGCCGAGCAGGCAGGCCAGATGCCCTACACCTTCGACGCTGCCGCCACCACCTCGATGGTCGGAACGCTCACTATATTAAATAAGGTATTCCCCATCCACGACATCGACGAGATGTATGTCGATCAGACCGAAGTGCTCGACGACGCCGTCGGCGTCACCTACGATGGCGATGCAGCCGCAGTGACCGTCTCCGGAAACATCGCTGCCCACCTCACCGTCAACGTGCAGGGAGCCCACGTCAGCATCGTGCAGGACGATGCCGTGGCCAGCGAAATCGTCTATACCCTGAGCGGTGAGAGCCAGAACGGATCGTTCTACATGGACGGACAGTTCAAGACATCCCTCGTGCTCGCCGGACTCACCCTCCACAACCCCGACAGCGCAGCCATCAACATCCGCGACGGCAAACGTATCAGCGTCGAACTCGCAGCCGGAACCGTCAACACCCTCTCCGACGGACAGGGCGGACAGCAGAAAGCCTGCTTCATGGTCAAAGGCCACACCGAATTCAAAGACCCAGGCCAGCTCTACATCACCGGCAACACCGCCCATGCCTTCTGGGGCAAGGAATACGTCGAAGTGAAGAAAACCTGCGGCGGTGTCTATGTCAAAGGAGCCGTCGGCGACGGATTCAACGTCAACCAATACTTCCAGATCAACGGCGGCACCGTCGGCATCGAATCCGTCGGCGACGACGCCATCCAAGTCAGCTACAAGACCGACGACGACGGCACCGTCGAGACCGACGCCGAGAACACCGGCACCATTCTCGTCAAGGGCGGCACCCTCACCCTCAGCACTAGCGGCGACGGCAGCAAAGCACTGAAAGCCGAGGGCGACGTGAACGTGACAGACGGCACAGTCGTGATACGTCAGACGGGCGGACTCACCTTCAAGACATGCGACGACGACAGCACAGCCGCAGCCGCCCACAAAGTCTATGTCAGTCTGCCCACCAGCGGAGGCGGCGGCATGGGACCAGGCGGCGGCAGCAGCGCCTGGACCACCCTCTACCTCTACAAGAGCGATGGCACCCTCGTCCAGCAACTCACACAGACCACCTCCCTCACCAACGGCTGGGGCTACACCACCTTCTACGTCTACGACCCCCAGACCCCAGGCGACGGCACCACCTATTACCTCCAGAGCGATCCCTACACCAGCCGCAACGGCACCACCTACACCATCCGCACGTCCACCTTCACCCCACCCACCAGCGTCTCCGACACCTACTACAGCATCAGCAGCAGCTATACAACCAGCGGCACCACCCGCACCTACACCCTCACCAACGTCACATCGACCTACGGCACAAGCACCAGCGGAGCCGACGAACTCGATGCCACCTACAGCAGCGGCATCAAATGTGAGGACTACGTGCAGAGCGGAGGCACGGTCGAGATGAACCAGACAGGTACAGCCAGCCGAGGCATCTCGGCCACCACCATCACCGTCGGTGGCGGCCAGCTCACCGTCAGCAGCAGCAGCGGCGGCTACAGCGGCACCACCGACGACTATACCGCCAAGGGACTCCTCGCCGACACCTCCATCGCTCTCAATGGCGGCAACATCACCATCAGCATGACTGGCGACGGCGGCAAAGGCATCAAGTCGAAAGGCAACTACACCCAGGGACTCGCCGACGGCAGCGGACCCACCCTCACCGTCACCACCACCGGCAGCCGATTCGGTTCGTCCGGCACGACCGGCGGCGGCAACCCCTGGGGCGGCGGATGGCAGCAGGAAAGTAGTGGCGGCAGCGCCAAAGCCATCAAGATACAAGGCAGCGCACAGCTGCTCGGCGGCACCACCCACCTCGAAACCACATCCGACGGTGCCGAAGGACTCGAAACCAAGCAAGGCAACATCACGATCAGCGGCGGACACCACTACATCAAGACCGTCGACGACTGCATCAACACAGCCAGTCAGATCATCTTCGACGGAGGCATCACCCTCTGCCACTCCACCGGCAACGACGCCATCGACTCCAACTACGGACGTTCCGGAGCCATCACCATCGGCAACGGCTGCGTCGTCGCCTTCACCACCAACGGCGCACCCGAAGAAGCCTTCGACTGCGACAACAACGCCTACATCACCATCAGCGGAACCGGCTACGCCATCGGAGCCGGCGCCTCGCAAGGCGGAGGCGGCGGATGGGGCAGCGGCACGTCGCAGAGCATCGGCTCTGCCAGCCAAGGCTATGCTCTCCTTACCTCTACCCTCAGCTATAGTGCCCAGCGCTACTACGCCATCATGCCCAGTGACGACAGTAGCGGCACGCCCCTCCTCACCTACAGCTTCCCCGTCGGCGTGAGCAGCAGTCTCTCGCTCCTCACCGCCAAGGGAATGACCCGAGGCAGCACCTACTACCTCAAATCGACCACCACCGCGCCTGCCGACGCCACCGACTCCTTCCAAGGCATCTACCTCGGCGCGGAAAACCTCAGCGGACTCGAGAACCTCACAAACTTCACGGCACAGTAGCCGATACGCCAATCCCCGTGTGCATCACTGCACGCGGGGATTTCCTTTGTTTGTAACCGAAAATACAATTAACTAACTTAAAGCAAAGCTTATTCCAACTCCATCGGCTCGTAAGGGTGAGGAGCAGACATTGGGGCACCCATGCCGCCAGGAGCATTCGGGTCGTACCTGCGACGCCCGGAAGTGAGCAGGTAGTTGCGGTTGAAAGCCACCTGCAGTTTCCACGTCTGACGTCGCGTGGATTTCTTGTATTCCTCCTTGGGATATTGCCAGATGGGGAACGAGCCTTTCTCTATACCGACAGCCTCGAAGGTGTAGAGGTGGCGGGTGTCGTAGATCTTGAGTATCAGCCCAGGCAGGCCACCGAACTTCCACGGACCGCGGCGGATGGGGATGTCGGGCGCAAACCAAGCCACGTAGTCACGACCTCGCCAGTGGCAAGTGGCTCGTTGACATTCATGGCCGAGGATCGTCTTCCGCTCGGTACCGAGTTTCCATCCAAAGGACTGGATTTTCTCTTCGTAGCGCAGTGGCCACTCCTGTCCGAGTGGCATCATAGCCCACTCGTTAAGAGTGTCGCCATGGACAAAGATATCGGAATACTGGTATTCGCTCCAGATGTCAGGCTTTTTGCCACGCATCCACCATTTGCCGTTAGGCACGCTTTGGGCATGAGGGTTCGCCTTGTGCCACTTGACGCGTTCGTCGTCGGCTTGTTCGACAAACAGGCTGCAATACTTCGTCATTTTCTTACCGATGAGCAGCTGACCGAGGTCGAGGTAGGTGCTGTCCTGTTTAATGTCTTCGGCATTCCAGGCATAAAGGATGCGCAGGTTGGCCGTGTCTATTTGCTTGCGACGGACGACCGTGTTGTGACGTCCCGGCGCAGTTGCCCCGCTTTGTTTGTTCTGGGCACTGGCTTTGCAGCTCAGTGCTACGAGAGCGAGAAGGATAATGATTTTGTTCATTTTAATTTTTAATTTTTAATTTTTAATTTACTCCAATTCTAAGGGCTCATAAGGATGGGGATGAGAACTTGGAAGACCAGTACGGCGGTCGATGGCTCCGCCCGTCTTCAGATGGTCGCGGTTGGCTGCCACCTGCAGTTTATGAACGTGCTCGCGGGTGTCTTTCCTGAAGCCTGTGTAGTCGCGCTTGGTGATGGGGAACGAGCCGGACCGGAGGCTGACTGCCTCCCATGTGTAGAGTCGCTGCGCATCGTTGAGTTTCAGGATCAGTCCTGGCAGACCCCCAAACGCCCACGGACCGAGGCGCACGGGGATGTCGGCGGCAAACCAAGCCTCGAAGTCGCGGCCTCGCCAGTGTGTGGCGGCTTTCTGACACTGGTGGCCGAGGATGGTCTGCCGCTCATTGGTCAGCGTCCACTTTTGCTGTGCGGCTGGTTCGGTGTAATAGGCGTTGTAGCGTTCCATTGCCCACGGCATCCAGGCGTAGAACGTCTGCACGCCGCCTTCGGTGAAGATTTCCGTCCATTGATATTCACTCCAGTATTGCCCTTCGCGCCCCGAAGTGAAGGCCGCACTGGGCACGCCCTCGGCGTGAGGATTGGCTTTCAAGAAAGCATCGTAAAGCGAGTCGGCGCGTTCGAGGAAACGGCTGTAATGCTTGCTCAGTTGTTTCCCCACCAGCAGGACATGTAGGTCGATGTACGTGTTTGGGTCGTGAATGTCCGTGGCGTTCAGTGCGTATCGCACTTCCATCTGCGCCTGACCGACCACAGTGCTCTTTCCCACGCCCCTTGGCTTGGGCCGCATGACGTGCCCCTGCTTCTGCTGAGCACTTGCCCCGTTGCACAAGGCAATGAGGGCGAGAAGAAAAAGGATTTTGTTCATTTTAATTTTAAATTTACTCCAGTTCTAAGGGAGCATAAGGATATGTTTTCGAGATGATATTGCCCTCTATATCCCATATGCCAATGGTTCTGCCAGGGCATTCGTTGACCTTCCGCTCAAACTTCAGGACGGTTTCGCGCTTGATGGGGCGATGGTGGGGATATTTGCTCCTGACCATAGGCCGACGAACACGCTCCACTTTGGTACACTCGAAGGTGTAGAGGTGGTCGGTGTCATAAACCTTGACGATAAGGCCAGGTAAGCCGCCGAACTTCCACGGGCCATACTTGATGGGAACTTCGCTTGTGAACCATGCCTCGAAGTTGCGTCCGTGGAAACGGCATGTAGCACGCTGACAATGATAACCGCTGATGGTCGCTGTGTCCTGGGTGAGTGCCCATTGCTGGTCGGGGTATGGCTCGTCGTAGTAGCCTTCATATTCGCGGAGACGTTCACGGGTATAAGTTCGCAACTTTCCGTTCTCCGCAATCAGCACGTGATATTCCAGTTCGTTCCAGTTGCCATGTCCGTTGCGTCCGCGAGGCAGCAGTTTGTTGGAATAGCGGCCAGAGCGGTTGGTGCGGTAATCAACGGTGCTCAGCGAGTCCGACTCCCACACGAAGTAACTGTAATACTTGTTGCAGTGGTGACCAACCTCCAGTATCTGCCAGTCGATATAGGTGTTCTCATCCTGAATGTCAAGGGCATTGAGGGCATACCACACGCGGACGGTGGTGGTGTCGATGATCACATACTTGTCGATGTTCGAGAATGCTATGTAGGCTATCTTGCTTTGCTTCTGCTGGGCACTCATACTGGTGTGGCACAGGACTGTGAGAAGGAAGAAGAGGATGGTTGTTCGTATCTTCATGTTTACAATAATTTGAAACGGACGCTGAACACAGCGCTCAGGGGCCGCAACTGCGATGTTTGTGTGTAGATGTCGAGGCCGCTGTACGTGACACGAGTGTAGTGCCGTTGGTTAAAGAGATTGTTGAGTTGCAGTTCCAATTCGATGCGTTTGAGTTTTAGTTTGGCGGAAGCATCGGCAAACCAGGCGTGGCGGTTTTCGGCAGTCAGGTTGGTGTAGTTGTCCTCGGCTGCGAGGGTCAGGGTGAGTGTCTTCGTGGGATAGAGGTTCATGGAGAGGCGCTGGGTATTGCTGCGTACAAGGGTAGCGTGTTCACGTTGACCTTCGGCTTCACTGCGGCTAAAGCTGAAGCCACTGCTATAGACCACGCCTATCCATTCAAGTGGACTGAACGTCAGTCCACCGCCGAAACTGACTCCTTGAGCGTGGTACTGGTAGAGGTTGCCGCTGATGAGCCGTTCGCTCTTCGACAGGCTGTAGTTGCCGAACAGACGGACGGAGGATCGCCAGAAGTCGAAACCTTTGCTGATCTCGCCGCCGATGCTGTAGCTGTCATGTGTAGTAGGCTGATTGACAGCCTGAACAATGCTGGTGGCTTCTTCATAGGTGTAACCGTAGATTTGGTTGTCTTTGGTGCGTCGGAAACTGAAATTGACGTTGGCAAACACGGCCTGCAAGGCATTGCGATAGCGCAGGCTGGCATTGGCTCCGTAGTTCTTTGTCTCGGACAGTTGTTCGACGTAGGAGCGTTGAAACGAGCGGTAGTTCGACATGATGTAGCCGCTGTAGATGCCGCCTGGGTCGCCTACGGTTTTTGTATATGTCGCACTGGCAGAGAAGTTGAAGTGGCGGTCGAAGGCCCAGTTCATGGAGAGCGACGGAGCGAAGAGCAGATGGGTGTACGTGTGCTTGTCCTTACGGACGTGGTCGTTGAGCATTTGTGTATAAAGTTCGAGCGGAAGGCCGAGGGTAACGCTGAAGTCGTAGGTCTCGTACTTGTACGACTGGCCGAGTGCGACGTTGTAGGTATTGTACCAAAGGTCATTAAGGCATTGCCCCTTGAGCATTGATGCACCATTGAGGTCGGTCGTGATGCCGTGCAGATTGGCCGTGGCACTGATGGCGTAGTTGAACTTGAAGGCTGTGCCGATGCGGAGTGTGTAGCCTGTGTTGAAACGTGCGGCGATGTGGCGCGAGGTGAGGTCCTGGACGTATCGCGCCGAAGTGCCTTCCTGCAGCGAGTCGATGCCGACGCTGAGCGTGTTGGGGCGTTGGGCATAGCCGACGGAGAAGTAGAGGTCGAACATATTCCTACCTACATTCTGCGTGGTGTTGAATGTGTTGGAAATGGAGAAGGAGGGGCGGTGGAAATGTTGGTGAACAGAAACCTCCCCCCAACCCCCTCCCAAGGAGGGGAAGTTGCTATACTGCGTTTGCCCTAACACATCATCTTTATTCCATCCGGCATTGATTTGCAGGACGTCGGCCATGAAGGCTGTCGGCGAGTTGTTGCAGTAGCGAGCCTGGGCAGACAGGTTGTGCAGGGTGGTCGTGCTGGTCATGGTCTCCTCGGTGAGCAGGCGACTGGTGTCGCTGACGAAGCGGTCGCTTAGCGTTGTGCCTTCGCGGCGGATATGGTCGTTGTGGTAGCCGATGTTGAACGTTACTTCCTTGTCGGCCGTGAGGCGTTCGAGGTGGTTCATGCTGATGATGTGCGAACGGTTGTCGAGTGTGCGTTTCGATGGCAAGCCTGCACCCGAGGGCAGAATGGCACCGACGGGGCAAAAGGGGTAGAGCGGCACGGAGTTGATTCCGTAGTGTGAGGCCAGTTCCTGACTGATGTCGTCGCCCGAGTTGTTGCCTTTGTAGAGCGTCATGTTCTGACGTTGTTTGCCGAAATACATGCCGACGAGTTCGCCTTTCCATTGCAGCTTCTTTCCCCATCCGCCTCCTGCCAGGGCATTGATGGCCAGGGTGCCTTTGGCTGCGTCTTTCAGTTTGAGGTTGATGGCCACGTCGTCGGTCATCGTCTTGCCTTGTAGCATTTTCTTGTCCTGATGGTGTTCGAGCACCTGCACGCGGGCCACGTCGTCGGCATTGATGTTGTTTGTGGCGATGCCGTAGCGTCCTTGCAGCAGGTCCATTTCTTCGACGTAAAAGCGCTTGATGGCTTTGCCGTTGTACTTGATGCTGCCGCCGTCGGTCACTTCGATGCCGGGCATCCGTCGCAGGACGTCGCCGATGACGCGGTCACCTTGCTCCTTGTACGTCGCCACGCTGTAGTTCACGGTGTCGCCCTGCTGGTCAATCTTCTTGGCGCGCACGCTCACCTCCTTCAGTTGCACGGCCTGCTGACGGACGCTGAAATCCACGCGCTGAGAACGGTTGGACACGGTGCGCACCTGCTGTCCGATGCCCAGTCCTGCGGCTGTGACGACGAGCGAGTCGGCCGCCGTGCTGAACGAGAGCCGATAGTGGCCCTTCGCGTCGGTGTCGGCAAAGTCGAGGATAGAAGCCGTTGCTTTAGGAGCGACCGTCACATAGGCATCGACGGCACGATGGAGCGAGTCGGTGACGGTGCCTTCGATGACCGTCTGCGCCTGCATCGGCAGAGCCAGTGTGTACTGGAGCAGGATGGTTGTTAGGAGGCGTTTCAGGGTCATTTGCGTAGCCATGAGGCGTTTTCTATACATTGAATGAACGGAATGTGCAGTGTTTCGGAAGTTTCAAGTGCTTAAAAATGATTTTTCACTTTTCACTTTTCGCTTTTTCACTTTTTCTTCGGCGTGGTGTTGAACTTGTAGGCGAGTGTGAGGAGGAGGTAGCGTCCGAGTTGGTTGGTCCAGCGCTCGGTGCGTCCTTGTGCGTTGACCTCGTAGGTGGTGTTGGTGCGTTGTCCGAAGAGGTCTTCGCCGATGAGAGTGGCGGTGAGCCGTCCGCTGAGGAAGGTGCGGCTGAGTTGGGCACTGGCGACGAGTTCGTCGTCGTTCATCGTCGGGTCCTGATAGCCGCGGCGCGACTGCATGGCGAGGGTGGTGCTGAGTTGGATGTCGAGCGGCAGGGTGTAGGTGGCGGCAAAGCCGTAGTTGTAGTCCCAGACGCTCTGGCCAGCCAGACTTGTGGCGGACGTGTGGTCGCGGAGGATGCGTCGCCAGATGGCTTCGCCGCCGAAGTTGAGACTTAACTTTCCGCGGTTGTATCGAATGCGGATGGCGTTGCGCAGGCGGTGGTTGTCGACAGTGGAGAAGCCGTCGTCCGACGTGCCGACCACGGAGGCGAGGTCGCGGGTATGGGAAAAGTCGTAGTCGTGGGTGGTGTTGAGGTGCCAACACTTGAGCGAATCGAGAGCGGTGTTGAAGTAGAGTTCGACGCCTGTGTCCCAGTTGCCGTCGATGTTCATGGGGTGGTAGGTGCGCTGTCCACTGGTGGGGTCGTAGGTGTAGCCGGTGCCGATGGCGTTGCGGAACAGGTTGACGTGGCTCCAGAGGTTGAGGCTCTGGTCGCGGTCGCGATTGCCGATGCGCCCGTTGATTTCTACGTTGAAGCGCTGCGAGGCTTTCAGGTCGGGATTGCCTGTCTGCACGGCGAGGGGGTTGGCGTCGTTGCGGCGATCGACGAGCTGGATGAGGTCGGGCAGGGTGTTGGAGAGCGACATGCGGATGTGTCCGCCGCGGGTGTAGTTGCGGTCGTAATACTGGAAGAAGAGGGTGGGCGAGAGGTAGTTGTAGTGGCGTGTGAGGTGGGTGGTGAGGGGCGAGGAGTGGTAGTGGAGGGTGCGCTGCTCGTGATAGAAAGGCACGTTGAAGAGGAACTGCATGTAGTAGCTGCCCTCGGTGGAGTCGAAGTAATGGAGTTGGACGGAGGCTCCGTGGCGGCGGTTGAGGGTCGATTGGTCGAAGGAGTTGGCGAGGTCGAGGGCGGCCATGATGGAGTCGTGGGATTGAGGCAGTTCGCCGAGTGCATGGCTGTTCACGTCGGCCCAGAGGTCGCTGAGCAGGTCGAGGCGGTGTAGTGCGCTGGTCTGCTCGTTGTAGTTCTGCTGGTAGTCGTAGCCGGTGTAGAGGTCCCAGTGGTTGCGCCAGTGGATTTCGTACTGTCCGCCGGCGTAGAAGTTGTAGCGGCGTGAGGGACGGTGGTCGTACTGGTTGCGGCGGCTGTTTTCGGCGGGGGTGTGGGTGTAGTCGTAGCGGTCGTGCGAGTAGTTGTCGGAGCGTATGCGGGTGTAGGTGCCGTTGAGGATGAGGTTGAAGGAGTCGCCGGTGGGCAGTTTGAAGGTGGCGTTGTTGTCGAGGTGGATGTAGTCGGTGTGCTGGCGCAGCAGGCTCTCACTCATCATGTCGTTGACGAGTTGCTGCTCGGCGGCGTCGCTGAAGGTCTGCGAGGTGTTGCGGTTGCTGTTGCGCTGGTTGCCACTGGTAAACATGAGGTTGCTGCGCATGACAAAGGGAAACTTGAGACGGAAGTGGTTCTGGATGTCGTAGGAGAATTCTTTGCCCAGTCCGTGGTAGGTGGAGCGGCCGAAGGTGTTGCCCGTGGAGAGATAGTTCTCCATGTGATTGCGCTGCTGTGCGTCCTCGTGGCGGTAGTTGACGTTGTACTCAAGACTGTTGGTAAGGTTGTTGCCGCGGTCGTTGAAGGTGATTTCGCCGCCGAGGTTCTTATAACGCTGGCGGAAGTTGCTGCCGGCGGTGCTCCAGTTGCCGTCGGCCGAGGCGTGTGCCCACTGGTTGATGTTGTTGAGATTGCCGAAGAGGGTGGCACGCAGGTTGTCGGAGAAGTAGAGTCCGAACAGACGGGCGAGGTAGGGCTCTTCGCCTTCCTCTTCGCTGAATCCGCCGCCCAGTTCGGCATTGGCCATCGTGCCGTGGTTGTATTCGCGCTTCAGTGCCACGTCCATCGTGTATTCGCGCTCTTCGACGTCGCGGCCTAGCAAGCGGCTCTTGTCGGTCTGTGCGTCGAACACCTTGATTTCCTTGACTGTGTAGTAGGGCAGGTTGTCGAGCATGACGCGGTTGCGCCCACGGAAGAAGTCCTTGCCGTTGAGTGTGAGGTTGTCAATCTTGCGGCCGTTGACGAATATCTGTCCGTCGCTCTTGAGTTCGACGCCAGGCAGTTGCTTGATGAGTCCGTCGAGCATGGAGCCTTCGGGCACATTGAAGGCGTCGGCGTTATACACCACCGTGTCGCCTCGATAGGCGATCTTCACCTTTGTGGCTGTGACGGTGACTTGCTTGAGCTTCACTTCCCAGGCCGCTTCGATACTGTCAAGGTTAAGAGAGGAGTCAGTATCTACGCCCCTTCCTGCAAGGGAGGGGTCGGGGGTGGGTCTGTTGGGGGTGGGTCTGTTCTTTTTCTTCTTCATATAATGATGTGGCGCATCTAACCATTCGTTGCGGGCAGGACGTACGTGGAAGTTGACGTAGGTCGTTTCGTAGTCGGGATGTTCGGCACGGATGATGATGTCCTGCACGATGGTGGGCAAGGAGAAGCGATAGGTGGCGTCGTAACTCACGCCTGGCTGTGCATTGCGAAACACATGAGCAGTGTCGATGACGGTGCTGTCGGGCCGCATGAGGGTGATGAACGTGCCGGGGATGCCGGCTTTGGTGAAACTGTCGTGGACGTGTCCGTACAGTAAAACTCTGTACTCTTTCTTGGGTTTCTGCTGTGCCGAAACAGGCATGGCGAGGGCTGTGCTGACCAGTGCGGCCAGCAGGAAAAATCGTTTCATGATGTTGGGGGATTTAGTTTAGAATGTGGACTTTAGCGCATGGTGTAGACGAGGGGGTAGGGTGGCGCGGCGGAGCGTGAGGGTCTGCCCGTCGCTGGTGTCGAAGGAGAGGGTTACGGTGATGCTGTCGCCGTCGTGCCAGGAGACGATGCCGGGCTGTCCGTGGAAGACGAGCGTCGAGTCGGAAGGGTAGGAGAGAGTGCGTGAGACGACATTGCCGGCGCAGTAGCTGTAGTCGTGGTCAGACTCGACGTACTTGATGAAGTAGAAGAGGTCGGGCGTGAAGACGTAGAAGTGGTGTTCGTCGGGCTTCAGTTGTCTGTCGGCATCGGTGGGTGACAGTTCCCACACACCGAGGATGCGACGGCCGTGGGCCTGACGTTCGGCATCGTGGAGCTTGTGCAGGATGTAGTCGATGTCGGCATCGCGTTCGATGCGTGTCCACTGCTCAGTGATGCTCGGGCCCATGACCATCGCGTTTTGGAACGAATCTCGCTCCCAGACAACGATGTGGCGCTTGCCGCCGTCGAGCACTTCGTAGTGGGCAGGCTGGTGCTTGCGGTTGTAGATGGTGTCGCCATGGAATGGCTGTTCCTCGGCACTGAATCCGAACTCCATGTTGTGCCCGTCCTGCGTGTTGTAGCTGATGACGAGCAGCCAGTCGTTGGCGATGAACTTCATGTGGCGGCGGAAGGGATAGTTCACCTCCGTGCCGTTGGTGTTGCGAATCCAATCCATCGTCCATACGCCATCGACGGGACTTTTCTCGATGCGCGGATTGAGTTGGCAGGCTACGACGGTCAGTCCCACGCAGAGCACCAACGCAGCAGCCACGCCACCCAGCACTCGCCGGCGAACCATACGTCGGTCCAGCTGGCGGTTCATGAACAGAATGCGGAACTTGAGCGGCGACGAACCGAAGGCTGTCTGCATGAGAATCCAGCGTCCGCTGTCGTTGGCCACGTTGAACAGCGACAGCTGGTAGGCTCGGCGATCCACTCCGCTGCGCAGCATGTCGTCATCGACTGCCATCTCTTGCTGCAGCTTCACTTCGTTCATCAGCAACCAGGCGAAGGGATTGAACCATTGCACAGCCACCAGCAGTTCGGTCAGGCACAGCCACTGGTAGTGGTGATGGCGCACGTGGCTCTGTTCATGTAGCAACACATGACGGTGGGTTGTGCTGTCGAGCGCGGCTGGCAGGAAAATGTTGCGACCGAAGGAGAAAGGCGCCAAGTGCGTCGTCTCGTAAACCATCATGTCTTCGTCGGCAGCGATGAATGTGCTGCGGTGCTTGGTCCACAGGAGCCACAAGAATTGCACGAGCATGTGGAGCAGGACAAGGACGATACCGGCACGATGCAATAGAAGAATTACCTCCGTACCTGCGACCTCTCCCGTCCCTAATGCCTCTCCCGATCCTACGACCTCTCCAGTCCCCTCCAAAGGAGGAGTGAATGACTGTGCCTGTTGGTTCTCCCCTCCTTTTGAGGTGTTGGGGGAGGTCGTTTGTGGAGGTCGTTGGGTGAAGGCTGTTTGCGAGGCTGTTGTGTCGGGTCTGCTGACCGTTCTGATGGGTGTAATGAACGTGGCGGCAAGGCTCAGCACGATACTCACGATGAGGAATACTTGTGCAAAACGTGGTGTCACCCTCATGCGCAGCACCCAGCGATAGATGGCATAGAGGCATCCGGCTACGACGACGCTGAAGAGCGGATTGAAAGCAAATTCAATGTTCATGAGTCACTATATTTGATGTTGACAACCAGTTAACTATTCAGCTCCATTTTGGATGAGTTGCAGAATTTCGGCGCGTTCCTCGTCGCTGAGGGCTTCGCGCCGGGCAAAGAACGACACCAGCGAGGCGAGCGAACCACCGAAGAAGGTGTTCTTGGCATCGGTCATGTAGGTGGCCGTATAGTCGTCTCGGCTGACAAGGGCGCAGAACTTGTGGCTTCGTCCCTCTTTCTCCGCCACGACAAATCCCTTCTCCTGCAGGATTTTCAGAAAGGTGAGCAGGGTGGTCAGGGCTGGCCTCCGGTCGGTATATCCCTGCATGATGTCGGAGGCGAAACCGCGCTGTTCGGGCAACGACCACAGAATCTGCATCACCTGCATTTCGCTGTTTGTCAGCATCCATTTCTTGTCTTTCTTTTCCATTGCTTCTGTACTTTGGATATTGGACTGAGCCGATTATTTCAAATTGCGAGGGCAAAGTTATTCGAAAACTTTAGAACGAACAAGCTTTTTCTTCTAAAAAGTTAGAATGAATCCGAACTTTAACTTTTATTATTAGAATGAACAAGTATCGCTGCATGGAACTTCAAAAAAATATAAATTTAAGTTTCAAGAGTTTTTTATTAGGATTAGAGGATGACGGGACTATCAATTAATACAAGTTTCGGATGAATCAAAAACCACGAATTTCTCGAATGACACGAATAATCCTTTCTTCGTGTATGCTAATTCGTGTCATTTTTTATTGCAATT
>ONOG01000060.1 GCA_900319385.1 uncultured Prevotellaceae bacterium | reverse complement strand
GACGGCCAGCACCATATATAATATAATGTTTAGGAGTCGTTTCATATTGCTTTACTTCTTTTTCGGATTCTTGTTCCAATGATACACTAAATGCGCCATGACGTAGTGCGGCAGTGAGCGGTACCAGGTCTCGGTGCGGCCCTGGGCGTTGACGGTGTACTGGGTGTTGCTGAGCTGGTGGAGCAGGTCGAAGGCTTCGATGCGGGCGATGAGCTTGCTCTTGAAGAACGGCTGGCTGATGGAGGCGTTGAGCACGAAGTCGTCGGTGTTGAGTTCGCTGCTGCCGTAGCCGCGACGGGAGTACATGTTGCCGTCGGCAGACAGCGTGGTGTTTAGGCGCGGCAGGGTGTAGCGGGCGGAGAGACCGTACTGGAAATCGGTGGCGTTCAGTGTCTCAAAGTCCTGCATCTTACCCTCTGAGTGCCGCCAGCGGATGTCGCCCGTGGCGCGGATGTTCAGCGAACCTTTATTATATTGTATGTAGGCGCCGTCGTGCAGGGTCAGGGTGTTGACCACGTTCTCCTCGCTCGCCGTCATGCCCGTGAGCATGGCGTGGTCGATGGAGTGATGATAGCCTGCATCGGCGTTGGTCTGCCACGACCAGTAGCGCTTCTCGTCGATGGTGCGGCTGAAGTCGAACGTGCTTTTCAGCGTGTAGGCACCCTTCACGTTCATGGGCTGATAGGTATAGACACCGCTCACGGGGTCGTAGCTCGCCGACTGCGCCGTGCTGCGATGCTGGTAGTTGAGCGAGGTGCCGACGTGCATCGACTGCTGATGTCCGTGGGCGTTCTTGTCGAAGTAGTCAATGTTGGCATTTGTGGTCACGTTGCCCTTCAGGCCGGGATTGCCCTCGCGGACGATGAGCGGCTGGCTGTCGTCGCGCCATCCGATGCGGTTCATCAGCTGCGCACTGTAGCGGTTGTGGCTTAGGCTGAAGCGGAGGTCGTGCTTGCCATCCTTGCTCATCAGCCGGGACGAGGCCGAGGCGTTCAGGAATACGGTGTTCTGCGTGGCCACCGTGTCTATCATGCCCCGCTCGTAGTCAAGCCATTCGTGGCGCACGGGCAGGGTCAGTACAATGTTCCACCGCTGATACTCCATCGACATCGGCAGGTCGGGATAGGGCTTGCACTTGGCAGTCTGATACAACGACACGCGGGCAGAATTCTCAAACATGTGACTATGGCTGTCGTAGGAGTTCGAGGGGTCGGTGATGGCCGTCAGCATGTCGATTTCCGACGGTAGCAGCAGCGTGTCGGGGTGGTAGAGGTAGTCGCGCGTGGCATAGTTGAATTCAAGTTCCGTACCCAGATACAGCGGTTTCGATACGCTCAAGTTGTTGTGCAGTTTCACCTGACGGTTGCCCGAACGGTTCCGCATGGCAGAGATGGACAGCAGCGTGCTGCCCGCAACTTCCTCAATGCACTGCTGCATATCCCTGCCGTCATCGAGAGGTACGAGAAGGACAATGCCCGTTTGCAGGTGGACGTTCCGCTGCTGCAGTCCATCGTCGGCAAGCAATGGAAGAAAGAGCACGAACTGCGCGAACTGAAAGGACAGTTGCAGGAACTGGACAAGAAGATTCAGGCGGAACTGAGCAAGAACGAGCCGAAAGCGGTGGAGAAGCAGGATGAACACGCCCCCGACATCAGGCAAGAACCGCGACCCAAGGGCGATACCGTGCCGACGGTCAATGTTCCCATGATGGATAAACGCCCACCAACGGGACTGCACATCTGACGTATTACAACGAGAGCCGAGGCATAGCGCCCCGGCTCTCTTAAAAAATCGGAAAAGTATATAAAGAATGTAATATAACTGGAAAATTATCCGTACCTTTGCAGCGTTTTTATAACAATATTGATTCAGATACGCGAATGTTCGGACAGATTTCTCTTGATGTGATATTATTGTTCATGCTCTACGGCGTGGGAGCGGCGGTGGCGGCGGGGGCTTGCCTTTACCTGGTGCTGCGACGGGCCAACGCCTTTGCGCCGGAGGTCACGCCGCCCGTGCGGCTCAGACGGTGGACGGCAGCGTTCTTCGCCGTCCTGGCCATTGGGCATCTGTGGTACCTGCCGGCTGCCGTACTCACGGATGAAGACT
>ONOG01000034.1 GCA_900319385.1 uncultured Prevotellaceae bacterium | reverse complement strand
AAGCTATGATTCCAATAACAGATACCCCTAAATAATAATTCTTGAACAGATGTGTAAATTTCAACATTACATTTAAAATATACGCTAACCAACTAAAATTCCGATTTATCGTTCTTTTGTTAATTTGTAAACAGCCCATGCAGGTAGAATGACCAATAGCAATAAGCTTATTTCTACCAATGCGTATGAACCGAAATAGTCAACCAATGTCTGGAATTTCAGAACTCCATCAACTAGAAATACCAAAACGGCAAACCAACAAAGAAAGAATATTGCAGAATATTTGATTTTGCGTTTCTTCAATTTCATTCTTTGATTTTGCTAAATTGAAATTTAATGAGTTGCCTTTAAGTATTGCAAATCACCATACCAGTAACTGGCAGAGCAACCGCCGTCAATCAGGAAATCTGCACCGCTGATAAAGCGCCCGCGAGAGGACATCAGGAACTCTGCCAAATCGCCTACCTCATCAGGCGTTCCTGCACGCCGGGCTGGCATACCGGCTATCATATCAAGATAGCCCTTGGCACGAGGGCCGTGTAGCTCATCATTAGCCAATGGAGTGATGATGATGCCTGGCGAGATGCTGTTGATGGTGGCACCGCGTTTTGCCCAGCGACAGGCTTCGTAGGCCACACGGAGCACATTGCAACGCTTGGAATACTGATATGCTTTCAGTGTATCGTTTATCTCCTTGATGAACGGCAATCGCATCAGCTCTTCCACGGGCGACATTGCCAGTGCATCGTTCTGCTCCTGGGGCAAGGCTGGCAGACGGTGACCGCTCTGCGACGAGATAATTACACCTGAGCCACCCTCAGCAATTACTTTGCCAAACTCCTCCAAGAGTACGCTTGTGCCGTATAGGTCAACACGAAGTATTTCCTCTACGGGAGCCTGGGACGGCGATACGCCTGCTGCATTCACCAAGAATTTCACCTCTCCCTTACTCGTGGCGAACGCTACCAGCGCCAAGATATCCTCCTATAGTCGGCCAGCACCACGTGCTTGCCTGCTGACACGCGACGGATTATCGCCTGTCCGATGCTTCCTGCACCTACTAATACTGATACTTCTTTCATTTGTAAATTCCGATTTATCTGTTAGTTGTCGTGTGTCTGAGTCATCCTCGTGTCGGGAACGTTGCCTCGGATGCGGGGATGTAGAAATGGATTGTTGATACCCACAGCAGAATGCCTGAAGATATTCTCCCATCTGTTTTTTCATTACCTCATACACATGGTCACCCGTGCAATGGCTGGTAAAGAACTGCGTGTTCGGGTATTGGGCTCTCAACCGTCGGGCCAAGGCCGTCAGTTCATCTTCAGACTCATACTCGTCGAGCAGATGGAAACCGCCGACGACAGTCTGAACGGGGTAAGGACAGGCGGCAAGGATATTCTCCAAGCCGCTATGAGCACAGCCTGTAAACAGGAAACCATCCGTATATAGGGCCAGCTCATGACGGAAATCGTCGAGGGTGGATTCACCTTCATGGTTCAGAACAAAGAGGTTTTTATTGCCCTTGGGCATGGGACGCGTATGCGGTATGTTCGCTATCACATAGACGCCTTCGGCTATTTCTCCACTTCGATTGACGACCGAAAGACGCTCACGGGGAATCATTGGCCACTCAGCTGTGATGCTGTGCAAGGACAAACGTTTGGAGAAAAAAGCTCCGCTCATGGCATGAGGGGACACAATGACTTTTGCATGATCGTTGATGGTCATGAAATGTTTCAAACCTCCGGCATGGTCGCTGTGGCCGTGGGAGATAAACACATAGTCAATGGTGCTGAGGTCGATTCTCATCTTCTCGGCATTCCGAACCAGCAGGTCGCTGGCTCCCGTGTCAAGCAAGATACGGTGGCGCTCCGTTTCCAGGAGTATCGACAGCCCATGCTCGGTCGCCCATACAGGGTCGTTCGTGCGATTATCAACAAGTACGCTCCACTTCATCACTCCAATGATTTCGTTAGCCAATATCCTAATGCCACTGACACAATTCCAAACGCCACACTCCCTGATGTAGGCAAGGAATGTCTCACGCATTGCCCCATTTTCGGCTCCAGGTGTCAGACAATACTTTTGTGTGCAAAGGTATCATTTTACTTTAGAATATGGAAAAAAATATCGCTTTTTTTACTTTTGAACGTTCCTGATTGGCGACAACCTTAACGGCTGATGGTGAAATGATTATTGCATAAAAAGCTTCGACCCACGACTTCTTCTTCGTTGGCAAAGGACTAACAACGACATTGAATCTCAGGTGTTTGGCATATCTAAGTTATAGCGTCGGTACAGGAGACTCGGCTATGCTGCATTGGAAACTCAGCCGAGGCACAGAATAAAGTCAAAATATCACTGATATTTTCAAAAATCTCAATGGAATTTGTACAAATCTCAATGGAATTCGTAAAAATATCAGTGATGTTTTGACTCTTTTCTGCACTTTCGCCGACTTTATTCTTCTCTTTCACGGAGAATGTTGTGCCCTGCCGCCGGCTATCTGCTGCCGTGTGAGGGGAGGGGAGTGGCAGTGAATGTGATGAGGCGACGCGGAAAAGTCGTAAAAAATGATGGGTGCAATTAAACCTATGGGCAGAAAACGGGTCAAAAAATGCGTATAATGTATATAAATGCTCGTAGTTATGAAGAAATCCATTTTCCTGATGCTGGCGCTGGCATTTGCAGTGTCGGCCATGGCGCAGAACGGCAATGAAAGTCGTCGTGAACGCCGTAACAACATGTCGCTCGTCGAGATGTATAACCGTCAGGCCACACGACTGGCAAATCAGCTGAAGTTGAAGGACGAGACGGAGCAGAAGTTCATCGCCCTTTACCTTGACTATCAGAATGCACGTCACAACGCTGCCAATCCTCGTGGCGGCGACCAGGAGACGGCTGAGCAGACTGTCGATTTCAAGAACATTACCGACGAAGAGGCAACGGAGCTGATTCAGAAGAATTTTGACCGTCAGGAGAAGCAGTTGGCTGTGGACAAGGAGTACCTGCCGCGTTTCCTCGAAATGCTGACTCCGGTGCAGGCAGCTCAGGTTTATCTTCAGCGTGCCGGTGGCAATCGCGGGATGGGTCAGCGTGGCAACGGTGGCCGTGGCGGCAACGGTGGCAACGGTGGCGGCCGTGGTGGCTTCGGCGGCGGCTTCGGTGGCGGCTTCGGCGGCGGCTTCTGAACGTGAAGCGACCGCTCCACGTTCCCCGAAGTTAGGATTTCGGAAGCCTGACGTGTAATTTTTAATTTTTAATTTTTAATTATTAATTATTTGTCGTACCTTTGCAAGGAATGTGCGCATTTCTTCGCAGGGGTGCGACGATTTTTTTGACGAATATGCCTACGACAAAAACTGATAATAAGACCAAGAAGGGAAAGACCACGCAGGCTCGCAGCCGCAAGAAAGCGCAGGAGCCGGAGATTTCGAAGTGGAGAGTGGTGCGCGTGCTGACGGGCATGGCGCTGCTGCTGGTGGCTGTGTATCTGATTGCCACGTTCATCTCGTACATCTATTCGGGTGCAACGGACTACAGCATCTGCCAAAGTAGTGGCGATGCGTTCTGGAGCAGCGATGTCGTGGTGAGCAACATCGGCGGAAAGACAGGTTTGCTGGTGTCGTATTTCTTCATTAACGACTGCTTCGGCCTGGCTTCGTTCTTCATCCCCGTATTCCTGATTCTATGTGCGCTGCGACTGATTGGTTCTTATAAGTTCCGGCTGCTGAAGCACTTTGTGAAGATGGGTCTGCTGATGATCTGGCTGAGCATCGTGCTGAGCGTGCTGAGCAAACTGATTCCAGGCATTGAGGATTCGCATGTCTCGTTTGGCGGAAGCCACGGCGACACGGTGCATGCGCTGCTGAACAATGTAGTGGGCGAGATAGGTGTGTACGGCATTATCGCCCTGAGTGTGGTGTGTGTGGTCGTGTATTTCAGTGTGCAGACGGTCGACAAGATTACGGAATTCTTCCGTTTCCGTCAACTGAAGAAGATGAAGGAGATGGCCGGCAAGCTGAAGGAGAAGATGAAGCACACGGACAATGTGGACGATGATGTGGAGCTCGGCGAGTCTGCCCGCACGTTTGAGGACCCCGAGAAGAGCACGGAACTGCTCTTCGATGCCAATGGCACCCTGATAGACGACGCTCACACGGAGAGTGTGGAACTTCCGCTGACGACTGACACTGCCCCCGAAGAGGCGGAGGAGGATGTGGCTTCGGCATTCGACCGCGTCGTTCAGCAGAACGCAGGCGATGCAGAAAAAAGCGAGGAGCCGGAAACAGGAGAAACGGAGTTTACCATCGACGAAGTGAAACAGACGGAAGAGGGCGGAGGCGACATCGACCGTGGCGACATCAACACGCCCTACGACCCCAAGCTGGAGCTCTCGCACTACCAATACCCGACGCTCGACTTGCTGGACCAGAGCAAGGACAGCGGTCCGAGCATCGACATGGAGGAGCAGCAAGCCAACAAGGAACGCATCATCAAGGTGTTGCGCAGCTTTGGCGTGGAAATCAACACCATCCGTGCCACCATCGGCCCGACTATTACGCTCTACGAAATCACCCCAGCCGAAGGCACACGCATCAGCAAGATACGCAACCTGGAGGACGACATCGCCCTGAGCCTGGCAGCCAAGGGTATACGAATCATCGCGCCCATCCCTGGCAAGGGCACCATCGGTATCGAAGTGCCGAACAACAAGCCGTCGATTGTGTCGATGGAGAGCGTGTTGCGCAGCAAGACCTACCAGGAGTCGAAGATGGAGCTGCCCTGTGCTCTCGGAAAAACGATTACGAACGAGGTGTTCATGGTCGATCTTGCCAAGGCGCCGCACATGCTCGTTGCCGGTGCGACGGGTCAAGGTAAGTCGGTCGGCCTCAATGCCATCATCACCTCCTTATTATATAAGAAGCATCCTGCCGAGCTGAAGATGGTGCTGGTCGATCCGAAGAAGGTGGAGTTCAGTGTCTATGCCCCTATTGCCAACCAGTTCCTGGCTAAGCTGGAGGACGAGGAAGAAGCCATCATCACCGACAACCAACGAGTGATCAAGACGCTGAACGCGCTGTGCAAACTGATGGACGACCGCTACCTGACGCTCAAGTCGGCACGCGTTCGCAACATAAAGGAGTATAACGAGAAGTTCAAGGCACGCCAGCTCAGTCGCCTCGACGGCTATGAGTTCATGCCCTACTATGTGGTAGTCATCGACGAGTTCGGCGACCTCATCATGACGGCGGGTAAGGAAATCGAATTGCCGATTTGCCGTATCGCCCAGTTGGCACGTGCCGTGGGCATCCACATGATCATCGCCACCCAGCGACCGACCACCCGCATCATCACTGGTACAATCAAGGCAAACTTCCCCGCTCGTGTAGCCTTCAAGGTGTCGGCCATGATGGACTCGCGTATCATCCTCGACCGCCCAGGTGCCAACCAACTCATCGGCCGTGGTGATATGCTCTACCTGCAGAGTGCCGATCCCGTGCGTGTGCAGTGTGCCTTTGTCGATACGCCCGAGGTGGAGCGCATCTGCGACTTCATCAGTCAGCAGCAGAAGTTCCCCGAGATGACCTACCTGCCCGAACCTCCGATGGACGAAGAGGGAGGCAGCAGCAAGGAGGTGGATATGCAGAACCTCGACCCGATGTTCGGCGATGTCGCCCGCATGGTCGTGTCGAAGCAGGTGGGCTCGACGTCGAACATCCAGCGTCAGTTCTCCATCGGCTACAACCGAGCCGGCAAGCTGATGGACCAGCTCGAGAAGGCTGGGGTAGTGGGACCGCAGAGCGGTTCGAAACCCCGCGAAGTGCTCATCCAAGACCTGCTCTCGCTGGAGAGTCTTCTTACAAATTTAGGTGTAAACTAAACAGACAGAACGATGAAACGAATCTTTCTTTTGGGCATCATGCTGAGCAGTTTGCTGCTGTGCTACGGTCAGACGACAGCCATGAAGGTGCTCGACCAAGCCGCTGCCAAATTCAAGGCAGCAGGGAGTTGGACCGTTGGCTACAACTTTTCGATGAATGGTCAGCAGGGCCAGGGTACGATATTGATGAGTGGTCAGAAATTCAGGAACGACCTCGGCGATCCCATCGTCTGGTTCGATGGCAAGACCATGTGGACCTTGGTCAAGGCAAACGACGAAGTGAACGTCACGGAGCCGACGCCTCAGGAAATAGCCTCGATGAATCCCTACGCCTTCGTGTCGATGTATAAGAACGGCTACAAAGCCTCGTTCGGAAAATCGACGAAACAATACCACGAAATCATCTTGACCCCCAACACCAAGGCAGGGCAGGGACGTGCCAAGCAAATCGTGCTCCGTCTGGCCAAGAGTTCGCTCCAGCCCAGCTACGTCAGCATGACCGCCTCCGACGGCAACGTCGTGACCATTCACGTCACCTCCTTCAAGTCTGGCTCCAAGATGGGCGACTCCACCTTCCGCTTTCACCCAAAATCCTATCCCGACGTCGAAGTCGTGGATCTGAGGTAAACTGATAACTAAATACATAGCACTAAATACACACCTATGGAACACCAACGACTTATCATCATCGGTTCGGGCCCAGCAGGCTACACCGCAGCCATCTATGCCAGCCGTGCCAATCTTTCCCCCGTTCTCTACGAAGGCATCCAGCCAGGCGGACAGCTCACCATCACCGACGCCATTGAGAATTTCCCTGGACATCCCGAGGACATCTCTGGTCCTGAACTGATGGACCTCATGCGTCAGCAGGTCGAGAAGTTCAACGTTACCATACGCCCCAACATCTGCGTACGCACCGACCTCTCGCAGCGTCCCTACCACTTCTGGTTCGACGACGACAGCGAAGTCACAGCCGATGCTGCCATCATCGCCACCGGAGCCTCGGCCAAGTTCCTCGGACTCGACGACGAACAGAAGTACATGGGGCAGGGCGTCAGTGCCTGTGCTACCTGCGACGGATTCTTCTATCGCAAGCGAACCGTTGCCGTCGTGGGTGGTGGCGACACAGCCTGCGGCGAAGCCATGTATCTGGCCGGACTGGCAGCCAAAGTCTATCTGATTGTCCGTAAGCCCTTCCTTCGTGCTTCCCAAATCATGCAGGATCGTGTTATGCAGAACCCCAAGATTGAGGTCCTCTTCGAGACAAACACCCTCGGCCTCTACGGCGAGAACGGTGTCGAAGGTGCCCATCTTGTCCACCGTAAAGGCGAAGCCGATGAGCGTCGCTACGACCTGCCCATCGACGGCTTCTTCCTCGCCATCGGCCATCGTCCCAACAGCGACATATTCCGTCCCTGGGTCGAGACCGACGAAACAGGATTCATCGTCACCCGTCCAGGCACAGCCAGCACAAACTTGCCAGGCATCTTTGCTGCAGGCGACGTGGCCGACCCCGTCTATCGTCAAGCCATCGTGGCAGCCGGATCAGGCTGCAAGGCAGCGATGGAAGCAGAGAAATATCTGATGACCGTATGAACTGGAAACGTGTCTGGCAGCTCTACCGACTGATAGACAAGAACAAATCCCTCTCGCTCAAGCGGCATCCCCTGTTCGAGCAGAATCGGGTGATGAAGGTGTTTGGTTACATCTTCATCGCCTTCTGGGCTGTCTATCTCATGTTATTCGGCGTATTCTTCGCCCAAGCCTTCGATGGGAGCAACTACGAGTCGTTCGACCGCATCAATGGCTCCATGCTCGTCTTCCTCGTCATCGACTTCGCCATGCGATTCTCCATGCAGGAAACCCCAGCCCAGGACACCAAGCCCTACAAGCTTCTGCCCGTCCCTCAGCAGTTCCTGCTGAATGTCTTCCTCCTGCGCATCGGACTCAGCACCGCCAACCTCTTCTGGGGCTTCTTCTTCGTTCCCTTCGGCCTGTTGGCAGTAGTCAAGTTCTACGGATTTGCCGGCTATTTCGCTTTCCTCCTCGGTTGGTGGCTCATGTTCGTGCTCAACAGCTACTGGTACCTCCTGTGGCGCACCCTCATCCAGCGCAGCCTGCTCTTCCTGCTCATCCCCATCGCCATCTATGCTGCCCTTTTCTACTTCGGCATCTTCTACGATGAGCAACACACCTGGCTCTTCGACTTCACCGTCCGCCTCGGCCGTGGCTTCTGCACCTTCCAGCCCTGGGCCTACCTCCTTCCTCTCGCCCTCATCGTCCTGCTCTTCTTCGTCAACCGACGGATGCAGTACCACAGCGTCTATCGCGAGATAGCCCAAGTCGAACACGTCAGCCATGTGCGCCCCGTCGAGATGTCGTGGCTCAACCGTTTCGGCGTGATTGGCGAATACATGAAGCTCGAAATCAAATCGACGATGCGCAACAAGATTGTACGCAACCAGTTCATCATGGGCGTCTGCTACATGCTGCTGTTCTGCTGCCTCTTCGCCTTCACCGACGTCTATGACGACCAACCCTTCATGCGCACCTTCATCTGCGTCTATTGCTTCGCCTGTCTCGGCACGATGACCCTCACCACCATCCTCTGCGTCGAAGGCAACTACATCGACCTCCTCATGTCGCGTCACGAGTCTGTACTTTCCCTCCTCAAGGCCAAGTACTACTTCAACTGCCTCATGCTCCTCTTCCCCATGCTCTTCGCCCTCCTGCCCATCCTCCGCGGAAAAGTTCTGCTCGTCGAAGCACTCGCCTGTGCCTTCTTCACCATGGGCTGCGTATTTCCCTTCCTCTTCCAGCTCGCCGTCTATAACAAGAGCAGCCTGCCCATGAACCAGAAGATCACCCGCAACAACTCCCGCAGCACCAAGACACAGATCATCTTCTCCTTTGCAGCGCTCTTCGTCCCTATGTTCGTCATGTACGCCCTCATCGTCATGCTCGACACCCTTACCGCCTCCTGGATTCTGCTCAGCCTCGGACTTGCAGGATTTCTGCTCAATCCCCTCTGGCTCCGCAACATATACCGCCGCTTCATGCTTCGCCGCTACGAAAACATGGAAGGCTTCCGTAGTTCAATCAATAATTAAAAATTAATAATTAAAAATTAAAAATTGCCTGCGGGAGGGCAACACTCCCTCAAACTCCATCTCCTCAGCCCTCTGAGGGCAGAGAAGAGGAGTCCAAACCGGCAGGCTTTTAATTTTTAAATCTTAATTTTTAATTTTTAAATCTTAATTTTTAATTCTTAATTCTTAATTTTTAATGGAACTCACCCTCGAAAATATCCGCAAGACTTTTGGCGAGAAAGTAGCACTCGACGTTGACACCTACGTCGTCCACGACGGACAGATCGTCGGACTCGTTGGTAATAACGGAGCCGGAAAGACCACACTCTTCCGCGTCGTCCTCGACCTCATCCGTCCCGACAGCGGTGTCGCCCGCATCGGAGGCATCGCCACAGCCCACAGCGAACAGTGGAAAGCCACCACCGGAGCTTACGTCGATACAGGCTTCCTCATCGACTATCTCACCCCCGAGGAATATTTCGACTTCCTCGGCAAGATCAACAACATCCCCGCAGCAGAGCTCCAGCAACGCCTCCAACGTTTCGACCACTTCATGAACGGCGAAGTCGTCGGCACCAAAACCCTAATCCGCAACCTATCGGCAGGCAACAAGCAGAAGGTCGGCATCATCGGAGCCATGCTCCACCAGCCCCAGCTCCTCCTGCTCGACGAACCCTTCAACTTCCTCGACCCCTCGTCCCAGCACGCCATGAAGTACCTGCTCGAGAGCTACAACCGCGAGACCGGAGCCACTATCATCGTCTCCTCTCACAACCTCACCCACACCCTCGACATCTGCTCCCGCATCACCCTGCTCGAACACGGACACATCATCAAGGACCATGACAAAGACTATGCCAACCTCACTGCCGAGATCGAGGAATACTTTATACACAACTAAACAAGTACAAAGTACAAAGTACAAAGTATCACTGCCGAAGTACACCTCTCTCCGTCGTACTTCGTACATTGTACTTTGTATTTCGTGCATTGTCCTTACCCTTTTTTCCTGCCGCAGTTCACGCCACGGCACACGCGATGCCGATGCCGACCTTCGACAGCTTGTCCGCGCCGGCATCATACTCGGTTTCGACATCGAGCAGGACGACCCACACGCCCTCTATCTCGAGTGCGCCAGCTGGGTAGGCACACCCTACCGCTTCGGAGGCACCACCCGCGCAGGCACCGACTGCTCCGGACTCACCACCAGCATCTACCGCAACGTCTATGGCATCAGCCTGCAGCGCAACAGCCGCAAACAATACGAGAAGAACTGCACCCACGTCAGCCGTAAACACCTCCAGCCAGGCGACCTCGTCTTTTTTGGCAGTGGCGGACGAGCCGCCAACATCAACCACACCGGCATCTACCTCAAGTCCGACCGCTTCCTCCACGCCAGCAGTTCGCGCGGAGTCATGGTCAGCAGTCTCGACGACCGCTACTGGAAACAGCGATGGGTCGGAGGCGGACGCGTGCGCTGACCTCCCTGCATAAAGGAATAATCGGCATAGGTGAGAAACTAAAACACCGCAATGAGCACTACGACTCATTGCGGTGTTTTGTTTTTCTACGCTTCCGTAGTATTTCAGTTTTCTACGTTGAGCAGGAAGGTATCGTTCAGATGCTGCAGGGCTTCATTCTGTTCGCATAGCTGTCGGAAGAGTTGCTGGGGCGTGAGGATCTGCGGGCGTTCGGCCTGCTGGCGCAGGTGGATGTCGAGCCGGAGGTCGGGCTGCTGGAAGCGGGTGCGCAAGTGCTGCTGGAGGTCGGGGACGTGCTGCTGGAAGAGCTGCTGCACCATGGGGTTGTCGGCGACGACGACGATGGTGGTGCCGTCGGGTTGTAGCGCCGGAAGGCTCTGCTCCATGCGGGTGGCGAGGTTGGCGTCGGCTGCATAAGGTCCCTGGGCGAGGGTACGCCACAGGACGATGAGGTTGTCGGGGGTGAGCTCGAGGGGGGGGGGTGCAACGCTGGTAGGGGGTGCGACGGGTTCGGCCGATGTGGGGGCAGCTGTGTCGGTGGCTGCGGTCTTGGCTACTTCTACCGCTGGCGTAGTGGCGCTCAGGTGGATGGAGAAACTCTGCGTGGCAGCCGTAGTTGTCGGAGCGGCTGGTGCTTGCGGGCGTAGCTGCGTTGCGACGGGTTCGGCTTTAGCAGCAGGTTTCGTAGCGGGTGTTGCTGCTGGAGTTGTCGGTGCAGCGGTTGCTGCTGCGGTTGTGGCTGGCCGTTGGGCGGCGGATGTGGTGAAGACTGGTTGCAGTTGGCGACTGGCTTCAGGGGTGGTGAGTATTTGCTGTGTAGGGCCAAGCCCAGAGGGGAGGGCGTCGTCGGCTCCGCTGGCGAGCTGTGCAATCTCGATGAGGGTGAGCTCGACGAGCAGTCGTTTGTTCTGGCTCTGACGGTAGTTGAGGTCGCAGTCGGTACACTTGCGGATGGCGGCGTAGAGGAAGCGCGGCTGGCAGCGTTTGGCTTGTTCGGCATAGCGCTGACGCACTTCGTCGGAGGTTTCGAGCAGGCGCACGGTCTGTGAATCCTGACTGATGAGGAGGTTGCGCAGGTGGTTGTTGAGTCCGCCGACGAAATGACTTCCTTCGAATCCCTTGGAGAGTATCTGGTCGAAGGTGAGGAGGATGTCGGGGATTTGGTGGGCGAGGAAGTGATCGACGAGGCGGAAGTAGTAGTCGTAGTCGAGGACATTGAGGTCGGCGATGGTCTGTTGGTAGGTGATGTGTCCCTGACAGAAGGAGGCAACCTGGTCGAAGATGGAGAGGGCGTCGCGCATACCTCCGTCGGCCTTCTGTGCAATGACGTTGAGAGCAGCGGGTTCGTAGGTGATTCCTTCCTGACGGGCTACGTTTTCGAGGTGCCCGACGATGTCCTGCACGGTCATGCGGTTGAAGTCGTAGATCTGACAGCGTGAGAGGATGGTGGGCAGGAGTTTGTGCTTCTCGGTGGTGGCGAGGATGAAGATGGCGTGTGCGGGTGGCTCTTCGAGTGTCTTGAGAAAGGCGTTGAAGGCGGCTGTGGAGAGCATGTGCACCTCATCGACGATGAACACTTTGTATCGGCCTACCTGGGGTGGTATGTTCACTTGCTCGATGAGTTGACGGATGTCTTCGACGCTGTTGTTGGAGGCTGCATCGAGTTCGTGGATGTTGTAGGATCGTTGCTCGTTGAAGGCGCGACAGGATTCGCACTGTTCGCAGGCATCGCCGCTGGGGGTGGGGTTGAGACAGTTGATGGTCTTGGCGAAGATGCGGGCACAGGTGGTTTTGCCGACACCGCGTGGGCCACAGAAGAGGTAGGCATGGGCGAGACGTCCGGAGGTGATGGAGTTTTTGAGTGTGGTGGTGAGTGCCGACTGTCCGACGACGGTGTCGAAGGTGGCAGGCCTGTATTTGCGGGCGGATACGATATAGTTGCTCATAGGGTGTTTGGGTGTCAGATTTCTTCGATGCGGACGATGCCGTGCGTGACGGCATAGATGGTGAGTGCAGAGACAGAGTGGAGATGGAGTTTCTCGCAGATGTTCTTGCGGTGGGTGATGACGGTGGGGAGTGAGATGTGGAGAAGGTCGGCTATTTCCTTGTTGATGTAGCCTCGGACAACGAGTGCGAGCACTTGGACTTCGCGTGGACTGATGTCAATGGTGGGGCCGATGACAGCGTGCTCGGGCAGGTTGCCGTGGTGGTAGCCGTGACCGTCGTGGTTTCCGTGCCCGTGTTGGTGGAGCTGGAGGATGGACTTGATGAGTCCGTGTTCCATCTGTGCGGTGTTGAGGGTGTGGAAATGCTGGAAGGTGGCATTGGCCAGGGGCTGTGTGGTGAGCACGATGGTCTGGTGGGGGCGTTGGATAAAGAAGTCGGTGTGGGTGAGCAGCAGGGTTGAGGAGACGAAGTAGTGGAAGAAGGGTGTCTCGACCTGCTCGTCAAGCATCTCCTTGACCGACGAGAACACACTGACGTCGACCATGGGAATGATGTCCGAAAGGATGGACTTGAGTCCCATGGCCTCGAGTGTGTTCTGGTCGATGATGGCGATGCGGGGTATCATGAAAATGTTTAGTGTTTAGTGTTTAGTGTACTGAAAGTTTAGAGTTTAGTGTATAGTGTATAGTGTATAGTGTTTAGTGTACTGGTGAGTCAGATAGCGCGCTAAACACTAAACACTAAACTCTAAACTTTCAACGTGAAACTATGCATTTCCTGCGATGGCAGCCATGATTTGGGCTTCGAGCTCTTCTGCCAGTTCGGGATTGTCCTCCATCAGCTTCTTGGTGGCGTCGCGTCCTTGGGCGAGTCGTTGGTCGCCGTAGGAGAACCAGCTGCCGCTCTTCTTGATGATGCCATACTGAACGCCGAGGTCAACGATTTCGCCGCTGCGGGAGATGCCTGTGCCGAACATGATGTCGAACTCAGCCTTGCGGAAGGGTGGTGCCACCTTGTTCTTGACGACTTTTACGCGGACTTGGTTACCAATCATCTGGTCACCGTCCTTGAGAGTGGTGACTTTGCGGATGTCGAGACGGACGGAGGCGTAGAATTTGAGGGCATTGCCGCCGGTAGTGGTTTCTGGGTTGCCGAACATGACGCCAATCTTCTCACGCAGCTGGTTGATGAAGATGCAGGTTGTGTTGGTCTTGCTGATGTTCGAGGTAAGTTTGCGCAGTGCCTGGCTCATCAGTCGGGCGTGCAGACCTACTTTGTTGTCGCCCATGTCGCCCTCGATTTCTGCTTTGGGTGTGAGGGCTGCGACGGAGTCGATGACGATGATATCGACAGCTGAGGAGCGGATGAGCTGGTCGGCAATCTCCAGTGCCTGCTCTCCGTTGTCGGGTTGCGAAATCCACAGGTTGTTGACATCGACTCCGAGTTTCTGGGCATAGAAACGGTCGAAGGCATGTTCGGCGTCGATGAAGGCAGCAGTGCCGCCTCGCTTCTGTGCTTCGGCGATGGCATGGATGGCGAGGGTGGTCTTACCGGAGGATTCGGGACCATAAATTTCGATGATACGGCCTTTGGGGTAGCCTCCTACGCCGAGAGCAGCGTTGAGTCCGATTGAGCCGGTGGGGATTACATCGACATCCTCGATGTGGTCGTCGCCGAGTTTCATGATGGAGCCTTGTCCGAAGGCTTTTTCAATTCTGTCCATAGCAGCTTGCAGCGCCTTCATCTTTTCGCTTACTGCCATCTGCGGTTCTTCTGTCTTTGCCATTATTATTCTATTTTTTAATGTTTAATTATTGATCTTCAATTATTGATTGTATAATTCAGTGCTTTGGTCACTTCGACCACTTCCGTTTCCTTTGCCATCCCGAACAGGTGGCGCAGCATCAGGCGTACGCGGTGGGTACGGCGGCTGTACTGTTCGAAGGTCTCCTCGTAGGGGTTATACCGCTCTTTCCATCCTTCGTGAGGACCGAAATAGAGGTAGGGGAGCAGCTCGACAAGCGAGTTTGTATGCTGTCCGTTATCCTCATCTGGATTGACGGCTTTCAGATTGTCCTTCTCAGGATAGAGGCAGGTGATGTCGTACTGCTGGCAGAAACGGACGACGGGCAGGATGCACTGTTCGTAGTGGTCGATGGCATATTGCTGCGAGAAGTTGTCGTAGTCGGAGTTCCCGATGTTTTGGATGGGACGTATCTGGATTACGTTGGGCCTCGCCTCGGCTAGCACTTCGGGTATGAGCGGCAGTTCGTCGATATTGTCCTCATTGAAGGTGTAGTTGATGCGGAGCTGAAGTTGGGGGTATTTCTCCTTTCGCAATGCCTCGAAGTCGTGAAACACTTGCAGGAATGCTTCGAAGTGTGCGCCTTGCATCAGGTTTTCGTACGTCGCCTTCGTCATGCCGTGGGTCGAAAGAATCAGTTCGTTCAGTCCATTGGCAGCAAGGGCTTCGAGCTTCTCCCTCGTCAGCAGGTTGCCGTTGGTCGTGAGGGAGATGTGGGGAATGCCGTGCTCATGTGCCAACTTCACCAACTCTGCCAGTCGAGGATAGACCGTGGGTTCGGCTCCACATCCGATTTGCAGTTTCAACACTCGGTGGAAGAGGCTGCGAGCGATGGCCTCGACGTCTGACTCAGAGAATCGTCCACCCATGGCCTTGCGCACCTCGGGGTCGCTGTAGTAGCACATGCGACAGCGCAGGTTGCAGGCGAGCACGGGGTCGAATGCCAGGTTGAGGTAGCGGCGGTGCAGACTGTGCATCGCGAGGATGCCCAGCAACTTCAGCCGCGGACTCTTGATGCGACGGTACAGCCGGATAATGCGGTAGATGTCCATCTCATCGAATCGTTCAGACCTCCAAGTCGCCGTCGAACACCTCATGCCAAGGCAGTCCCTGCACGTTCAGTTGCTCCATGAAGGGGTCTGGGTCGAAGTCTTCGACGTTCCACACACCAGGTTTCTTCCAGATACCTTTCAGGAGCATCATGGCGCCGATCATGGCGGGCACACCTGTGGTGTAGCTCACGCCCTGCATGCCTGTCTCGCGGTAGGCAGCTTCGTGCGAGCAGTTGTTATAGACATAGTAGCTGCGTTCCTTGCCATCCTTCAAACCACGGATGCGGCAGCCGATGCTCGTCTCGCCGTCGTAGTTCTCGCCGAGGTCCTGCGGGTTGGGCAGCACGGCCTTGAGGAACTGCAGCGGAACGATTTTCACTTTCACGGTCTTTCCGCTGTCATCGGCCAACGGAGCCTCGTACTCCAGTTCGTCGATGCGGCTCATACCGAGGTTTTGGATGCAGTCAAGATAGGTGAGATACTGCTGTCCGAAGGTCATCCAGAAGCGTGCACGGCGAATGCTGGGATAGTTCTTGACGAGCGACTCCAGTTCTTCGTGGTGCAGCAGATACGACTCACGCGGACCGATGTTCGGATAGGTGATGGGCTGGTGAATCTCCAACGGCTCAGTCTCGATCCACTTCCCGTCTTCGTAGTAGAGACCCTTCTGCGTGATTTCGCGGATATTGATTTCGGGATTGAAGTTGGTGGCAAATGCCTTGTGATGGTTGCCTGCATTGCAATCGACGATGTCGAGATACTGGATTTCGTCGAAATGGTGCTTGGCTGCATAGGCGGTGTAGATGCCGCTCACCCCAGGGTCGAATCCGCAGCCCAGAATGGCTGTCAGACCCGCCTCGCGAAAACGGTCCATGTAGGCCCACTGCCAGGAATATTCGAAGTGCGCTTCGTCGCGAGGCTCATAGTTGGCGGTGTCAAGATAGTGAACACCGGCTCTGAGACAGGCCTCCATGATGGTCAGGTCCTGATAGGGCAACGCCAGGTTCATCACCAGCTCGGGCTTGAAGTCCTGCAACAGGGCCACCAGTTCGTCCACGTTGTCCGCATCGACTTTGGCTGTCGAGAACGTTGGCATGGCCTTGCCTGCATACTTTCGCTGCAAAGCCTCGACCAGCCGGACACACTTCTCGCGAGTGCGGCTCGCAATCATCACTTCCGAAAACACTTCCGGATTCTGTGCCACCTTGTGTGCAGCCACCGTAGCTACACCTCCGGCACCGATAATCATTACTCTACCCATATTATTCTTTTTTCTAATGTGATGCAATCTGTAAATAAGGTATAAAAAAACGGTCGGGAAAAGCCGGAAACAGCCTCACCGATACGAATGCAAATTTATGCTTATTTTTCGACATGAACAAACATCACCTCCTATTTTTCAACTTTTTTATGACTTTTGACATTCCGTGTCATACTGAGTCGCACAGCCCTTCAAACATGGGGACGGTGTGGCGCAAACCCTTGTGTAGTGCGGTGTGGTGTCTGCTTCGTAGCGCCCATCGCACAACAAAACGGGGCGCAGCGACGAGGTTTCGACGGCGTTATGCGGATTGTCGAAAGGCGGTTTGTGGCTTGATGAAAGGCGTCATGCCGGATATTGCATCGTGCAGCAATGTAGCGAACCATGCTGACGGATGAGAACCGAACAGTCGATGCCAACGATGTCGTGGTGGGGAAAGGCCAGCTGTAGTTGCTGATGTGCCTGTCGGTCGTTGGCTGCTTGACGGTAGGTGGGGTAAAGTACGGCTCCGTTGACGACGAGGAAGTTGGCGTATGTGGCGGGCAAGCGCAGTCCTTCGTCGTCGAATATGGCGTCGGGCATCGGCAGTGCTACGAGTCGGTAGGGACGCCCTTCGAGTGTGCGGAATGATTGCAGTTCTGTTTCCATCTGTCGCAGCGCATCGTAGTGAGGGTCGTGCGCGTCGGTACACTGGACGTAGGCGATGGTGTCATCGGGACAGAAACGGGCGAGGGTGTCGATATGGCCGTCGGTGTCGTCGCCGAGGAGATGGCCGTGGTGGAGCCAGAGCAGTCGCTGGGCGTGGAGGTCGGAGAGCAGTCGTTGCTCAATCTGCTGAGGGGTGAGCGTGTCGTTGCGGTTGGCGGCGAGTAGGCAGGAGGCGGTGGTGAGCAGGGTGCCCTGACCGTCGCTCTCGATACTTCCGCCTTCGAACACGAAGTCCAGGCAGGATTGATAGTCGGCATCGCCGAGCTGCTGCCGAAGTTGTGGAAAGATGGTGCGGTTGATTTGGTTGTCTAAGTTGGCGGCAAACTTCATTCCCCATCCATTGAACTGGTAGTCGAGCAGGCGGCGACGCTTGCCATCGAGGAGGGTGATGAAGGCATGGTCTCGTGCCCAAGTGTCGTTGGTGGGGCAGGGAATGATCTGGATGGGGTGGGGGGATGTAGCGATGATGTCGGCGAGCTGGCTGCTTGCCTCGTCGGGGTTTTGTGCGACAATCAGCAGTGGTTCGCGAAGGGCTATTTCGCGAGACATGCAGCGATAACACTCGACGAC
This sequence comes from uncultured Prevotellaceae bacterium, assembly GCA_900319385.1. Lineage (GTDB taxonomy): Bacteria > Bacteroidota > Bacteroidia > Bacteroidales > Bacteroidaceae > UBA3839. The sequence continues at coordinate 7,384 of ONOG01000034.1, read as the reverse complement.
TTCGTCCATCATCGGAGCCCAGTCCGTATCAGGGTGGGGCCAAGTGAGCTGCACAAAGGCTTGTGGGTGCCATTCGGCGGGGAAGTATGGCATAGAGAATTGAAAATTGAAAATGAGCCTGTCGGATATAGGTGGAGCGACCGCTTTGCCAGGTGTAAAGCGTGAAGCGAAGGACAAAGTATAAGGTACAAAGCCTCATTACAGCAGAACGTCTTTCTCCACTGTCCTTTGTCCTTTGCTTCACATCAAAGACGTCATGGGAGACTTTTACCAGTTGGCCACGGTGGCGTTGAAGATTTGGTCAACAATCTGGTCAATAATTTCCTGAACGAGTTGATCCTGTACGGTGACCAGTTGTTGCGAAGAGTCAAATTCGGCTGTGGCAGAGAACTGGCGTTCGAAGTCTTCCTCATGGTTGCTGTTGTTGACAAAGCGTACGTTGACAGTGATCTTGAGCTGGGTCTGTGCGGCATAGCCATCGGAGGCTACAGACTTGTTAAGCTGAGAGTATTCGGTGATTTCGCCCGCCAGCTGGAGGTCGCCGTTGCGCTTGAGAATCTCGAGCTTGGTCTTGTTGCTGTAGGCATCGGTGAGTGAATTGTAGAACATTGCCTCCATCGGTGCCCAGACATAGGCACTGCGGATGGGGAACTTGTCGATGCTGATGGTCTTGACTTTGTCGTAGTTGATGCTCGAACCGTTGAAACTGTAGCTGACAGAGCAGCTTGACAGGTACAAAGTGCAAAGTACGAAGAACAAAGAACCAAGTACGAGATGCCACGAGCGGATAGCAGATATTTTATTCATTAAAGTGAGAAGTTGAAAATGTTTAGTGTTTAGAGTTTAGTGTTTAGCGTGCCGTCAGACTCGTCTGAACACTCAACACTTAACATTTTTAATTTTCAATTATAAAGTCATATTCCCATTTCCTTGATTTTCCGGTAAATGGTACGTTCGCTGATGCCGAGTTCCTGAGCAGCACGTTTGCGGTTGAAGTTGTTGCGGCGCAGGGCATCGACGATGCTCTGTTCGGTCTGCTCACGAATGCTGCGTGGCGCTTCTTCGACGTAGGCTTCGGCAGTCTCGATGTCATCGAATGTGGGGGCTGACATGCGGCGCACCTCGGGCTGTGGTGCGACAGGGATGCTTTTGGAAGCGGGTTCGTAAGTGACATACTGAAGGGGACTGGGCGACTCCATGGCTGTATGTGCCGAGTGGTGGGTCTGCTGAACAATTTCTTTCAGCTCTTTGATTTCGTTCGACAGGGTGAACAACTGCTTGAGCAGCATCTCACGTTCGTTTTCATAGAGATGTTGCGAGGCCTGAGCATTGACGTCGCGAGCCAATACAAGTCCGCCACCATTCATACTGTCGTCGGTCACACCGTGTTGGCGCAGCATGTCGGCCGAGATTTCGCGGTCGGGCGAAAGAATGCTCAGCTGTTCGGTCAGGTTCTTCAGCTGCCGGATGTTGCCAGGCCATTTATACAGGCCGATGAGTTCCTTGGCATCGTCGGACAGATAGATGGGATCGAGCCGGTATTTCTCAGCCATGTCGGCTGCGAACTTGCGGAAGAGCAACAGGATGTCGGCTCCACGTTCGCGAAGGGGCGGCACCGTGATGGGCACAGAGGCGAGGCGGTAGTAGAGGTCTTCGCGGAAACGTCCCTGGCTGATGGCTTTCTGCATCTTGACGTTCGTGGCAGCGATGATGCGCACGTTGGTCTTGCGCACTTGGTTGGAACCGACACGGATGTATTCGCCCGTTTCCAACACGCGTAGCAGACGCACCTGAGTTGATAGCGGAAGTTCGCCAACCTCGTCGAGGAAGAGTGTACCTCCGTCTGCCACGGCGAAGTAGCCTTCATGCTCGCCGATGGCACTTGTGAAGGCTCCCTTCTCGTGCCCAAAGAGTTCGCTGTCGATGGTCCCTTCGGGAATGGCGCCGCAGTTGATGGCAAAGTATTTCTGATGCTTGCGGGTCGAATTGTCGTGAATGATGCGTGGCAGGGCTTCCTTACCGACACCATTTTCACCCTCAATCAGCACGGAGAGGTCGGTAGGTGCGATTTGGAGGGCAATGTCGAGGGCTCGGTTCAGTCCGTCGCTGTTTCCGACAATGCCGTAGCGTTGCTTGATGGGTTGAAGATTCTTGGTGGTCATAGGTAGGGGTTGTAGTTGAGTTCATGTTCGATGGTGGTGGAAGGCCCGTGGCCTGTATAAACCAGAGTCTCGGGGGGTAGGGTGAAGATGCGATGGGTGAGCCCCTTGATCAGGTCGGCATAGTTTCCGCCTTTGAGGTCAGTACGTCCAACGCTCCCCTGAAACAGGCTGTCGCCGCTGAAGAGGATTCCCTCGTCCTTGCAATAGAAGCACAGTCCGCCAGGAGTATGGCCAGGCGTGGCAATCACCTCAAACGTGGTGTGTCCGAACTTGATTTCGTCCCCGTCGTAGAGTGAGGTGAAGCCTCGGGTGGCAAAATCGAGATCGAAACGGCTGGTGAGGCGTTCGCCGAGGAACAGAGCCATCTGCCCTTTCATGTCGTCGTAGAGGTAGGTGTCGGCAGCCGATGCCTCGGCACGCAATCCTAAGTCACGCAAGACGAAGCGGTTGCCCAGCGTGTGGTCGAAGTGAAGGTGGGTGCAAAGCAGATGCTTGACCTGCAAACCCTTGTCCTCGATGTATTGTTTCATCGGCCGCCATTCGCTCTCGGCAAAGCAGCCGCAGTCGATGAGGACGGCCTCTCCCGTCTCATCACTCACGATGTACGTGTTCTCCTCAATAGGGCCGACGGTGTAAGTCTGAATTATCATCAGTCATTCTTTTAATTCTAATCAGTGGATATTAGCGGGTACCCACGGATTCTGTTTTCATTTTCACAGGCTCACATGGACGATTTTCTTCGTCTCAAAAAACTCTTCACTCAGTTCATCCGCAATGTCCCATACTGTGCAGAGGTGGCGCAGAGGTGCCATCTCGTTCTCCAGTTCGCCCCCTTTCAAGGCAATCAGTCCGTTGGGCAGGGCGTTGTGCTGCACATGGCTGATCAGCGGACGGACATATCGAACCAAGTCGGGCAGCGGCATCACGGCTCGGGACACGACAAAGTCAAACTTCTCGTTTCGTATCTCCTCACCACGGGCATGCAGCGTTCGCACATTCTTCAGCCCGATAGCATCGGCCACGGCCTGTGCCACACGCACTTTCTTGCCGATGCTATCGACCAGCAGAAACGACGTTTCTGGGAACAGAATGGCAAGCGGGATGCCAGGAAAGCCTCCCCCCGTGCCGAAGTCCAGTACACGAGTGTCGGGACGGAAACGAATCGTACGCGCAATGGCGAGCGAGTGAAGCACATGGTGCTCATACAGGTTTTGGATGTCGCGCCGCGAAATCACATTGATTTTTGCGTTCCAGTCCTCGTATAGCGGTCCCAGCTGCTCCATCTGCTGCTGCTGTTCTGACGTCAAATCGGGAAAATATTTCGTGATTATGTCCATCATTCTCAAATAGTCAATGTTCAACTTTCAATTTTCAATTAAGAGGTCTTTCACCTCGTCGTACGTCAGTCGGATGTCGATGTCGCCCAGCGCATAGGGAGCCAGTTCGTAGGGGTTGTAGTGGAAGACGATGGCATCCTGCTCCAGCAACATGTTGGACGTGACGAACATATCGCTCACATCCAGATAGCCACTTTCACGCAGCTCCTCCATCGTGTTCAGACCTGTCATCTCCATCAGGCGGCGCGTCAGCCGGCAGACCAGGCTATCCTCCATCTCCCAGCGGAACACGTCCTCTGGCTTGACAACCTCACCGCTCCGGAGCGAGAAACACCGTGTGTGGCGCAACGCCACAGGGTGCGCACCACCTGTGTACGAGTCGATGTCCATCGTGTAGCACACCACCTCGTCGTCATACCCCCAATGCGCTTCCGTCGTCAGTCGGTTGCTGAATACAGGAGCCAGATCACCTCCGTTTGCTCCGTAAAGCGTCAGCATCTCCTCAGCCATACTACGGTTGCTTTCAGCAACAAACTGTTGGGCGGCTTTTGTGGAGGCAGCTCCCTGGCATCCGTCCATCAGTTCGTCGATGATGAAACGGTTGATGCGTTCCGTATGGGCATAGTAGGGCGAGAGTGTGTCTGCCGTCAGCAGCGTGAGGCTGGCACTCGTCCAGCACATCATCCCCTTGTCCTTACCCGTCAGCAGGGTGTCGCACAGCGTTTCCGTTGTCCACGTCACACCTTCCACCCCTCGGCTGCAAGCCGTCATCATCGCCACTATATATAATATATAGGTATATCTCAGTATCTTCATCCTGTTCATCCTACAATCTCATTACCATTATCTTTTGCAAAGTTACGAACTTTTTCTTACATCACCGACAATTTGTCATGTTTTTCTGCCAATAGAAACAAAACAAACGCGCAGAAGGGGCATTCTGCACGTTTGAGAAAGAATATGGAGGGCCTGAGGACTTAATAGGCAGGTTGGTCGGTCTTCGTGTCGTGAGAGCCATCGGTGTCAACCACCTTACCCTTTTGAGTGATATTGATGATGAGGCGGTCGTTTGTCGAGGCTGTGACGGTGACGAAGCACTTCCGAGCCGTCATCGTCGTGTTCTCTGTCCATCGCATCTTCACCTTTGGTGCACCAGAGGTGTAGGATTGCTGCTCCGTCGTGAGCCAACTGTCACTGCTTTGGATGTTGCTGATGTTGCTACTCAGTTTATCCAGCGTCACGATTTGTTCCGAGGCACGTGCTGGTACTTCCAATTCGGCAGAATAAGTGTTACCAGATGGTTCAGCCGTTCCACCTTCGCCACCACCACATGATGTCAATACCATTATTGCGACCAAACAAGTCGCCCACACTCTTATCTTTTTCATCTTATTCCTTTTTTACTTTAAACTACTTATTCAAACTATTTACTTCACATATATCTTCTTACCATTACGGATATAGATGCCGCATTGGGTCGGATGATCTACACGTCGTCCTTGCAGGTCGTAGTATTCTTCCTCCTCCTCAGTCATATTCTCTTCATCCGTATATTCGAGAGAGATTCCTTCCCCCTCAATTGTGTAGAAGAGTTTGCGGGGTTTCACACTGGCAGACTTCGGAATGGCCAGCCATGCCTTGTGACCCTCAATCAGAAACGGTTTGCCATCGTCTTCGCCCCAGAACCACCCGAAGGTATCACTCAATTCTGTTCCGCTGGGACCAAAACTCAATTTGTAGAACAGGCAGTTGTCTGTATCCGCAAATGTCGTTGTCGCTTCGTCGCTGCCGTGTAGCAGGTTGGGACCAGTGTAGGTTGCCGTGGCTTCTTTCGGTGTCAATGTGTAGCTGTCCGCACTTCGATCATTACTTTTCAGTACGACGGCTACGTCGGCAGGCACCACTTCGCCCTTATTACCATCAGCGATCACCTGATAGGTAAGTTTGCTGCTTGTGGCACCAGTCACGACACTGGCGGTCAGACCCTTGGGTAGTTGCGTGTCGAAATACCTATCGTAGTAGGTGGCATATCCCATGCTTGACATTGTGATGTCACTCGGCTCAGAAGGTTCAATCGGTATAATGTTCATGAATCCACTCCATGGTGCTTGGGCTGCATACTGTTTCACACCTTCCGCAGGGACGTGTAGCGTTACATAATCAATATACGAATCTTTGAATGCATTTGTTTCTGTCTTTGGGTATCTGACGGCGTAGCAATAAACATTTTCTAATTTTGAGCAAGAGGCAAAGGCTTGAGATCCGATTTCACTAATTCCATTACCTATTTTTACGGTGCTCACGTCTGTGCAGCCAGAGAAAGCATAGCTTCCAATAAATGTGACACTGTTAGGAATGGTCAGTTCGGTCAGACCTTTGCAACCATAGTATTTGCAACTTATTGTATACCAATTTGTTCTGATTAAAACGGTAGAAAAATGACGACTCTGATTCTGCTGAAGGCGGAACAAACGCGAATTTAACATTTTTAACTCTTATAAACAAATTGCCTCAACAATCAAATGTATTATTGTATTCTTTCTGTGTTTCAACTTATCATGTCTGTGTATCTTTGATAATAGAAAGAAAAATGCCATAGCGATTATCTCGCTATGGCACATCCTAATTATCACCATAGGATTACGCTTGGGTCTGTCGCAGATACCAATGGTCCTCTGACTGTGAAATGTGCTCCAAACTGGCAGTTGCATTTGTGACAAAGTGGCACAATGTACCAGTGGTTGTCATTAGGGTTGTCTAATTGAACATGTGCACCATCTGTTGCTTTAGCTAGCAGTTGGGTACAATCAACTCTATGACACCTATTGGCTTTCATTCCTGTTGCTTTTTCCCAGTAATCCAACCATGATGAGTAACCGAAAGGGGCGGGCCTTGCCCCCTCTCCTAAATTATGAACTTTGTATGTACTCATATAATTTGTATTCTATAGTTTTTGTACTTTACTACAACCTGTCCCTGTAGAATTAGGACTCTTCACTAAGCGGAGAGAATGCTGAGGAACTTATCCTCTTGGAGGAAATGGGTCTTTTCCATGAGAATCTCTTTCTCGAATTTGACCATTGCGACCGTGAATGAATAGTTCGGAATGCTGATTCTTGGAAATTTGACGAGCTGCAGCTATTGCATCAGACTGTTTGTCAAATGTAGATGTTAGTTTCGAATTTCCTTCGCCCTTAATGCCCCATTTTCCTCCTGCCGGAACAACATGTTGATTCTTTCCCATTTATTACACCTCCTTTCTGCGCCCAGTTTTGACAAACATGTCATAGCGCTTTATATTACCCATGCAAATATTAAGCCAGAGTCAAATTTCTGATAAAACACTGTCAACAACTGACAAATTGGCAATGTATAGCATAATTTTTGTCGTATTTATGCATATTTAACGTAAATAATTGTCCAAGGTTTGAAATAAATTATTATCTTTGCAACGAAATTTTACAAAATATCAGACGTCATTATGTTATTGTCAGCCAAATTTGAAAACATTTACTCGTTTAACGAGGAAACGCGCATCTTGTTCACTGCCAGCAAGAGCGACCAATTGCCGTTGCAAGTGTCACGTGCGGAGAAGCGAGATGATATATCTGTGCTCCGCATGGGATTGATTTATGGTGCCAATGCTTCTGGAAAGTCAAACATCATAAAATGTTTGGCGATTATCAAGGAGTTTGCCTTGAATGGTTGGAGCAACCTCAAATATAATTACTTCAAGATGACGGATGAACCCCAAGAGCGTTCGAGTGTCGAATTGGAGTTCAAGGTAGACAACCAGTTCTTTGCTTACGGAATAGCTTTCTCTAAAGGCGGTTTGCTTGAGGAATGGCTATATAAGACTGGCAGCCGCAATGACACCATGATCTT
>ONOG01000013.1:58437-62134 GCA_900319385.1 uncultured Prevotellaceae bacterium | reverse complement strand
ACTTGCCTGTTTCGGTGTATGTGTGTGTGCAGGGCAGCGTGCAGCAGCCGCTACACAAATCGCCAAATGATGGTGCCTATGCCCTCGGTGGTGCGGTTGAGCGGCACCGAGAAGCGGCACTTGTAGGACTCGCTCAGGCAACTCTGGCGCGCTGCGGCGTCGCTGATGGTGCCGCCGGCAATCTCGGCCCGCGTCACCTGGCCGCGCGCGCTCACGTGCACGCGCACCACCACAGTGCCCTCGTAGCGGCTGTGGGGGCGTCCCCAGTGGGCCACGGTGTAGCCCACCAGCCCGCTTCCCAGCGAGCCGTGACCGCTCGCCGAGGTGCCGCCGGCACCCGAGGCTGTCGAGCGTCCTGTGCCGCTGCCCGTGTTGCTGCCGCCCTTGCCGAAGGCGTTGCGCATGCGTTGCCCTATGGCCCTCGACTGCGATGAGCTGGCCGCCGTACCGGTGGTCTTGGTGGCAGTGGCGGCCTTCACGCGCGTGGGCGAAGTGGGCTTTTCGCGCTTGGCAGCACCGGGCTTGGGCTGGTGCACGGGCTTGGTGGTTTCTTTCACCTTCATGGGCGAGGGCGCGGCGCTGGTGATCGTCCTGGGCTGCACGGGCGAGGGCTGGCCGGCATCCTCACGGTCATCGCCCTCGGCCTGGGGCTGGGCAGGCTGGTCGGGGCCCTGGTTGGCGGCCGCGGGGCCGTCTTCGGCCTCGTTGTTGACGGACGCCATGTTCTCACCCGACTCCAGCTCCTGGGCACCGCCCAGTGGCACGTCGGCCATCATGTCGACATAGATGGAGTCCTGGTCCATCTGGGCCAGCTTTTCCATGCCCTTGGGCGGATATTGCACGCTCAGGTTGTAATACAACAGGAACATCACAATTGCCACACTGAGCAGCAATGTGATGACGAGTGACCATATTTTGCTTCTATTATTTTGTTCCATGAGTCAATGTGAGATAGCAATGGGGCTACTGGGGCAGTCCCTGTACCGGGGCAGGCTGCTGCGCCTCTTCCTGGGCGGCCTGGCGGTCGATGCTCGCCTGTGTGGGCTTGGTGGCAAGCACCACCTTGAGGCCCACCCGTGAGCCTGCATCGAGCACCTCCACAATCTTGCCGTAGGGCACAGCCTGGTCGGCATGCACGGCCACAAACTGGTGGGCGGGGTCGCTCTCGGTCTTCACTTGCGTGAGAAAGGCGTCGAGCTTATCGGCGGGCAGGGGCTGCGGCTCGCTCTCCTTGAGCGAGTCGGCCGTGGTGTACCACATGTGCTGCAGCGAGTCGATATAGATGCGCGAGGTGGGCTTGAGCGAGGTGGTCTGGCTGCTTTGGGGCAGGTTCACCTCGAGCGCCGAGGGCGACACAAAGGTGGAGGTGACCATGAACAACAACAAGACCTTCGAAGCGACGGTCGTCGGCACCGATCCGGCCACCGATGTCGCCCTGCTGAAGATTGATGCAACCGACCTGCCTGCCATCACCATTGGCGACAGCGACGCACTGAAGGTGGGCGAATGGGTGCTGGCTGTAGGCAACCCCTTCAACCTGACCTCGACAGTCACGGCTGGTATCGTCAGTGCGAAAGCGCGCCACGTGGGCGGTTCGCAGAACGGCATCGAGAGCTTCATCCAGACAGATGCAGCCATCAACAAGGGTAACTCGGGCGGTGCACTGGTGAATGTGCGCGGCGAACTGGTAGGCATCAACGCCATGCTGTACTCGCAGACGGGTTCGTTCACTGGCTACGGCTTTGCCATCCCTGTGAGCATCATGAAGAAGGTGGTGACCGACCTGAAGGCCTACGGCACCGTACAGCGTGCACTGCTGGGCATCAGCGGCATGGACCTGCACAACTACATCGACAGCAAGCGTCACGAAGACGAGAAGTTTGACCAGGACTTCGGTACGGTTGACGGTGTCTATGTGGCCGAAGTGATGGAGGATGGTGCTGCTCAGGCTGCCGGACTGAAAGAGGGCGACGTCATCGTCAGCATGGATGGCCGGAAGATCACCAAAATGTCGGAACTGCAGGAAGCTACGACGAAGTACAGCCCTGGCGACAAGGCAGAACTGGGCTACATCCGCGACAAGAAACAACGGACAACGACCATCACGTTCCGCAACGCCAAGGGCACGACAAAGGTTGTGACCAGCCAGAAGTTCGACATTCTCGGTGCTGAATTCAAGGAACTGAGCGACTCGCAGAAGAAATCGCTGAACCTGAGCTATGGCCTGCAGGTGAGCAAGCTGTCGAGCGGACGTCTGAAGGAAGCTGGTGTGCCCGAAGGCTTCATCATCCAGAAGGTGAACAACCAGAACATCAAGACGACCAGCGATCTGGAGGCAGTGTTCAAGTCGGCACAAGCTTCGACAGAACAGACGCTCTGGATCTGGGGACGCACCCCTGCCGGCAACGTACGCAGCTTCGCCGTCTATCTGGGCGAGGAGTAAAAGCGAAAAGAGAAAATTAAAAATTAAATATTAAAGGCCTACCGGCAGGCGTACTTCTCTTCTGTTGTGTTGGAAGAATGGTAAGCTGTCCGGCAGGCTTTTAATTTTTAATTTTTATTTTTTAATTTTCTCTTTTCACTTTTTTGTCGTACCTTTGCAGGCAGTAAGCAACAAAACATCAAATCATTATGAAAAGAAATTCGATTTTGACAGCATCGTTGGCAGCGCTGATGGTGCTCGTGATGGCAAGCTGCACATCGTACAAGAATGTTCCGTACATCCAGAACAGCCAGGAGGTGGACCTCGCCATGGCTACCAGTCTGTACGACGCACGGATTATGCCGAAAGATATCCTGCAGATTACCGTTAACTGCCCCGAGGACGAGACGGCTGCCATGATTTTCAACCTCACCATCCAGGCCGACCCGACCGGCAATACAAATGGTGTGGGACAGCGTCTTTCGTCGCAGCGCAGCCTGCAGCAATACCTGGTCAGCAACGAGGGCACCATCGACTTCCCCATGCTGGGCGAGATCTCAGTGGGTGGACGAACAAAGACGGAACTGGAGGCATACATTGCCAGCCGCATCTATCCGCAGTTCCTGAACCGCAAGCCCATCGTCACGGTGACCATGGCCAACTACAAAGTGGCTGTGCTGGGTGAAGTGACACGCGCCGGCGTATATACAGCAACGAACGGCAAGCTGAACATCTTCGAAGCCCTGGCAATGGCTGGCGACATGACCATCTATGGTAAGCGTGACTGCGTGAAGATTATCCGTGAGGATGCCCAGGGTCGCAAGACAATCAACGAGGTTGACCTGAACGATGCCAACGTCATTGCTTCGCCTTTCTATCAGTTGCAGCAGAACGATGTCGTGTATGTCACGCCCAACAAGACCAAGGCCAAGAACTCAGGCATCGGTACAGAAACCTCCCTGTGGTTCACCTCAGTCAGCATCATCATCTCCGTGGCTTCGCTGCTGTATAATATCCTGAAGTAGAATTAGGCTATACCCACCAACAGAGCAACCCAACCCAACCCACTCCAGACCCACCCCCGACCCCTCCCTTGTAGGGAGGGAAGTGGTTACTAAGACTATCAATATGAATCCCCTGCAAACACTTGATGCTTGCAGGGGACTTTGTATATACTCCCCTCCCTACAAGGGAGGGGTTTGGGGGTGGGTCTGTTCCCCTCCCTACAAGGGAGGGGTTTGGGGGTGGGTCTGTTCCCCTCCCTACAAGGGAGGG
>ONOG01000013.1:0-58419 GCA_900319385.1 uncultured Prevotellaceae bacterium | reverse complement strand
CTACAAGGGAGGGGCTGGGGGTGGGTCTGTTGGAGTGCGTCTGTTGGTATGTCTTTTAGTCCTTATAGAAGTCGATGTTTTCCTTCGTCAGCAATTCGATGGACACGTAGTGTTCAACCTTCTGCTTCATGTTGAGCACACAGGCGTTGACCATGGTGCGCAGACAGTTCAAGCCCTGCTTCTGCGGATGCTGTGCGATGAGGAAATCAACGCTGCCGTCCTTGATGCACTGCACATTGGCATCGATGGCATCGTAGCCGAGGAGCGAAACACGCTTATGCCGAGGCATCTCGTCGCGTAAAAACTCTGCCACCTTGTGAATGCTGGAGTTGAACGACAGGCCGTACTTGATGTCGGGATAGTTTGTAAAGAAGTCACGCAGCAACTCCTTCATTCCTTCTTTGTCGTAGGCATAAAGGTTGAGCACCACAATCTCGGTCTTGGGGCTGTGTTCCTGCATGTAGCGTCGGAAACCAGCTTCGCGGTCGAGCTGCTGACGGCTGGCCACACGACCCTCGCCGATAATCTTGAACAGGGCAATACGCTTGGCACCGGCAGCTGCCATCGTCGTGATGCGGGCAGCAAACTCACCGCTGCGCACCGAGTCCTGACCATAAAAGGTGACGGGGTGAAACTCAGGCCAGTTGGAGTCGATCAGCGCGTAGGGCGTGTTCATCTCCGTGAGTCGGTCGATGAACTTCGACATGATGCCATGACTGAAGATGGGGCCGATGATGACCGCAAAAGGTTTGGAATCAACCAACTGCTGGGCCTGTGCTTCGAACGAATCGTCGTTGAAGGGGTCGTAGCGGAAAATCTTGAACGTAATCTTGAAGTCCTGATAACGGCGAAGGCCGTCGATCAGTCCGTTCTCAACTCGTGCCCAATAGCTGTCAACCTCGTGCATCGGCAGGATGGCTGCAAAGTTGTAAGTCTTGTTGCTGGCCAGTGCACTGGCATAGTGATTGGGCACGTAGTTAATCTCGTCCAACACTTTCTGCACTTTCAGCAGGCTGGCCTTCGACACATTGGTACGTCCGTGAATGACGCGATCGACCGTGCCGACCGATACACCGGCGCGTTCGGCAATATCCTTAATACGTACTTTCGATTGTAGTTCCATGTCGGTACTTTTTCTTTTCTCTTGCAAAGATACGAAAAAAACGACGGAAGTGTGCGATAAACCCAACAAAAATTGGATATAATCCTTTCGTTCGGCAAAAACAAAAGCATTTTTCTCTTTTCACTTTTCACTTTTCACTTTTTTGTCGTAACTTTGCCCACAGTTAAAGGCTATCCAACAACTTATTATACCTATTTTTATGGCTAAAGTTATTACAATGGGCGAGCTCATGCTGCGTCTTTCGCCCGAGGGCAACTACCGCTTCGTTCAGGTGGACCGACTCTGTGTCACTCCTGGCGGCGGTGAGGCCAATGTAGCAATCAGCTTGGCAAACTACGGACACGATGCCTACTTTGTCAGCAAGCTGCCCAAGCACGAAATCGGTCAGATGGCTGTGAACGGCATGCGTCGCTATGGTGTCAACACCGACTACATTGTCCGTGGTGGCAACCGTGTTGGCCTCTACTATGCCGAGACAGGTGCCTCGATGCGTCCCTCGAAAGTGATTTACGACCGTGCCAACTCAAGCATCGCCGAAGCCAGCCCCGAGGATTTCGACTTCGACGCCATCTTCGAGGGAGCAGACTGGTTCCACTGGTCAGGCATCACGCCGGCCATCAGCGACGCCTCGGCCGAATGTCTGCGTCAGGCATGCATTGCCGCCAAGCGACATGGAGTGACCGTGAGCTGCGACCTCAACTTCCGCAAGAAGTTGTGGACGTCGGAGAAGGCCATCAGCATCATGCGTCCGCTCATGCAGTATGTCGATGTGTGCATCGGCAACGAGGAAGACGCCGAACTCTGTCTGGGCTTTAAGCCCGATGCAGATGTCGAGGGTGGCAAGACCGACGCAGCCGGCTACGAAGGCATTTTCCGTCAGATGATGCAGGAATTTGGCTTCAAGTACGTCGTCTCGACCCTGCGCGAAAGCTTCAGCGCCAGCCACAACGGATGGAAAGCCCTCATCTACGACGGGAAGGAGTTCTACCAGTCGAAGCGCTACGACATCAATCCCATCATCGACCGTGTGGGTGGTGGCGACTCGTTCAGCGGCGGACTCATCCACGGTCTGCTCACCATGGCAACACAGGGTGAAGCCCTCGAATTTGCCGTGGCTGCCTCTGCCCTCAAGCACACCATCCCAGGCGACTTCAACCTCGTATCTGAAGAAGAAGTGAGGGCTCTCGCAGGCGGCAACGCCAGCGGCAGAGTTCAGAGATAACGGACCCTCACACAGCCCCTCCCCCCGTGAGGGAGGGAGCAGTCACTTTTTCCAAACATTATTTACTAATTAGTAGAATATATAACTCCCACAAATCATTCTACGCCCCTCTCTCACAGGGAGGGGTCGGGGGGTGGGTCTTATGGCTCGATTCGATAAACTGGCTGTCATGGCCAAGATCAGCGACACAGGCATGGTACCCGTGTTCTATCACAAAAACGCAGAAGTAGCAAAAAAGGTCATCAAGGCCTGCTACGATGGAGGCGTACGCGCCTTTGAGTTCACCAACCGCGGCGACTTCGCCCACGAAGTGTTTGCAGAGTGTGTAAAATATGCTGCAGCCGAATGTCCCGAGATGGCGATGGGTGTGGGCAGCGTAGTCGATGCGGCAACCGCCGCACTCTACATCCAGCTCGGCGCCTGCTTCGTGGTCGGTCCCTTGTTCAACCCCGATGTGGCCCCTGTTTGCAACCGCCGCCTCGTGCCCTATTGCCCTGGCTGCGGCTCGGTGAGTGAAGTAGGTAAGGCACAGGAACTGGGTTGCGACCTGACCAAAGTGTTCCCTGGCGACGTCTATGGTCCCGCCTTCGTCAAAGGTCTGAAGGCTCCGATGCCATGGTCCAAAATCATGGTCACGGGCGGGGTAGCACCCACTGAGGAGAACCTTACAGCCTGGTTCCGCGCAGGTGTCTTCTGCGTGGGTATGGGTAGCAAGCTCTTCCCCAAGGACAAGGTCGAGGCAGAAGACTGGCAGTACGTCACCGACAAATGCCGCGAATGCCTCGCCATCATCAGCAATGCCCGCAAATAGCGGCAATCGGATAGTTAAACACTCGGGGTGTTGTTATGTTAAATAATCACTGATTTTAACATATCAACACCCTTTTTTTGTGGGAGAAATTCGGACGAAATAGAATTTTGACAAAGGAAAAACGAAGAATTGCGACAACGAAAAACACGAAAATTAACGAAAAATACGAAGATTTTTGGTGGGGAATCCGAAAAAACGGGGTGCCAGCATTCGTTGGGCGGGAACCCGCCCCTACTGTGATTGGCATCTGTCCGTCGACGACATGTCGTTTGTCCGCCGACAAACTGCCAGCAAAGCGCCGACACACCTATCGTTTGTCCGCCGTCTGAGCGTCGGCAGAGCGCAGTCTGACGGTCGGCAAAGCGCCGTCTGCTGGTCGGTCAGTGCGCCGTCTGCCGACAGTTCGACCGCCGTCTGCCGACGCTCAGACGGCGCTTTGCCGACAAAAGGGCCAGACGTGCTCGGTTCGGACGCCTCCGTTTGGTGCTTTGTAAAGGCGATATTCGCCAACGAAGGGTCGGTCGCTGACTTTTACGCGATTCTCAGGCGGTGACCACAGCGACGCGTAGTTATCAAAATCGCAACTAACTTTTGTTTTTATTTGAAGACAACATGAGACAACAAAGGACAACAAGGGACAACAGGTTCTTAAAAATCAATTAAAGGTTGTCTTAAGTTGTCCTTTGTTGTCTCATGTTGTCTTTAAAAGAAATTCCAATTCCAAACATGATTATTCCTGTCTTGCGACCCTCTACATCAAAAGTTTTTCGAAATCCATTTTGTGCTTTTCTTGAAAAACAGTAATTTTGCAACGGATTCGGAAGAGAAATACCGGATTCCGTAAGCATCGCTATTATTTCGCGTTCAGCCAAAAGCCTCGGAAACTTCTTGGAAATAAACAACGCACAGAAATAATTGTGATTGAGGTGTTCGTTTGGACATCTTAGTTGCCTAATAATGGAGATGCACTAACACTTAGGTGTGGTGTATTCTTATTAGGTGACTGAGGTTTCCTTCCTACGCTGCCTCATAGCTGAACGCAATAAGGTACATCGCGCCTTTTTGCGTCTTGGCGTGATTGATAGTCTGATGCTCCGAAACGACTATCATCACACCATGGCTAACAAAAATCTGAATGCCGCCAAGACGGCAAAGAAAGACGAGTTCTACACCCAACTCGTTGACATCGAACGCGAGTTGCAACACTACTGGCCGCACTTCCGTGGCAAGACGATTCTCTGCAACTGCGACGACCCGTACGAATCGAACTTCTTCAAGTACTTTGCCCTGCGGTTCAACCAACTGGGGTTGAAACGGCTTATCTGCACCAGCTACAACGGTTCGCCCGTGCAGGGCAACGAACTGATGCTCGACTTTGGCGACGGCTTCAGCGAACCGAAGAAGATTGCCTACAAGGTGGAGATTACGGAAGTGCGCGACCTGAACGGTGACGGAGCCGTCGATCTCAGCGACGTCCGCTACCTGTTGCAAAACGACAAGAACGTGCTCAGCACGCTCAAGACGGGCGACTTCCGCGACCCCGAGTGCATCGAACTGCTGAAGCAGGCAGACATCGTCGTCACTAACCCACCCTTCTCCCTCTTCCGAGAATATGTCGCACAACTAATGGAGTACGAAAAGAAGTTTTTGATAGTGGGGAACCAGGGTGCTGCCATATACAAAGAAATTTTTCCTCTTATTATCACCAATAAAATATGGTTGGGTTACGGATTCAAAGGCGGTGCTGCTCACTTTGTCTCTCCTTATAAAGACACTGCAACGGCCAACGACCATCGCGAGGGAATGATAAGAGTTTCAGGTGTTCATTGGTTTACTAATTTGGAAACAAAAAAACGAAACGAAAAAATTGATTTAGTATGCAATTATTCACCCCAAGATTATCCTACTTATGATAATTATAATGCAATTGAGGTGAGCAAGACTTCTGACATTCCACGTGATTACTCAGGTATAATGGGTGTCCCCGTAACTTTTTTAGACAAATACAATCCAGAGCAATTTGAAATATTGGGGATGTGTGAAAACTTGGATTTATATAAACTAAAAACCAAAGTTTATACTCCTCAAGAATGTAAGCAAGCATATTACGCCAAATTCAATAAAAAAGGAACGTACGACCTAAATGCAAGCGGAGTACTACGCAAAGGTATGCTTTTGGAGAAAGTGTATAGCCGTATCCTCATCCGCAATAAACACCCCCAGCAGTAAGACTGGGAGCGTGGACGTCCACACTCAAAACAGAAACATTATGATGACCATTGAAGAACGAAAGATAACGGTGGGCGAGATTGTCCGCGGTTATGTCAACAACGACGAACAAGGCGTGCGGGGCTACGACGGAAAACTCGACATCCGCCCACCCTATCAACGCGAGTTTATCTACAACGAGAAAGAACAACGCGCCGTCATCAACACCGTACTGCACGGCTATCCGCTCAACACGATGTACTGGGTGCGACGCTCGGACGATGCCGAATGTTCCTACGAGGTGATGGACGGTCAGCAACGCACTCTCTCGCTCTGCGAATACGTGGCTGGCAAGTTCGCCTACGACTTCAAGAACTTCTTCAACCAACCAGCGGACATTCAGCAGCGCATCCTCGACTATCAGCTGACGGTGTATGTGTGCGAAGGCGAGCCGAGTGAGAAACTGGAATGGTTCCAGACCATCAACCTCGCCGGTAAACCACTGAACGAACAGGAAATCAACAATGCCATCTATGCAGGACCCTTCGTCAGCGACGCCAAGCGTCACTTCTCGAAGTCGAACTGCGGTGCATGGCGACTGGGCAAGGACCTTGTGAACGGCACTCCAATCCGTCAGGACTTTCTGAAGAAAGCACTGGAATGGATGGCCGACCACGAACGGCGCGAAGGTAAGCTGCAGAGTGCCGTCGGCTACATGGCCGACCATCAGCACGACCCGAACGCCAACAATCTGTGGACCTACTTCCAGAACGTACTCAACTGGGCAATCACGAACTTCGACATGCGCCGGTTCAAAAAAATCATGAAAGGACTCGACTGGGCGATGCTCTACGACCGGTATGGCAGCAAGACGCTCGACACGGTTGCCATCGGTGAACAGATTTCGCAACTCATGCGCGACAGCGAAATCCAGAAGCAGGCAGGCATCATCCCCTACGTGCTCACGGGCGACGAACACTACCTCGACCTGCGTGCCTTCCCCGAGGACATCAAGCTGGCTGTCTGGGAAAAGCAGAATCATATTTGCCCTCTGTGCGGCAAGGAATTTGACTACGAATTTATGGAGGGTGACCACATCACACCCTGGCGCGATGGTGGCCGCACTGTCGAAGAAAACTGTCAAATGCTATGCCGAGAGTGTAACCGGCGGAAAGGGAGCAAATAATAACTCGAAACCACGAATGAGTTGAAACCACGAATTACACGAATGACACGAATTTTTTCTTTGAATGAGAAAAACTTATATTATTCGTGTCATTCGTGTAATTCGTGGTTTCAACTCATTCGTGGTCACGTTCGTAGTCCACGAACGCATATCGTTGTGCATGGCGTTCGTCGGCTTCGTGCTCTTCGCGCCAAACCTCTTTCCACTGAGTCATGTCAATTTCGGGAAAGAACGTATCGGCCTCAGTCGGGGTGTCATAGACATAAGTCAGACAGAGACGGTCGGCAAACGGAAGAGCACGCTCATAGACACTGGCTCCTCCAATCACATACACGTCCTGTGCCTGCACATCACGAAGAGCTGCCCTCATGTGGCAATCCTTCAGCGCGGCTTCGAGCGTAGGAAACGTATCGGCACCAGGAAAAGACGTCTGCGTGGTGGAAAGCACGATGTTACGCCGATTGGGCAATGCTCCCTTCGGCAGGGATTCGAACGTGCGACGACCCATCACAACGGTGTGTCCGCTCGTCAAAGCCTTGAAACGTTTCAGGTCGTTGGGCAGACGATAAAGCAGATGATTCTCGAAGCCGATGGCACGATTTTCGGCAATGGCGACAATAATAGATATTCTCATATACTTTTAATATATTCTTTCGTTCTCCCACTGCAGGCTTCCCCCCTCGCTCTTCGGAGAGGGGGTTAGGGGGTGAGGCTTTACACACTCACTACGCCCTTGATATGATCCCAGGGATCGTAGCCCTCAAGGGTGAAATCTTCGTACTGGAAGGAAAAGATGTCCTTCACCTCGGGATTGATGCGCATCGTCGGAAGGGGACGCGGCGTGCGGGTGAGCTGCAACTTCACCTGTTCGATGTGGTTGAGATAGACGTGCGTATCACCTGTTGTATAGACAAAGTCGCCTGGTCGCAAGCCACAAACCTGCGCCATCATCATCGTCAGCAGCGAGTAGCTGGCAATGTTGAACGGAACACCCAGGAAGGTGTCGGCACTACGTTGATAGAGCTGGCACGAGAGACGGCCATCGGCTACGTAGAACTGGAACAGCACGTGGCACGGAGGCAAGTTCATGTTCCCCAAGTCGGCAACATTCCAAGCCGAAACAATCATGCGACGCGAGTCGGGATTGTTCTTAATCTGGTTCACCACGTCGGTGATTTGGTCGATGTGGCCACCGTTGTAGTCGGGCCATGAACGCCACTGGTAGCCATAGATGTGTCCCAACCCGCCATCGGGGTCTGCCCATTCGTTCCAGATGCGCACACCGTGCTCTTGCAGGTAATGCACATTGGTGTCGCCCTGCAAAAACCACAGGAGTTCATAGATAATGGACTTCAGATGCAGTTTCTTTGTAGTGAGAAGCGGAAATCCTTTCTCCAAATCGAAACGCATCTGATGGCCAAACACGGAAATCGTGCCAGTGCCGGTGCGGTCCTCCTTCTGCACGCCCTCGGTGAGAATGCGGTTGAGAAGGTCGAGATATTGCTTCATAGCGATGAATATTAAAAAAGGAGTGGCTTGCTGTAGGCGAAGCCACTCCTTTGATGATGTTGTTAACCAAGCGGCTAAATCGAGTTTACTCGCGTGGTTTATTAGCTGAATAGACAATCTTCAGAGCATAAGCCTTACGTAGCACTTGCTTTACGTCCGTCATAATACCCATCGGGGTGTTGTGGTCGGCTTTCAGCGATACGGTGAAGAAAGGCTTATCAACTTCGGCAAGTTCGTTACGCTCTGCGCTCACGTAGTCGTAAACTTCTGAAGGTTCAGCGTACTTGTCGTTCAGCTGGATACGTGTACCAGAACCCACCTGTGCGCGCATCGCCTCGGTCGGCTGACCGATGTAGATGAACGATGTGCAGGACTTACGGGCGAGCTTTTCAAGCTGAGTACCTGTCGGCTTGTCAAACTTCACAATCAGCGTCACTTCACGCATGGTGGTTACCATCATGAAGAAGAACAGGATGGTGAAGATCAAGTCGGGGAGAGATGAGGTGTTCATCTCCGGCATTTCTCTGCCGCCGTTTTTATTAAATCTACTCATAGTGCCTGTCCGTATTTTTTAGGTTCTGCCTCAGAAATCTTCTGAGGATATACTTCACGAATCGCTTCTTGCTCTTCCTTGGTGCAGTTGGCGTAAACTACGCCAAACTCTTCTTTAGCAAGTTCGTCACGCAGTTCGTTGTAAGCTGCCACAAGGGCATCCTGTACTGCGAAGTAAACGCCATAGCTCGTGCCGCGGTCGGTCTGGACGGAGATGACATGGTTTTCGGTAATCATGCGCTGTCCGAGCAGCTTGATTTTCTTCGGCTTGAGTTCGGGGAGGTCCTTGCGGTTCTCCTTGTTGGCGATGAACTCCTTTGCTCTCTCCTTCACGTCAGCAACGGTCACATAGTCGTCACCGATCATCAGGTAGTTGTCCTTGTTGATACGGATGTTGAGAATGTTGCGTTCCTTGACTTTGATTTCGTTGTTCAACTGGTCATCCTCTGGGGGCTTCGGCAGTGTACGTCCGAGACCCTGGTCGGTGTCCATTGAAGTGGTCACAAGGAAGAAGATGAGCAACATGAACGAGATGTCGGCCGTCGAACTGGTGTTCAGTCCTGGCATTTTTCTTTTCTTTCCCATAGTTACTCAAGTTTTTACGTTGTGATTACTTCTTCTTGTTCTGAGCCACCATGCTGTAGATGACAGCAGCTACTGAAAGCACTGTGAGGATGGCGATAGAAATCATCGATGTGTCGGTGAGGATGATGTCGGTCGGATTGTTCCAGTCCTTACCATTGATAAGGAGGTGTTCACCCGAGTTAGCTACGCCGACAATGATACCGATGACGATCGATGCAACGAATGCGAGGGTTGCAAAGAGACCTGTCTTACCAGCAATACCTTCGTCCTTCGACGTTGTATTACCAGTCTTGAACTGCATGAATGCGCTCCAGATGGTGACGCAAGCGGCAGCAATAACCAGCACGATGCTGAGGATGATGACTGCGTCGGTCAGGAGTGGCGCATTCATCTTCGGATTCTCTTCGTAGGGAGTGTCGAAACCCACCAGCATGAAGAGGGCAAAGACGATGACGGTCACAGCCATCAAGCCCTTAAGAATCCATCCTGATAATTTTTCAATATTCATGTGAATGTTCTCCAATTAAAAGTTTAACGATATTCAAACAAAATCCTGTTGCAGAACGAATTACTTCTTAGCGTAGTACTTCGTAACGATGTCGAGCAGCGAGATGGTAGAGTCTTCCATCTGAGCGGTCATGCTCTCAATCTTAGCAAGGATATAGTTGTAGAATACCTGGAGAATCAGGGCGACAACGATACCGAAGATAGTTGTCAGCAGGGCCACCTTCATACCGCCGGCAACGACTGTCGGAGAGATATCACCTGCAGCCTGGATGTCGTCGAAGGCCTGCACCATACCGATCACAGTTCCCAAGAATCCGAGTGACGGAGCCATACCGATGAACAGTGTGATCCAAGAGCAGCCCTTTTCGAGGTTAGAAGCCTGAACTGCACCGTAAGCTACAGCCGACTTTTCGACAGAGTCGATACCTTCGTCGATGCGGAGCAGACCCTGATAGAAGATAGATGCAATAGGACCACGGGTGTCGCGAGCAACTGTCTTAGCGCCTTCGATGTCGTTCTTAGCGACCTTGTCTTCAATGCTTGCGACCATCTTCTTCACGTTCACGTCAGCCAGCGAGAGGTAGATGATACGCTCGATGCAGAATGCGAGACCAATCACAAGGGCGATGGCAACGAGAGCCATGAAGCCTGCAGAACCTTCGATAAACTTTGTCTTGAGGTTCTTGTACATACCCACTTCCTCAACCTGAGGTTCGGGAGCTTCAACTTCCTCTTCGACGGGAGCAGCGGCCGAGTCAACGGCAGCGGAATCTACCTGCTCAACGGCAGCTGTATCAGCAGCCTGTTCGTCCTGAGCAAAAACTGACTGGGTCATACCGAAGGTCATGACACCCATCATCGCAATAATTGCAAATACTTTTTTCATTTTAGTTAATAAATTTTGAATGATTAATAATTGTTGTTTAGTTATATTCCTGTGCGGAGAGAGCGAGATTCGAACTCGCGAACCGCTTTGGACGGTCACACGCTTTCCAGGCGTGCCTCTTCAGCCACTCGAGCATCTCTCCTTCTACTTGTTTTGACGTGAATGTTTCAAAAACGGGTGCAAGTTACGACTTTTTTGGGACATAATCACAAAATCAGCTACAAAAATACTATTTTTTTACGAATGATGCATCGTCCAAAGGTGCAAAGTTGCAAAAATATTGAAAAAAAATGTGTTTTTGGGGTAAAAAACACTTTTTAGAGTGCAAATTGAGGGTACAGGACGGGGGTTATGAGACAGCAAAGAGCTGTAAGGCGTTTTCCGTCGTCACTCGGTCGATGTCTTCAACTGACAGGTCATATACCTCAGCCAGTTTTCGGGCCACTTCAACGACAAAGGCACTTTCGTTGCGTTGTCCGCGATGAGGTACGGGCGCCATGTAGGGGGAATCGGTTTCGAGAACGACGCGGCTGAGGGGAACAGCTTCCTTGAGCACGGCAGGCAGGGTGGACTTCTTGAATGTCGAAACTCCGCCAATGCCGAGCTTGAAGCCGTCGAAGGCAAGCAACTGGCGAGCCTCGTCAACTGTACCCGTAAAGCAATGGAACACCCCGCGAAGCCCCTCGGCAGCATGGCGTCCAATCATGTCAACCAATTCACGATGGGCATTGCGTGCATGAATCATCAGAGGTAAATCGTAGCGGACAGCCCACCCTATCTGGCGTTCAAACGCATCGAGCTGCTGCTGGCGATAGGATTCATCCCAATAGAAGTCAAGTCCCACTTCGCCGATGCCAATGACGGGAACACCCTGTTCAAGCAGGGCTTCCATGTCGTCGAGCACCTGCGTGATGTTACGCTTCGTGGGGTCAACGTCTTCGGGATGAAGTCCGATCATAGGATAGAGCACCTGCGGATAGATTTCGCAGAGACGACTGATTCGTGGCCAGGTCTCCTCGTTGACGTTGGGCAGAAACATCTTCTCGACGCCGGCCGCCTGGGCACGTGCTATCACTTCGTCGAGGTCGGAGACAAATTCATCTCCATCAAGATGGGTATGTGTGTCTATCATATATATAATAAGTAGGAGAAACAGAAAAAGAGGGGAAGGTGCATTGCTGTTTGACGGGTGGTGCACAGTAGAGAAATTTTCAGTGCACTGCCAATTTCTTCGCAGTGCACTGCGAGCAATATCCGCTGTGCACTGGAAAATTTTTCAGAGTGCACTCAAAATAAGAGTGACTGTGCAGTAAAAATCAGGGGGTGGCGCTGATGAATTCTGACAACAACGCGACAATTTACGACTGGCGGTTCAGCAGTTGGTGGGCAAACTCGCGCAAGGGGGCTGCTGCTTCGGCACTGACAGCCACTGTTGATAGGCAGCTGAGGGCTTCGTCGAAGAGTGCTTCGATTTTCTGCTCACATACCTTGCGAATGCCGACAGCATCGTAGATGGCACGGACGGCTGCAATCTTTTCGTCAGGGTCATACTGATCCGCTTCGAGCCAGCGATTGAGTTCGTCGCGTTGCTCGGGGTTGGCCATGTGCAAGGTGCTGAGCAGCATGAATGTCTTTTTATTGCACAGGATGTCGCCTCCTATCTTCTTACCAAAAATAGTGGGATCCCCGTAAACATCGAGCAGGTCGTCCTGAAGTTGGAAAGCCAGTCCCATCTTTTCGCCGAAGTGGTACAGGGATTCTGCATCGCTGCTGGGTGCACCGGCCAACTGCGCACCTATTTTCAGTGCACATCCGAGCAGGAGAGAGGTTTTCAGACGAATCATCTCCATGTATTCTTCAACGGTGACATCGCTACGCTGCTCAAAATCAATGTCATATTGCTGTCCTTCACACACACCAAGGGTGGCTTCGGTGAATGTCTGCAAGGCTTCGGCCAAGGCGATGGGGTTGCGCTGAACGTGTTGACGGTCGGCGGTGCGTTGTTCGGTCATCAGCCGGTAGGCGAGGATGAGCATGGCATCGCCCGAAAGAATCGCAGCGTTGTCGCCCCACACCTTATGTACGCAGGGACGTCCGCGACGCATGTCGGCACGATCCATCACATCGTCGTGCAGAAGAGTGAAGTTATGATACGTCTCGAGGGCGAGTGCCTGCGGCATAATGGTTTCGACATCGAAACGATAGAGTTGGTAAGCCATGAGCATCAGCACGGGACGGATTCGCTTTCCGCCCAGCGAGAGTTCGTAGCGGATAGGTTCATAGAGGCGGTCGGGCTGTTGATTGCATTCGAGCGCTGCTACGGCGTCATTGACCTTGTCGAGTAGTTGATTGAATGTAAACATAGTAACTGTCTATAAAAAAAGTCGCACAACGACAGACGTTATGCGACTTATGCTTAAGTATTGTCTTTACCTTATTGGTTTCGCTAACGTGTAGATTAGTTAAGCACGAAGCGAATAGGCACCTGATAACGTACGCGAACTGGTTTGCCGCGCTGCTTGCCAGGAATCCATTTCGGCATGAGGCTCAGCATTCGGAGGGCTTCCTTGTCGAGCGAGGGATCAACCGACTTCAGGATTTTCGGTTCTACCACCGAGCCGTCCTTGTTGACCACGAAACCGACGAGCACCGTACCACGGATACCGTTGTCCTGTGCATACGAAGGATATTTCATGGTGTCGTGCATCCACTTGAGCAGAGCTGCGTCGCCGCCAGGGAACTGAGGCATCACTTCGACGGTTTGGAAGATTTCGTCCTCGACGATTTCTTCGGCAACAACGGCAGGACCAGTCATGACAGCACCAGTAACGGGAGCCGAAGGTCCAGAGACTGCTTCATGCGTGTCCTCTGTCGATTGAATGGTTTCTTCCTCAATCTCCACGTCATCCTTCACGATGTCCAGGATTTCGGCCACTGGGGGGGTGTCGGCTGGTGGTGGCGGAGCTGCAGTAAAGATGGGCTGTGTGATAGGCACAATTTCTTCCTCCATCGTTGCATACGCGGCGTAAACAACGGGTTCCGTCTCCGCAAACTCACGAGTTGTCCACTCAAAGCATGCGAAGATGACTGCCAGCGCAAAGATGTAACCGATCAGTAGGCCGGTGGTCTTGGTGCGCTCGAGATCCGCTTTTTTAGATTTCTTGATTTCCATAAATATGAGTGTTTAATTATTAGCTGTCTTGTGGTGCTATTTCGCAGGGCGTGTTGTTTCATGACGCTATGCGAACGCAAAAGTAATACATTTTTTTAAGACTGCATTCAGAAAAACTGTTTTTTTTGCATTTCCCGTGCATTTTTTTCAAAAAACAGCACGAAAAGACTTTTTCTGCCGACACTTATTGTAGTTTTTAGGACATCATGAAAGGAGTCAGTTAGCAGGAGCAATTTGTCGGAGATAGACATCGCGCTGCGGGAATGGGATCTCCACTTGATTTTCCCGAAGGGTGTTATAGATGACCTCGCGTGCCTTGGACATGAAGGAAATGCGCTGATCGACGAGCACCCAGGCATAGACAGTCAGATCGACACTGCTGTCGCCGAAGTCGGAGAAAGACACGCCGACAGGCTTGGCGGGGTCGATAAGCTGACGGCCGTCGTCGGTCTTTGTACGCAGACGTTCCACAGCTTTGATGAGCATCGAGCGGACAGCCTCAACGTCCGAACCGTACGCCACTCCGATGGATACTTTCGCCATGGCATAGGCGTTGCTGCGTGTGAGGTTCTTGAAGTTTTTGGTGAAGAGCGATGAATTGAGGAAAGCAATCACACTGCCGTCCAGCGTCGCAATCTGTGTGCTCTGGTAAGTGATGCTTTCAACTTTTCCCAGCACGCCGTCGCACTCGATGTAATCCCCTACCCTCACACGTCCGGTCATGAGCGAGATGCCGTAGAAGAAGTTTTCGAGCAGGTCCTTCATCGCAAAACCCATACCTGTCGCCAGACCTGCCGTCACAATCGAGATGCCGCTCTTGGGCACTTGCAGCAGCACGAGAGAGAGCCAGAAATAGATGCCCCACACCAGAATGGCGATGACATTGCGAGCCAAGGTTTCGTTGAAGTCGCCGTCACCCTGCTTTGCCTTCAGATACCAATGATGATAATAGGAACGAATGGCATAGTTCAGGTAGCGGAATACGAAGAACAGGGCTATGACGAGACAAAGTTTGAACAGCGACAACTGGATAACTCCTGTCTGATCAATGAAGTTGTAGAAGAAGATGTGCTCGACAATCGTCGTCATTTCAAATATCTTTGCAGCCCAATAGATGCAGGCCAGCACCGAAACGACGGCTATCACAGGGATAATCGTGATGCGAACCAGGTCGAAGAGCCAGGTGTGAGTAAAGAAATAGCCCTTCCGAATCAACTTCGGCAGATTTTCCTCGGCTGCAGCAATACGGTTTTCGCCCACGCTGAGTAGTTTCTTTGTCAGCACGCGCTCCTCATACATCGAAGTGAGGTCGTACAGACAAGTAATCGTCTGAATGGCAGCCAGCTGATAGGTCCACCAAATCATTATCTGGACAGCCAACAGTGTATAGCCCACCCACGAGCAGATGCAGCCAACAATCATTGCTGCCAGCGAGATATTAGAGTAAAGCGCATCGCTCAGCGGCAAGCGAGCACGATATTTGCCTTGCCGAGATATTTGCCAGAAAACAAAGATGAGAAGCAAGGGTGGATAAATCAGGTTGACCAGAGAGTTCGGTATCAGCACGATGCGGAACACGATGACGATGAATGCCATCGTGATGAACGGCAGGTAGAGTCGCAGTCCGTCCTTCACTTGTTCGCCCTTCAGACGAATGAGCAGTGACACGAGGATTGCCTCCATGAGCCAAGCAATGTTAATCATCAGGTCGGCTGCCATGATGAACAGATTGCGATACATGAACTGCTGCACAATCATGATGGCCAACGCAAACAGGGCCACACCGACTGCAAGGGTGATGATAGGCTTTTTCTGCTCATATTCCTCCGCACTCATGATGCGATGCTCAATCTTGGTGCGTATCTTTTGGAATGTCTTTGGCGCAAAGAAATGGAGGAGTCTGGGCACGCCTCGCATCACGACATAACTCAACAACGTGACAATCAGAATGTAGAAGAGCATGAAGATGCTCACACCCAACACAATCGGGCCGCGCCATTCGGAATAGTTGCCCTTGTTGCTCAGCGGCAAATACTTGTCGGAGAAGTCGCGCTGCACCATCTTGAGGTAGAACGGCAGGCGAGTGAGCATCTTGACATAGTTCGTACCTGCATTCTTGTAGATGCTGTTCTGAAGGTCGGTATACCTTTGTCGGGCATAATTATTCAGGCGTTCCACTTGCGCCGCTACATCCTGATAGTATTGGTTATCCTTTTCGAGCGAAATAATCTGGCGTTTCAAGTTGTTGCGCAAGGCACGCGCATACTTCAGACAGTCTTGCCGATTCTTCAACTCGGCGGCAGTCAGTTCGTAAGGAACTTCCTTCTCCTCCACAGTCAGTGAGTTGCCGATTTCGCTGGCAAGGTGTTCCAGATTGTCCACAACAAGCGTATCAACAATGGCAGGCGGCAGAGCCGACAACGCCACAATCAGGCTGTCGTAACGAGCCACCTCGGCCATCAGACGCTGCTTCACCTGTTCGTAGGGCAAGTTCGTCTTGTGCAGCTCTTTGTACAAGTCGGTTGCCTGCTGACAAGCATAGGCCATATCGAAAGTAAAGTCCGTACGTTGCGAATACAGAATCAGACCAATCTGCTCACTCCGCTTCATGTATTCCACGAGTTGCTCGTGCTGACCCTTGCTCATCATCTCGTAGCGAGCCATAAATTCCTTCTGCTCCTTATAGTTGCGCTGAAGCTCCAGACGAAGCACACCCAGCGTGCGGGCCAGGTCACGCTCCTTCATCACCGCCTTGACAGGCATCACCATCGCAAAGAGCAGAATAGCCAGAAGAAAACCTCTCAGGCCTCCCCTAACGACCGCCCTCATCCCCTCCAAAGGAGGGGTGAACAGTTCTGCTGATGTATAGTTTCTTTTATTCATATATATACTTTTTATACCTTTAGTCCTCCACCACTCGTTTCATCGCATTATAAAGGCTGCGTCCCCACGAACCGACCTTTGATTGCTGCACCTGTTCGCTCATATTGCGGAACGGGTCATCATCGTCGTCATCAGCCACATCCTCATCATCGTCCACCACAGTATTCGTCCCCGAAGCAGGCAATTGCTGAAGGGGTTCCTCATCCACAAAGTCACGAATCTGTCCACGCAACCAGTTGCCGATGTCGATAAGCAGACCCTTGAAACCCTTGTTTTTACGAAACCGATGGTACGCCCGCTGACGTTGTACATGCCCCTTTCGAATGGCACGCCACACAGATCTAAACCAGCGTCCGACAGCCTTTGCAGCCCGCTTCAAGCCACGTCCGACGGCACGCAGCGTAGGTCCAAGATGGATGATGCCCTGCACAGTCTTTTGGCACAGCCACACCGTACCCTTCATCACGTGCTGAGCCGTCCACAACAGTCCTGTCCATGTAGCGGCAGCTGCCTGCTTCGTCCATGCCCACAGCTGCTGTCCGGCACACACCAGTGCACCCCGCATCTTGCGAAGCTTTTCCTGCGTGTCGTTGTCTTTCCAGAATGCCTGCAAGCGCTCGATGCCCCTACCCGTTGCGTCAATCAGCCAGAGCAGGCCTTTGCACAACAGCTTCAGCAAGTATTTCAGCGCACGCAAAATAAGCCGTCCCAACGCTCTCAGCATTTTGCCAAGCAGCAGGAGCAGCAAACGACCCACTTCGGCCAGCATCTGGCTGCCCGATTTACCTTCAAAATCGTTGTGACTACGTTGTTCTTCGTCCATTTGGGGACAAAGTTACGACTAAGTGAGCGGAAAACAAAATGAAAGACGAAGTTTTTCAGTTTTTTCCCGAACGGGAGTAACTTCGGCAGAGCCAAAGTTACGACTAAGTAAGCGGAAAACAAAATGAAAGACAAAGATTTTCATTTTCATCGCCCAAACTATAGGGACAGGGGCCTAAGCCAGACCCTATAGATTGGGATAATTAGCATAGCAGTATTCCACCGAAAGTAAAAAATTGAGAATTGAAATAGATGAAAGAATCCCACAAAATCATTAACTTTGCAGGCGAAACGCTTAAAAAGCCATATCAATTTTCAATTTTTAATTATCGAATGACCCGCATAGGACTCCTCTCCGACACCCACGGCTATTGGGACAACCGCTACGCGAAATATTTTGCCGAGTGTGACGAAATCTGGCATGCCGGCGACATCGGCAGCCTCGAGGTGGCCGAAAAGCTTCAGCAGATAGCCACGCTGCGTGCAGTCTATGGAAACATCGACGGTGGCGACCTTCGACATCTGTTCAGCGAGAAATATCGCTTTCGCTGCGAACAGGTCGATGTCCTGATGAAGCACATCGGTGGCTATCCTGGCCACTACGATCCAAGCATCCGCGGCAGCCTGTTTACCCGTCCGCCTCAACTGTTCATCAGCGGTCATTCACACATCCTGCGTGTGCTCTACGACCAGACCCTCCACCTGCTTCACATCAACCCTGGTGCCGCTGGCATCAGCGGATTTCACAAAGTACGCACCCTTGTCCGATTCAGCATCGACGGCAATGAAATTAAAGACCTCGAAGTGATTGAACTGGGAGAAAAGTGAACGTTTTCGTTCAGCCAAATGAACAAAGTCAAACTTGTTTGAACTTTGTCATGGCGAGAAAACGTCTGATGTTAATCGAACATTCAAGGTCAACCGACCCTACCCTTCCGTTCGGGCTTCGTTCCGAGGTTCCGTCGAGTTCCGTGGCTTTGGTTGCGCTGAATCTTTCGGCTTCGTGCCTCTGAAGTCGGCGTTTCCCACCGTACGCAGGTGTAGTGCTGGTCGGGGTCGTAAAGGTTCCAGTCGGTGTAACTCTTCGGCAGACGGGATAGGCACAACGTGCGCACTTCGTCATTGCTGTTATAGGAACAGTAGAACTGGTCTTCGGCTATGACGATGTCGTAAACAGCGAGGCTGAGTTCGGGTGCTGAGGGATAGTTGAGGTAGAGTATGCCGTCTTCCTCTTCCCACTCAAATTCAAAGCTCTCATATTTCACAGGACAAGGACGGGTGTAGAATTCCTGGTCCTCGCCTTTGCCGCGAAGTTCATTTTCTTTGGAAGGGATGAAACGGATGTTGGAGTGTTCTGCATCCCAAGTCTCACCTCCCTCCTCATAGTAGATGCCCATGGAACCGGTCCATTGTCCGGAGATGGGTATGTTGCGATAGCTGACACCATATTTGGTTGTAGAATCGTACAGTCCCCAGTCGGCAAAGTAGTCGTCGGAGATGGGTTCGAGGGTGAAGAGTGTGGAGATGCCACCTTCGCTGACGCCAGTCATAACTCCGCCCTTGATGGTGGTGCCTCGTAGTGTGGAATTGAGCGAGGGGTCGCAAGGGAAGTTGATGGCGACGCTGCCGTCGGTGTTGGTGTACCAAGTGAAATAGAGGCTTTCCCAAGCAATGGGACTGGCGGTATCGTCGTAGAAGCAGACCATCTCGCCTTCGCCAATCTGACTATTATGCGTATTGGGTGTGACGAGGATGCACTGTTCGTTAGATATGAAGGTGTGGTCGTAGCGGCTGTAGGAGAGATTGAGCGCGCCTTTCCAGCCTCCGGCCAGGGTGGGTTCGTCGTTGTCTTGACTGCCTCCGCCTGTGTTTCCACCAGGGTTATAGCCGCGGTCGTACCAATAGTCGTGGCCACGGTCGCAGGACAATAGTGTGAACGAAATTATTGCTGCCAACAGCGCAAGGGGGGTGAGATGATGTTTCATGATGATTGGAGTTGTTTCATTGTGATCGTGGGGCAAAGGTACGATAAAAAAGTGAAAAGTAAAAAGTGAAAAGTGAAAAATTAAAAATTAAAAACTAAAAATTAAAAAGCCTGCCGGACAGCTTACTATTCTTCCAACTCAACAGAAAAGAAATACGCCAGCCAGCAGGCTAATTGTTAATTTTTAATTTATAATTTTTAATTTTCAATTTATTGTCGTAACTTTGCGCACCATATATTCAACACAATAACCTACTGAAATACTTATGAAGACTTATCTTGTGACAGGTGCGGCCGGATTTATCGGAGCCAACTTTGTTAAGTATATGCTCGGTAAGTACGACGACGTGCGTATTGTCGTGCTGGATGCACTGACCTATGCCGGCAATCTGAAGACGATTGCCGACGACATCGACAACGTGCGATGTTTTTTCCATCGCGGCGACATCGGCGATGCAAAGCTGGTCGGCGAGTTGTTTGAGCAATATGACTTCGATGTGGTGGTGAACTTCGCTGCCGAGAGTCATGTAGATCGTTCGATTGAAAATCCGCAACTGTTTCTGCAAACGAATATTTTAGGCACCCAGAACTTGCTGGATGCGGCTCGTCGGGCTTGGGTGACTGGCCGCGACGAACAGGGCTACCCGACGTGGCGCCCTGGTGTGCGCTACCATCAGGTCAGCACAGACGAGGTTTATGGTTCGCTGGGTAGTGAAGGTTTTTTCACCGAGCAGACACCCTTGTGTCCCCATTCACCCTACAGCGCATCGAAGACGAGCGCAGACATGATTGTGATGGCTTATCATGACACCTACAAGATGCCGGTGACCATTACGCGTTGCTCGAACAACTACGGTCCGTATCACTTTCCTGAGAAGTTGATTCCGCTCATCATCAACAACATTCTTAGCGGCAAGAAACTGCCGGTATATGGCGACGGACAGAATGTGCGCGACTGGCTCTATGTGGAGGACCACTGTCGAGCAATCGACCTGGTGGTGCGCAAAGGTCGCGAAGGCGAGGTGTACAACGTGGGAGGACACAACGAGATGACGAACATCGACATCGTGCGGTTGACCATCAAAACCATTCACGACATCATGGCTGAGGAGCCGGAGATGCGTCGTGTGCTGAAGAAGCGGGTGAGCCTCAGCCATCCAGGCGACGAGGCACAGTCGGTGGAGGACACGGATATCTCATGGATTAACGATGACCTCATTACCTTTGTGAAGGACCGCCTGGGTCACGATCAGCGCTATGCCATCGACCCGTCGAAGATTCACAGCGAACTGGGATGGTTGCCCGACACAAAGTTTGCCGACGGCATCGTGAAGACCATCCGCTGGAACCTGACGCATCAGGACTGGATCGAGGACGTGACGAGCGGCGACTATCAGAAATACTACGAACAGATGTACGGGGGACGTTAACAGTCCCCCTTTCTTTTTCTCAGCTGTTCTGCGATGGCCCACTGGACAGCAGCTGCATCTTCGTCGCCCTGTGCAGCGAGGATGTCGCCGAAGAGTTGATGGGCAGAGATATTGTCTTTGCGCAGGGACGTACAGCGGTCAAGGTCGGCTGCAGCGGCGTCGAGGTTACGCTGCTGAAAGAGAATCTTACCTCGGGTGTAGAGGGCTTTGAACGAATGGGGAGAGAGCTGTAGGGCTTGGTTGATGGTAGTGAGGGCACGTTGCAGCCGGCGTTGGGAAAGCTGGACACGCGACTTGCCGATGAGAGCATCGGTGTTGTCGGGGCAGAGTTGCAAGGCTTTGTCGTAATTAGCAATTGCCGAACGTGGGTCGTCGAGTTCGGTGCTCTGCTCGGCCAAGCGGATGTATTCTTCAGAAAATCGGCGCAGCAGGCGGTGGTGTTCGTCCATCTCTTGCTGCATTTTTTTTAGTTGTTCTTGGATATCATCCAGTTGGTGCTGCTGGCGTGTGATGACGCTGAGCTTGTGGCGGATGAGTCGGCGTGCCCAAGGTTTCTCTATATCGTAGCGCGAGTGCATGGCGAGGATGAGCTGGTCGATGGCTGTGGCAAAGTCGCAGCGATCGAAAGCCTGGATGGCATCGGCATACTGGATATCGGCTTGCGCTCGGCGTAGGGCTACATCGACGGCATGCTGGTTGTTGAAGCGCTGACTGAAGGTGACGATGTTGGGGTTGACAAATATGTCGCTGGGAGTGAGGGGCTGGGTGAGTTGCAGACCTTCGAGACTGCGGCAACGGCTCAGGGCTACATAGGCCTGGCCACCGGCAAAGACGCCTCCAGTAAAGTCGATGCGGACATGGTCGAAGGTGAGACCCTGGCTTTTATGGATGGTGATGGCCCAAGCCAGACGGACTGGGAACTGGATGAACACACCGAGTTCCTCCTCTTCAATCTTTTTCTCTTGCTCGTT
The DNA here is from genome assembly GCA_900319385.1 of uncultured Prevotellaceae bacterium. Lineage (GTDB taxonomy): Bacteria > Bacteroidota > Bacteroidia > Bacteroidales > Bacteroidaceae > UBA3839. The sequence continues at coordinate 36,568 of ONOG01000013.1, read as the reverse complement.
GTAGGTGTAGCGGACATTGGCCCACTGCGCCCGTTCGACATCGTGCTCCTGGCCTTGGTCGTCAACGATATAGAGCTGGGTGCCGTCTTCGGAGATGCCAGTAATGACGCCCAGCGTTCCGTTCACCCAACGGCGTTCGCGGTCGTTCTTTACAAAGATAATCTGTGCGCCGACCTTCAGTTGCAGGTCCAGCACGGTGGGCATCGCTGTTTCCGGAAATTCGCCCTGCACCACGCCTTTGAAGGTCATGACGTCGCCTTCAAGCTGATCGAGCCTGCTTTGGTTAATGTTGTTGACGGTGTCGCGACGTGTGGCAAGCGTAATCTGAAATAAACCTTCGGCCTCATCCCCTTGGAGCGAGCTGGAGGCCGGGTCAGGGAGGCTCCTCATGTTCATCAGCTGGAGGTCGGCCTGCGTAGCCTGTCCCTGGCGGATGTGGTCGAGGATGGTGATAAAGGCGCGGTCGGTCTGCCGATACACCTTCGTCAGTTCGATGCTGACCAGCTCTATATCGCGGAAGACATGGGCAGAAAAGAAAAAGGGTGTCTCGTAGAAACGGCGGAGAATGTCACGCTCGTCGCGGGTGACGACAGGTTCGAGTTGGAAGATATCGCCGACGAGCAGCAGTTGCTTGCCACCAAAAGGCTGACGACTGTTGCCAGAATAGTGACGGAGGATGCGGTCGATGAAATCGATGATGTCGGGGCGCACCATACTGATCTCGTCGATGATGATGAGTTCGAGGCGTCGAATCAGTCGGATATGCTCCTTGTTATATTTAAGAAAGTCTCGCAAACGTCTGCCCGCATAACGGGGATCGTCGGGCGTGAGGGGATGGAAAGGCAGTTTGAAAAAACTATGCAGAGTCTGTCCTCCGGCATTGATGGCAGCGATGCCTGTGGGAGCCAGGACGACATACTGCTTCTTGGTGTTCTGACAGACATAGCGCAAGAAGGTCGATTTGCCAGTGCCGGCCTTTCCGGTGAGGAAGAGCGACTGCGAGGTGTGCCGCACCAGATTGAGCGCATTCTGGAGCTGCGGGTTCTGCTGAATGTCAATATCTTGCGGATTCATGACTGCTACTCTTCTGGCTCTGTTTGGTTGACAGACTGCTGTGCTTTTCGTTCAGCACGAGCAGCTTTCTCTTCAGCCCGTTGCTGCCGACGCTGTTCACGGCGCTGAGCGCGCTCTTCTCGACGCTCAGCCCTTTGCTGGGCACGTTCTTCACGACGCTGGGCCCGTTCTTGCTTTTTCTGAGCACGTTGATCGGCTCGTTGCTGTTTCTTTTCAGGATCAGAAGGAAAGAGGCGCACGTGGGGCTGCACTTTCAGCTGCTGACCCTGCTCTGTGCTGGTGAAGGTGAAGTCGCAGTCGATTTCAGCCACTTTGCCAGGCTTATGCACATGGCCCAAGGCCTCGGCACCGTCACTTTCGATGTCGAACTGCAGATTGCGAACCTTCACACCCTTGTACGAAGCCTCAAGCACAGAGCCCGACACGCTGCCGATAGGAAGTTTACCCCCCTTGTTTCGGCGCATCTGGCGTGTACGTTGTTTCGAGATATCCATCTTAAAGTCCGACTCGAACGACACTGGCCCAAGTTTCTGAGCCTCGAAGAGTTGCGCCAATTCCAGTCCCTTGCTGCTTGCACTGCCCGAAAGGTATTTCTGCTTTTCGTCAATCCAGAAACTGAAGGTAATCGGTCCAGGCACCGAGGTGAGAACACCGCGAAACTCCTCACGCTTGTATTTGACGGCAAAGTCACCCTTGTAGCCAATCGTACCCAACGCATCGAGCTGCTTCATCATCAGTTTCTTGACGGTGAACTGATTGATGATTTGCTGCTTCACCGTGCCACGAGCCTGCATCGAGTGAACACGGAAGTGGACATTGAGCAGTTCCTTGCGCTCCAGCCCCGAGATGTCGCCGTCGGCCGAAACCTGGAAACGTTTGTCCTGCGTACTGACACGCACCCCTCGGAAGTGCAGTTCCGTCGCACTGCCGCTAAACTTTGTGGACAACCGGAGGGGCAGTTGGAAACCGCGGAGCACAGGGGCAAAGGGACGTGAAATGTCGTGCAGGCGAGTCTGTCCCGTGATGGTAGAGGTGCTGAACTGAAAGGAGCGCCCAGAAGCCGTATCAAGCAACTGCACAAAAGCCGTATCGAACTGCAACTGCGTGTGCGCGCCTTGTCGGATGACAACCGAGTCGAGATGCAGGCCACCGGCCTTGGAAGTGAGATTCAGCCGCAAGTCGTGCAGGTCAATGCCCGTCACGCTGTCGGTCACAGTGCCCGAAATGAGGCGCAGACGCAGGGGGCGGTCGGCGAGTTTGAACTCATTGACATCCAGTCCCCCCACCTCAATGCTGAGATCGGACGTGAGGTCCAGATGCCCCACGTCGAAAAATCCACGCTTCGGCCGCCCTGAATTCTTGCGCGGCAGATGGTTGTCGGACCGATAGCGCAGCCCCTTCACCTCCACCATCAACGGGCCTTGCCCCTGCCTTGACAGAGAAAGCCCGAGCGAGGGCAGATGGAGGTGATGGTTCACCTTTATACCCTTCTTCGTTGTCTTCTCCCAGTCGTACGTCAGGTCGCGTAGTTCGGCCACATATTCACGGCGTCTCTTCTTAGCCTCCAGACCACTAAAGGCCAGTTCCTTCTCATTGTATTGCAAGTGAATGCGCGAGAGTGAGACACCACTGAGATTGAGTTCGACGGCTTTGCACTTGCCATCCACATCGTCGGGCGGCGTCTGGGTGCGATTGTCGCTTGAGTCTTTCTTGAAGGCATCGATGGCGAATTGCCAGTTGCCAGGTTCATCCTTCGAAGGCTTGAGCAGGTGCAGATCCACACCGTGGATGCCGACCTTCGACACCTCCACTTTCCGGCTGAGCAAGGACCACACATCGACGGCGACACTGATTGTGTCGGTCCGTAGCAGAGGACGCTGCTGCTGGTCGGCAACGTTCAGTCCGTAGAGGTTCACCGAACCCTTCCAGAGGCTAAAATCCACGGAATCAATCTCAACCTCCGTCTGCAGTTTCTGCGACAACCAATCGTCGGCCTGCCGCAGGACACGCTGCTGAAAGGAAGGTGAATGGAGCAGATGAAGGACCACGACCAATGCCATCACGAGCAACACCGCCAGCGAAGCCAGCGTGATGCCGAGGCCCTTGAAGAATCGTTTAAGTTTCATGGCGACAAAGTTACGATTAAGTGAGCGAAAAACCAAACTTGTTTGAGTTTTTCCGAACGGGAGTAAGTTCGACCGCAGGTCAAAGTTACGATTAAGTGAGCGAAAAACCAAACTTGTTTGAGTTTTTCCGAGCAGAAGTACGTTAGCCGGCAGGCTAATTTTTAATTATTAATTTTTAATTTTATGAGTAACTTCGGCTTTGCCAAAGTCTGGACAAGAATCTTGAATTTACAAAATTTTGAAGGCTATATTTAAGTTAAAAAAACAAGGAATTTAACATTTCTGGCCCCCGTTTTTGTGGGAGAAATTTGAGCGAAATAGATTTTTGGACAACGGAAAAACACGAAAAGAAGCGAAAAAACGAAATATTGCTACAACAAAAAAAATGAAAACAGACGAAAAAAAACGAAAAATTTTGGGGAAAAGTCCAAGAATCTTGAAATGCCGATTGTTGTAGGGGCATGTTCCCATGCCCACCCGATCAGGCAAAGCCAGAAAACACCGGAACATCGGTTTGACGGCTTTGCCGTCGAGGGCGGGAATGAGGACCCGCCCCTGCACAGATTGGCTTTTGTCCGCCGTCTGACGTCCGGCAGTCCGCCGACGAACGGTCAGCAAAGCGCCGACAAACCTATCGTTTGTCCGCCGTCTGAGCGTCGGTAGAGCGCAGTCTGACGGTCGGCAAAGCGCCGTTTACTGATAGTTTTGAGTGCCGTTTGCCGACAGCCAGACGGCGCTCTGCCGACGGCGAAACGGCGCTCTGCCGACAAGGCATCTGCAATGTGCCGTTCGACAGCCTCCGTTTTGGGCTCTGTACTTGCGTTATTTGCGAGCGAAGGGTCGGTTGCTGACTTTTACGCGATTCTCAGACGATGATGACGACAAAGCGAAGTTAACAAAATTGCAACTAAATAATTAAAAGTTAAAAGTCAAAAGTTAAAATAATGTTGTACCTTTGCTAAATCATCATACACTCTCACCCACAATTCATTTCCCTCACGATGAAACAGCTCTTTCTATTCATTCTGTTATTTCCAATCTGTTCGCACGCTCAGCAGTGGGACGAGGAGCAGTACCGCCGCATCGAGCGAAGCATCCAGCAACCAGTGCTGAAAGGTGCGGCTGTGAATGTGACTCAGTATGGAGCTAAGCCTGGTGCTTCGGCTCGGAAAAACCAACGTGCCATTCAGCGCACGATCGACGCTGTGCATCGCAACGGCGGCGGTCGTGTGGTGATTCCTGGCGGACAGACGTTTGTGACGGGGGCCCTGGAACTGCGCAGCGGTGTGGAACTCCATCTGGAGACGGATGCCTGCCTGCTGTTTGCCTTCGAGCCACGGCTCTACCCTACCCGCGAAACGGCATGGGAGGGGTGTGACTGCCACAACCTGTCGCCATGTATCTATGCCCACGATGCCCACGACATTGCGATTACGGGCAAAGGCAAGGTGGATGGTGGCGGGAGCCGGACGCAATGGTGGCCGTGGTGCGGAGCGGAGCGTTATGGATGGAAGCAAGGAATGGTGAGCCAGCGCAACGGTGCCAGAAGCCGTCTGCTGAAGGGCGAGCAAAGGGTGTTTGGCGAGAATGACGGATTACGTCCTCAACTCATCGGGCTGCTGCGCTGCGAGCGGATACGGGTCGAGGGGGTCACGCTGGCCAACTCTCCCTTCTGGACGCTGCATCCCTTGCTGTGCCAGGATGTGACGGTGCGAGAGGTGAGGTTCGAAAATGAGGGCCCGAATGGCGACGGATGCGACCCTGAGTCGTGCCGACGCGTACTGATTGAGGATTGCTATTTCAATACGGGTGACGACTGCATTGCCATCAAGAGTGGACGCAATGCCTATGGGCGTTTGCGGGGGCAGGCTTCGGAAGACATCATCATACGTCGCTGCCAAATGCGCAACGGGCATGGCGGCGTGGTCATCGGGAGTGAGGTGAGTGGCGGTTGCCGGCGTGTGTTTGCCCACGACTGCACGATGGACTCGCCCGAGCTCGAACGTGTGCTGCGCATCAAGACGAACAGTTGTCGGGGCGGTGTGGTGGAACAGATTCAGATGCGCGACATCGAGGTGGGGGTGTGCCGCGAGGCTGTGCTGAAAATCAACCTGCAGTATGAGCCGCGCGAGGATTGCGACCGTGGCTATCCGCCCTTGGTGCGCGAGATTTTGATGCAGGATGTGCATTGTCGTCGGTCGCGCTATGCGGTCCAACTCATCGGTCTTGACTCGGTGGTGGGCATTCGCGATGTATGCGTCAGGGGACTATGCGTCGATAGTACGGAGCAGTATGTGCTGCGCCGCGGAATGATGGAAGGTGTGGCGGTGCCCGAATCCAATCGCCAGGTTGGGGATGGGGTGGAATCGATGCCGCTGAGTTTGCGGATGGCTCTGTCGGAACTGCGACGCACCCCCGACCCTACCCTGCTGGACTTTGCCGAACGGCCGAAGTGGAACTATGCCGTGGGCTTGGAACTGGAGGCTTTGCTGGACGTCTATCTGCGCTATGGTGACGGGCAGCTGCTGGACTACTGCCACACGTATGCTGATTCGATGTTGCTGGCCGAGGGGCGGATTCGTGGTTACAGGCTGGAAGACTTTAACCTGGACAACTGCCGCCCAGGGCATTTCCTGGCTCGATTGGCAGAGGTGGAAGAACGGCAGAAGGGCAACGATTCGCCGCTGTTACCCTATATTCACACCATTTTCAGTCAGTTGGCGGAACAGCCACGTACGGTGACAGACAGCATCTTCTGGCACAAGGCCATCTATGCCCATCAGGTGTGGCTCGACGGTATCTTCATGGGGCTTCCCTTCCGACTTCAAACAGCTCCGCGGTTCTGCACGGCGAAGGAATTGGCGGTCGTCCGTCGCGATGCTGTGCGACAGGTGAAGGCGACCTACCGGCGTACGCTGGATCGTGCTACGGGTCTCAACCGTCATGCTTGGGACGAAACGCATGAGATGTTTTGGGCTGATGGCGAGACTGGGCTGAGCCAGCATTGTTGGGCTCGTGCGCAGGGTTGGTTTGCGATGGCGCTGTTGGAACTGGTGGAGGAATTGCCTGCCGAGGAGGATGCGTTGCGAGGGGAACTGCTTGAGGTGCTACGCAGTGTGTGCCAGGCTGTGGTGCAGTGGCAGGACAAGAAGACGGGTGTCTGGTGGCAGGTGATGGACTACCCAGAACGTGAAGGAAATTATCTTGAATCGACGGCAAGCTGCATGTTTGCCTATGTCTTGCTGAAGGCGAGCCGCTTGGGATATATCGATGCCGAGATGGCAGAGGCTGGACGTCGTGCCTATGATGGCATCGTGCAAGAATTTGTGCACCGCGAACCTGACGGTTCCATTTCGCTCACGTCTTGTTGCAGTGTGGGAGGATTGGGGCCTGGGTTGAGCGAAAAAGTAAAGGCAGCTGCTCCCACTGTGCGTGAAAACCGCCGCCGTGATGGTTCGTTCGCTTACTATCTGTCGGAGTCTGTGCGTGACAATGACGCGAAGGGCATCGGGCCCTTCCTGTGGGCTTCGCTCGAGATGGAAAGTTATAAAATTAAAAATTAATAATTAAAAATTAAAAATTAGCCTGCCGGCTAACGTACTTCTCTTCTGTTGAGTTGGAAGAATAGTAAGCTGTCCGGCAGGCTTTTAATTTTTAATTTTTAATTATTAATTTTTAATTTTCTCTTTTCGTACTGTCTTCCTTCAGACCATTTTCCTGCGTATCATCGGCTTGTGGCTCAGATGCCTTTTCTGTTTCCTTCGGCTTCGTGCTGGGCGGTGTCCAACGCTGGTGCAAGAAGCGGCGGTAGGCATTCGTGGTTGCGTGGCTGTAGGCCGAGAAGATGTTGTTGGCAAAAAGGATGTCGGTTATCTTGTTGTCGCGAACATATTCGACCATGTCCTTCGTAAAATAACGGGCATCGACCACATGCACCTCTTCGAAGGAGTAGAAGAGGTAGGATGGCAGCATGTTGCCAAAACTGTCTTTCAGAACAAGTAGGCGCCGATGGCTGGGGGTCTTGGTGCGCACCTGGGTAATCTTGTTGTCTCCTCCCATCATCGTACAATAGGCTCCTCCGTTGCCGTCTTTGTAGTGGAAGAAATACTGCGAACGTACGGGACGCCCTTCGGCTGTGACTTGATAGTGCTCGTCTATCTGGTAGTTGATGTAGGTGGTTTCGTACTCCACCTCGGTGGGTACGTAATAGACAAAGTCTTCGGGAGCCTTCTTCACAGCTATGTCTTTTGAATAGCCGTACATCGAACCGACGTAGCCGTGCACCACACGGCGGTCGTAGTGGGTGAGGTCGCGGAACGGAACGCCTGCCACTCGTGCAAAGGCTTCGGCTGCATAGTATCCTCCCAGCGGCGACCAGTGGTGGTCGGTGCGCAGATAGATGTCCTCACTCCGATGACGTCGCAGGGCGTAATAGACATCGACGGACTTCACCTGCGGGTCGAGGCAGGAAAAGATGTGCTCTGTCACAGCCAGCTGCGACTTGGTGCGCGACTGCACTCGCTCGGGGCAATAGTATTCGATGGCGGTGGGTATGGCCATACAATAGACTTGCACGCCGTCGGCAGCAAATGTCTGCTGATACAGGTTGGCCACATCGGCGTAGCCTTTGCCGCCCTTGGCATCACCGCCAAAGGCCATCAGTGCCCTGACATTGGCTCCTGAGCCCACGATGATGATGCCGGCGTTGGCTATCTTGGCATTTTCTTCAAGCGTGAAGTTCGGATCGTCTGTCGGCTGTGCGACCTCATCCCCTGCAGAAGGTGCCAAGCTGTCGGCGGGAGTCTCACAACTGGAGGATTCCTGAGGCAGACTGATCCTCACGTTTTCCTCGCCAAGCTCAATGCCCATCAGATGGCTGAACTGCATCGAGAGCGTCATCAACTGGTCGCGAAACGGTTCACTGTCGCTGAACCATGCTGACACGCCGCTCGTGAATTCTCCGCTCCACAGTCGCTGCCAACTGAATACGGGAAACTTTGTCAGCTCACGCTTTTCCAATTCAGAAATGCGAGTGCGGGGAAACATGTCGAACACAACGACAAACGCCGCTGTGACAAGGGCAATGAGAATGAGATATATGGTATTATGCTTCATGTGAAAGCCCCCACCGGTGACCTTCCCCTCACAAGGAGGGATGTCCTGACCGGCATTTTATCTTTTAACTGTTAACTATTCAGAATCTCGTATAGATAAATGCATTGTTCGTTGCACCTACCAGCAACGCGGTGCTCAGTACCAGGATGACGATGCTCAGCAACGTTTTGGCTGACACGGCCACGAGGCTCTTTACGGCAGATGCCGGTACATGGCGTTCATACCACTGCGTCACCCAAGTGCGTACTGGCATGCACAGCACCACAGCCAGCAACCACAACCAAAAGCGGCCCAGCAGCGCACTCTCGACTGTGATGTCGGTCCAAACCTCTACCCCACCAGTAAAGGCATGGAAGAAGTGGCGCATCGCTTCGAAGTCGTCGAAATAGAAGATGCCCCACCCCACCACGAAGAGCAGAATGCTGTATAGATGCAGCAGTACCGAAGGAATCCGAGCCTGTACCTTCAGCAGCGTATATTTCTCCAGCGTCACGATCACACCGAAATAAACACCCCACAGCACGAAGTTCCAGCTCGCACCATGCCACAAGCCCGTGAGCAACCAGACGACAAGGATGTTCAGTGACTGATGGCGTCGGTTGCCGCCCAGAGGGATGTAGAGATAGTCGCGGAAGAAGGAGCCCAAAGAGATATGCCAACGTCGCCAAAACTCTGTGATACTGCGACTGATGTACGGATGGTTGAAGTTTTCGTTAAAATGAAAACCCATGCAACGTCCCATACCAATCGCCATGTCGGAGTAACCGGAGAAGTCGAAGTAAATCTGAAGGGTGAAGGCCAGGATTCCGACCCATGCACCCGCCACTGTCAGGTCCTGCAAGCCGTTCTTCAGCAGCTGGTCGGCCACCTCACCCATCTGATTGGCAATGATTACTTTCTTTCCCAAACCAATGAGGAATCGGAACACGCCGTCGCTGATGTCGGCAGCGGAAGCCTTGCGCTCGTGAATCTCCTCGGCTATCGTCCCATAGCGAACGATGGGGCCGGCTATGAGTTGCGGGAACATCGAAATGTAGAGCAACAAGTTCCAAAGGTTGTGCTGCACTCGAGCCTCACGACGATAGACATCCACCAAATAGCTGATGCTCTGGAATGTGTAGAACGAGATACCGATGGGCAAGGCTATCTGCGGAACGGGCATCTCCAATCCCAGCTGACAAAGCTGGGTGGCAAAGAAACCTGCATACTTGAACGTTCCCAAAATCAGGATGTTGACTGCCACGCCTATCGCCAGAGCACACTTCCTGTGACGCTCCGCCTTGGCGATGACCAATCCTGCCAGCCAGTTGAGCAGGACGCACAGCAACATGAGGAACACATAGACGGGTTCGCCCCAAGCATAGAAGATGAGCGAAAACACCACCAGCACGCTGTTGCGCCACAACAACTTGCCCCTATCCAGAAACCCTGCACCGAGGTAGCACAGAATGAATGCCGGAAGAAATACAAATAGGAAAAAAAGGTCGGAAAATACCATCTTAACTAATGTGAAGCGACCGCTTCGCTGGGCGTGAAACGTGAAGCGATGTGATCAGTCTTCACTTTTCACTTTTTTAGTTGACGAGTTGACGAGTTAACAAGTTGACGAGTTGTTACTTTCTACTTTTAATTTTTAATTTTTCACTTTTCACTTTTCACTTGGGACATCTTCATATACACAAACTCCGCCAACCGCTTGGCACCCATCTCGTTCGTGTGGACACCATCGCGGGTGAAAGTCAACTTGCGGCTTTCCTGCTCGCTGTCGATAACCTCAGTTCCGCTGGCATCCACAAGGTCACAAGCCATGCGTATGGCGGTCGTTTCCAGTTGTTCGGCGGCTTCACGCACCAGTTCGGGCGACACCTTCGTGTTCTGCATCGGCGTGATGAGTACGATGCGTGCTTCGGGAAAAGACTCTTGCAGCAATGCCACATCATCGACCGCTACATGCTCCAGCGTGGAGAGGATGTCCTTCCGGAACCATACGTCGTTCGTGCCCGCCATGATGAAGATGAGCGTAGGCACAGCCTGCTTGCCTTCAGCCACCGCCTCTTGCAGCCGGTGGATTTGGTTCGTTATCACGTTGTTGTCGCTCAGCCGTGCTGTGTTCTCCTCTGTGTCGCGCACCATTTTATCGGTGTGTACCCAGGTAGCACCACTTCGGGCATAACTGCGGCAGGTCGTCGGCTGCAACAACGTGCGCATCCAGTAGTTCCAACCCTTAGGGGTCATGCAATCATCACCACCCAGCCACGTATTTGAATCGCCCAGCATCACGACGTGCATATCGTGGTGCTGGGCTGTGACGTGACAGGTCATTCCCCCAAGCAAGAGGAGTAGGACTGTCAGAATCCGTTTCATCAATCTTTATGTTTCTTTTCGTCTTCAATCATCTTAATCATCTGCTCCTTGTCGATGAAGTACTTGTAGGTAGCCACTTTGAGTTCGGCGCAAGCAGCTTCGTCGCAGACGATGATGCCGAAGCGGTGGGTCTGCAGGGCGCTGATCGTCCATTCCTGGCAGACGGGACCTTCGATGGCAGCGCACAGAGCACGTGCTTTCGAATGGCCGGAGCAGAGAATGAGCACCTCGCGGGCAGCCATCACGGTACCCACACCAACTGTCAGAGCCTGCTTGGGCACTTGCTCAACGTCGTTGTCGAAGAATCGGCTGTTGGCAATGCGTGTGTCCATGGTCAGCGTCTTCATACGGGTCTTGCTCGAGAGCGACGAGAACGGCTCGTTGAAGGCAATATGGCCGTCGGGACCGATGCCGCCGATGAAGAGGTCGATGCCTCCGGCAGCCTCAATCATTTCCTCGTAGTGTGCACACTCTGCCTTCAGGTCCTTGGCATTGCCGTTGAGGATGTGGATGTTCTCGCGGGGAATGTCGATATAGTTGAAGAAGTTGGTGAACATGAACGAGTGGTACGACTCAGGATGGCTCTCGGGCAGTCCGACGTATTCATCCATGTTGAAGGTGATGACATACTTGAACGAGACACGTCCTTCGCGGTGAGCCTCAATCAGGGCGCGGTACATGCCGATGGGCGACGAGCCTGTGGGCAGACCGAGCACGAAAGGTTTCTCTGCTGTGGGATGAAAAGCGTTGATCTTAGCGATCACGTAATCTGCAGCCCACTGCGACATCTGCAGATAATTTTTTTCTATGATTACTCGCATAACTGAAAGTTTATAGTCAAAAGTTAATAGTTAAAAGTTAATATGGCTGCCGTATGGCGACTCCCCCTCTATCGGAGGGGGATGGAGGGAAGGCTTTCCCTTTTTCAGGGGAAATTGTCCGACACCAGCCACCGACGCCGATTCAGGTAGATGGCACGCCGTTCGTTGTAGTGCAACAATCTCTTATAACTTCTCATTATTTCAGTTTTACTATACTTTCTTTCAGTGCGGCGATCTTCGTCTCGGCATCGCTCTGCTTCTTACGTTCCAGTTCCACGACCTGTGCCGGGGCATTGGCCACAAAGCGTTCGTTGCTGAGTTTCTTCTTCACGCCCACCAGGAAGCCTTCGAGGTGTTTCAGTTCTGCCTCCATCTTCTGCAGTTCGGCTTCCGTGTCAATCAGGTTGCCCAGCGGAACAGCGCATTCGGTCGTACCAACGAGGAACGCACTCGACCCTTCACCTTTCGTGCCGACGATGTTCAGGGCAGACAGGTTGGCCATCTTCACCACCAAATCCGTCAGTTCAGGCACGGGATTGGTTCCCACTACCTCCAGCACGAGAGCCTCCTTCGGTGCGATGTTCTTTGCATTGCGCACTGCACGTACGCCCTGCACCATCTGCTTCATCACGTTCACGTTGCTGATGAGCTTCAAATCCTCACGTGTTGGAGCCTCCATGTGCAGACTTTCGGTCATGATGCTGTCGCCTTCGTGACGCTCGTAGATGTGCTGCCAGATTTCCTCGGTGATGAACGGCATGAAGGGATGAACCAGTTTCATCAGCACATCGAAGAAGCGCAGTGTCTGGGCGTAAGTTTCGCGGTCGATGGGCTGCTGGTAGGCAGGTTTCACCATTTCGAGATACCAGCCCGAGAATTCGTCGGTGAAGAGTTTGAATACCGACATCAGGGCATCCGACAGACGGAACTTCTTGTAGTGGTCCTCAATCTCTGCGTAAGCAGCCTTCAGCTGGGCATCGAACCATTCGATGGCGCGACGCGAACTGTCTGGTTGCGGAATATCTGCCTGCTCCCAACCCTGACAGAGTCGGAAGGCATTCCATATCTTGTTGCAGAATGCCATACCATTCTGGCACAGCTTTTCGTCGAACAAGATGTCGTTGCCAGCCGGAGCACTGAGCAGCATACCCATGCGCACACCGTCGGCGCCGTACTGGTCGATCAGCAGCAGGGGATCGGGCGAATTGCCAAGACTCTTCGACATTTTCCGTCCCAGTTTGTCGCGCACCACACCGGTGAAATAGACGCTTCGGAACGGCATCTTCCCCATGTATTCGTAGCCTGCCATAATCATGCGTGCCACCCAGAAGAAGATGATGTCGGGTGCCGTCACCAGCACGCTCGTCGGATAGTAATAGTTGATTTCCTCGTTGCCTGGGTTGTTGATGCCATCAAAGAGCGAGACGGGCCACAGCCACGACGAGAACCACGTGTCCAGTGCATCCTCATCCTGTCTGAGGTCGTCCATCGTCAAGTGCTCCATGCCAGGCAACTTGTGTGCCTCTTCCAGAGCCTCTTCCTTCGTCATGGCCACCACGAAGCGCTCCTCCTCGCCCTCTTTTGCCGGCAAGAAGTAAGCAGGGATGCGATGTCCCCACCAGAGCTGGCGACTGATGCACCAGTCCTGAATGTTCTCCAGCCAGTTGACATAAGTCGTCACATATTTCGACGGATAGAACTTCAGCTCGCCGTTTTTCACGGGCGGCAACGCGATGTCGGCAAAATGCTTCATCGACAGGAACCACTGCATGCACAGACGTGGTTCGACAGCCGTGTCGCTGTTGCGCTCCGAGTAGCCCACCTTGTTCACATAGTCTTCCACCTTTTCCAGCAAACCGGCCTCCTCGAGGTCTTTCGCAATCTGACGGCGCACCTCGAAGCGATCCATACCCACATACAGGGGCGACTGCTCGCTGATGGTTCCGTCGGGGTTGAAGATGTCAATCGTTTCCAGCTTGTGAGCCTTACCCAGGTTATAGTCGTTCACATCGTGAGCCGGCGTCACCTTCAGACAGCCCGTACCAAATTCGATGTCCACGTAGCGGTCCTCAATCACGGGAATCACCCTGCCCACCAATGGCACCACCACCTTGCGGCCGCGCAGCCACTGATTCTTCGGGTCCTTCGGGTTGATACACATCGCCGTGTCGCCCATGATTGTTTCCGGACGGGTCGTTGCCACCACAGCATAGTAGCCCTTGCTGTCCTTGTGGATCACGTTGCCGTCTTCCTCCGACATGCCCGCGATGCCCGACAGGCTCACGTTGCCAGCCACGTAATACTTCAGATAGTACAGCTTCGACTGCTCCTCCCTGTAGATGACTTCCTCGGTCGAGAGCACCGTCTGTGCCTTCGGGTCCCAGTTCACCATGCGCAAACCACGGTAGATGAGTCCCTTGCGGTAGAGGTCAACAAATACACGAATCACACTCTCCGAGCGCTTTTCGTCCATCGTAAAGGCTGTGCGATCCCAGTCGCACGAAGCACCCAGACGACGCAACTGCTTGAGGATGATGCCACCATACTGATGCGTCCACGACCAAGCATGTTCGAGAAACTGTTCACGGCTCAGGTCACGCTTCTTGATACCCTCTTTCGCCAGTTTGTTCACCACCTTGGCTTCGGTGGCAATCGAGGCATGGTCGGTGCCAGGCACCCAGCAGGCATTCTTGCCGTCCATGCGAGCCTTGCGCACCAGGATGTCCTGAATTGTATTGTTGAGCATGTGCCCCATATGGAGCACACCCGTCACGTTGGGTGGCGGAATGACGATGGTGTAAGGTTCACGACCATCGGGTTTCGAAGCGAACAGTTTGTGCTGCTCCCAGTAATCATACCACTTCCCTTCCACCTCAGCAGGCGAGTATTTCGAGGCTAATTCCATCTGAAAAATTAAGAATTAATAGTTAAAAGATAAATTTTCTCGCAAAGATATGGAAAATCGCAGAAAAACTTGTCATCTGTCACACAAAATTAGCATCGTGCAGCCAAAATAAATTGATTCTATCCCCAAAAGCAATCGTTGAGAGCACAAAAGAATGACTTCGGCGGCGAAGAAATGACAATATAGCACAATGAAACACAATATCCTTCACAGAGAATTATCAATGGAAGGGGTATCAGTGGGATGGTTCATAGTTGCTATTTTGTTAACTTCGCGTTGTCATAGTCATCGTCTGAGAATCGCGTAAAAGTCAGCAGCCGACTCTTCGCCCGCAAATAACGCAAGCACAGAGCACCAAACGGAGGCTGCCGAACGGCCCATTGCAGATGTGTTGTCGGCAAAGCGCCGTTTCGCCGTCGGCAAAGCGCCGTCTGGCTGTCGGCAAACGGCACTCAAAACTATCAGTAAACGGCGCTTTGCCGACCGTCAGACGGCGGTCTGCCGACGCTCAGACGGCGGACAAAGGACAGGTATGTCGGCGCTTTGCGGACAGTTGGTCGGCGCACTGCCGACCGTCTGTCGGCAGACAAAAGGCAACCATTGTAGGGGCGGGGTTCCAAGCCCGCCCTCGACGGCAGAGGCGTCAACCGGAGTGGGTGCGTTTTCAGGCTTCGCCTGATCGGGCGGGCATTGAAACCCGCCCCTACGACAATCGGCGTTTCAAGATTTTGGACTTTTCACCCAAATTTTTTTGTATTTTTCATGTTTTTTCGTGTTTTTCGTTGTTGCAATTTTCCGTTTTTTTCGCTTCTTTTCGTGTTTTTCCAATGTCAAAAACTCTATTTTGCTCAAATCTCTCCCACAAAAACAGGGTGCCGAAATGTTAAATTCCTTGTTTTTTTAACAACTCGGCACCTGGCAAAAGGCAGAGTGTCTCGGACACTTGCAACCAGCTCTTCATGATTCACTCGTGGTGATAAGGCTCACCCTTGATGATGGTGTGTGCTCGGTAGAGTTGCTCGACAAACACGAGGCGCACCATCTGATGGGAGAACGTCATGGGCGAAAGGCTGAGCTGTTCGTTGGCGCGGCGGTAAACATCTTCGGAGAAGCCATAGGGCCCTCCGACGACGAACACGAGGCGGCGCTGAGCTGCCTGCTGCTTTTTGGTCATCCATGCAGCCAGTTCGACACTGCGAAAGGTCTTGCCTCGTTCGTCGAGCAAGACGACATGGTCGGAGGGCTGAAGCTGACGTAGGATGAGTTCGCCTTCTGCCTGTTTCTGCTGCTGCTCGCTGAGCGACTTCGTGTTCTTCAGCTCTGGGATGACCGTCATTTCAAACGGTGCGTAGTGCTGCAGGCGACTCGTGTAGTCGTCGATCAGGGCGGCTATATGCTTGTCCGTGGTCTTTCCAACGAGGATGAGCGTTGTCTTCATTCGATAATGATATAAATGTTGAGTGTTGAGTATTGAGTGTTTAGAGTTTAGTGTTTAGCAGAGCCAGCACGCTATACTCTAAACACTAACCTCTAAACATTCAATGCTTTATCGGCTGACGTTCTTAACGCCCTTCACTCCCTGAAGCTTCTTGATGAGCAGCTTGAGCTTGTTGAGGTCGTCGAGTTGCAAGGTGAGGTTGCCGGCAAAGAGGCCGTCTTCGCTCGAACGGATGTCAATCGAGCGGAGCTGAACGTTCTGCTCTTTCGAAATGATGGAGGTGATGTTGTTGACAATGCCGATGTCGTCGTTGCCCACGATGCGGAGGTTGACCGGATAGAGGCTGCTTCCCTTGCCTGCCCAGCGTGCAGGAATGACTCGGTAGGGCATCTGCTCACGCAGGCGTCGGGCGTTGGGACAGTCGGCACGGTGTATCTTGATACCGCGGCCGGCGGTGACGAAACCGAAGACGTTGTCGCCGTAGATGGGGTTGCAGCAACGAGCCATGGAATAGTCAACACCCTTAATATTCTGGTCAAGCACGAGGACATCTTTGCTGTGAGTGCTTTCGGGTTCGTTGAATGTCTGGACATATTCGCCGGCACTGTGGCTGGCAGTGGTATCAATCAGTTCGCCACGGTCGCGACGTTGTTGTTCGACATATCGGTCGATGAACTCGTTGACATCGAGCGTGGATGTACTGATGGCTTGGTAGAAGTCGGTGACGTGTTTGTAGCCGAGACGCTTGATGAGTCGCATCATGAGCGCCTCGTCATAGTCAACCTTTCGGTTCTTCATCCGACGTTCAAGGGTTTCGCGGGCAAACTGTGTCTGGTGTGTGGCTTGCTCGGCGAGCTGCTGACGTATCTTTGAACGCGCCTTGGGGGTGACGGCAATGGAAAGCCAGTCGCGCTTGGGGGTTTGGCTGGGATGGGTGAGTATGTCAACCTGGTCGCCGCTCTGGAGGCGTGTGCGCAGGGGCACGTTCTTGCCGTTGATGCGTGCACCGCTGCAATGGCTACCAACGTTGGTGTGGATGCGATAGGCGAAGTCGAGCACCGTGGCACCTTTGGGAAACTTGAAGAGGTCGCCCTTGGGTGTGAAGACGAAGACTTCGTCGCTGTAGAGATCGACCTTGAACTGATCCTCGATGCTGTCTTCGCTGGTGGCTTGTGCTTCGAGGGCGGAACGGATGTCGGTGAGCCAGGCTTCGAGCTTCGCCCCGCTGTCGCGCACCCCCTTGTAACGCCAGTGGGCAGCAAGGCCTCGTTCGGCGATTTCGTCCATCCGCTCGGTACGAATCTGTACTTCCACCCACCGGCCTTCAGGGCCCATGACTGTGATATGCAGGCTCTCGTAGCCGTTGGATTTGGGTACGGAGAGCCAGTCGCGCAGGCGCTTGGGGTTGGGGGTGTACATGTCGGTGATGATGGAGAAGGCTTGCCAGCAGTCTTGCTTCTCACGCTCTGGAGGGCTGTCGAGGATGATTCGGATGGCAAAGAGGTCGTAGATGCCCTCGAAGGCACAACGCTGCTTCTGCATCTTCTGCCAGATGGAGTGGATGCTCTTTGTGCGGCCTTTCATGTGGAAACGGAGGCCGGCGGCTTGAAGTTTCTGCTCGACAGGACGTATGAAATTGGCGATGTAGAGGTCGCGCGAACGTTTGGTTTCGTTGAGTTTGTCCTTGATCATGTAGTAAACATCGTGGTCAAGGTACTTGAGCGAGAGGTCTTCGAGTTCGGATTTGATGAGGTAAAGACCGAGTTTATGAGCCAGCGGGGCATAGAGTTTGGCTGCTTCGGTGGCCACACGTTGGCGTGCCTCGTCGGTGCCGCGGTCTTTGATTTGCCGCATGAGGTTTACACAGGCGGCAATGATGACAAAGATGACGCGCATATCCTCGGCAAAGGAGAGGAGAAGGTCGCGGAAGGTTTCGGTTTCTATGCTGGTGTCTCGGGCATAGAGCTCTCGCACGCGCGCGATACCTTTGAGTATGTTCGCCACGTCGTCGCCAAACTCGCGCCGTGCCCATGGCACACGTTCCTCCTCGCCACAGGCGACATTGCCGAGCAGAATGCTGAGGATGCTGGCACGGTTGAGCCCGATTTCCTCGGCACAAATGGCTGCTGTCTGCAAATCAAAAAGCAGGGGATTCAGGTCGAAGATGCCTCGGTTGAGCGCTTGCGTTTGCTCCAGCGTTGCGTTCAATGCGGCTTCCACCTTGCAGAGGTCGTCGGCTGAGAGAGTGTCGGCGGTCAACGACTTCAAGCGTTCGAACGCCTGCTGTATTTCTGTCCTTTCGTCCATGTTCGTGATAAATTTTCCGCAAAGTTAAAAAAATATCGGAAGGAATGTTGCAAGAAAACGAAATTATTTGTAATTTTGGGGCGTAGAATGTACTTTGTTATTTAGTAAAACTATATCACCATGTTGTTGAATGCACAAGACAAGGAGTTGCTGAAGCGGAAAGGCATCTCGGAAGAACAAGTCAACGCACAAATGGAATCCTTCCGCACCGGATTCCCGTACTTGAAACTTGCCGGCGCTGCATCGCCGAAACAGGGCATCACCATCCCCACTCAGAAGGAACAGGCAAACTATATCAAGGCCTGGAAGAAATATCTGGGACGTGAGGGGAAGGTGCTGAAGTTCGTCCCTGCCAGCGGTGCTGCCAGCCGAATGTTCAAAGATTTGTTTGCCTTTCTCGACGGAACGGCCAATGAACCCGACAACGACTTCATGCGCAACTTCTTCAGCCATATCCACCAATTTGCTTTCTTCGACCAACTCAACCAGGCTTGTCTGAAGAACGAAGGAAAAGGCATTGACGAGTTGAAGATGGAGGGACAGTACAAACCCATCGTCGAGAATCTGCTCTTGGAGAAGGGGCTCAACTATGGCCACCTGCCCAAAGGCTTGCTGCTCTTCCACAACTACGACGAGGGAGCTCGCACACCGGTCGAGGAACATCTGGTGGAGGGTGCACTCTATGCAGCTGCCAATGGCGAGGTGAACATCCACTTCACCGTATCGCCCGAACACCGCGAGCTGTTTGAGACCTTGGTCAAGAACGAGGTGCCGAAGTATGAGCAGAAGTTCGGTGTACGCTACAACATCAGCTTCTCGGAGCAGAAACCTTC
Source organism: uncultured Prevotellaceae bacterium (assembly GCA_900319385.1). Taxonomy (GTDB): domain Bacteria; phylum Bacteroidota; class Bacteroidia; order Bacteroidales; family Bacteroidaceae; genus UBA3839. The sequence continues at coordinate 17,585 of ONOG01000013.1, read as the reverse complement.
GACCGACACGATTGCTGCCACGGCCGACAACGAACCCTTCCGCACGAGCGACGGCCAGCTGCTGTTCCGCCCAGGTGGTCATGGTGCCCTGATTGAGAACCTGAACGACCTCGACGCCGATGTGGTATTCATCAAGAACATCGACAATGTGGTGCCCGACCGTATGAAGGACGACACGGTGACGTACAAGCAACTCATCGCAGGCGTGCTCATCACGCTTCAGCACAAGATGTTCGAGTATATGGAACTGCTCGAAAGCGGCGAATACACCCACGCCCAGCTCGAGGGTATCATCCGGTTTATGCGCGACGACCTCGGTGTACGCAACCCACAAATCAAGTATTTGGAGGATGCCGACCTGGTCATCTACATGAAGTCGAAGCTCGACCGCCCCATCCGCGTCTGCGGCATGGTGAAGAATGTGGGCGAACCTGGAGGAGGACCGTTCCTCGTCTATAATCAGGACGGCACCATCTCGCTACAGATTCTCGAAAGTTCGCAAATCGACAAGCAGAATGCCGATTATGTGAAGATGTTCGAGAGCGGCACCCACTTCAACCCCGTTGACCTTGTCTGTGGCCTTAAGAATTATAAGGGCGAAGCCTACGACCTCCGCAAATTTGTCGATCCACAGACGGCTTTCATTTCCTCGAAGTCGAAAGATGGTCGCGAACTCAAGGCTCTCGAGTTGCCAGGACTTTGGAATGGTGCCATGAGCGACTGGAACACCATCTTCGTCGAAGTTCCCCTCTCGACCTTCAATCCCGTCAAGACGGTGAACGACCTGCTGCGTGCCGAGCACCAATAAAAAGAATTAAAAGCCTCCCCCCTGTCCACTCCAAAGGAGGAGGTTGTTAAAACATCATCGCCCTGCAACATGCTTTCGTTTTTAAACGATTCCACGTTGCAGGGCGATGATTTTTTTGTAATACCCTTCTCCCTATTTCTGGAAATCGTAGTACCACCAATAGCTGCGACCTAATTCGTAGAGCGAGAGATTGCGGCGCGAGTTTCCCGTTGCCGGCAGTGTGTCGAGCATGTTGACATAGTTCTCGCGAAGTGTGAGTGTGGCATCGTCGGAATATTGCGGTGCTACGATAGCAATGGCTTGACGATAAGCAAGGGGAAGGGTGGCACGAACGGCATCGAGCGAGTCGTACATCTGTGGATAGTAGGTCGGCAACTCGTCCATAAACTGCGGGAGGTTCTTCTCGAGTAGCAAGGCACAAAGGTGATAGTCGGCCATGGTGCGCACCTGACGCCGGAGGGTCGCCACGGCTCCACGATGCTGATGACGAAGGCTATCGGTGGCTGTAGCGAGGGTGAGGCTATCGACAGCCAGCAGTGAATCGAGGTGGGACGTCTGAAGACGTAGTGCCTGACGAATGAAATCCTCCACGGGCATGTTCACCGCTTCTGTGTGGGCACCGAGACGGGCGGTGAGGTCGGTGAGGGTGAAACGTTCCTGACTCTTTGCCGTATCGCTCAGCACCAAAAGCCCTGCCACACCATAGGGTTGTGGATAAAGGAACAGGCGTTCGGGCAATTCACCCTCCCCCATCCGCGAGAGGGCAAACTGTCGAAGGTTGTTGAGTCGAGGGCTGGTGGCTTCGGCACGGATGCCCACTTCGGCGGCTTCGGCGTAACGTCCTTCGAGAATGAGTCGCTCTGTTTTTAATTCGTAGAGAAACACATCGTCGGCCGAATTGCTGATGCCGCAAAATAGCATCTGGGCGAATAGCAGCAGATAGTTTGGCCAAAGCATAACCGAGAGCGAAGCGTCGTTATTCGGAAATGCCGATGCTACCCTCTTGATAAGGAGGACGACACAGATGAAGAGGATGAGCAGCGAGGGAGCCAACCACGTCCAGGGGTCGAACGTGGCGTCGCTGATGTGCTGACGGCTCAAATCTGTCAACGCGGCCAATGCGAGCAGCGAGGGGAAGTAGCTGAGGGCATAGAAGCGCGACGGAAGCCTCGTGATGCGTGCCACAACCCATTGCAAGCCTTGGAGCACAAGCGTGATGATGATGGCACCGATGAGGATGGAATAGTGTGTCACTCCATGCGAAAAGACGTACTGGGCATGTGCCAGCAACTCGCCCTGCATGAAGTAAAGGTAGCAGAAGCAGAAAAGCAGAAAGAGAACGCAGCAAGAATAGCGAATCAGTTTCATGACTTTTGGCAATTAATCCACTTTCTTCAGCACGACTGCACTACGGGCGGGGACATACAACTTGAGCCATCCCTTGTGATCCTGGGCGTAGATGGGATCGAAGTTGGTGAAGTGACGGATGGAGTCGTCGTTGAGGTCATGGCCGCCATAAAGGCTTGAGTCGGTGTTGAGGACGACGTCGTAGCTGCCTTCGGGCACGATGAAGCCATAGTCGGTGTAGGAGCGGTTAGGGCTGAAGTTGAACACGAAGAGCAAGTCGCCGCGGCTATAAGCGAGAATCTGGTCGCCGTCGTTGTGCCACACTTCCTGCACAGGTGTTTTCTGGAAATTCTTCTGACCTCCAATCAGGTGAATCATCGCCTCGTCGAAGTCGCCGAGCCAATGGTAGCAGAGTTCGTGATTATCGACGAGGTTCCACTGACGTCGGGCATACTTGTAGCTCCAGCCATTGCCTTCGCGCGGGAAGTCAATCCATTCGGGATGTCCGAATTCGTTGCCCATGAAGTTGAGGTAGCCTCCGTTGATGGTCGATGCCGTGAGCAGGCGAATCATCTTGTGGAGGGCGATGCCGCGCTCGGCAGTGAAGTTTTCGTCGCCCTTCTTGAAGTGCCAGTACATATCGGCATCGATGAGTCGGAAGACGATGGTCTTGTCGCCCACGAGTGCTTGGTCGTGGCTCTCGGCATAGGAAATGGTCTTCTCGTCCTTGCGGCGGTTGGTCACCTCCCAGAACATCGACGACGGTTTCCAATCCTCGTCCTTCAGTTCCTTGATGGTCTTAATCCAGTAATCGGGGATGTTCATCGCCATGCGGTAGTCAAAGCCATAGCCACCGTCCTTGAACGGTGCGGCAAGTCCTGGCATACCGCTCACCTCCTCGGCGATGGTGATGGCGTGGGGGTGCACTTCGTGGATGAGGAGGTTGGCGAGTGTAAGGTAGGCGATGGCTTCGTCGTCCTCATGTCCGTTGAAATAGTCGCCATAGCCGCCGAAGGCTTCGCCAAGTCCGTGGCTATAGTAGAGCATCGAGGTGACGCCGTCGAAGCGGTAGCCGTCGAAGTGGAATTCGTCGAGCCAGTACTTGCAATTGGAGAGCAGGAAGTGGAGCACCTCGTTCTTGCCGTAATCAAAGCAGAGGCTATCCCATGCCGGATGCTCACGGCGTTCGCCTTGCATGAAGTATTGGCAAGGGTCGCCACAGAAGTTTCCAAGGCCTTCGACCTCGTTCTTGACGGCATGGCTGTGCACGATGTCCATGATGACGGCGATGCCATGCTGGTGTGCCGTATCGACAAGTTCCTTCAGTTCTTCGGGTGTACCGAAACGGCTGCTCGGCGCGAAGAAGTTCGAGACATGATAGCCGAAACTTCCGTAGTAAGGATGCTCGGCGATGGCCATAATCTGTATGCAGTTGTACCCGTCCTTGATGACGCGCGGAAGCACGTTGTCCTTGAATTCGCGATAGGTGCCCACCTTCTCGGCGTCTTGTGCCATGCCGATGTGGCACTCGTAGATGAGGAGGGGGTTGGTGTTGGGGCGGAACGACTTTTTCTTCCAGACGTAGGGTTGTTTGGGTGCCCACACCTGTGCCGAGAAAATCTTCGTGCGGTCGTCTTGCACCACGCGCCGTGCCCATGCGGGGATGCGTTCTCCTTCCCCACCCTGCCAGTGTACCTTCAGCTTGTAGAGGTCGCCGTGCTTCATGGCACGTGCGGGGAGGCGGATTTCCCAGTTGCCGGAGTTCTTGAGGCGCTTCATGCGGTATTTCTCGTCCTCGCGCCAGTCGTTGAAGTCGCCCACCACGTAGATGTCGGTGGCGTTGGGTGCCCATTCGCGAAGCACCCATCCTTTCTCCGTCTGGTGAAGGCCGAAGTAGAGATAGCCGGTGGCAAAGTCGGAGAGTGTCTGACGTCCGTTATTGGTCAGTTGATTGAGCTTGTAGAGCGCATGCTCATGACGCCCGCGGATGGCGTCTTCGAAAGGTTCGAGCCAGCTGTCATGCTTGACAAGCCCGATGTGCGATTGTTTTTTCATGGTCATATTTTCACTTTGAAAATCACTTTCTGAATCTGTTTTCCTTCACCGATGCACGGCGCATGTCCGTCGCCTGGGAGGAAGATGGCAAACTCGCCCTTGTGCACCGTCACGTATTGCTCGGCAAGTCCTTCGTAGAAAGTGATGTCGCCAGCGGCATTGTACGGCATTTCGGGCAAATCCTTTCGCGGCGTGAAGCCCATCACTTCTTCGGTGGAGATGGGCACCTGGATGTCCAGCATCACGTTGTGGGTTTCCAACTTGGCGTCCTCCTTGCGTTTGCCGTCGAGCGTCTGGAAGTTTCCGAACACATCGTCGCCGTCGATCAGTAGTTTTCCGGATGGGATGGAGGCGAGGTCGTTGCGCTTGATAAAATCTACCACTTTCTGGATGCGTGGATTCAATGTGACGTACTTCGAAAGGTTGTCAAGAGAGTCGAGTATCATATTTCACAAATAAGGGATTTGATGAATTTAAATTAAATATGAATAAAATCCCTGCCGAGCAGGCTCATTCTTTCACTTTTCACTTTTCACTTTTCACTTTCACTTCTCACTTCTCACTTCTCACTTTTCACTTCTCTATTGTAGCGTTTCGATGCGACCACGCTTGTAGTAACCTTTGCGCAGCACGTTGCCCGTCCGGTCCTTCTCGACGAAGGCGCCGTCGCGCTGGTCGTTGACGTAGGTGCCTTCGAAGCGAGTGCCGTCGGCAGCCTCTTCGACCGCCTTTCCGTTCTTCATGCCCTTCGAGAAGTGTCCTTTGAACTTCGTGCCGTCCATCATGCGGAGCACACCCTCGCCGTCGAGCTCACCGTTGAGCCATTCGCCGTCGTAGATGTCGCCATCCTTCGACGTGTATTTTCCGCGGCCGTTCTGCTTGTCGTCCACCCAGTAGCCTTCGTACTTCGCACCGTCGGGCCAGGTGTAGGTGCCGAAGCCCTCCATCACGCCGTTCTTGAATTGCCCGACATACTTGCGTCCGTCGCTGAAGACGAAGATGCCCTGCCCCGTGCGGTCGTTGTTGAAGTAGTCGCCCTCGTATCGGTCGCCGTTCTTGAAGGTGTAGATGCCCTTTCCCTCGCGCGAGTCGGCCTTCCACTCACCCTCGTATCGGTCGCCGTTCGAGTAGTTGTAGATGCCGTGTCCCGAGCGCTGGTCGTATTTCCAGTCGCCGTAGTAGCTGCTTCCGTCGCGCCAGTCGATGAGCCCCACGCCGTGCTTGCGGTCCTCCTTCCACTGTCCTTTGTAGAAGATGCCGTTCGCCCAGGTGTAGGTGCCTTCGCCCTCGCGGTTGTCCTGCTTCCACTCGCCGACATACTTGTCGCCGTTGTAGTAGTACATCGTGCCCTGTCCCTCCTGATAGTCCTTGTACCAGAGGCCTTCGTACTTGTTGTTGTTGGCGAAGTAGTAGGTGCCGCGGCCGTGCTGGTGGTCCTCCATCCAGTCGCCGTCGTATTTCTCGCCGTCGGAGAAGGTATAGATGCCGTGTCCCTGGCGTTTGCCCTTCACGTAGGCACCCTCGTAGCGGTCGCCGTTTTCAAACTCCGCCTTTCCCTGTCCGTTCGGCCTTCCGCCCACGAGTTCGCCATAGTAGGTAGCCGCCACAGGATTATTCTTGTCTCTCTCAAACGTGTAGTTGCCCATCACCACCTTTTGCGCATCGGCCGTGATCGATGCCGCGAGAACAGCGACGGACAATATGATAGATCTTTTCATCTAAATTTTAATTATGTGTTATAAATGCAAATCCGTAAAAATCCGCGAATTCGTTTTTCCAAGGGGCAAAGATACACATTTCCTTTTATCCCTCCAAACTTTAGGCCAGACATTAAAGTATTTTAACGCGGAGAAATGGGAGTTGTAAGCGAGTCGGGCTCATATTCAGTTTGCACTACAACACTTTGCAATACATACTGCGGAGTGAAACATACCACATAGCGATGAAAAATTGTTGACACAGCGACCTAATTAATAAAAAAACACAGTGATTGAAAAACGACAGTTAAGTCTTGCTTTGACAGCAGTGCACCCTCTCAAAAAAGTCAGTGCACATCCAAAAAATTTGCAGTGCACTGGCATGTATATTACCAGTGCACTGCAAAAATATTAGGAGTGCACTACGGTGATATTGAGTGTGCACTCAAAATTGACGGCGTGTGTCACTCCACCACGACGGTCCGTCCGGCGCTATGTCCGCTGAAGGCAGGGGTGTAGGCACACTGGATGGTGGCGACGCCGAGCGAGTAGCGACCCGCGCGGGTGACGTAGAAGTCGAGGTCGAGGGTGGCGGTGCCTTTCGGCAGGCGGTCGAAGAAGAGGTCGGCCGAGGCGTCGTGCATGGCGAGGTAGGCGCCGCGTCCGCCCATCCACTGGTAGCCGCTCGTCTGGCGGAGGGGTTCGAGGCAGGCGGCGTGCTGGGAACGTACTTGCACGAAGTCCATGTCGCGGTCGGAGGTGACGATGTTTCGGATGCGCAGCTTGTCGCCTACGTGCAGGGGAGTGCCCTCGTCGAGGGGTTGCCATGTGCCTTCGCGTTGGATGTAGGCCTTGCGATCGATGCGGAGCTCGCCTTCGGTTGCCTGGAGGCGGTCGAGGCTCTCGAGGCTCTGGCCGTAGATGCATCCCCAGGAGATGCCTGGGGTGTGCTTGGTGACGGTGGCGGTGGTGGCGTCGATGAGGTCGGCGGGCACGGGTGTCTTGGAGTAGCCGACGGCGGCGGTTTGACCTGAAATCTCGAGCGGCTGGCCGGCGAACGTGACTTTGGGGAGCTCTGGCTCGTGGAAGGTGGTTGCGGGGTCGAGGGTGAGCAGGAGGTCGGCGACGTCGAGTGTGTTGAGCACGTTGTCCCACTTTTGTGTCTGCTTCTGGCGGAGGAGCCATGTCTGCATCTGCAGGAGGTCGTCCTTAGTGAGATTGTCGGGCAGGTCTTCCCCGCTCTCTCGCTCGAGGCAGGTCATGAAGGAGCGCATGGCGGCCAGGTGGGTGGGTATGCGGTAGTCGCACCAGGAGTAGTGGGCTTTGTCGGTGTCGAAATATCGTCCCATGCCTGGTCGGGTGACGGTGTATTCGTGAAGGGATTGGACGAAGCGGCGTGCGTAGGCGTCGCGGTGGTCGTCGTAGAGGATGACGGCTACGTTGGCCCGTCCGTAGATCGAGAGGTCGGCTACGCGGCGTTGTGCCTTGTCGAGGTAGAACTTCTTCATGGCGGCGATGTCGGCGTCGTGCTTCAGGGCTTCGGGCACGCGGGTGCGGAGGTAGAGGTAGCGGAAGGTCGATTCGCTGGGGAGGCTTCGCTTGTCTTTCTTGCCGTACTTGTTGTAGTAGTTGAGTTCCTGGCGGTCGAGGTAGCGGATGCTCTTGCGGAGCATGGCGAGCACGTCTTTGTCTTCCTCGCCTTGCGAGTGCAGGTAGGCGAGCAGGTTGGCCATGTGTTCGCTCACGGCGAGGGTGATGTAGTAGGAGGGTTCCATGCCCTTGAACCATGACCATCCGCCGTCGGAGAACTGGCGCTCGGCAAGCTTCTGCCTGGCGGCGGCGATGCGTCGGTCGAGGAGGCGTTGGTCGAAGAGTTCGCAGAGCATCTGGCGCTGGCGTGTCTCGTCCTGTGCTTCGAGCATCCAGGGCGATTCCTGGAGGAGGATTTCGCGGAGTTCCTGGTTCTTCTCGAGTTCGCTGGTGAGGGTGGTTTCCTGTCCCTCCTCGGCGTTCCAGCGCATGATGAGCTCGAGCAGGCGTGGCATGCGGCGTGCGATGCTCTGTGCCACACGGTTGGCATAGAGCGATGCCGACCAGCTGACCATGTCGTCGTTTTCGGGCAGGATGACGGTGTGGAGGGCGAGGATGGCTTGCCAGGAGGGGTTGTCGGTGTACTCGAAGGTCATGCGTCGCTGGGTGGCGGTGGCGCTATGCTGGTTGAAGAGGGGCTGGAGGTCGAGGGTCTTCGTCTCAGAGCCTTCGAGATAGAAGGGGATGGTTTCGGTGATGTACTTGCGGCTGGAGAGCACGGGCAGGTAGTTGCGTTCGCCGTCGCTGAATCCCTCGGCCGTTCCGCTGACCTCGCACACAAGCATGGGGATTGTGTCGGGCACGTCGTAGTCGAAGGCGACGGAGGTGGTCTTCCCTGCCCCCACGCTGAAGTTTTGCGCCTGGCTGAATACGGTTTCGCCCGTCTCGGGGTTGACGAGGCGGAAGTGGCACGCTCCGCCGAGGTCGCGCTCGGAGGTGTTGATGACCTTCGTGGCGATGGTCATGTGGTCGCCTTGACGGACAAAGCGCGGCATGCCTGGTTGCACCATGAACTGCTTGCGTGCCACGACGCTGCTCTCGAGGTGTCCGTAGTCGATGTCGGCGGTGTGGGCGAGGGAGAGGACGCGCCACTCGGTGAGGCAATCGGGCAGGGTGAACGAGAGGCTGACACTGCCCTGGTCGTCGGTCATGAGGTGTGGCTGGAAGAAGGCCGTCTCCTGGAAGTTCTCGCGAAGCGGCGTCGGTGCCCCTTCCTCCTGAGGAGATTTGTGACTTTGTGACTGTGACTTTGTGACATTTGGTACTTCCGCATTTTTGTCGTTCAGTTCATCGATGGCAACGGATTCCTCCACAGCCATCATTGCCACGGCATTGTCGCCCACCAAGCGCGACTTCATGAGGGCGCGTCCGCCGGCGGCTGCTCCGAGCATTTCCACACGGTAGGTGGAACCATAGGTGTCGTCGTAGTCGTCGTAGGGACGTAGGCGGTTGAAGGCGCGGGCATAGAGTTTGGGACTCTCACTGCGGAAGAGGATACCGACGGACGAGACGCTGCCGATGGAGCTCAGAGCGGTGTAGAAGGAGGCCTGATCGCGACGGAAGCTGAGGGCAAAGGGCAGGGCATGCCGCACGAAGGCATCGAGCGAGGCATCGTACATCGTGGCCAGGACGCTGGCCTTGACGGGGCGTCCCTGCTTGTCGGTCACGCGAAGCGTCCATGTCTCCTGCTGGCCAGGGGTGAGGCGGTCGCGGAAGGTTGTCCATTCCAACTTCAGCTCCTTGTCGGGACGGGCGAGCGTGAAGATTTCGTTCATCTGGTGCTGGCGTCCGTCCTTCACGTAGGCGATGAAGAACCGGAGGCTCTGGCCGTAGGCTTCCTTGTAGGGGATGGAGAGGTGTTGCTGGGTGGGTTGAAGCACGGCCACCTTCTCGATCACCGTCTGATGGCAATCGACGACATACAGATAGGTATGGGCATCGGGATGCTGGACGGCAAACCAGACGTCCACCGACTCGCCCGCACGCATGGTGGTGGACGAGGTGTGAATCCAGTCGTTGACCAGGTTCATGGCTCCGCCACGTCGTGAACCCCAAAGCACGAAGCGGCGTGAAGCGGTGATGTCGTGCTGGCGGGTGTCGCGTGCGGTCGTCACAAGCTCGTAGCTTCCGAGTTCGTAAGCGGTGGTCGGCGGGAGTGTGAGCGGACGGTCGGTGGCGAAGGTGCCGGTAGCGACGTCGGTGTCGTACTTCCCCGTGAGGGCGTTGTACTTGCGGAGCGTCCATGTGCCGCTGGCTGCCACTTTCTGCCCCTGGGCATTGAGTGCCGACACCTGTGCCTCTGCCCCCTTCGTGCCGTCGCGATCGACGAGGGCGTCCATGTCGATGTTCAATCCGAACTCGCGCGAGCTGACACGCACGGTGGATTCCGCCTCGTGTGTCTCGCCGGCGAGGTCGGTCACCTTGGCTTCGAGCCGGTATTGCATCAAACCCCGAAAGTCGCTGACGACGTAGCGGTCGCCGACCTTGCGGACGTCGGCATCCATGTCGTCGCTGCCAAGCACGAGGTCGTCGTCGAGGAACACGCGCACGCGGAAACGTCCTTCATCGTCGGTCGTCGTCTCGCCGCTCTCCATCTTGCGCCAGGTGTCGCGGTCGTACCACCAAAACCATGAGGTGCTCTTCGCCTGACTCACCGTAAATTCCACCTTGGCACCCTGTACGGGCACACCGCTGTAGGTGCGTGCCACGCCTGTCATCTCGATGGTGTCGCCGAGGGCAAAACTTCCCTCCGTGTCCTCCATCTCGAGGGTGAAGGTGGGACGTTTGTATTCCTCGACACGGAAATCTCTCGTGGTTCCGCCGAAACCAATGTGCCACACACCGTTCAGGCGGTCGGTGGGCAGGACAAAGTCGGTCGAGGCATTGCCGAGGTCGTCGGTCGTGACCGTAGTCTTTTGAACGACCTGCCAGTTGGCATCGCGCAACAACACCTCGACCTTGCTCCCTCGGCCGACGGCATGACACTCTTCGCCGAGGCGGGTATAGACAAATCCCGACACTTGCACCGTCTGCCCAGGGCGATAGATGGCACGGTCGGTGAAGGCTTGGTAAATCGTCTGCTCGCGTTCGTGCTGGGTGTAATTCTTCACCGTGCCGTCCACACCCATCTCCATCGATTCATCGTCGGCCGAACGGCGTGCCACCACATATTCAATATCGGCATCGAGGCTCACCTGCCCCACCCCGTCGGTCACGTAGGACCTCGAGTAGCTGCGCCACTGGCCATCGATGTATTTACGCCATACGCCCACAACTTCGCACCCCTCGACCGGCGCACCCGTCAGGGCATCCACCACCGTGGCGAGACGCCGAGGGCCAGGCATCGAGAAGGTCATCACTTGGGTGCTGTTGAGCTGGAATTCGGCTTTCGACTCTTTCCCGCCTCCCCGCAACCAGATGCGGTACACACCGGCAGGGAGCGACAGGGTAAGCGTGTCGCGCTGATGTTCCTCCGCACGTTCGGGATGCTGCTTGTGGGCATCGAAAGAGAGGTGCTGCTCCCACACTGTCTCGCCATCGGCCATCTTGTCCAACTCCATGTTGCAAAGGAAGTTGTCGCGAACGTCCTTCGACTTGGCACTCTTCACTCTCAAGCGCTTGACCACGATTTCGGCATCATCGATGTTGCGGTGCGCCACTTGCACCATGAGGGGCTTTCCAGCCACTTCGCGACCGCTATTGTCTTGTGCCTTGGTATAGACATTGAGGCTCGGCTCAAGGCAATCGGCCTCACGCTTCTTCAGACGCGCCTGCATGTCGCTCTTCGGCCAGCGGGCGATACCTTCGCGCACGAGTTCCAACTCTTCCTGCCACGTGGTATGTTCGCGCTCATCGAGCCATTCACACCAAACGTCGGCACCCACTTCCGTGTCGCCCACCTCGTCGCACAACTGGCGAAGTTCACGCACGTGGTCGTCACGACGCAATCGATGACTGTAGCTGCTCAGGTCGCTTTGCGCCTCCAATTCACGCATCCGCATCAGGGCATAGGCCTCGCGCATCCCTTTCCCGCGATAGGTCGAAGCTGCCATCCGGAGCACATTCCAGCGGGCTTCGTCGTCCACCAGCGATTCCCTCTCCAGCAAATCGACCACCATCGAGAGGGCATCGTCGCCAAAGAAACGGCTGTCTTTCCCCTCTTCCTCCATGAGCGGACGGCAATCCTTCACCGAAACGCCGGCAATGTCCGAGGCATGAGCCGTCGAGGCTTCGATGTGTTTGGCCTTGCGCTGCTCGCCCAGTTGTTCAGCCTCCTCGTCGCTCAACGTGAGGCTCGAATAGCGCCACGTGTCGTACACCGTGGCTGCCAGGGCATGGAGCAACGCCAATTCGGCACGGGCACGAGGTGTGTCGGCCGTGGCTTCACGCTGCTGAATCAGGGTTTCGAGTTTCTCCACATCGACCACCATGCTGTCGGGCGAGATGTTGCCGCGCATGGCCATGAGGGTGAATCCCGCACGGGCGGCTTGTGCAAAGTTGCCCTCCGCCGTGGCTTTCTTCAGTATCTTCTCTGCCTCGCTGATAGCAGATTTCGGCAGGTCGTCGTTGATGTGTTGCTCGACCTTTGCCCAACTTTTGTCGTAAGAAGTTGTGAGGTGATTCATTTCTTTCGGATTTTGTGAATAGCTTGTTATCGATGCGCCAAGCAAACACAGTGCCAAGGTGAATTTGCGAAGGTTCATGGCTAAATAGGATTTAGTGATAGAATATGTTTGGCGGCAAATTTACGGAAACAAATCAGAATCGCAAAACAATTAACAATATTTATTGTTTTTGCGACGATTCGTTCAGACAAAAGAGTAGAGCCAAACTCGTTTGGACATTGCTTTGGCAAGAAAACGTCTGATGTTAATCGAAGGATGAAATACAAGATTATTTTCACTTTTATAGCTGAATGATGACGATTTACATCAATTTTTTGTATCTTTGCCGATTAAAACATCAGATGACAAACATGGACACCCGCAAGGTCAACATCATCTTCACCACCGACATCCACGGCAACTACTTCCCCTACGACTTCCGACACGCACGATGGGGCAAGGGGAGCATGCAGCGCGTCCATGCCTACGTTGCCCAGCAGGTGAAGCGGCTCGGCGGTGCCACCATCCTCATCGATGGAGGCGACATCCTCCAAGGCGAACCGACGAGCTACTATTTCAATTTCGTCGGGCGGGGCGACCGACACAAGGTGGCCGATATGTGCAACTTCGTCGGGTACGACGTGGGTGTGATCGGCAATCACGACATCGAAACAGGTCATGAGGTGTTCGACATGTTTGTCCACGACTGCAACTTCCCCATCCTCGGTGCAAATGCCGTGAACGACCAAACGGGAGAGCCCTACTTCGAACCCTACACCTTGCTCGTGCGGAGTGGCATCCGCATCGCCGTCATCGGTTTTACGACACCCGCCGTGCCCCACTGGATTCCACCGCGCGTGTGGAAAGGCATACGATTCGAGGACATCCAGCAAAGTGCACGGCAATGGATTCAGTATGTCAGAGAGCATGAACACCCCGACTTCGTCATCGGCCTTTTCCACTCGGGCATGGACGAAGGCATCGTCACCCCCGAATACCGCGAAAATGCGGTGCGCGAAACGGTGAGCCACGTCGAAGGTTTCGACCTCGTGCTCTACGGCCACGACCACTCATCGAACATGGAGGAGGTGGAATCGCCCAACGGACGGAGCATCCTCTGCATCAATCCTGGCAGCTATGCCCACTCGGTTGCCGAAATCCGCCTCAAGTTCTCCCTCGACAACGAAGGACATGTACTCAGGCACGACATGGATGCCCAACTCCGATATATCGGAAAAATTCACAATAGCCATGCCGTCGAGTTTCGCCGCCACTTCAAACGTGATTTCAGCGATGTGCAAGAGTATGCCGAACGAAAGATAGGACATTTCCTCGCCGGTATCGACATCACGGACGCCTACTTCGGGAGCAGCGCCTACATCGACTTCATCCAGCAGCTCCAGCTCGCCGTTTCACATGCCGACCTCTCGCTCGCCGCACCACTCTTCTTCAATGCCAGCATCGACGAGGGTGACGTGCGTGTGAGTGACCTTTTCAACCTCTACCGCTTTGAAGACAAACTCTATACCCTCCGTCTCACAGGACATGAAATCAAGAACTACCTCGAGATGAGCTATGCCAACTGGACGAATCAAATGCGCTCAGCGAGCGACCCCTTCCTCCTGCTAAGCCCCATGAAGAGCAATCCCGAGCGGATGGGATTTACAAACTTCATCTTCAACTTCGATTCCATGGCAGGCATCCGTTACACGGTAGATGTGCGGCGGGCGCAAGGCGAGAAAATCAACATCGAATCGATGGCAGACGGACGCCCCTTCGTGCCAGAACAAGAATACAGTGTAGCCATGACGGCATATCGTGCCAACGGCGGCGGAGAACTGCTGACAAAGGGTGCCGGCCTCACGAAAGAAGAAATCGACCGACGCATTCTCGACATCACGCCGCGCGACATCCGGCACTACATGATGGAATACATCGAGCGCGAAGGCAACGTACTTCCCCAAGCACGACACCACTGGCGCTTCATCCCCGAAGAATGGGTGAAAGCAGCCGAGGAACGAGAACGAGTAGTGTTGTTCGGGAAAGCCTCTCCAACGACCTGAGGGGGAACTCCATACTAATGAACAAAAGAATAGATGAACAAAAGTAACTATACATCAGCAGAATTGTTCACCCCTCCTCTGGAGGGAACGGGGGAGGTCGGTGGAGAGGTCGTTAGGGGAGGTCGTAGGAAAGGCTTAACAATTTTAGGTCCCACGGCATGCGGGAAAACAACTTTGGCCGCACACCTGGCCGCACAAATCGGCGGTGAAATCATCAGTGCCGACAGCCGTCAAGTGTATCGCGGCATGGATATCGGAACGGGGAAAGACTTGGACGACTATATCATCGGCGGCATACACATCCCTTACCATCTCATTGATATAGCAGAGCCAGGCGAACGATACAGCGTCTATCAGTTCCAACGCGATTTCCTCCGCTGCTACGACGACATTCTGCGGCGACACAAAGTGCCCATCCTCTGCGGAGGCACGGGGCTTTACATCGAGAGCATCGTACGCCATTATCAGTTTGAGGAAAAAGGAGATGCCGAACCCGAAGACTCTCCCTATTGGGAAGAATTGGAGGGAGGGCTCATCATCGGTCTTAAAATCGATCGCGAACTCCGCCGGAGGCGCATCACCACACGCCTCCACCAACGACTCGACGAAGGCATGGTGGACGAAATACAAGGGCTCCTCAAACGTGGAGTATCAAGTGAACGGCTCATCCGTTATGGCTTGGAATACAAGTATGTAACACAATACGTAATCGGGCAACTCTCCTACGAGGAGATGGTGCGGCTACTCGAAATCGCCATCCATCAATTTGCCAAACGGCAGATGACCTATTTCCGAGGCATGGAAGAACGACGAGGCGTCAAAATCCACTGGATCGACGCCACCCTGCCCATGGACGAAAAAGTAAAACAATGTATTGGTTTATATTCATCAGCAACCATCTGATCCTACGCAAGGACGGCGAAGTATATACCGTGCCGCAAAGCGAAGAACCTCCCATCGCCATAAAGCCTTGGACGTACATTCAAGTGCTTCCCGACATCGGAGAGACCCCTTGCCGTGCCTTCACGCTCACGACACCACCCAAAGACGGATTGCCCGAAGAATTCACAACGATGGAACTACGTGCCTCCTACAACGTACTCCCCCACCCGATTCACAATATGGCCGGCAAAGCCGCCGAACTCCTCTACTGGGACGACAACACCCGCTACTGCGGACATTGCGGAGCACCGATGGAGCACGCGACCGACATCTCGAAACGCTGCACCCATTGCGGCAAAGAAGTATGGCCACAAGTGTCGCCAGCCATCATCGTCAGGATTCGCAAAGAAGCCGTGATAGACACCAACGGTCACACCCTCGAACCGGAAAAGATACTCCTCGTTCATGCACGCAACTTCCGCCATTCCGAACGCTACGGCCTTGTGGCCGGTTTTGTCGAAACAGGCGAGACATTGGAACAATGCGTCGAACGCGAAGTGATGGAAGAGACGCAGCTCCGCATCACCCACCTCCGATACTTTGGCTCTCAACCCTGGCCCTACCCCTCAGGTATCATGGTGGGATTCACGGCCGACTACGAAAGCGGCACCATACATCTACAAGACGAAGAACTCAGCCGTGGCGGATGGTTCGACCGACAGCACCTGCCCGACATCCCCGACAAGATGTCCATCGCACGACAACTTATCGACGATTGGCTGGTGAAGGGATAGGGAAATTCCCCTCAAGTTTTAGGGAAAACGGCATGAGCCATTCCGCACAAACACAATATCTTTGCAGCAAGAAATAGACCCCAAAACCATAAAACCCTATTTACCACTATGAAACGAACAGTTTATCTCCTCTCCACCCTCCTCCTTCTGGGTAGCCTTCAAAGCTGCACCAACATGAGCACACGCGGTTACCTCGGCACCATGGCCGGAGCTGAAATCGGAGGAACCATCGGCGAAGCCATCGGATGGATGTCAACAAGTCGCCACTCAGGGCCAGGCAAAGCCATGCTCGGCAGCGTCATCGGCACCGTAGCAGGTGCCGCCATCGGACATCAGCTCGCCACATCGGGTGAGCGTAAAAACCGCGAAAGCTACGACAACTACAGCGGAAGCAGCCGCTACGAAAACGAAACCAACTATCAGACAGGTGGTGGGTACGACAGCGGATATGCAAGCAATTACAGCAGCCATAAAAAGCACCATACCCACAATGAGGCCAAACACTCCGGCTACCACATTCAAAACTCCGCTCAACTCAGCATCCGAGGATTGACCTACCAGGACGAAGACGGCGACGGACGTTTCGGACGCGGCGAAACCATCAACGTCATCTACGAAGTGACCAACAACGGACAGACACCCGCACAGGTAGAACTAGTCATCGACGACCCCACCCATCCCAACAACTTCGCCTTCTCCCCCGCAAACAACGTGACCATCCAACCAGGACAAACGATTCGCTACAAAGCCAAAGCCTTCTGCCAGAGCCGCCCAAAAACGCGCACCTGCGACCTCATCGTCTATGCCAAAAGCATCACCCACGGCAATGCCACCGGAACGATGCGTGTGAAAGTCGATTGACCCACATCAATCACCGCAATTAAGGGACAAGATGATTGTCTGAAAAGCAGAATATCTTCGTCTTCAATCATTTCGATGATTAGCATTCTGCTCACTTCCCTCTATTCACAATTTCCTCATGGAAGAAATAGTTGACCACCACAGGCAGCTCGCCATGGCGGGAGCGCACAGAATCGTCATTGCGAATGTAGGGTAACCCCTCAGCCAAGCAGAATGCCCGCATCTGCATGTCGAGCTGCATCCAGTAGGAACGGTCTTTCTTCGTGTAGATGTCGCGGTAGAGTTGATCCAATTCGGGGTGGTGCCCGTGAATCCAGGCAAGAATCTTTCCTTTATAATCGCCACGAAGGTTCAGGTTCTCCAACCAGACGAGGTTACAGCAGTCCTTGGCCTTGCGGATAATGGCCTCGACATCGGTGATGCCAGGAAATATCGGAGAAATGAAACAAGTGGTCTCAATGCCTGCCTCGTAGAACTGGCGCATGGCTTCCAGTCGGCGCTCGATGCTGACAGCTACGTCCATCTCGCGGCGAAACGACTCGTCAAGCGTGTTGATGCTCCACGACACACGGGCATGGGGGAAAGTCTTGATGAGGTCGAGGTCGCGTAGCACGAGATCCGACTTCGTGGCAATGCTCACGCTGATGCCGCTGCCTTGCAACTGCTCCAGCAGGGCGCGTGTCCGCTTATACCTCGCTTCGTGCGGCTGGTAGCAGTCGGTCACGGAGCCGAAGAAAGCATCCTTGCCCGCATACCGCTTGGCATTCTTTATCTCCGGCCAGTATTTCACGTCGATGAACTCGCCCCACGGCTCAGGGTGGTTCGTAAACCGCTTCATAAACGAGGCATAACAGTACTTACAGCCGTGCAGACAGCCCACGTAG
>ONOG01000033.1 GCA_900319385.1 uncultured Prevotellaceae bacterium | reverse complement strand
GCCTGCGTCATCCAGTCTGTGGCAGGCTTATCATACCATAACTCCATCCGCGCCTGCTGCGCAAGGAGTGCGGTGTTGGCAAAAATAGCCATTATGAAAACTAAAAATATTCTCATCGTATCTTGTTTTGCTATAGTCGGGTTAATTACTCTTCAAGACGGAAAGTGACGGGTTGCAGGAAGCGTGTGCGCACTTTCTGGTCGTTGTTATCGACAGCCGGACCCCATTTGCCGAGTTTCACTACACGGACCGCTTCATCATCACACTCCTTTGACACACTGCGTAGCACCTTAACATCAGAAACGGAACCGTCCGTCTCTACGATGAATTCTACCATCACCGTACCCTGCACGTTCTCATTCAAGGCCTTATCAGGATATTTCAAGTGGCTGAGCAGAAACTGACTCCAGTTGCCACAGAAAGATGCCTCGCTCTTCAGATTGAGTGCGTCGCGACGCATTTTAGCCAAGGCATACCACTGCGCCGTGGCGCGGCGATACCACATCTCTGCCTCCGCATAGTTCTGTTCCACTCCATTACCATGGAAATAACAATCGCCAAGAGCGAACTGTGCCTCTGCATTGCCAAGTTCTGCCGAATGTCTCAGTTCTTGCATGGACTGTGCATGCAGCAACTGAGGACAAAGCCCGAAAACAAGCAGAGAGAAAGAAAAAACTTTGAGTATATGCCTTAACCGATACATATCATGATAGATTTGTTTACCGCAAAAATAGAAAAAAAACGGCAAAGCCTTTGCCAGTCAGTGAAAAAGTCGTAACTTTGCACCTCGAAATCCATTACACCGTTTTCATAGTGTTACCACCACTAAAAACATTAAACAGAACCATACAATGAAACAAGGTATTCATCCCGAGAACTATCGCGAGGTTATCTTCAAGGATATGTCGAACGGCGATATGTTCCTCTCTCGCTCTTGCGCTAAGACCAACGACACTGAAGTGTACGAAGGCGTAGAGTATCCCGTTGTGAAACTCGAAATCTCTTCCAGCTCACACCCCTTCTACACGGGTAAGGCTAAGCTGGTCGACACTGCCGGTCGCGTGGACAAGTTCATGAACCGCTACAAAGGTCTCAAGAAGTAAGAGCTGTTTCACGGAAACAAAAAAGCACCTCTGCCACACATTGGCGGAGGTGCTTTTTTTGATGTCTTGCTGTCATCCCCGTGCCTGCTCCAGCAACTGACGTTGGTGGTCGCTGAGGTTGGTGGGCACTGCGACGCCGATGGTCAGAATCAGGTCGGTCGGAGTGCCGTCGGGACGCAACTGGCCTTTTCCCTTCAGACGCAGCTTGGTGCCTGGCTGCGTGCCTGGCTTGATTTTCAGTCGCAGCCGTTTGCCGTCAGGCGTTTGGATGAGGATGTAGCCACCCAGGGCTGCGGTGAACATGTCGATCTGCGTCTGAGCCTCGGTTTCGGTGGCTTGCTGTGCCTCACGACGGGCCTGCTGACGCTGACGCGAACGGCGTGCACCGGCTGCCGAACCGAACAACTGCTCGAAGAAGTCGGAGAAGCCGCCCGACCCGAAGTTGATGCCACCCGAGCCGAAATCGAAGTTGAAGCCGCCGCCATCGCCGCCGAACCCACTGAAGCCACCAAAGCCGCCCGCGCCGTTGCCGAAGCCCTGGCCCACTTTGTCCCAATTCTCGCCGTACTGGTCGTACTTCTTACGTTTCTCAGGGTCGCTGAGCACGTCGTATGCCTCGTTGAGCAACTGGAACTTTGCCTTCGCCTTCGGATCGTCGGGGTGGAGGTCAGGGTGGAACTGCTTCGAACGTTTCCTGTAGGCCGCCTTCAGTTCGTCCTGCGGGATGTTCTTGTCCACGCCCAGAATCTTGTAATAGTCGATAAACTTTGCCATTGCTTTGTTTCCTTTCTGTCAGGCTTGTAGCAAAAATTATGCCAGTGTGCGACGTGGACTCTTTGGCAGTGTGGGGGGAAATCATCCCTGCAGAAAAAAACTGCTCCTCGCTCAGCACTTTTTACAACATCGCACGGCGGATATTTGCATAGTTCGTCGAAAAAGTCGTAACTTTGCAGCGTTAATCCGTAACCACAGCACTTTTATGAAACGTACACTCTCCTTGTTTTTTCTGCTGACCGCATTGTCTGTTTCGGCTCATTGCCAGTCGATGGCCGATGTGTTGCGCACGATGCCCGACTCCGTCATGCCGTTGCTGACGCTGAACGACCGCCTGGACTTGGTGGATGAATGGCAGGCAGGTGTGAAGGCTGAGGTGAAAAACCGCCTGGGCGGGATGGTCACATTGACAGAGCTCAGCGACACGAAGGCTGTGCTGCAGACGTCGTCGCTCTCGACCGTGACCCTCGAACTGACAACCATGCCCGACGGCACGACAAAGGCAGTGCGCCGGCAGCGTACGTGTACGGTGGACGGACAGAAAGATACAAGCGAAAGGCTGTTCCCGCTGAACCGCAAGGAACAGTGATTGACGTTAAAACCACGAATGACACGAATTCTAAAATAGTTTGTTCTGATTTTGAATTCGTGTCATTCGTGGTTCCAAAAAGCATTCAAAAGAGTTTGGGACGCCGGCGACGGGCTTCTTCGAGCGGAATAGGGTCGCTTTCCCTTTGCGAATACTGCTGACGGAGGTCGGAGTAGCGGTCGGACAGTTCGTCGCTGTACTGGCTTCGCTGTTCGTCGCTCAGCAGTCGGGAGGCTGCCGTGGCGTTCTGTGAGGCGTCCTTCATCCACACGACCGGTGCCCCGTAAACGGGTGCAATCTTCAGTGCTGTGTGCAGTTCGCTGGTCGTGGCGCCACCAATCATCAGGGGAATGTCGAGGTGGTGGCGTTCCAGTTCGCGCGCCACGTTGACCATCTCTTCGAGCGATGGGGTGATGAGTCCGCTCAGGCCGATGATATCGACCTGCTCTTCGATGGCACGACGCACAATCTCCTCAGCCGGCACCATCACGCCGAGGTCCACGATGTCGTAGCCGTTGCAGGCGAGGACGACGCTCACGATGTTCTTGCCGATGTCGTGCACGTCACCCTTCACCGTGGCGAGCAGCACCTTTTTCTTGTGTGACGGTTGGCAGCATTCGCAAGTGTGGACTTGTTTTTGTCTTGCTTCAATCAAAGGCTGTAAAATGTTGACTGCCAGTTTCATTGTGCGGGCAGTCTTCACTACCTGTGGCAGGAACATCTTGCCTTCTCCGAACAGTTTGCCGACGTGATTCATGGCCTGCATGAGTGGTCCTTCTATGACGGCGACGGGATTGCCGTACGCTTGCACTGCCTCCATGAGATCCTGCTCCAGAGTATCGGTCATGCCGCGTTGCAAAGCTTGCTGCAGGCGGTCCTCAACGGAAAGGGATGGAACTGCAGCGACGGGGTCGCTGCCTACAGGGAGGGTGGTGTGGACGTCTCCCTGCGCGCTGGCTTTTCGGGCTTCTTGTTCGGCTTTCAGTCGTTCGGCGTGGGTGATGAGGCGTTCGGTGGCGTCGTCTCGGCGGCAGAGCAGGACGTCGTCGATAGCCTGGAGCAGGTCGGCAGGGATATCGCTGTACTGCACTTTGGTGGCGGGGTTGACGATGCCGAAGTCTTGGCCTGCTGCCATCGTGTGGTAGAGGAACACCGCGTGCATGGCTTCGCGCAGGTAGTTGTTGCCGCGGAAGGCAAAGCTCAGGTTGCTCACACCGCCGCTTACGTGGGCGCCAGGCAGGTTGTGCCGAATCCACTCCGTCGCACGGATGAAGTCGAGGGCGTAGCGGTTGTGCTCGTCGATGCCTGTGGCGACGGCCAGCACGTTGGGGTCGAAGATGATGTCGTGGGGGGCTAAGCCCACCTGTTCGGTGAGCAGGCGGTAGACCCGCTGGCAAATCTGGATTTTCCGTTCGTAGGTGGTGGCCTGGCCTTCTTCGTCGAATGCCATGACGACGACGGCGGCTCCGAGACGCTTCGCCTCGCGTGCATGGTCGAGGAAAACGTCCTCGCCTTCCTTCAGCGAGATGGAGTTGACGATCGACTTGCCCTGCACGCATTTCAGTCCGGCGCGGATGACCTGCCAGTCTGACGAGTCGATCATGATGGGTACGCGTGCCACGTCGGGGTCGGACATACAGAGGTTGAGGAAGGTCACCATCTCCTGGCGGGCATCCAACAGTCCGTCGTCCATGTTGACATCGAGCACCAGGGCACCGTCGTCCACCTGATGGCGGGCGATGGAGAGGGCTTCGTCGTACTTTTTTTCGCTGATCAGTCGCAGGAACTTGCGGCTGCCAGCCACGTTGCAGCGTTCGCCGACGTTGACAAAGAGCCCCCCTCCATCTCCCTCCGACAGGGGGAGTGTCTGGCTATGCGTCGATAGGCGTTCGAGTCCGGAAAGACACAATTGCTGAGTTGGGGGTTGTGGCGTTCTGATTTCCCCTCTGTCGGAGGGGGTTAGGGGAAGGCTTCTGAATTTCCGGATGTACTCATCCGTCGTTCCGCAGCAGCCGCCGATGATGTTGACCAGCCCCTCGTCGATGTATTCACGCACTTCGTTTGCCATCTGCTCGGGGCTCTGGTCGTACTGACCCAGCGCGTTGGGCAGTCCGGCGTTGGGGTAGGCACTGACGTAATAAGGTGCGGTGTGGGCAAGCGTACGGAGGAAAGGCTTGAGCTGACGGGCACCGAACGAGCAGTTCAGGCCCACGCTGAAAATGTCGGCATGCTGCACCGAGGCCAGAAAGGCTTCGAGTGTCTGGCCGGAGAGCGTGCGGCCTGCCACATCGCTCACCGTCACCGAAAGCATGATGGGAACGCGCCGGCCGGCTGCTTGCATGGCGTCTTCGGCTGCGTAGAGGGCAGCCTTGGCATTGAGTGTGTCGAAGATGGTTTCGATGAGCAGCGCATCGACGCCGCCTTCGAGCAGTGCCTCCATCTGCTCGGTGTAGGCTTCGGCTAACTGGTCGAAGGTCAGGTTGCGCAGGGCAGGGTCGTTCACATCGGGACTGATGCTGAGGCTGCGGTTCGTGGGGCCTACGCTTCCAGCCACAAACCGAGGCTGAGACGGTGTCTTCTGTTTGTATTCGTCGGCCAGCTGACGTGCGATGCGTGCCCCTTCGAGGGCCATCTCGCGGACAGCATCGGCGCAGTGATAGTCGGCTTGCGAGATGCGCTGCGAGTTGAAAGTGTTCGTCTCGATGATGTCGGCACCAGCCTCGAGGTACAGGCGGTGGATGTCGGCAATGACGTCGGGGCGCGTCAGGTTGAGGATGTCATTGTTGCCGCGCATCAGTCCAGGCACGTCGGCAAAGCGCGTGCCGCGAAAGTCGTCTTCAGTCAGGTTGCGCTGCTGAATCATCGTGCCCATCGCCCCGTCGAGCAGGAGGATGCGTTGCTGGATGTGTTCGTGTAGTGTTGCCATCTATAAAAGGTAATGTGAAGTGTTGAACGTGGAGCGTGAAGTGTGATGCGTGGGGTGAAGACTGATGACATCGCTTCACGCTTCATGAGCAGCGAAGCGGTCGCCTCACGTCTGTCAATGCTTCATGGCGCGGTCCATCTCGCGGCGGTCTTCACGCTCCTTGAGGCTTTGGCGCTTGTCAAATTCCTTCTTACCGCGAGCCAGGGCAATGTCCAGTTTGGCCAGCCCTGCATCGTTGATGAACAGGCGGACGGGCACGATGGTGTAGCCTGGCGTCTTGGTGTCGGCCTCGAGGTTGCGCAGTTCCTTGCGGTTGAGCAGGAGCTTTCGGTCGCGTCGCTCCTGATGGTTGTTGTAGGAGCCCTGCGCATAGAGCGAGACATTCATGTTCTTAACCCACAGTTCGCCTGCGACGAAATAGCAGTAGGTATCGACCAGACTGGCTTTGCCCATGCGGATGGACTTGATTTCGGTGCCGGTGAGGACGATGCCTGCGGTGTAGGTGTCGATAAATTCGTAGTCGAACGATGCCCGTTTGTTCTTGATATTGATGCGCTGTGGAGTGCTTGTCTTTTTGGCCATAAGTGGGGAATTGGGTCGCGACGAGGCCGCGACGTGCGGGAAGGAGGGTGTGAACTTAGGAGAGTGTGAAGGAGGCTTCGCGTTCGCGGACGTAGGAAGCGATGGCGGGCGTGACGCTCTCCTGATAGTCGTCGAGGAAGGTGTCGCCCATTTCGTTCATGGTGTCCTGCTGTTCGTAGAGAGCCATGAACTGCTCTTCGTCGAGGTCTGCCTCAAGTTCGTCGCGGTGGCGGTTGTACTCGTGGTGAACGTCGTAGATGAAGTTGCCGAAGTCCTTCAGCCCCCAGTGCTTCTTCATCATCATGGCGAAGGGCCCATCGAGAACGAAGGGTCCGTAGCCGTTTTGGATGAGTTGGATGAAGCCGCCTTCCATCACTTCGTCGAGCAGGTGGCGATAGGCCAGCAGGGTGAGCTGGTCGGTGCTGAGCAGTCCGATGGTGTCGGACGTGAGTTCGCCGCCGATACGGTCTAGATAGGCATCGGTGAGGGCATGGATGTAGGCATCAGGACCTGCATTCCAGGCAGCGGTAAGGGTCTCGGAAGTGGGTGTCATGGGCGGTTGGGGAATGGCTGCGACGAGGTCGCAGCACGGGTAGACAAAGATTGTT
The DNA here is from genome assembly GCA_900319385.1 of uncultured Prevotellaceae bacterium. GTDB lineage: Bacteria > Bacteroidota > Bacteroidia > Bacteroidales > Bacteroidaceae > UBA3839. The sequence continues at coordinate 18,444 of ONOG01000033.1, read as the reverse complement.
GTTATTCTTCTTCGAGCTCGCGCTGTTTCTTTTCGCCGATGAGCTGGAAGTCCTTGGGGCGAAGCACGAAGGTGGAGCCGAGATATTTCTCTTTGACGATGCGGTTCTCTGCCAGTTCGGGTGGCGTACCTTTGAACAGGATGCGGCCTTCGAACAGCAGGTAGGCGCGGTCGGTGATGCAGAGTGTCTCCTGCACATTGTGGTCGGTGATGAGGATGCCGATGTTGCGGTCCTTCAGTTTCCACACGATGTATTGGATGTCTTCGACGGCGATAGGGTCCACACCCGCGAAGGGCTCGTCGAGCATGATGAACTTCGGGTCGATGGCGAGACAGCGTGCGATTTCGCAGCGTCGGCGTTCGCCGCCCGAGAGCTGGTTACCTTGGTTTTTGCGCACTTTCTGCAGACGGAACTCATCGAGCAGGCTCTCCATCTTCTCGTGCATTTGCTGACGAGTGAGGTCCTTGCGCATTTCGAGCACGGTCATCAGGTTGTCCTCGACGCTCATGGTACGGAACACGCTGGCTTCCTGTGCCAGGTAGCCCACACCGGCCTGTGCCCGCTTGGCCACAGGAAACTTCGTGATTTCGAGGTCGTTGAGGAATACCTGTCCGCCATTGGGCACGACGAGGCCCGTCGTCATGTAGAACGATGTGGTCTTTCCTGCGCCGTTCGGTCCGAGCAGGCCGACAATTTCGCCCTGACGCACGTGGATGCTGACGTCGTTGACGACGGTGCGTTTGCCGTAGGTCTTGACCAGATGGCGCGTATAGAGCGTCTGCTGTTCCTCCGAATATTCGGGCACTTCGGCATCGCCGGCATTGGTCGTTGCGCTCTTCAGGATTTCTTCTGCCATGATTGTGTGAGTTCTGATTTAACTGCAAAATTACTGATAATTTGCCAAAATGCCACGGACAAAGCGAAAAAAACGTAGGAGCTGCACTGTTTTTGCCCGATTTTTTATAATTTTGCACGGAATAATGCCGAAGAATCCAATAATCAAATAGGAATCGTGTTAACAGTTAAATCAGGTCTTACACATCTGGGAAGTTACGTACAGCTGATGGGACGCGTGCTCACGCAGCCCGATCGTTGGCGTATGTTCTATAAGCAATACATCTCCGAGATGTTTCAGCTGGGCTACAATTCCATTGGTCTGGTACTGATCATCTCGTTCTTTATCGGAGCCGTCATCTGTCTGCAAATCAAGCTGAACATCCAGAGTCCGTGGATGCCGCGCATGGTGGTGGGATATACGACCCGCGAAATCATGCTGCTGGAGTTCTCCAGCTCCATCATGTGTCTGATTCTGGCGGGAAAAGTCGGTTCGAACATTGCGTCGGAACTGGGCACCATGCGCATCACACAACAGATTGACGCCCTAGACATCATGGGTGTCAATTCCGCTAACTACCTCATTCTTCCCAAGATAGCCGGACTCATGACCATTATGCCCGTGCTCGTCACCCTGAGTGTGTTCAGCGGCATCATGGGAGCGTATGCCACGAGTCTGATGGGTACCACCACGGTGCCCGAACTCGACGAGGGTTTCCGCTACCAGTTCAACCAATGGTTTTTCTGGTGCGGAATGATCAAAGCCGTGGTTTATGCCTTCATCATCACCAGCGTCTCGGCCTACAAAGGATACACCGTCGAAGGCGGCAGTGTGGAGGTGGGAAAGGCATCGACCGACGCTGTCGTTTCGAGCAGCATACTTGTGCTTTTTGCAGATATCTTCCTTACGCAAATACTCACTTGATGAAAAATGATTGAAGTCAAGCATCTCTATAAATCGTTTGAGGACAAAGCCGTGCTGAAAGACATCAACGCGGTCTTCAACAATGGTCAGGTGAATCTGATTATCGGACAGTCGGGCAGTGGAAAGACCGTCTTGATGAAAAACATCGTGGGATTGCTCACCCCGACAAGCGGCAGCATCGTCTATGATGGGCGCGACTTCGTCACGTTGACCAAGAAGGAGCGGGTGATGTTGCGCCGCGAGATGGGAATGATTTTCCAAAGTGCTGCTCTCTTCGACTCGCTGACTGTACTGGAAAACGTGATGTTTCCGCTCGATATGTTCTCGGACAAACCCTACGAGGACCGAGTCAAGCGTGCCCAGCACTGCTTGGCGCGTGTCAACCTCGAAGGCACAGACAAGAAGCTGCCGGCAGAACTTTCGGGCGGCATGCAGAAGCGTGTGGCCATCGCACGTGCCATCGCGCTCGAACCGAAGTACCTCTTCTGCGACGAACCTAACTCGGGTCTCGACCCCAAGACCTCGATTGTCATCGACGAACTGATCGCCGGCATTACCCACGAAGATAAGATTACGACCATTGTCAATACGCACGACATGAACTCCGTCATGGGTATTGGCGAGAACATTACATTCATCTGCGAGGGTCGAGCCGAATGGCAAGGCTCAAATCAGGAAATCATGGATGCCGACAACAAGCCCCTTGAGGACTTCATCTTTGCCTCCGACATTCTGCGTCAGGCGAAGATTACGTACGACAATGAGAAACATGCGTCGCAACAACAATGAAGATGACGACTTTCCACAGGCTGCTGAGCATCACATTCCTCTATGCTGTGTGCGCAATGACCTTGCACGCACAGCATTTTTCTTTCATGACCTACAACTGTGAGAATGCCTTCGACACCATTCCCACACCAGGCCATGCCGACCACGACTTTCTGCCCGACGGCGAGCAACACTGGACCCGCTGGCGGTTCAGTCAGAAGATGAACCGCATCGCGCAGGTGTTTCTGGCAGCCGATACGCTCCATCCGCTCGACATGGCGGTGCTGCAGGAAGTGGAGAGCGACACCGTGCTCACATGGCTCGTGCGCCGCACGCCGCTCGCCTCGATGGGCTATGAATATGTGATGACCGACTCGCGCGACCAGCGCGGCATCAACGTGGCGCTCGTCTATCAGCCCTTCACGTTCCGTCCCTTCGCGGTGCGAACAATCGGTCTGTCGGATGAATATTTACGGCAACACCACTTCACGCCGACGCGTGACATCCTGCATGTGAGCGGACGTTGCGCTTCGGGCGACACGCTTGACGTGTTTGCCCTCCACTTGCCTTCACGCCTGGGACAGGGTGAAGCCGACGTGAAGCGTCGCGAACTGCAGCGTCTGCTCTTTGCCAGCATCGACTCGCTGCTTGCTGTCCGTCCTTCGGCAAAGTTGATTGTGGCAGGCGACTTCAACGAGGCTCCGTCGAAGCGGCAGATGCGCCGCACAGCGCATTTGTGCAATCTGATGTTGGGACGTAAGGGAGGTTCGTACAAGTTTCGAGGGCGTTGGGAGTGGATCGACCAAGTGTGGGTGTCCGACTCGCTCCGTGCTGCGGTCGGTGATGTGCGTGCCCTCCGTCTGCCCTTCTTGCTTGAGAACGACGAAGGGTGGGGCGGTGCGAAGCCATTTCGCACGTTCTACGGTCCCGCCTATCATCGTGGCTACAGCGACCATCTGCCCGTTGTGGTGCGATTCCGTCTTCGCTGAGCCAAACCTAATCCAACAAAAAACCTCCCAGCCAATAGCGGTTGGGAGGTTTTTCTACTTATCTATTGTGTGGAGTCTTTACTTCTTCAGATAGTCCTTCACGTTGTCGGCGGGAACCATCTTCTCGTCAAATGCGTAAGCACCTGTCTTGGGCGACTTGAACATGCGGATCACTTTCGTGAACGAACGGTTGTTCTTGTCTTGCAGCGTTGCGACTGTTTTCTTAGCCATAGTCTATCTGTATGTTTACTTAATCTCCTTGTGCACAGTCATGCGCTTCAGGATTGGGTTATACTTCTTGAGCTCCATGCGGTCGGGAGTGTTCTTGCGGTTCTTTGTGGTGATGTAGCGCGATGTGCCAGGGAGTCCGCTTTCCTTCATCTCAGTGCATTCGAGGATGACCTGCACACGGTTACCTTTCGCTTTCTTAGCCATATCTTAACTAAACGTTTTTACAGTGTGTGTGATTAACCAATAACTTCAATGTCCTCCCACTTCAGGTTGCCCTTGGCGACAGCCTGCTTGAGGGCTGCGTCGAGACCGATGCGGTTGATGATGCGGAGGCCGTGTGCGCTGATCTTGAGCACAATCCAGCAGTCCTCCTCAACATAGTAGAACTTCTTTGTGAACAAATTGACGTCGAACGAGCGCTTGGTGCGGCGCAGCGAGTGGGAAACGTTGTTTCCGATCATCGACGTCTTACCTGTGATTTGACAAGCTTTAGACATATTTGTGATGCACGATTTACTGAGTCACTCAGTAGTTCGTTTCTTGCTTTTAATCTGTTTTTGACAACTGTTGTTAATTCTCTCTGTTCTCTTCGTTATTCGGCGGGAACCACGCAAACCGTGCTACGGTCCAGACGTCCGCGCTTGAAAGTCACGACGCCGTCAACCAGTGCGTAGAGCGTATGATCCTTACCCATGCCGACGTTCTTGCCTGCATAGTGCTTGGTGCCACGCTGACGGATGATGATGTTACCTGCCTTGGCAAACTGACCTCCGAAGAGTTTTACGCCGAGTCGTTTGCTCTGCGACTCGCGACCGTTCTTTGAACTACCTACACCTTTCTTATGTGCCATAATTCTTTCTCTTTTTAGTAGGTTAAGCAATAACTTGTTTGATTGTCAGTTCGGTGAACTGCTGGCGATGGCCGTTGAATTTGCGGTATCCCTTGCGACGACGCTTGTGGAACACGAGGACTTTGTCGCCCTTCACGAGCGGAGTCTTCACTTCGCAAACTACTTTGGCGCCTTCTACTGTCGGCGTTCCTACAGTCACTGAGCCGTTGTTGTCAACCAACAAGACGTTCTCAAACTCAACAGTTGCCTGTGCATCCACGTCCTTGATGTGGTGTACGAACAGACGCTTGCCTTCTTCGGCTTTGAACTGTTGACCGTTAATTTCTACGATAACGTACATTTTGTTTTTTTATAATTTGTTAAAAACGGTTTTTGACCGCGAGGCGAGGCCAGCTCGTGACCCACTTATCCGAGCCCCTACGGCATAATCGGCTGCAAAGGTACGACTTTTTTCCGAACTGACAAAATTATTTCTGCGCAGAATGTCAGTTGGTAACGAAAAAAAAGTTTTTTTGATGTTATGGTTCGTTACAGGAGCAACCAGACTGAAGTATTATATAATCTGACGTAATAAAATTCCCTCCATCTTTTCTTGGAATACGGTTGTAGATTCTGATTCCTCGCTGTTTCTCGTTTGGATTGTGATCTATCCTCACGATGAGGGTGCTTTCATTGCACTGTTCTATTTCGAACCAGGGCGCTTTTTTCTTGATTTCTCCGTATGAAAATCTGTAACAGGGCAGGCCGGATTGCATCTCCCCTTTGCTGTTTAGTTCAAATATAATATGAGGGGCACAAGGCCAAATAGAATGATATACGAGTGTGTCGGCATGGCATGAGATTCTTCTCTGAGGTTCAAAAACCTTGCTATAATAAAAGTGGTGAATATATCTTTCTATTATATTCTTTTCAAAATCAGTCATATCGTAGATAGAGCATCCCGATTTCCATTTTTGGTAGAATGGATATTCTTCCATCCAAATCCTTGCTATTTTGATTTTTCTCCTTAAGGGAGACCATGTGATGGGTCTGTCTTTATCGGTATCTATCATGTCCTCATCCTTCCATGCGCTATCTCCGCTGCATCCAGCGAGCAGAATCATCGTGATAAGGATAAAGGATTTAAAATGCTTTTTCGTTTTCATATGAGATAATTTGCGTATAAAGAACATTGCAAAGGTACAATAGATAGTTCAATCGTACAAATTATTTTTTATCTTTTTTATCTTTTACTGGATTTACTGCGTCATATTTTCATCCGGTCTTTATGCTTCAAACAGGTTGATGGTGAGCTGTTAAAACAGCTGAAGTGCAGACGGAAATCGGTGGCGGCGAACATACAACTCGGTGGCGGCGAACATACAACTCGGTTGCGGCGGACATACAACTCGGTTGCGGCGAAGAGTAAAGTCAAAATATCATTGATATTTTTAGAAATACCATTGATATTTTTGAAAATTCCACTGATATTTTTACAAATCTCAATGAAATTTTGAGTTTAGTGCGCGCTGGGGGTGAGTTAGGTGCGCGTTGGGGGCGGGTTTGATGTGTGCTGTGGGTGAGTTTAGTGTGCGCTGGGGGTGGGTTTTGTGTGTGCTGGGGGTGAGTTTGATGGGCGCAGCGGATGAGTTTTGTGCACGCAGGGAGTGGGTTTGAGGCGCGGTGAAGGCAGGGGGATGGCACGCTGCGGAAAAGTTTTTGGGGTGGGAGGGGTTGGTTTCTGCGAAAGTTTTTGTATTTTTGCAAGGTGAATGCCCTTTGCGATCGCGGCGGAGAAGGATTGTCGCGGGCAGGGGGTGGACAGAATGAAACGAAGAAAGAATGATGGATAGAGAACCGTGGATTGAAGACTTGCAGGTGGTGGCGTTCGATGCCGACGACACGCTGTGGGACTGTCAGACGCACTTCGACCGTGTGACGGAGCTGATGTGCCATGTGCTGAGGCCGTGGGCGTCGCACGACGAAGCGTGGCAGGCGCTGCTCGATACGGAGCGTGGCAACTTGCCGATTACGGGTTACGGCTGCAAGGCGTACATTCTGAGTGTGGTCGAGACGGCCCTGCGGGTGAGCCACAACGAGATTCCGGCGGCCGACATTGACCGTCTGCTGAAGGCTGGGAACCAGTTGCTGCTCATGCCGGCGACCCCGCTGCCGGAGGTGGAGCAAACGCTGCACTCGCTGCGTCTGCGCATCGACGACGAACGCCGTCCGCTGCGTCTGGTGGTGTTCACCAAGGGCGAACTGATGGATCAGCAGAACAAGCTGGAGCGGTCGGGGCTGGCACCGCTGTTCGACTACGTGGAGATCACGTCCGACAAGCGGGCGGAGGACTTTCAGCAGCTGTGCTGGAAATTGCTGGTGCGTCCCGACCAGCTGCTCATGGTGGGCAATTCGTTCAAGAGCGACATCGCGCCGGCGCTGAGCATCGGCAGTTTCGGATTGCACATCCCGTTCCATGTGCAGTGGGAGATGGAACATGCCGAGGTGTTCGACCATCCTCACTGCCGCCGCATCACGAACTTTAGCGAGGTTTTGAATTATGTTTTTCCGCAGTAAGACCCGACTTCGGGCGGCATGGGCAGCCGCGTGCCTGCTGCCGATGCTGGCGCAGGCCCAACTCAGCGTTGCCGACTATGTCAACACGATGGTCGGTACGGCTGCCAGCGATGCACCCTCGACGTCGGTCTTCGGCCGAGGCACCGAGGTGCTGGGGCAGACGCTGCCGGCGGTGCTGGAGCCGAACGGGCAGACGTTCTGGACACCGCAGACGCGGACGAGTGAGCGTAAGTGTGTCGCTCCGTTCTACTTCGACGACCGTGAGTTTCAGGGCATCCGTGCCTCGCACTGGATTGTGGGCGGATGTACGCAGGACTATGGGTCGGCCACCGTCATGGTGACGATGAACACTCCGCGCACCGCGACGCCCTACGAGCCGCACGACGTGCAGAGCACACCTTACTATTACTGCGCGCGCCTGCGCGAAGAGCAGCTGACGACGGAGCTGACCGGACGGTCGCACAGTGCCCTGCTGCGCTATGTGTTCCATGCCTCGGGCACGGCCTACGTGCGCATCGCCGTCAACAGTGATACGGGCGAGGGTAGGGTGCGCTACGACGCTGCCACCCGTTCGGTGCAGACGGAGAATCCTGTCCACCGGCTCTATCAGGGCCGAGGGCAGCGTGCCGGTTTCAGCGGATGGATGTATGTCCAACTGCCCGAGGGGGTGGATTTTTGCCCTGTGCGTCTTGCTGAGGATAAGGGTGCGCCGCCGCAGGAGCTTTGCCTGTCGTTCTCGGTGCGGCAGGGCGACACCTTGCTGCTGAAGGCTGCGACGTCGTTTCGCAGCATCGACGGCGCCCGACGCAATTTGCAGTCCGAACTGCCGCACGCCGATTTCGACCTTGCCCGCCGTCAGCTGAAAGAGCGTTGGGAGGAGCGGCTCGGTGTGCTGGAGGCTGAAGGGCGCGACGTGGCGACCCTGCGCAAGTTCTACACAGCCCTCTACCACACAGCTTTCCTGCCCCGACTGATGAGCGACTGCGACGAAACGCCTTACTACACCGATTTCAGCCTCTGGGACACGTATCGGGCCCTCCATCCGCTGCTCGTGCTGCTGTGGCCGTGGCAGGCCGGCGACATGATGCAGTCGTTGGTCATGTTCGGCGGGCGTGGCGGTTGGCTGCCGACGTTTCCTTGCTGGGATTCCTACACGTCGGCGATGATCGGCGACCATGCCACGGCGGTGCTGTGCGACGCATGGATAAAGGGTGTGCGGACGTTCGACACGAAGGGTGCCTACCGCCTCATGCGTCGGAACGCTTTCAAGACTCCGTCTTCGCCCGAAGAATATAAGGACGGCAAAGGGCGTCGTGCCTTGGCGTCGTATCTGAAGTATGGCTACGTACCTCTCGAAGACTCGGTGCCCGATGCCTACCACACTCGGGAGCAGACGTCGCGCACGTTGGAGTATGCTTACGACGACTGGTGCCTCAGTCGGGTGGCGTGGCGACTGAACAAACGGAAGGATGCGTCCGAACTGATCCGTCGCTCGGAGAACTGGCGCAACGTGCTCGACCCGCACAGCGGCTATGTCACAGGCCGACATGCCGACGGCCGTTTCGAAGGTTCAAATCCCTTCGAACTGCAGCCGTTCATCACCGAAGGTGCGCCCTGCCACTACACTTTCTACGTGCCCCACGACGTCTCGGGGCTCATCCGTGCCATGGGCGGGAAGGATGCTTTCGTCGCCAGGCTCGACACACTGTTCGACAGGCGCCTCTACTGGCATGGCAACGAACCCTGTCATCAGATTCCATACCTCTATTCCTTGGCTGGCGAATGGCAGAAGACGCAGGACGTCGTCGCACGAATCCTGCGCGAGGAGTACCGCGACACGCCTGGCGGACTGAGCGGCAACGACGATGCCGGTCAGATGTCGGCGTGGTACGTCTTCAGCGCCCTCGGGTTCTATCCCGTCTGTCCTGGTTCGCAGGACTATGTGCTGGGCATTCCGGCCTTCCCCAAACTGACGCTTCATCTGCCCAACAGCCGGCGGCTCACCATCCTGCGTGAGGTGCCCGACGGCACACCCTGCACGCTTGTAGAACTGAATGGCGTGCGTCTCACCACACCCATCATTTCTCACCACCAGATTCTGGAAGGCGGCACACTGCGCTTCGCGGCCGAATAAAACTCCGTTTCTTGTTGACTCCACGCACTTGGCCTAAGCACGCCAAGTGCTTAGCGTAAAAATTCCAAGCGCATAGCGTTAGGTCGCCAAGCGCTTGATGATGCTCTTCAACAATTGGGGCATGGACGAGCCTTGCCCCCTGATTGCCATCAAAAAAGATCGGACACAAAATCGTCTTGTTGTCTCACGCAAATCTTAGTTTGCGAGGATGTCGTGACGATGTTGTGTCCGACTAGGATTGGGCCGTTGGGTCGGAGCCGCCTGACTTATTCGAACTGGACGGCGATTTTTTCCATTCGAACCTGGCTGTTGTTCGACTGAAGGACTACCTTGCTGGCGGAGCCGGTCCAAGCGATGGTCAGGGCTGACTTGTTAGCCACAGCACTGGCGCCACCTTCCAAGCCTGTCATGTCGTGGCAGTAGGACGTGGTTCCAGCGTCAGGGGCACAGCCGATAACTATCTTCTTGATTCTCTTCCCCTCCGTCGAGGCGATGCTGAGCACAGCGTTCTTGTAAATGCGCACATGGTTTGCGTTCGGGGCTGGAACGGACATAGAGCATGTGTGTTGGTAGTAGCCGATTTTCAAACCCTCATTTGAGGCGACGAAGCCTTTGCCGTAGGTGCCGTCGGTCGCTTCCGACCAAGATTGTGCGTCGGAATTCGTGGCGAAGGCGACGGAGCCGCCGCTTGGGTGGCCCGAACCGCCATCGGTCGCTCCGTTGAGCATATAGAGCCATGCCTCGTTGGCTACCGTCTCGGGCGTGTTGCCCCTATAGTTCATCAGTTTGCCACAGATGACCACCTCGTCGCCCACCTTGATATCGGTCTGACCTTCTTCGTACTTCTTGTTGCCGAAGTAGAGGATGCGGAAGCAGAGGAATTCATCCTTTTCTGTGCCGTCCTCGGAAATGTTGAACGAGGCATTGCCATAGGTCCCGCCTCCTGTGAACGTGCCGTTGCTGTGAATTTTCGAGATTTTACCTTTCACATAGACATTGCCCGTCGATTCATACACGGTGTTGCTGGTCCACGTCAGGCCTTTCACGGCATTGACGGCTCCCAGAGGGTTGTATGGGTCTTCCTTCGTACCGTTGCCTGAAACGCCCGAGGGGGTGGGGTCGGTGCCGGGACCGCCATCGGTCGCTCCGTTGAGCATATAGAGCCATGCCTCGTTGGCTACCGTCTCGGGCGTGTTGTTCTGATAGTTCATCAGTTTGCCACAGATGATGACCTCGTCGCCGACCTTGATATCGGTCTGACCTGGCACGAACTCCTTGTTGCCGAAGTAGAGCATGCGGAAGCAGAAGAACTCGTCGTTCTCTGTGCCGTCTTCGGAAATGAAGAACGAGGCATTGCCATAGGTTCCGCTTTCGGTGTACGTTCCTCTGGTGGAAATTCTCGAGATTTTACCTCTCACATAAACATCGCCTGTCTTGTCATACACGGTGTTGCTGGTCCAAGTCAGGTCCTTCACGACATAGCAAGCCTCGGCTGGTGTGTAGGGGTTTTCTTTCGTACCGTCACCACGAAGGCTAGGACCGCCACCCGAACCGCCATCGGTCGCACCGTTGATGGAGACGAGATAGGTCGCGTTGGCTACCGTCTCGGGGGTGTTGTTCTGATAGTTCATCAGTTTGCCACAGATGATGACCTCGTCGCCGACCTTGATATCGGTCTGACCCGGCACGAAGGCGAAGTTGCCCAAGTAGTGAACGCGGTAGCAGTACAACTCATTATACTCGCCACCACTGTAGGAAATGTAGAAGGTGGCATTGCTAAAGACACCGCTATCTGTGAACGTGCCGTGTTCGGCAATTCTGGAGATTTTACCTTTCACATAGACCTCGCCCGTCTGGTCATAGACGGTGTTGCTGGTCCACGTCAGGCCTTTCACGGCATTGATGGCCTCGACGACGTTGTAGGGGTTATTCTTCGTACCGAGGGCGGGACCTGGTTCGGGCACGCCGTCGTCGCCGCCACAACTGGTGACGGTGAGTGCGAATGTGACACTGAGCAGCGTCAGTATGGAAAAAATCAGTTTTTTCATATCGTTGCGTGTTTAAAATGGATGATTCACTGCAAAGATATGAACTTTATTTGAATATCGTGCAAAAAAAGAGAGAAATCATTTTCTCTCTTCATGAAATTGTGGGGATGATGCTGCTGTTGACCACGTTATCCGTTTTCACAGGTCAAACGGCGGAAATCGATGTTTTACCCTGCCTTTATTTTTTCGCCGTGTTATGTTTGATGATGCTGTAGGCTTGGTAGATTCCCAGTTCGCCTGCTTGGCTCAGGTCGGGTATGGCATCGGCGTTGTTACCCTTGAAAATCAGAACGATGCCACGGTTGAAGAGTGCCTGCGAGAAGCGAGGCCGCAGACGGATGGCCTCCGTCAGGTCGGCCATGGCAAGGTCGTAGCGGTGGGTGCGGGCGTAGGCGTAGGCACGGTTGTAGTAGGCTTCGGCAAGATTGGGCGCACGTTCGACCACAAACGTGAAGGCACGGATGGCGGGTTCAAACTCCTCTGTGAGCAGATGTTCGAGCCCAGTGGTGAAAGCCGCACGCGCCGTGTCGTTGCGCACCGTCATCAGCATATAGTCGGGCACGCTGAGCGGCGGCAGCAGGGTGAGTTCGCTGTCGCGGTTCTGAATCTTGCCACGGTATTCGCTTTCATAGTGTTTCTCTTCCTCGTCCTCGACCACCAGCTTCTGGTATTCGTCCAGATTGATTTCCGACTTCTTGCGGGTCGATGCCGTCCGGCTGGCCTTCGAGGCGTAGCCATAGCGGTGTGCCACCTGCTCGCGAAGCACGTGCTCTTCGTCGCGTTGCGCACCGCGCACGTCGCCGATGCTGCGCCTGGCCTGAGCCCGACGCAGGTAGCCCTGGTGGAAGTTGGGATAGGTCTTGATGAGCGCCGTATAGTCGCGGATGGCACCGCGGTAGTCGCCGGTCTCCATGAGCAGCTCGGCGCGGTTGTAGAGCGCCATCACGTCGTCGGGGTCGATGCGCAGGATGAAGTCGAAGTCCTCGATGGCAGCGTTGTCTTCGCCCACCTGGGCACGCAGCAGACCTCGGTTGTAGTGAGCGGCAAAGTTTGTCGGGTCCATGTCGATGGCCATGTCGTAGTCGGCCATTGCTCCGCGCAGGTTGCGCTGGTGGTAGCGGCTGAGGGCACGCATGACGTGGTTCTGCACGTTCTTGGGCTGCAGGCGGATGGCTTCGGAGAGCGTCGTGTCGGCATCGGCCCAGCGCTCGTGGTGCATGAGCAGACTGGACTTGAGCGACAGTGCCGGCACATGATAACGGTCGGACACGAGGGCACTATCGACCCACACTTCGGCACCGACGGTGTCCTTCTGCGCCAGCGAAATCTGCGATTTCATGACGTAGCCGTCGGCATGTCGCGGCCACTTGTGGATGATGGCCGAGGCGATGGAGTCGGCACGGGTGAGGCTGTCCAGCTCGATGTTGCACAGCACCCAGTTGTGCCACGCCGCTTTGTTCTGCGGCTGCACTTCGGTGGCCATGGCATAGTCGGTCGCAGCGTCGGCAAACTTGCGGAGATTGATGCGCGAGAGTCCGCGCACCTCGTATGTGTTGGGGTAATATGGATTGATGCGGATGGCCTCCGAACAGTCGCGTTCGGCACCCGTATAGTCCTCAAGGTAGAATTTGGCCAAGGCCCGATAGAAGTAGGGCTCGTGCAGATAGGGCTTGGCGGCGATGACTTGGTTGAAATAGCGTATCGAAAGGGCGTAATCGTCGAAATAGAGCGCATTGCGCCCGATGTCCATCATGCGATCGGTGTTGACCTGGGCGCAGACCCCTCCCCAGCCCTCCCCGAAGGGAGGGAGCAAATAGAATAACAGGCTGACTATAAAAAGGGAAAACCGCCTCATGATTCAGGGGGGTGGGTTTCGGGCTTCAGCGGTTCGGCTTTGCCTTGTAGGAACACGAGAAGTTGCCCTTCGACATGTTCACCAGCTTTTTCTTGATCATCTGTTTGCGCAGACCGCTCAGATGATCGACGAACATACGGCCTTCGAGGTGGTCGAACTCGTGCTGAATGACGCGTGCCACGAAGCCGTCAACCCACTCGTCGTGCGGCTGCAGGTCGCGGTCGAGGTACTGGATGCGCACGCTCTTGGGGCGGCGCACCTTCTCGTGAATGCCAGGCAGCGAGAGGCAGCCCTCCTCGAAGTCGGTCGTCTCCTCGCTCTCTTCGACGATGTGTCCGTTGATGTAGGTGCGCAGGAAGCCCTTGAACTGCGGCTCGTCGTCCGAGATGCAGTCGAGGTCCACCACCACGACACGGATGGGCAGGCCGACTTGTGGTGCGGCGAGGCCAACACCCTCGGCGTTCTTCAACGTCTCAAACATGTTATCCACGAGGTCCTGCAGACCTTCGTAGTCGGGCGCGATGTCTTCGGCATGCTTCCGTAGTACGGGTTGCCCGAAGATGTACATAGGTAGAATCATAGTCCTCTTTTGCTTTCTAAATAGTCCTCCAGAATGATGCAGGCCGAAATCTTGTCCACCAGTGCCTTGTCTTGACGCGCCTTGCGTCCGATTCCGCTTTCGAGCATCACCCGATGCGCCATGACCGAGGTGAACCGCTCATCGTAGAGATTGACCGTCACGTCGGGATAGAGCTTGCGCAGACGGTTGACAAACGGCTCCACACGCTTCCAGTTTTCGGACATCTCGCCTGTGGTCTGGCGGGGAAGTCCCACGACAATCCGCTCAACGGCCTCACGCTGCATGTAGTCGGCGAGGAACTCGAACAAGGTCTTTGTCTCCACCGTCGTCAAGCCGTTGGCGATGATCTGCGACGGGTCGGTCACAGCGATGCCTGTGCGGCGCTTGCCATAGTCTATAGCCAGGATTCTTCCCATCGTTTGTCTGCCATCATTCTGTTTTAGAGCGCAAAGTTACGGCATTTTTTTCGAAAATCCGCCACAAAATACAATAATTAACTTAAAACGTCGAACGTCGGAGGACTTTCCTTCGACGTTCAACGTTCTCCGTTCAATATTCATCGACGATGCGGCCAAGGAACGAACGGACAGACTGGAGGATGTTCTGCAAACGTCCTGGGGTGGCGTCCTCGTCGGGAATGGCTGGTGCTGCATCCGCAGGCTCTTGCGTGGGTGCTTCGGACTGTGCGTCGGAGGCTTGTTCCGACCTGTGTTCCGCCGGCTCGGCTGGAGCTTGGGCAGACTTCGGTCGGGGGTTACCGTAGTAGGTGTCGAACAATGCCTTGTAGTGTTCCTCGTGGTTGTTGACCGCAGGTTCGGAGGCTTCGTCTGGCTCTTCGTCAAATCCCGTGGCGATGATGGCCACCTTGATGTCGTCGTCGAGCGACTCGTCGGGATAAAGTCCCCAAAGCAGGTCGATGTCCTCCGAGAAGTCTTCCATGAACTCATTGATTTCGCGCAGTTCGTTCGTGCGGGCAGGATTCTTCTGTCCGCTGTAGATGACGTAGAGCATCCGCTTCACGCGGCGGCGGTTGACATTGGCCACCAGCGACGAACTGATGGCATTCGACAGAGCCTTGAAGATGCGGTTCTCGCCGTTTGCGCTGCCCACCGACACAATGGCAGCCCCGCCGTCCTTCATCACGCTCTTCACGTCGTTGAAGTCGCGGTTGACCTTGCCAATGACTGTGATGATCTCGGCCACCGTCTTCGTTGCCGTCATCAGCACCTCATCGGCCTTCTTCAGGCCTTCGTCCCATGTGAGGGCATTGTACTGCTCGTCGGTGATCAGCCGTTCGTTGTTGATGACGATGAGCGAATCGACACAGTTACGGATCTCTTCCAACCCTTCGAGTGCCTGAGCAATGCGTTTGCGACCCTCCATGCGGAACGGCAAGGTGACCACGCCGATGGTGAGGATTCCCATCTGTCTGGCCACACGGGCAATGACGGGCGTGGCTCCAGTACCGGTGCCGCCGCCCAATCCGGCCGTGATGAACACCATCTTGGTGTCATCGTCGAACATTTGCTTGATTTCTTCAATGTTCTCCTCGGCAATCCGCTGCCCTTCATCGCGCTTTCCACCTGCGCCGAGGCCAGGCCCCAGCAATAACTTATTCGGAACCTTATTGGCTGAAAGCACCTGACTGTCGGTGTTGGTGACGATAAACGTGACGTTTCTCACGCCATTCTCCCACATGTGCTGCACGGCATTTCCACCACCGCCGCCCACACCAATCACCTTGATAATTCTCTCCGACTTATCCTCAATGGGAAAGTTGAAAGGAGGCATGTTGTCTTCAGTATTCATCATTCCTTTTTCTTGTTTTTGTAGTCCTAAGATTTTATAAAAGTAAATTTTTTTACAAATGTATATAGATTTTCACTTTCGCGCAATGAATTTTCCGAAAAAAGTTTTCCACAGCGGGTGTGGAAAACTCATAGCGGCGAGCCATCGTAGGTGCGATGCTGCGCCTCGTCAAGATGGCTACCGAGGACGGAGGTCCGAGATGCAACGGCTTGCTACTTCGCTCTCTCTCTGAGAAAATCCAGGAAGGAAGGTGGAGTGGCCATTCCTCGCTGTTGCCATTTCTCGCGTACCTGACCCCATTGTACATCCTGCTTCGTCGTTCCCTTCACGAAAAACGAAATGATGCGCAACTGAGTGTCACGGTTCTCCAACAGATAGCGGCGTTTCAGTTCCTCACGTGCCCATTTCACGTTTTTGCCATTCTGTTCTGTCAGCATACATCCCAGTTCGTCAATCGTACTTGTGCTGATCATCTTTCGGTGACTCTCCAACTGCTCTTTGAAGAGTTGCTGGAAGGCAGCTTTGCGTACTTCGTCGTTCTTCTTCAACCACCGTGACGACGTCAAGTGCAAGAGTTCTTCCCTGGTCAGCGTCGGGAGCAGTGACAAGCAGGCTTCGACAGCTTCTTTTTTCCATTTTCCGTAATGTGCCTTGCGACACTCCGTGATGATATAAGCGTAATTGTTCATAGAGATTGTATTTTTTGATTAGTTCGTTGCAAAGATATCGGTATCATCTTCTTCCTGCAAATTGTTTTTGCCCGCAAGGCTTGTGGAAAATAAATTAAATTCGGGAGACTTGTGTGGGTGGAGCATTTTTGCTAAATTTGCCAGATGTTTAAAAAACGGAAGACGCTCGAATGATATGAAAATGAATTTGAAGTTGAAGGACATTGATTGGAGCGAGGTGATGATTAATGTCATCACCTGCATCGTCTTTGTGATAGCTTTGCCTTTCTTTATAGTTTACTTTTATTTTCTCCGCTATATCATCAATGCCGTGAAGTGGATTGTGCGTCGCATTCGGGGAGTTGAGGAAGAAGCGCCGAAAGTAAAGCGAAAACTGACGCTGGAGGAACGTCGGGCGCAACCGCGCCTGCCTAACCGGTACGAGAACGCGGTTGAACTGTTCGACTTGCAAGGTATGACTTCCAAAGACTTGGTCTATGTGGCCAATGAAGAGAACGAGGTGCTGAACGACCTGTTCGAACATCACCCCGAGGTCGTCGAGCGTTGGGAAGAAATCACGGGATACAGCATCGTGTATCTGCCGAATCTTCCCGCAGTGTTACAACAATCAGAGGTGTTGCAATACTACTTTCCCTATATGCGGGATCCGTCAATTGGTTCTACAAAAATAGGCAACGACTATATGCTGCAGCAACTGGTTCATCCCGAAGACCGAGAAACCATGCGACATGGATTTCTGCAAACCGAAACGGAATATAGGACCTGTGGCGGCTGGAAAACCTTTTTTGCCTACTATCATCCGCTGACGGTAGATGGCGAAGAGACGCTGGACGAACAGATACGGAGCATAGCCAACGAACTGAAAAAGGATACTGCGGTCGGAGACGTTTTTTACTGTGGGGTCAAAGACGAGGCAGGGGACGATCCCGAGGACTTTGCCGACAACCACTTCGTTTCTCAAAAGTGGGAAGAAGACATCCACGACCTGATGGACGAAGTGAGGGAACGCATCGAGAAACTGCGCCAACGCGGAGTGGCAGAGCGACTGCTCGAAGAATTGGTTCACCCAAAGGAACAACTCAGCAAACTGATCATAACCAAGGACTACCGCATTTTCCTACCTGCCTTCAACAACATGGAGATCAAGATGGAACCCCTCGTCAAGGCCGTCTATTTCCTCTTCCTCAAGCATCCGGAAGGGCTCTACTTCAAGCAACTGCCCGACCACCGCAAAGAACTCACCGAGATATACCTACGGCTTCGTCCCGGTGAGCTCACCCCTCAGATGCAGCACAGCATCGACGACGTCACCAACCCCCTCTCGAACTCTATCAACGAGAAATGCGCCCGCATCCGCGCCGCCTTCCTCAGTGAGTTTGACCATCGCCTCGCCGAGCGTTACTTCATCAACGGTTTTCGAGGAGAAAAGAAAAGCATCAGCCTGCCAAGGGGAATGGTGGTGTGGGAGTGAGAATGGTATTTTTTACTCCATTTCACAAGGCTTGCGATGTTTTTTTGTTTGGCAAAGATGGGATAAGCATGTATCTTTGCAGCAAAAAAAGCAGGGAAATTATGAAACAGAGACTTTTGACGATTGCACTGATGTGTGCCATGTTCCACACTTCTCGTGCACAGATTTATGGTTATGATTCATGGGCAGAACTGCCTACGATGAGCGTCTATGACCAAGGAATGATGAACATGCACCTTCGTGCCTTATCGCAAATGGCTGCCCGACAGGAGGCAATTGAGGCCAAGAAGAGTGAACTCTACCAGTTTTACTGTGAAATGGCGCTCGATGCCCTCCAAGACAAGGAATGGAGAAATGCCATTCGATATGTTGATAAAGCACTTGAGACTGGGCATTATTGCGGTGAGCTCTATTACATGCGTGGCTATGCCAATGAACAACTTGGATATATCAAAGATGCAAAAACTGACTATAAACACGGGAAGAAATGCGGAAGTTCGGAGTCCGTTGATGCTCTGAATAGATTGGAACGAAGTGAGAGAAACAGCTCAAATAAGGTGTATTTCAGTAAATAAAAAAAATAGACAGAACAATGAAAAGATTATCACTGATGCTGGTAGCAATGTCTATCGTTGCTTCAGCAAACGCTCAATTTTACAACGTCGGAACCTCGTCAACGACTACCGATTACTTGGGAAATCAAAC
>ONOG01000032.1 GCA_900319385.1 uncultured Prevotellaceae bacterium | reverse complement strand
CTTGGGGTTCCACCTCTTCCCATCCCGAACAGAGAAGTTAAGCCCGAGCGCGCCGATGGTACTGCACCGCAATGCGGGAGAGTAGGTCGCCGCCGTTTTTCAGGAGAGTCCCTCCGCTGCAACTGCAGCAGGGGGACTCTTTTTTTGTGTCAATTTAATCTCTTTTTTCCGTGTAGCATTTCCATACTTCGTGGAAATGTCGTAACTTTGCGTTGAAATCATTCTATCACTTTAAAAAGACTCTATTATGGAAATTACAAAAGAAAACTTCAGCGAAATTATCAGTGGCGGTAAGCCTGTTGTGATTGACTTTTGGGCTACGTGGTGTGGTCCGTGCCGCAAGGTTGCTCCTGTGATTGAGGAACTGGCCGAGGAGTACAAGGATCAAGTAGTCGTAGGCAAGGTAGATGTCGAGGAACAGGATGACTTGGCTTTCCAGTTTGGCATTCGTAACATCCCGACCGTTCTGTTCCTGAAGGATGGACAGGTGGTTGACAAGATTGTCGGTGCCACGGTAAAGGCTGCCTATGAAGAGAAGATCAAGGCAATGCTTTAAGTTTGCCTTTTCGAGGTGAGTCAAAGCCAGTTGTATAATAGCCGTTAAATAGCAGAAGATTATGAGTATAGACAATGAAATTCTTTTGGATGCTGAAGATGATGCCCGTGAAGTGGCCTTCATTCGTCAGCAGCTGCCGCAGGAGTTGAAAGAGCGTCTTTCGGACGACGACCTCTACTATATCCTCGACGTGATCATCGACTATTATACCACGTCGGGTGTGTTTGAGCAGGAGCCTGATGCAGAAGGCTGCATCGACATCGACCTCGATGCCGTTGCCGATTTTGTCGTTAAAAAGGCCCGTAAGGAAAAGGTCGGCGAGTTTGACCATGACGACATTTTGCTTGTGGTTCAGGCTGAGATGGACTATTCAGAGCAGCAGGACGAAGCATGAAGCAAGGTCTGGCGCAGCAGCAGCGTGAAGTGCAGCTTCAGCGACTTTCGCCACAGCAGTATTTGCTGTCGAAGTTGGTGGAGTTGCCACTGACCGACTTGGAACAACGTGTGCGCGACGAACTCTATGAGAATGTTGCGCTCGAGGAAGGTGTGCCTGCTGAGCAAGATACCGCGTCCGATGCTTCTGACGAACTTGACCTGTCTGACGACGAAACTTTTCAGGAAGATGATGCAAACCTCGATTTGACTGCCTACGACACAGATGACTTACCCGTCTATGCCTCGCAGGGACAAGGGAGTGAGAGTCAAGCCGAGATCCCCATTGGCGACACCCGTTCCTTTATCGAGGATCTTGAGGCACAGATTTCCGACTATGATGTCACGCCTCGTCAGCGTTCCCTCTTGCGCTATCTCATTGGCTCGCTCGACGATCGCGGTTTTGTCGATCGTCCCCTGCGCAGCATTGCCGACGACCTTCTGTTCAATCACAATGTCGAGGTGACCGAGGCCGAACTCGAGGATGCCCTGCATATCCTTCAGCAGTTTGACCCTTCGGGCATCGGTGCACGTTCGTTGCAAGAGTGCCTCCTCATACAGATAGACAAACTTCTCTCCGAACGCTCTTCGTCCATTCATGTCGAGCAGCTTGAACTCTGTCGCCGCATCATCGCCGATGAATTCGCCCTTTTTGAGCGCAACGACACCGCTCGGCTTGCTGAGCGGCTGGGTGTCAGTGCAGAACGTCTGCGCAGTGCGATACAGGCTATCGGACGTCTGAATCCCCATCCAGGGCGTTCGCTTCACGAAGCAGCTGACGACCGTGCCCAGACCATCGTTCCTGACTTTCTGATCGATACCGACCATGAGAGTCAGGTCAGTTTTACACTCAACCAAGGTGAGGTGCCTCCCTTGCGTGTCAGTCGTGAATATCTTGAGCAGCTGAAAAGCTATCAGCAGGGCGGCGAATCGCACATGACACGCAGCCAGCGCGATGCCTTCATCTATACTCGTCAGAAGGTCGAGGCCGCCCAGATGTTTGTCTCTGCCATCCAGCAACGTCGTCATACGCTTACAATCACGATGAAAGCGATTATTGCCTTTCAGCACAATTTCATGCTCACGCAAGACGATGCTCAACTCCGTCCCCTGCGTCTGGGCGATGTGGCTGAGCGTACGGGACTGAACATTTCTACCATCAGCCGTGTCGTCAACAGCAAGTACGCTTTGCTCGATGGCACTCTCTATCCTCTCAAACATTTTTTCCTTCGAACCAAAGCCAATGCTGAGGGGCAGGAAATTCTGAAAACCCGTATCATGCCGCTGCTTCGTGAGTTGATAGACGGGGAAGACAAGCACAATCCCTTGTCCGACGAACAGCTCTCTTTGTTGATGCGTGAACACGGCGAACCCATCTCGCGGCGCACCGTAGCCAAGTATCGCGACGCGATGAACATTCCGGTCGCAGCCCTGCGACGGCGCTGACCCTCTCATTACTGTATTTGTCATGGAAAAGCGTATCATACAGATTTCCAAGGTCCTCTCGGTGCTCTTCTCACCCTTCTACGCACCGACGTGGGCCTTTCTTTGGTTGCTTTTCTTCAGCTATCTCCGCCTGCTGCCCCATGCCTACAAACTCCTGGTCTTAGGCATAGTCGTCACCTTCACCATCTTGATTCCGCTCGTCAGCATCAACGTGTTCCGGCGGCTGAACAGCTGGTCGCACTGGCAGCTCTCCCATCGTGAACATCGCCACATGCCCTATGTGCTTTCGCTCCTGAGCCATGTGGCCTGCCTTGTGCTGTTCATACAGATGAACACCGCCACATTTTTCCGTGGAATCATCCTCGCAGCCATTGCTGCCCAGCTCATCTCGATGCTCATCAACCTGTGGTGGAAAATCTCGACCCACATGGTCGGCATCGGTGGCTTGGTCGGACTGCTCGTCACGTTCAGCCACATCTTCTATTATAATCCCATCTGGCCCACATGCGGCCTGCTCATCCTTTCTGGTCTGCTTGGTACCAGTCGCATGGTGCTTCGTCAGCACAGTCTCTCGCAGGTGCTGGTCGGCTTTCTGGTCGGCTTTGTCTGTGCCGTATTCTTTACGCTGTTTGTCTGGCTCTAAAGCCTTACCCCCCAGCCCCTCACAAGGAGGCCCCCCCTCCGCCAGGCTTTTAATTTTTAATTTTTATTTTTCACTTTTCACTTTTCACTTTTAACTCCTATGAGTCCACTTGTCAGCATCATCATGGGCAGCACCAGCGACCTGCCCGTCATGGAGAAAGCCGCACAATTCCTCGATGAAATGGCGGTTCCGTTCGAAATCAACGCTATTTCAGCTCACCGTACTCCTGCAGCAGTCGAGGAATTCTCTCGTACAGCTCGCGAACGAGGTGTCCGTGTGATTATTGCCGGAGCCGGCATGGCTGCAGCCTTGCCAGGCGTTATCGCAGCACAAACCACGTTGCCCGTCATAGGCGTTCCCGTCAAGGGTTCTGCGCTCGACGGTGTTGATGCTGTGCTGTCGATGCTCCAGATGCCTCCAGGCATTCCCGTCGCCACAGTAGCCATCAACGGAGCCCTCAATGCAGCCATCCTTGCCGTTCAGATGCTCGCTCTCTCCGATGCCGACCTCCACAGCCGCTTTGCTGCCTACAAGGAGGGTCTGGCGAAGAAGATCGAGAAGGCCAACCACGAACTGGCAGAAATCAAGTATCAGCACAAGACGAATTAAGTTTATATCACGCAGAGGCGCAGAGATCGCGGAGATTTCCCATTCATCAGTTCTTTTGTTTTTGCGCTTCGCAGAGGTGCGCCTTAAGGCGCGAGTACGCAGAGACTAACATAATAACAGAAGACTATACGCGCAGAATTATTGCCTGCGCGATGAATGTGCACAAAGAGCTGGGTCCTGGGCTACTTGAGAAAATATACAAGCTGGCATTAGCTTAAGAGCTGCGTCAGAATGGTTTCCAGGTAGCAGTTGAAGTACCCGTCCCTGTTTTTTATAAGGGAAAACGATTGTCCGAAGATTTGCGTATAGACATTTTGGTCGATCATCAAGTAGTCATAGAATTAAAATCGGTTGAAAATTCCTCGCCACTATATGCAAAGCAGACTCTTACCTATTTGAAGCTAATGAACCTCACGCTTGGTTATGTCATGAACTTCAATGTGGTTAGATTGAAAGATGGTATAGAGAGGATTGTCAACAAGTTCAAAGAATAACCACTCTCTGCGACCTCGCAGCCTTAGCTGCGTCTCTGCGTGGCGCAAAAGAAAAGTATTAAAAAGAACGCTCCGCGCCCTCTGCGTCTCAGCGTGGAATTTGTTATCACTATGGAAAAAAAGAATGTTGCGCCTCTGCGTGATATATATCAACGCAGAAAGACACATGAAGTTCGGGTAGGCAACACCCCGCTTGGCGGCACAAACCCTATCCGCGTACAGTCCATGACCACCACCTCGACCATGGACACAGATGCTTGCGTTGCTCAGACCCTGCGCATCGTCGAGGCAGGGGGCGAGTACGTACGTCTGACGACACAAGGCGATCGTGAGGCCAAAAACCTCGAATCCATCGGAAGAAAACTGCGCGAACTGGGTTGCAACGTACCCCTCGTGGCCGACGTCCATTTCAACGCCCACGTGGCTGATGTCGCTGCTCTCTATGCCCAGAAAGTGCGCATCAACCCAGGTAACTATGTCGATCCGGCGCGCAAATTCCAAAAAATAGATTATACCGACGCGGAATATGCCGATGAAATCGCCAAAATCGAGCAGCGTTTCGTCCCGTTCTTGCGCATCTGTCGTGGGCACGGCACAGCTATTCGCATCGGCGTAAACCACGGTTCGCTCTCCGATCGTATCATGTCGCGCTACGGCGATACCCCCGAAGGTATGGTGGAGTCGTGCATGGAGTTTCTGCGTATCTGCCAGCGTGAGCAGTTTCCCAACGTCGTTATCAGCATCAAAGCCAGCAATACTGTCGTAATGGTGCGCACAGTACGTCTGCTGGTGCAGCAGATGGATTGCGAAGGTATGGATTTCCCGCTCCACCTTGGCGTCACCGAAGCCGGCGAAGGGGAGGACGGCCGTGTGAAAAGTGCCGTTGGAATCGGTGCTTTGCTCTGTGAAGGGATTGGAGATACCATCCGTGTGTCGCTCAGTGAGGCACCCGAACGTGAGATACCCGTCGCTCGCAAAATGGTCGAATCCATCGAGGAATGTGCTGCTCTTCGTGCTAAAATACGCGAATCCATCGAACAAGATGAAATCCTCGTTGAATTCGCCGAAAACGATTGGGAATCGCTTCAACTCAAGGCTGCCATGACGGTAGGAGCTCTGCTCATTGATGGTTTGGCGCACCGTCTGACCATCCGTGACCCGCATTTTTCCCAGGAAAAGCTCGATGAATTGGCCGATTCCATCTTGCAAGCCGCGCGAGTGAAGATGACAAAGCCCGAATTTATCTCTTGCCCAGGTTGCGGTCGCACACTCTACGATTTGGAAGAGACCATCGCCCGTATCAAGTCTGCCGTCCTCGCTCGTGCCGAGCAGAATCCAGCGTTCCGCACGTTGAAGATTGGCATCATGGGCTGCATCGTCAACGGTCCAGGAGAGATGGCCGATGCCGACTACGGCTATGTCGGTGCTGCAGCCGGTAAAGTCAGTCTTTATAAGCGTAAAGAATGCATCGAACGTAACATTCCCGCCGACCAAGCCGTTGACCGCCTCCTCCAATTCATCGAAGAGAATTTACGGAAATAGGCGAATCCATCGTAGAAAACCTGTTCCATAATTGTTTTGTTAGCGGTAGCCAGCCATACAGCCATCCGGATGGCTGTATGGCTGGCTACCTTATCTGATGTCGCTGGCATCATTTTCATTCATTCCGCAAAGGATGATGTGTGACCTCCTTTTCTTATCTCGCTCGCATCCTGCCTTTTATCGTCACCCCATGTTGTTGGATGCGGACGATGGTACGCTCTTCGTTGCTCTGCAATAGGGCAAAAAATGGACGTGTATCAAGCATTTTTCCTTATTTTTGCTTTTTTTTTACGGATAAATGTTTGTTGTAACCTAATTATTGTTTATATTTGCTCGATTTTGTCTGTGCTGACTACAACATCTGTTATTGCAGAATATACATTCACAACTTACTTAACTTATTAATTAACAACAATGAAAAGGAAATTACTTTTCGCGGTGATGACCCTCATCACCGGTGCGTGGGCACTTAGTGCGAGCGCACAGCAGGACGTGACGGCTACGTATCTGACGAATCCTGGATTCGAAGATTGCACCGCTGAAGCGTCAAACAAAGCTACCGGTTCCAACGTTGATTACGCATCGACGGGATGGACATCTGTTTCTGGAGGTGCAAATAGTTGCGGTGCAGTAGTCAGCTATGGCGGTGCAGGTCAAATTAACGGAGTAAGTGCTCCGGCCACTGACAATGCCGGTGCCACAGGTAACACTCTTGGTCTGTCGGCCGGTTGGCAGCAGACAGTTTCTTACAAGTCGGCTACGGTTACCCTTCCGGCTGGCTACTATGTATTTACAGTCAATGCTTACAACAACAATTCCTCTGCTGCTATTTTAGCATCACAGTGCGGATTCGTGCCTACAAGTGGGACGAGTACCTTGTCCACAATGCCTTCTTACCCTTATGGAGCTTGGGTGAAAGACGAGATTGCCTTCTACCTCTCCGATGCCACTGAAGGTTATTTCCAGCTTGGCGTAAAAGCTCAAAACAATACTTCAACGACCAATGCCAAGGTGTTTTTTGACAATCTCTCACTGGTGAAGTATGATAGCCAAGTGGACTACACAAGTTCAGTCAACACGGGTAATGGTTGGCTCAAGGGTGACGGCTCCGTTTCTGGCACTACAACTGGTAATAATGTTGCCCTGCGAGAAATTTATGGAACAGCGACAGCAGGAACAAAACTCTATCAAAATGTTTCTGGTCTGAAAAACGGAGTATATAAGGTTGTTCTCTATGCAACTGCTCACAATGCCCGAGGAGAAGGCGGTGCGACGCTCAACGGAACAAGAGATGACGTGGCCTTTGTTTTTGCAACAGCCAATGGAGACACGCAGAAGAAGTATATCACTGCATCGGGTGTGACACCGGGATTCCTTGCATCTGAGCCTATTCAGGCTGAAATAGCCGATATCAATGTTACAGATGGAACGCTCCAACTGGGACTGGGCGTTGAAATAGCCAACATTACCGGATGGCACACTATTCAGATTAAGTCCCTCTACCGTACGGGTGACCTCGACCTTTCTGCTTTTGAAACAGGACTGGCGGCTGTCGTTCAGCAGGCCAACGACCTCAACGGCTTGATTCCCACAGCCGGTTTCAACGCCATTCAGGAGGTCGTAACTGCAAACAACAAGACTTACACGACCGCTGAGGATTATGAGACGGCCATCAGCAATATCAGCACGGCCATCTCGACCTATGCAACAGATGCCATCAAGGCTGCCTATGCTGAATATCGGGCTCTCAAGACCTTGACAGATGGCTATACTACAGTGGCTGTAACGGCAGATACCGAAGCGCAGAAAGCTACCAACTTGGCTGCATACAATACAACGGTTAGCGACATCAGCACTACTGTAGAGGCTGTGACGACCGATGCCAGCGTCATCTCTGCTCAGACGGGACGTCTCAAACCAGCTGGTCTCGCATTCATCACAGGTCTTGAACCTGCTGACGCAGCCGATGCCTATGACGTAACCTACATGATTACTAACCCGAACTTCGACACCGACACCAATGGTTGGACAACGACAACGGGTGCTCAGAACGTAGGTATTGCCACAAACAATCCGTTCCCCAACCCACCCATGTGGGAGAACTGGAAAGGCAGTGCATACAAGGGCAAGATGTATCAGACAATCACTGGCTTGCCCGAAGGTAAATACGAGTTCTCCATGTATGCATTCGTTAGCACTCTTGGTGATGGTACTAACCAGTACGTCTATGCCGGCGACCAGAAGAGCGGCATCACGGCTACAATTCCGACTCTGTACACCGTGACAGACATCACGGTCTTAAATGGAGCTTCGCTCGAGATTGGTTTTGAGCAGACGGCGGCTGTTAACGGATGGACACAAATAGACCAGGCAACACTGAAGTATGTAGGTCCCGTTGCCGACCTCACTCCTTACATCGACGCATATCTTGCAGCCCTCAACGCGGCCAAGACAACTGCTGCTACCACGGAAAAGATTGCTCCTTCGGTGCTCTCGTCGCTGAACTCTACTATCACGACTTACGATGAGACTGAGGTGGATCAGGCAGACAAGACCGCTCTTGAAACAGCAACTGCAGCCCTCGTAGCCGCCAACACCCTTGGTCAGAAGTCCATTGCCAGCTATGCCATTATCGAAGCAGGTAGCGTGCCTGACAACAGCCTTGACGGATGGGTATGCGAGAACGCACAGACTTTCCACATCAACACCTGGTCAGTCGAAGGTAACCCTGGCAATGATCCCTCGGGCATGGTGACTCCCTTCATCGAGAACTGGACAGGCAAGGGTGGCCTCCTCGGCGCAGGTAAGGTTTACTACCGTCTCGAAGGTTTGGAACCCGGTGAGGTTTACCGTGTTTCAGCCCTTGTTCGCTCGTACAACGAAGCCGATGCAACCGCTCCTAACGGTCCTAACTTCTATGTGAACAGCGACGTAGCCGACCTGACCGAAGTCGGCACGACATTTACTTATAAGGGTATGTCGGGTATCTACGGCACACAGACTGCTGCCGCCACGATTGGTGAAGATGGTGTCCTCGAACTCGGTGTCGTCATCGCCGACAACCGTAACTACAACTGGGTTGCCTTCAAGAATATCCAGATTTCGACCTTCGACGCCGCCCTTGCAGCTGCCGTGGATGCAGTTGAGGCCCTCAACGGAAAGGTTCCTGCCGCTACCTACACTAACGTAGCTCAGACTGCCATTGGTGCTTGTCAGGATGAAAACTATCCGAAGACAGCCGAAGCATTCGAGCAGGCTATCGAGAGTCTTAACGCTACTGTTGTATCCCTCCAGCCGATGGTTGAGCTTTACGCTGCTTACCTCGAACTGAAGGACTATGCCGACGCGCTCGTAGCTGCTCCGACCGACAACACGGAGGCACAGGGCACGCTGAGCACAGCCATCACGACTGCCGCTACAGACATTGAAGCTGCCACGAATGCTACAGAGGCTACTGCCGTCAACACAGCCCTCCGCACAGCCATGGACACTTACGCAGCTGCTGCCAACCCGACAGATGAGACGAAGCCCTTCAACCTGACCTACATGCTTGTCAACCCCGACCTCACGAAGTTCTGGGACGGTGTTCCTGGTGATGCTGACAGTGGCACATGGGGAGTCGTTCCCGACGGATGGGCTTCTGAGCAGGATGATGGCAATAAGCAGGTGATGACCAATGCTGCTGCGGTCAGTGGCGACAAGGCCATCTTCTACGAATACTGGAGCAATCCTGCCAAGGCAAACGGACTCTTCAATCTCTACACGACGGTTGCCAACCTGCCTGTAGGTACCTACAACATGAGCTGCTATGCTTTTGCTCAGGATCAGTATGCTGGCACCAACACTGCCGGTGTCTATTTCTACGCCAACGACACACAGGGCTCGCAGGTGAAGAACACTACGCTCACTCAGCAGAGTGTTGAGTTTGTGAACACGACGGTTCAGGACGTGAAGATTGGTCTGAAGCCGACGAACACGAACACCTACAACTGGATGGGTATCGGCTACCTTGAGCTTTACAAGATTCCGGCTGCCACCATCGTCCTCGATCCCGACGATCCGATGATTGCTGAGGGAACCGAAGGCTACGAGGCCGACTTCGAAGGCTACGACTACAAGCTGGAGAAGGCTGGCGACGTGACGCTGCGCCGTCCGATCAAGGTGGGCCTCAATACGCTCGTTCTGCCGTTCAGCATGACACAGGCCGAGGTGGAAGCTACCTTCGGCGAAGGCTCGAAGATTTCTATCCTCAAGGAGTATAACAGCGAAACAGAGTCGCTGCGCTTCACCCGTCAGGATGGCGTCGTTGCCAACCGTCCTTGCCTGCTCAAGGCTACTCAGGCCATTGCCGAGGGTACAGACATTCTGATCGAAGGTCGCACGCTCGTGTCCTGCGAGAGCGGTCTGCCCAGCTACGCTGTGACCGGTGCCACGATGTACGGTACCTATGCCGCACAGACCACAGTGCCTGTCAACAGCTGGTATGTTCAGAACGGCGAACTTGTCTATGCAGAAGAAGGAGCTCCTCGTGAAAGTTGGGTGAACATGACCCGTGCCTACATCACGCTCGATGGCTGGACACCCGATGCAAGCGGCGCGAAGAGCCTGAACATCTTCTTCGACGACGAGGAAGCTACCGGCATCGCTACGCTGGAGAACGGTGAGCTGAATATCCGCACCGGCAAGGCCTACGACCTCAGCGGCCGCGAAGTGAAGAACCCGACCAAGGGTCTGTACATCATTGATGGCAAGAAGGTGTTCTTGAAGTAAATCTTAGTAGTAACCTCTAAATACCCAAGATAACGTTATGAAAAAGTATATTGAACCGGCTATCGAGATCGAACGTCTCCTCACCAACCAGACCGTCATGATCACTGCCAGCGACGACGGCGAAGAAATTCCCATCGGCGGTCCTGGCAGCGGTGGCGGCGGCGACGCCAAGGCGCGTCTGTCGGACGAAGAGCTGGAGCAGGTGCTCAACCAGCAGAAGAACGGCTGGGACAGCGGCCTGTGGTGAACAGCCCTGCTGTAATAAATAGGAAATGCCCCGTGTGCAAGACTGCACACGGGGCATTTTGTTTGCGGCTCGTCCATCCCCAATCCCCAGCTCCTCCGCCCTCTAAATTCATTTATTGGTGTCAGGTAAAACTAAATTAGAGATTGACATTTCCCCATCACCATTGGCTTTGGATGGTATCATAGAATGAGTGGACTTGGAAAGTCCCTTCGGGACTATTATTTTATCGGACACCAATAAAATTCATTTCCTCCGCCCTCTCAACCCGCTGGGAGTGTGGAAGGACGTCGGTCGCAGTGCGGAATAAAGTCAAAATATCAGTGAGATTTCTGCAAATTACACTGAAATTCCTGCAAACCTCATTGAGATTTCCAAAAATATCACTGTGATTTTGAGTTTTCTCCGCCCATCCGCTCCGTTTTTTGTCCACCGCCAGCGGTTTTTTTGTGCACCTGAGGCGGGAATCCAGTGCACAATGGCCATGTTTCCTTCCTGTGCCGAGAAGCCATCCAGGGCGTATGCGATGTTTTTTCTTCTACTTTTTAGTGAATTTTGTCGGATTATTGCTAACTTTGCAGCATCAGCCGAAGGTGTGCGTCTGCTTTTTGACCTTGATGTTAAGATAATAAATGCAATATGGAACAAAACTTACTTGTTTATAACTCACTGACGCGACGGAAAGAGCTTTTCCGTCCGCTGCACCCACCGTTTGTGGGTATGTATGTGTGTGGCCCGACGGTCTATGGCGACGCCCACCTGGGGCACGCTCGGCCTGCCATCACCTTCGACGTCGTCTTCCGCTACCTGAAACACCTCGGCTACAAGGTGCGCTACGTGCGCAACATTACCGACGTGGGACACCTGGAGCACGATGCCGACGAGGGCGAGGATAAGATTGCAAAGAAGGCAAGACTGGAGGAATTGGAACCGATGGAGGTGGCACAGTATTACACCAACCGCTACCACGACGCCATGGCGGCGCTCAACGTGCTGCCGCCCAGCATCGAGCCCCATGCCACGGGGCACATCATCGAGCAGATCGAGCTCGTTCGCGAAATCCTCGACCACGGTTATGCCTACGTCAGCAACGGCTCGGTCTATTTCGACGTGGAGAAATACAACCAGGACTACCACTACGGCAAACTCTCGGGCCGCAACCTCGACGACATCATCAACAACAGCCGCGAACTGGCCGGTACGGACGAAAAACGCAACCAGGCCGACTTCGCCCTGTGGAAGAAGGCTCAGCCCGAGCACATCATGCGCTGGCCCAGTCCCTGGAGCGACGGCTTCCCTGGCTGGCACTGCGAGTGTACGGCCATGGGACGCAAGTACCTCGGACAGCACTTCGACATCCACGGCGGCGGCATGGACCTCATCTTCCCCCACCATGAGTGCGAGATTGCGCAGTCGGTGGCGAGCCAGGGCGACGACATGGTGCACTACTGGATCCACAACAACATGATCACCATCAACGGACAGAAGATGGGCAAGAGCCTGGGCAACTTCATCACCCTGCCGGAGTTCTTCGCCGGCTCGCACGAGAAGCTGGACCGCGCCTACTCGCCCATGACCATCCGCTTCTTCATTCTGCAGGCCCACTATCGCTCGACCGTCGATTTTAGCAACGAAGCCCTGCAGGCTGCCGAGAAGGGGTTGGAGCGTCTGCTCGATGCCTACAACACACTACAGTCGCTGGCTGCTAACCCTTCCTCGTACGTTGCCACCCCGACGCCGCAAGCACAACAGGCCGTCACGATGGCTTGGGTCGAGGAACTGCGCCAGAAGTGCTACGACGCGATGAACGACGACTTCGCTACGCCGGCCGTCATCAGCCAGCTGTTCGAAGCCTCGAAGGTCATCAACTCTGTCGCCGACAAGAAAATGGCGATTTCAACGGAAGTTTTGCAGAAATTGACCGATGTATTCGAAGTTTTTGCCTTCGACTTGCTCGGACTGAAAAAGGCGAATTCATCGGGAGGCGGCGAAGACAACAGCGCCCGCGAAGAAGCCTTCGGCCACGTTGTCGATATGCTGCTGGAGCAGCGTCTGAAGGCCAAGGCCTCGAAGGACTGGGCCACCAGCGACCTGATTCGCGACCGTCTCGCCGAACTCGGTTTCGAGGTGAAGGACACGAAGGACGGATTCTCGTGGAAACTGAACCGCTGATGTTCCCTTTTTGACCACGAATTGCACGAATTATACGGATAAGAAGTCGGTAAACAATGTGTAGGACTCGTGGTAAACAAAGCATAGCTATGAATAAGTTGAATAGAATTGTGCTCGTCGTGTCGCTGGTGTTCTGCGTGCTGTGCCTCGGTGCCAGCATCTGGATGGCCAGTGTGCTGCGTGATACAGCGTCCTACACCATGACGGTCATCTTCCTGCTCGCCACGATGTGGCTGGGAGTGAACGTCTGGCGCAGCCGCAAGGAATAACTCTCGGCATTACGCCTTGTATTGACCAGAAAAACGCGCAACATGAGGCATGTACTCACGATATGGATGCTCCTGTGCTGTGGACTCGTTGCCACGGCACAGGAGCGTGTGCTTTCGGAGTTGAGGCTGCGCTGTGAGAAACTGCCGACGCAGGGCCAGCTGTCCGTGGCCAACGTGCATCGCATCATGCAGGACTCGGAAGGCTATTTCTGGTATGCCACCGAGGGTGGGGGACTCTGCCGCGACAACGGTTATAAGATCGACGTGTTCCGCAACGACCGCAACCACCCTGGACTTCTGGCCACGAACGACATCACCAGCATTGCCGAGGACGTTCAGGGCCGCATCTGGTTCGGAACGACCAAAGCCGGCTACATCCTCGACAAGAGCGACTATTCGATTCGCCCCATGAAGGACATCGGCGAGCAGGGCGTCTCGTTCGTCTTCCGCCGCCACAACGGCGAAATGCTGGTGGCTGTGGTCGGAAAGATTTACCATTTTTCGCCGCAAGGCAAATTGCTCTACACCTATCCCACGGCGCCAGGGCGGACAGATGCCTGGACGACCAGTTTTGCCGAAGACAAGCAGCACCGGCTGTATGTCGTCGTGGTGAACGACGACATCTACCGGCTCGACGAACAGCAACACAAGCTGAAAGGACTGGGCTGGCCCTATTCGATGACGCCCAACTACATCGCCGCCGACACCGTGCAGGGCGGCTTGTGGGTCGGCACGTGGGGACTGGGCGTGGTGCGTTACAAGAAGGACTTCCGCCGTGTGTTCGACACCGTGGGCGAGGATGGCGTCGATACGTTCCAAAGCCAGATCCTCAATCTCGTGGTCGATCAGCAACGTCACCTGCTGTGGGTGACGACGATGGAGGATGTGTATGCCTATCGCATACAGGGCGAGACGTTGGAGCAGGTGGACATCTCTGCCGTGCTGCCCGAGGGCAAAAAAATCATTGACTATGCCATTCTGGACCGTAGTGGCAACCTATGGGTGCCAGGCTATTCGCCTCACACCTTTATTATAACGTCTGCCGACAGTCCCATCCGGCGCGATGCTGTGCAACCCATGTCGGACAAGACCGGCTATCGCGTGATGGTCGATAACATCTGCCGCGCCGACGGCGACGGCTTCTACTGGATTTGGCAGGGCCGTACGAACCTTTCGCTCTACCATGCCGCGTCGGGCGACTTTGTGTTCTCCAACGAGCAGACGGCCATTCCGCCCCTCTCTGTCAGCAAATGTATGGTGCCCGACCGCGCGGGACACTACCTGTGGGCTGCTACCGGTGCCGACCTGCTGCGTGTCTGGCACGAAGGACTGTCCATTCGCTCGGAGCGTGTTGCCACGGCCTCGGCTCCGATTTCTGCACTCTGCGATGCCGGCGATGCGGTTTGGGTGGGAACCGACGATGGAATCGAGGTTTTTGACAAGAAAACGCGCCAGGGCAAGGTCGTGGCAAAAGAGCTCGGCATGGTGCGCGATTTGCGGATTTCTTCCGATGGATTCGCCTTTTTTGTGTCAACAAAGAGAGGTTTTGGTGTGGCGAATGCCGAAGGCAAGACGGAGATACTGGAGTCGGAAGGCGACTTCACCAGCGTAGCCATTTCTGCTGATAATACCGTGTGGGCTGCCACGACGGGCGGCAGTGTGTTCTTTGCCAATCCATCGAAGAGGATTAGTTCCATCACCGCCGAACAATCGAAGGAAGCCTCGAACGGAAACGGCGACAGCGTGAAAGATATTGAAGTGGACAGTCGTGGTCATGTATGGATTTTGTCCGACCAATATCTGAAGGAGTACAACCCCAAGAACCATGCCAGCCGCATCATCCGCAATACGGATAAGGGAGTCGATATGGACTATTTCCATACGATTCGAGCCGACGCCGACAGTTTGTTCCTCGGCGGAATCGGTGCTTTTTGCCTGCTCTCTCCCTCCGAGCGCTTGGAGAACACCAGCGCGTCGGTGCGGCCGCGCGTCACTACTTATTATATAGACGGGCGTGAACTTTATTGCGGAACGGACGAAATCAGCATCCCGAAGGGAACGCGCGAGGCGGTGCTCTGCGTATCGACGTTCGACCCTCTGCACGCTGCGCACATCCGCATTGCCTACCGCCTGTCGTCGGGCGATGAGTGGACCGAACTGGAGGAAGGACAAAACCGCATTTACCTCAGGCTGCTGGAACCAGGAAGCTACACGCTCGAGGTGCGTGCGACGGACGAATACGGACGCTGGTCGGACGGCGTCGAATGTCTGACCATCCGACAGCTGGACGACTGGTGGCGCATGCCTTGGGTGCAGTGGGTGCTGGCCTTACTGCTCATCGGTGGCGTCGGTTTTGCGGTCTTTCATTATCGTCGAACCCTGTCGAAGGTGAGCCAGATGCTCATGCC
This sequence comes from uncultured Prevotellaceae bacterium, assembly GCA_900319385.1. Classification (GTDB taxonomy): domain Bacteria; phylum Bacteroidota; class Bacteroidia; order Bacteroidales; family Bacteroidaceae; genus UBA3839. Next base: position 17,863 of record ONOG01000032.1, on the reverse strand, counting down.
CCGCAAACTCAAATTGGTGCTGAACTCGAAAAAAGAACTGGAGAAATTGCGCGCGAAGAGCGATGCCAAGCAACAGGCAGACGCCGAGTTTGTGGAGCGAGTTCGGCAGATGATCGTGCAGCATCTCGACGACTCGGACTTTGGCGTCGTCGAACTGAGCAGCAGTTTGTTCATGAGCCGCATGAATCTGTACCGCCGTTTGCAGACTGTCACAGGGCTGAACCCTGCCGACTTCATCCGCAACATTCGCTTGGAGAAAGCTGCCGAACTCTTGCTGACCACTACGCTTTCTGTGTCGGAAGTAAGCGATCGCACAGGCTTCGGAACGTCGCGCTCCTTCAGCCGCAGTTTCAAGGACAAATACGGAATTTTGCCCAAAGATTTCCGCACTCAGAAACTGTCTGAAATGTAACATTTGGGCTTTTTGTTACATTTTGTACACTCTTTCGTTACAGATTAACCGCACTGAAAATCAGGGTTGTAGTAACTTTGCCGCCGAAAACCTCGGGGAGGTGGGAGCACGGACGTTCCCCTCCGCGATTGATGCGGGCGAGACAGCCGCGCTCCGACCTAAAAACCCAAAAACTTATAAGGATGAAGAAGATTTATCAAGTGCTGACAGCAACGGTGCTGCTGTTGGGAACGAACGGTGCCATGCAGGTGCAGGCACAGGAAACAGAGTGGAAAGCTTTGCAGTTTACATCGACACAGAAAGAGGCGTGGACGGTGAAGCGTGCCGAAGTGAGTACGACCGTAGTGGGAAAGCCGCAGGCCATTTTCTCGACGGCTGACGTGATGAGCACGTTCCAGGCGTGGGGCACCTGCTTCAACGAACTGGACTGGTATGCCCTGCAACGTCTGACCCCCGAGGCGCAGGCGGAATACTACGAACGGATGTTCTCGCCGACGGGTGACCTTCGCTTCGCGCTGGGACGCATCCCCGTCGGTGCCAGCGACTATGCCGGTCCGGAGAACTTCTACGACCCAGCTGTGTTCCACCAGCGCAACGAGCCCATCAACCTGGCCGAGTCGTGGTACTCCTGCGACGAGATGCCGGAGGGAGAGACCGACTTTGCGATGGAGCACTTCACCATTGAACGGGACAAGAAGCACATCATTCCCTTCATCAAGAAAGCGCAGGAGCAGAATCCCGACATGAAGTTTTGGTGCTCGCCCTGGAGTCCGCCCCAGTGGATGAAGAGGAGTCATCACTACTCCAACCGCGCCGGCTACGGCAACGGCCTCGACACAACCTATCCTTCTTACACCTCGACACAGTTTATCATGGAGCCCGAATTCTTGCAGGCCCATGCTCTCTACTTCAGTAAATTCATCACGGCGTATGGCGAGGAAGGCATTCCCATCACGGGAATGTGCTATCAGAACGAGGCCTACACCTGCAACTACTATCCCAACACCTCGTGGGAGGCAACGAGTACGGCCATCTTCAACGCCGACTACCTCATTCCTTACATGCGTGAGCATCACCCAGGTGTGAAGGTGTGGCTCGGCACGATGAACACGAACCATGTTGACGATGTGTTTGAGGTGATTCTGAACTATCGTTCCAAGCACGAAAACCCCGAATTCAACGGAAAAAAACTCAGTGAACTGTTCGATGGAATCGGGTTCCAGTGGGAAGGACGCGACGCTATCGGCGTGCTGCGTGAACGCTATCCTGACCTTGAGTTCATCCAGACGGAGAGCGAGTGCGGCAACGGAACGTTCGACTGGGGAGCCGGCGCACATACATTCGAGCTGATTCACCACTATCTGAACAACGGCTGTGTTACCTACACCAACTGGAACAGCATCCTCGGTGGCAACGGACGTGGCCCGTTCATGAACTGGTGGCAGAATGGCCTGCTCCACCTCGATATTAACAAGGGCGTGGCCTACTACACACCTGAGTTCTATGCCTACAAGCACTACAGCCACTTCATCGGCGACGGGACGAAGATTCTGCGCAAGTCCAGTGGCCAGCCCCTTGTTCTGGCAGCCCAGCAGCCCGACGGCACCATCGTGGTGGTCGTGGGTAACGAAAGCGGTGCTGAGCGCACCCTCACCTTCTCGGTTGACGATAAATATATGAGCGTCCGTGTGCCAGCCAATTCCTACAATACTTTCGTCATCGGTGAGGCAAAAACTATCGATGAAATGGCGGAAAATGAAGGTTTGGTCGAGACCGAAGAGGAGGTCACCGACTGCACCAGTCTGATTAAGAATCCGACGTTCGCGACGACCGCAGGCTGGACGTCGGAGAACGTAGGCAGTGTGGACGCCTCGGCCATGAACGTGCTGAGCCAGCGTGCTTACAACAGTTTTTCGACCGACTTCACGTCGATGGACGTTCATCAGGACCTCACGAACCTTCCTGCCGGCACTTATTGGCTGACCTGCCGCAGCGTCTGCGGCGAAGGACTCATCACCGACCAGCACGCTTACATCGTTGGCTACTCGGATGCTCCCGAAACATCCGAAAACCGCGCGGTTTCGCCTGTGAAGACAAACGACGCCTGGGACGCACTGAGCTGGGAATTGCAGACTACAGGTCGCATCACGATCGAGGAGGGTCAGAACCTGCGCATCGGTTACTGCTCGACGTCGAACGGAGGTCAGAGCGGCTGGTTTGCCGTCACCGACTTCAAGCTCTACCGTCTTGGCGAAGATGTCGCAGGCAAGGAAGCCGCAGCCGAGGCGCTGCGCCAACAGTTGGAGGAGGCTAAAGCACAGTACGATGCCGTGGCTGCTGAGGCCCAAACGCTCGTCGATGATGCTGGCGGACGCTATGCTGAGGCGGCAAAAGTGTCGTTGAATTCGACTCTTTTGGCACAATCCACCCTCATCGCCACCCTGCAAGACCCCGTTGCCTTCGCCGACCTCATCAACGAATTGCGCGACGCCATGGAACAGGTGCGTGCCACTGCAACGTACAGCGAATATGAAGGAAATGCACCCCAGGCGGGCGAAACCTACTATCTGTATAATATCGGCCAGCATAAATTCGTCAACATCGGTTACGGTTCGTACGGCACGCAGATGGGTCTGGACGACATCGGCCTGGAGTTCACACTCGAGGCCAGCGGCAGCAACTTCGTGCTGAAAACCGCTACCATCGGTGCGAACACCTACTACGGCTGGCTCGATGTCAATCCCCGCAGCAGCGTCACCCTGCCCAGCGGTGTCGATGCCAAATACTACCTGAACAGCACCAGCAGCAAGGAAACGCTGGCGTTCACTCTGGCTCCGACGGCTGACATCCCCAATGTCTATAGCATTCAGTTTCCTGGCAATGGCAATAAGTACCTGACCTACGATCCTTCGTACACCAACCTTGTGTGGCTCACGACCGACGGCAGCAGCAACAATGCCCGCTGGCAGTTGGTCAAGAAGTCCGACCGCTTGGCTGCACTTGAGGCCAACAATGGGGGCAATGCCACTTTCATGCTGCTGAACCCCGACTTCTATCACGACTACAACGCCGGTTGGACCGACTATGTCTATCAGAACGGCACCCTCGGTTCCCATGTCGAGAACAGTGCCTACGAGGGCCTTTTCCGCTTGATTGACAAGACACCTGGCACGTTCGACCTCAGTCAGACGCTCGAAGGGCTGCCCACCGGTCAATACAGCCTGACGGTCGATGGCTACTACAGCAACGGCGACGACAGCGACCACGAGACGGTCAATGCCTATCTCTACGCCGGCGAAACGTCGGTGCCCCTCCAGCAGATGCACAATGGCGGCACCACCGTCCCCATTGCCGACAGCGAACGGGCCTACACCATCGACGACGTGACCTACTACATGCCCGAGTGGAACACCACCGAGGCCCCGTTCGTCTATTTCAGCAAAGGTCTCTACGCCAATAAGCTCCAGTTCGACTACGACGGACTGGAGCCGTTGCGCCTTGGTGTGCGCGACGAAGTGGGCAAGTACGACAAAGGCACGTGGATAGACCTCACCCACTTTCGCCTCCATTTTCTGGGAAAGGAAGAGGAAACGGGTGTCGAAGCCTTGCTGCAGGAAGGAACCGAGTCCGGCACAGACCGAGCTGTCTATGACCTGAGCGGACGAAAAGTCGGCAACAGTCCGTGCTCGGGAGGCATCTACATCGTGGACGGTCGGAAAGTGATGCGCCTGCGCTGACGATGACGTTAGAACTCTTGACCATGACACACTGCGCTCGGTATTGACCTCTGGCGTAGTGTGTTTTTTTGTGCGGCACTGTGTTGCGTTTTTTTGTTTTGCAGATAGTGCAGCTTTGTGGTGCCCAGTTGATTTGTATAGGGCTCGGTTTGCCCCCCCGATGAAGGCGAAAACTGTTAAAAACAAAAAATAATTGCCTGATAATGTGTTTGTAAAGTAATTTTTTTATATATTTGCTGCCGACTTCTTTGATATGTGCGTGCGTGCACGCGAATGAGCCTAACAACCTAACACTTTACTAACACTACACATGAAAAGAAAACTTTTTGCAGCACTGATTTGCATGCTGATGTCGTTGGGTGTGGCGCGAGCCACCGATCCCAACGTCACGACGATTGCAACTAACTCCACCCAGACGGTGGCGTCATGCTCCGGTAGCGTCACGCTATCGACAGCCACCGACTATGTCATTACCGCCACGAGCGATGCGCTCACCGGCTCAATCAACATCACGAACTCACAAGCGGTCGTCATCTTTCAGAACATCAAGCCCTCGACCGTCAGCAGTTCGTATTTGTCGAAAATCAAAATCAACGGCTCTACGGCGCAGAAGGGCACCAACTGCCGCGTCGAAATCTACCGCCACGGCGCCATCGTGCTGCCCTATGCGAATACGGGTCAGCCGCTGACAGTCTATGACGCGCTGAACACGAGTGGCAACAGCAAGAGCGACTTCACTGTCAATACCGCCTACCGCGCGCTCGGCACGTGGGACAACGCCATCATGAGTTTTACCCTCAAACGCGGCTACATGGTCACGATGGCAAACCACACGGACGGAACGGGTTACAGCCACTGCTTCATTGCCAACGACGGTGACATCACCGTCAATCTGCCCGCCACCATGCGAGGGAGCGTCAGTTTCCTGCGCGTCTTCCCCTGGCGCTGGCCCAGCAAGAAGGGCTATGCCGGATATGATGCCACACCGATGGGGCTGATGAACGTGACGTGGATGTACCGCTGGGATGCGGGCGTGAACGACTACGACAACTATGAATATGTGCCCATGCGCCACCATGAGACGGGTAATGCCAAGGACGGCACCTACCACTGGCGCTGGCCCGAATGGGGCACCATCGACGCGCTGAACGGCTACTCGCATGTGCTCGGGCAGAACGAGCCTGACAACACAGGCAGCAGTTCGGAGGTGTACATGACGGTCGATGAACTGATTAAGCACCACAAGGAATTCCTCTACAGTGGCATGCGTATCGGTACGTTTGCCTGCTGCAACCCCAACACGTCGTGGGTGAAAGACTATGTGGACCGCTGCAAGGCGCAGAACATGCGTGTCGATTTCGTGGCCACACACTACTACATCGGAGGCCAGTCGCCCTCGTCGTTCATCAGCAGTCTCAAGGCACTCTACGACAATACGGGGCTGCCCGTGTGGGTGACCGAGTGGAACAACGGTGCCAACTGGACCTCAGAGAAAGGATTCACTCTCGCCGACGGCACTTGGTACGCCTGGGACAGCGGCCAAGACTATCAGAAGAACGGCCAGTGGCTCGTTGATTGTCTCACGCTGGCCGACAACAACAAGTGGCTCGAACGTCTGGCCATCTACAACGATGTGGAGCAGAAACGCTATGTCCACTGGATTACCGACGACCACTGGACGACGACGGCAGGAAACATGTATGGTGCCTATCAGTCGGACTTCGCCTATACGAGCGACAACGAATACTTCATGCCTTGGAACTATAGTGCCCCCACGAGTTTGAGCGGAGGTGTTACCGTTGACGGTCAAGTCATTCTCATGTGGCACAACCCCAACACCGACTGCACGAAGACCGTGAAGGTGCAGCGGAAGAGTGGTACGCGCTGGATTGACGTGACGACGCTTGGTGTCAGCGACAGCGAGGGCCGCAGCATAGAGTTTGAGGACGCATCATACAGGGGTGCCACCTACCGAATCTGCAATGTCGATGCCGACGGCACGTCGCGCTACAGCAATCAGTTTACCTTCTCCGCCAATCCCGAGGAGGGTGTCATCACGCTCACGTCGCTGCCCAGCGATGTGCAGAATTACTATTTCCGATTCTACAGCACGGAATCTTCCTCAGAACTGTGCTGGGGCCTGGCCGACGGAGTCAGACAAGGCGGTTACAAGGCTGTCCAGTATGCCACGCCGGTCAAGGATGGGTCGGACAATGCGATGACCCAAACCTGGCAGTTCGTGCCCAACGGCAGCGGCTATGCCTTGGCAAACCTCAGCTACGAAGCGCAGCTGATGCACTCGCCCAACTCGTGGAACTTCCGTACGAACGGCAATGTGAGCAGTACCGACGGCAAGGCTGCCTACCTGCCTGCCTACGATGCGACGAACGGATACTGGACGGTGCAGAATCTGGGCCACAGCGGCTGCTATTGCGGCCTGTGGGACAACAACAAGAGCTTTGTGGTAGGTGCCGAACTGGCCGGCAACCGTACACTTGCCGAAACTGACCATCTGAACATCACCGCCATGAAGCGTATGGATTTCCACCAAATGCGTATCGACAACCAGGGGCTGCCCACCGACCTCACCTACGCCATCGCCAACCACGACTTCACCTGGGGTACCCACAACGCCGGGGCCATGGGCAGCGGTGCCAACAACGTGCCCAACCAGTGGACGTTCAGCAAAACCTTCGACGGTTGGAACGACACGAAACTGGTGGATGCCACCATCGAGGGCTCGACGGTCAAGGCCGTGAACGTCTGGGCCGGTGTCTTCACCTATGCAGAGGTCAGTCAGAAGTTGACCTCAATCCCCAACGGCGTCTATCACCTCAGCGCTTATCTGGCCACAGACAGCGGCACAGACCCCCAGACCTCCCGTACAGCCATCTACGGAGCACCCACCAATGGCGACTACGTGGGACGCAGCGTCAACATCACGGGATATGGTGTGGACGACTATCGGAAGTATGACGTCTATGTGCAGGTCGATGACAACGAGTTGACCCTCGGCGTGCGCAGTGACGGGAAATGGTTTAAGGCTGCCAACTTCAAACTGGAATACATGGGTAAGGTTTCGGATGTAAGCGACGAAATCAAGACTCAGGTTGAACTGGGGCGCATGTACCAAAGAATCTTCCTGGGCCTTCCGGTCGTTCTTAGCGAGACATCCGCCGTGCTTGTTCCGGCCATTGACGATGTCAACATCCAGTTCGAACGCAAGATGAACGGTCGGAATGCGGTCGAGAGTGGCAACGCCTGGAACACCATTTGCTTCCCCTTCAGCATGACTGCAGAACAGATTAGCAGCGTGTTCGGTGCGGGCACGGTTGTGAAGGAACTGAGCGAGGTCAGTCTTTCGGGCGACAACGCCAGCCTGAAGTTCCGCCAGGTGAATGCCATCGAGGCCAACAAACCCTACATCATGCAAGTGGACGAAGGGCATGACAGCTACCTGATCAGCGGCGTTGATATCGCACCCGCCGACAATCCATCGGTAACCGTCAACGGCGTGGAGTTCCGCGGCAACTACATCTATCCTTACGTCATGACGAACGCCGCGGGTTCTGACAATGGAACCGACTACTACCTCCTGAACGACGAATTTCGCTCGACATCGGGCCGCACCAAGCTCAAGGGTTATCGCGCCTACTTCCATGTGCCTGCCAGCACCAGCGGAGTGAAGGCACTGAACCTCGGACCCGACGACGGGGAGGGAACGGCGACTGGCATCGTCTCCACCAACGGCACAGCGGTGTTCCTCCCCGCCGACATCTATACGCTGAGCGGACAGCTCGTGCGACGTCAGGCAAAGTCGCTCGAAGGTCTGCGTCGCGGCATCTATCTCGTGGATGGCCAGCGTGTGCTGGTGAACTATTGACCGTCTGGACATTGAATTTTAACTACTAATATTGCATACATCTATGGACAAGAAACCGTATGAAATCCCACTTTCGTCAGCCATTCGGCACCTGACGGCTCGCACGCCTCTGCTCGGAGCTTCAGCTCCCGACGAGGGCATCCACAATGGTGGCGAAGGCAGCGACGAAGACGACCCGTCAGCCAAGGAGCGCAATGGTCACGCAGACGGTGACGATGCCTGGGGAAGCCTTTGGTAACCTGCGCAACGCCAGGTCTTTGTGCGACAGTCTGAAAATCTTTCGCCTCGTTTTCAGACCTCTGTCCCGTCATATTTGCAGAGGCGATAGTCCCTAACTATCACACACAAAACAACACAATGAAAAAGAACCTTTTTGCTTTCATTCTTGCGCTGATGCCCTTCGTGGCCAGTGCACAGCAAACCACTACGTCCTCCAGTGCGATGAAAGCCGGCACGTGGGCTGTCCGCGTGCCCTACGACATCGGCGACACCGGCACTGAGTATCATTTCCTTTCCGGTCAGGGCGGCTGGCGCTGGGACTTCTTCGGCCTGCAGATGCGCAACTACAGCGGTTCGAACTACATCGGCACCAGCGGCATCACCGTGGCGCGTGTCGGTTTTACGGGACGTTGGTCGGCCAGTTATACAGCCTTGTCCAGCACCCAGATATCTGAACTGAACGCTGAACTGGACAACATCCGCTGGATTGGCAGTCCGAGTGAGGTGAAAGTTCTCCTGCTCAGTGGCATTGGCAACGAAGGTAACCAACAGGGCAATGCTGGTGGAACTCCAACGTGGAGCACAGAGCAGCGCACCAACTATGTCGATGACATCGAGCGTGCTGCCCAATATGTCCAAAGCAAGGGTTATACGATTCTGGCTGTGGCTCCGTTCAACGAGCCCGACTTCGAGACGACCTATTCGGGCAATGCCTCCAACTATAGTGCCGTGGCTGCCATCATGCAGGGGCGTTCTATTCTTGCCGGCAAGGTCTATGGCCCCTCGACACTCAACTCGTCGCAGGCCCCCACGTGGTACAACACCGTGAAGGGCAATATCAACTTTGCCAACACCCACCAGTTGGCGGGCAATACGTTTGCCCAATATACTGGTTTTTGGCAGACGGCCAAGGCAGACGGCAAACGTCTCATTGCCGACGAGATGCACAACGTCATGGAGGCGATGGTGTGTGCCTACTACGGCGGTGAGGCAGGAACGTGGTGGGGCTACAACGGTGTCACCCGCGGTGAATACACCAACGTCCTGCAGGACGGTGTGCAGCTCGCCTACAAGGAGCGTCCCAACGAATGGATGGTGGCGACGGTGAACAAGTACAAGAACCAGACGAACCGTGCTCAGGCCTTCATCGGCTCGTCCGAGCGACAAGGTGTGGCCACCGCCTTCACCTTCGTCTCGCGCGGACGCCTCGGATTCTACGACGGCGAGGGTCCGTTCTACGACTTCACGCAGGACATGCCTGGTGGGGCAGCGGGCAGTTACCAGAATGGGCAGACCAATGCCGAGCGCATGATCAACATCAATTTCGGCGAAGACGTGCCCGTCGAACCCATCAACGGCACCTATAAGATTGTCAACAAGGCCTCGGGCAAGGTGATCTCGCTCACCAACGGAAACGCCACCCAGCGCGACAATGTCTATCAGTGGGCCGATGGAGGGCAGGCAAACCAGACTTGGAGCGTCACGCCTGCACCCTCGTCGCATGCCGACTTCTCCTACGTCGTCATCAAGAATGCCAACACATCGACCATGAACATCTACCTCGATGCGCAGGCTTGGGCGATGGATCCTGGAGCCAATGTCAGTGCTTGGAGCGACGGCAACACCGCCGACCCCAACGACTGGCAGTACTGGCATGTGCGCTATGCAGGCGGCGGCTATTACCACATCATCAACCACAACACGGGTCTGTACCTTGAGGTCGCAGGAGCCAGCAGTGCCAACGGAGGCAATGTGCAGCAGTGGACCAATAACGGCAACGACTGCCAACTCTGGAAGTTCGTCCCTGCCGACGTCACGGTTGACCAGGCAGCTCCCAGCGTGCCGCAAGGTCTGACGGCAGAGGGACAGAGCGGCAGCGTGAAACTCGCGTGGACAGCCAACGCCGACGCCGACATCCTGGGCTACATGGTCTATCGCTACAACACGGCCATCAGCCAGTGGGAGTGCATCGGCCGCAAGGTCACCACTGCGTCGTTCATCGACAACACCTGCCGCAAGGGCCAGACGCTGCGCTACCGCATCCGAGCCCTCGACAAGTCGTACAACCTCAGCCAGCCCAGTGCCGAGGCCTCGGCATCGACCACTGCCGAACACGCCATGGTGGCGAAGTGGAACGGCAACAACCTCAACGACGCGACGAAGAACAAACTGAACGCCGTCCAGTCGCCCTCCGGCGTCAGCTTCACCACCAACGGCACCCACCAGTCCATCCAGTTCAACGGCTCCAACGGTTATCTTGAACTTCCCTACTACGTAGGCGACTTCCAGGAGATGACCTTTGCCACCTGGGCACGAGGCAGCAGCACGTCGGCCTGGCAGCGCATCTTCGACTTCGGCAACGGCGAAGATTCCTACCTCTTCCTCACGCCCACCAACGGCAGTGCCATGCGCTTCGAAATCAAAGCCAACGGCACGACACAGGGACTGAACGCCACGACGACTTTGGGAACCAACACATGGAAGCACATTGCCGTCACCATCGGACCCTCGGCAGTGAAGATTTATGTCAACGGTACGCTCAACGCCACGGCGACCGACATCACGCTGCGTCCCACCGACGTGGCTCCTACGCTCTGTTACCTCGGTCGCTCCATGTTCGATGCCGACCCTGCCTTCAACGGTATGCTGAGCGACGTGCGACTCTACAACTACGAGCTCACCGCCGCCGAGGTGGCAGCCCTTGCCAACATCACCAACAACACCGTCAGCGGCTACAACATCACCACCGAACGTCTGCCCGCCATTGCCGACAATGTCAATAACTGGGACGTGCATACAGGAACTTGGGCCACCTACAACGGCACGGCCACTAATATGACGGCACCTTTCTGTCGCACCACTTCTGCAGGGACAAGCGAACTCAGCAAGACGCTCAAGTACCTCCCTGCCGGCACCTACACGATGACAGCCAATGCCTATGCATACTACAATTCTTCAATCTCTCGCAACAACCAGCAGCTGTTCCTCAATTCTGATAACCTGACCATCAACTCAGCCCGCAACACCACCGGCACCCTTCGTGAGCTCATTGGCCTCGTCCGAAACGACAACCTGTTGCAGTTCGGTTATCGCACTACGTCAAACAGTTCTGCCACCAACCTCGCCATCGACAACGTGCGCATTGTCTATCAAGGCACACCCGAGGAGTTTGCCGAAGGCTTGGAGAACATCACCTACGGCATCATCGGCAATGCTGAGTCACTGCTCAACCTGCCCATGAACAAGGACGTGAAGGCGGAGCTGCAGCAGGCTGTCACAGCCGTGACGACGACGCTCAGTGCCTATACGACGGCTGTGACAACAGGCACAGCCACCAAGGCCATTGCCGATGCCTGGATTGCGGCGCTCGAAAACTTCAGCGGCACGGTGGTGACCAACGCACAGGCGTCGGCCAATGCTTATGCCCAGCTGAAGACTGCTATGGATGAGGCCGAGGCGAAGGCCGATGCCCATCCCCAGACGACTGACGACCGCACGGAGTTCAATGCCGACCTCGGCACGATTGAGGACAACTACCTCGGCGGCGAATACCGACCTCGTACTGGACAATCCTAACTTCGACGGCGACAGCTATTCCGACTGGACCGCAACGCCTAACCCAGGTATGGGCTACGGCAGTGCCGAGTTCTTCAACACCAATTATAATATGTACCAGGTGCTCTACGGCATGCCGGCCGGAACGTATCGTTTCGAGACGCGCGGCTTCTACCGCTACGGCGGACAAGACACCAACTACAGTGCCTACAACAACGGCACGCTGCAGCGCAATGCCAAGATCTACATCATCGATGCCGACGGCACCACCACCATGACCAGCGACGTCATGGCCATCAGCGACGACCCATCGACGGAGCATCTGTGGGGCAACTGGTCGTCGCAGACCTACGGAGGCAACCCCGTACCCGACAACATGCAGGCTGCCAGCGAAGCCATCGACGTGCGTGGCCGCTATGTTCCCAAGGACGGCCTGAACACCGTCACCCTCTCCTACAGCGAGGGCGGCGACCTCACCGTCGGCGTGCGCAAGGATGTAGCGGTCGGCAACGACTGGTCGTTCTTCGGCGACTTCACCCTCTACTACCTCGGAAACTTCATCACGCTCGACGAGATGGCCAGCGAGCTGCCCGCCACGGTACGCAGTTCGTCGGTCAACATCGACCTCACCCGCACCATCAAGGCGGGCGAGTGGAACACGCTGTGCCTGCCGTTCAGCATGACGGCGGCGCAGGTTGACGAAGTCTTCGGCACCGAAGCCGTGGTCAAGGTGCTGGAGACGACGGAGGCCGTGGGCGACAACGTGGTTCTCTACTTCGACGAGGTGGACGAGATTCGTGCCAACGTGCCGTGCATCATCAAGAATGCCAACGCCGCCAGCACCAACTATCTCATCCACAACGTCAGCTACGCGCCCAACGCAGCGCCTGTCACCCTCATGGATCACCTCACCTTCCAGGGCAACTACACCTACCCGACGGTGCTTGACAACGTCGGTGGACAGGACTACTACATCACCGGCAACCAGTTCAAGGCCTCGCCAGGCGGCACAAAGATCAAGGGTTTCCGTGCCTACTTCAAGCTGACCAACCCGCAGGTGAAGTCGCTCGGCTGGAATCCCGACGACGACGTACCTACCGCCATCGACGTGGTGGAGACGCAGGAAGGCAACTTTGTCACGCTGCCTGCCGACATCTATACCGTCGCCGGTCAGCTTGTCCGTCGCCAGGCCACCACGCTCCATGGGCTGCCCCGCGGCACCTACGTTGTGGGTGGACAGAAGGTGTTGGTGAGGTAATAGACCCGCAGACCGACCCCCGCCCCTCCCTCACAGGGGCAGTGCGGAATCGGAGCACTGCTTGCGACGACGGGAGGTTTACCTCCCCAAAGGAGTGCCGAAGGCTGGGGTCGGGGGTGGGTCTGTAGCACATATTGTCCCGTAGGGACAGGTAGGGTAGCCAGCCATGAAGCAATGCCTGGGCATTGCGAAATGGCTGGTCGGCGCATGATGAGAGTCGGGGCGTGCCGTAGGTACGCCGCAGCGGGTGCAATGGAGGAATGGCGTATGTTTGTCGAAGCGGTGTGGCGGCGTACCTACGGCACGCTACCTTCCCTACTATTCGAAAACCAGCCATTGCACAACATCTTGCGATGTTGCTTCATGGCTGGCTACCTTACTTGTCCCTATGGGACAATGCGTGTAGCACATATTGTCCCTATGGGACAAGCGTCTTTACTGCTAATACATTCGTCTTAACTCCTTTAACTTCTCTATCATCTGAACTTGATCTCAACTGTTAAAAAACCACGGATTTTAACATTTTCGACCCCCGATTTTGTGGGAGAAATTTAGCGAAAATAGAATTTTGCAACAACGAAAAGAACGAAAACAAACGGAAAAACGGAAAAAATTGGGTGAAAAGTTCAGAATTTTGAAATGCCGATTGTCGTAGGGGCGGGTTCCCATGCCCGCCCGATCAGGCAAAGCCTGAAAACGCACCCACTTCGGTTGACGGCTGCGCCGTCGCGGGCGGGCATGGGAACCCGCCCCTACCGTGCTGTCCGTCTGTCCGCCGTCTGGCTGTCGGCAGTCCGCCGTCTGGCTGTCGGCAGAGCGCCATTTACCCTGTCGGTTGTCCGCCGACGGAGCGTCGTCAGTCCGCGGTCTGACGGCCGGCAGAGCGCCGTCTGCCGATAGGTTTGTCCGCCGTCTGCCGACGCTGCGTCCGCCGACTGCCGACAACGAGTCGGCGGACAAACGAAAAGTGAAAGGTGAAAAGTGAAAAATGGGTCGGAAATCATCGCCTCGTGAGCGCGAATTTTGCGACCGAGCGGTGGGTCGATGATTTTTACGCGATTCTCAGCGGCTGACGTCGAAGGTGGATAGTTGACGAAACGACAACTAACTATGCAGAGTGGGGAAGTGGTTTTTAACAAATGACAGACAAGGATTGATTTCGGTGGCGGGAAGGCAATTTTCGGGCCCTTTCTACGTTTTTAATATAGGAAAAACACTGAGTGCTCGGCACATCGACGCCGAGAGCTCAGTGTAGTTTGTGTGAAAAGGATTCTACCTAACTTAACTTTTCATATTCAATGAAACAGACAAAACTCCTTTCGATCCTCACCGGTCTGCTCCTCATCTTTCCCTCTATGGGCGGGGATTGTGGCGAGGCTAAGGCCCAGCAGTTCCCCGTCGTCTTCGACTTTGCGTCGCTCCACGACACGCGGAGTCAGTACACAGCTACGGCACAGAACGGTGCTGCCCTCTCCACCTGGACCTCGCCTGGCGGCTCGACGTACAACGTGCTCGACCTGGGTGACTCGAACGGCTACCTTGACTTGGGGACGCAGTTCGGCGACATCATCAGTCAGCTGTCGTCCGACTTCAGCATCTCGGTCGATGTCTTCGTGCCCACCACTACCGACATCAGCGGCAATGGCAACTTCGTTTGGAGCTTTGCCAACAGTTCGTCAGAGGGCTACCTCTTCCTCAATGCCAAGGAAACGCGCTATGCCATCACGTCCACGACGTGGACAGCGGAGACGAGCGTCAACTCTGCCACGGCACTGACCCGAGGTCAGTGGAAAAACATGATTTACGTGCAGGACGGCACGACCGGCACCCTCTACGTCGATGGCATCGAGACGGCACAGAACACGGAGGTCGCGCTCGTGCCGGCGGACTTGGGTTCGACCACGATGAACTACCTGGGCCGCAGTCCCTACGACGGCGATGCCTATCTCAGGAATGCGCTCTACAAGGACTTCCGCATCTACAACACCGCCCTCAGCGAGTCGCAGCGTGCCGAGCGTGTGGCGGCTGTCAGCGCCATGAACAGTGTGAGCGACGCACAGGCTGTGCTGCTCGACATGGAGTCGCTCTTCGTTCCTCGCGTGGCCTACAAGCAAATCAAGCTGCCTGCCGAGGGCGAACATGGCTCGACCATCAGCTGGCAGACCAGCGACGCAACGCACCTCACCGCCGACGGCCTCGTGGCGAAGCAGGAAGCCGACCGCGACGTTCCGGTCACGCTGACCGCCACCTTCACCCGAGGCGCTGCCACGCAGACACAGACCTACACCGTCCTCGTGAAGCAGCCCGAGCCTTACAGCCACTACCTCTTTGCTTTCTTCCCCTCCAACAGCAACGAGAACATCTACTTTGCCGTGGGTGAGGACGGCTACAACTACACCACCATCAACCGCGACCAGGCTGTCTTCACCGCCGTGGGGCACACTGTGATGGGCGGATTGCGCGACCCCCACATCCTGCGCGGCGAGGACGGCAAGTTCTATATGGTTGCCACCGACATGCGTTCTGCCCTCGGCTGGGCGAGCAACCGCGGCATCGTGCTCATGAAGTCCGACGACCTCATCACCTGGACCTGCAACACGGTACACTTCCCGACGAAGTATGCCGGAACGAACCTGGCCAACGTCACCCGCGTGTGGGCACCGCAGACCATCTACGACGCCAAGGCGGGCAAGTATATGATCTACTTCTCCATCCTCACCAACGACGGGACGGTCAGCTACGACAAGGACTACTACTGCTATGCCAATGCCGACTTCACCGACCTCGAAGGCACACCCACCTACTTCTACGACCGCGGTTCGGCTACCATCGACATGGACATCGTCTATAACGAGGCCGACGGCCTCTACCACGCCTTCTACAAGAACGAGGGTTCGGGCGGCATTTGCAAGGTGACTGCCACACAGCTGACGCCCGCCCCTGGCGAAGCAGCCGGCAGCCAGTGGAACGCACCCAGCGGCACGCTGCAGCAGACCAACGAGGCCGTCGAGGGCTCGGGCGTGTTCCGCCTCATCAACGACGACAGCTGGATACTCATGTACGACTGCTACAGCAACGGACACTACCAGTTCTGCTCCAGCCCCGACCTCTCGACCTTCACCTTCGTCAAGAACACCGCCACCAGCGGCACGTTCACACCCCGTCACGGCACCGTCATTCCCATCACCGAGGCGGAGTACCAAGCCCTGCTCGCCGCCTTTCCCTGTCCGGCCCTCATTGCCGAGACCGACGCCGATGCCGAGGGCAACCTCAACCTCACCAAGGAACGCATCTCGCAACTCTGCGAATCGACCGACGGCTGGGACTCCCTCAGCGGCTTCCGCACCCACTCCGACTCGCGTGCCTACACCAACGGCGAGGCTTCGGTCAACGGCACTTGGCTCGAGCACTGGCGCGCCAACCGCACTATCGATGCCAACATCGCTACGAAGACCCTCCGCTATCTGCCCGCCGGCACCTACAAGCTGCAGGCTTCCTGCATCGCCACCTGGCAGCCGGACGCCTCAGTCACCGTCAGCGGGGTGACGTTTCAGGCCGACGACCAGAGCGTCGAGCTGCACACAGCCAACGAAGTGCCCGAACGCTACACCTTGCAGTTCGACATCGCCGCTGCCGACGACTACACCACGGACTTCTCCGTGACGACGACCGATGAGACCACTGCCAACTGGGTCGCCTTCGACAACATGCGCCTCTACTTCGTCGGTTCGCAGACAGACTACCACGCTGCCCTGCGCCAGATGCACGACGACTATATCCAGCGTGCCGAGGCTGTCTATGCCCAGCTCTGCGAAGCCTATCAGCCGGCGCTCCGTGCAGCCATCGACGCCGTCAATCCCGACCAGACCGACTACACCGCCATCGTTCGCCAGCTGGATGCCCTGCAAGCTGCCGTCGCAGTGGCTGAGGCCCACCTCGCCAGTGTGATCCAGCTGCACGAACTCGACACCGAAGTGCCCGCTGCACAGTCCGACGTCAGCATCCACTACGTGCGTGCCACGCCCTTTCTCTCCGGCGAACTCTGGAACACCATCTGCCTGCCTTTCAGCCTCACGGCCGCACAGATGCAGGCACAATTCGGTGACGATGCCGTCGTCAAGCGCCTCTCCGGAGCTGTCGCCTCTGGCGAAAACGTGACGCTGACCTTTGCGCCCGTCACCGCCATGACCGCCAACGAGCCCTACATCCTGCGGCCCACCCGTCTGCGCACCGTCTATTGCATCAGCGGGGTTGACCTCACGCCTGTCAGCACGCCAGCCACCACCATCGAGGACATCGTCGCCTTCAAAGGTGCGTACAGCAACGGCACGCAGCTCACCACCAGCGACTTCTACATCCTGGACAACTTCTTCTACCGCTCCACCGGCGGCACCACCATCAAGGCCTATCGCGCCTACTTCACCCTGCTCGACGCCTCGGGAGTCAAACTTCTTTCTTCTTTCGACGACGACCTGCCGACTGGTATCGAGGACGTGCAAAGTACGAGGTACGAAGTACAATCCACCGACGGCACGCTCTTGCTCCATCCTGCTGATGTCTATACCGTCGCCGGCCAGCTCCTACGTCGCCAGACCACCACGCTCCAAGGGCTGCCTCGCGGCACCTACATCGTCGATGGACAGAAGGTGGTGGTGAAGTGATAGACCCGCAGACCAACCCCCGACCCCAGTCTTCGGCACTCCTTTGGGGAGGTAAACCTCTTAGCCTTCGGCACTCCTTGGAAGAGATAAATCTCTCGTCGTCGCAACCAGCGCTACGATTTCGCGCTGGCGTCGCAA
>ONOG01000031.1 GCA_900319385.1 uncultured Prevotellaceae bacterium | reverse complement strand
TCTGAAACTCTACACAGGCACGGCCGGCTTTATCCGCGCCACGGGCGACTGGACCATGATTTGCCTCGTGCTGCTCGGCAACATCGTCGGCTGCTGGCTCACGGCACTCGCTGTGCGCTATGCACTTCCCGACGTCATAGAACCCGCAACGGCAATCCTCGACGGACGTCTTGCCAAAGGTCCGTGGGCATGCTTCCTGCTCGCCATCGGCTGTGGATTCATCATGACCACCGCCGTGCAGTTTGCCCGCGAAGGCAAGATGCTGCCACTGCTGTTCGGTGTGCCCCTCTTCATCCTTTGCGGCTTTGCCCACAGCATTGCCGACGCCTTCTATTTCCTCGTCGCACCGCCCGACGCCGTTTTTCAGTGGCCCGTCCTCGGGGTTTATCTCTGCGAGGTCCTCGGCAACTTCGTCGGCTGCAACCTCTACCGTTGGGTGAAGCCCAGGGAATAAGAGAGAGTAGTCCACTAAAAATCTGTAAACAAGTATTTATTAACCTATTTATTTTCAAATTATTGAAACAGAAACATTTCTGGCTGACCGGCACGCTGATGCTAGCCGTGTGCGTAGGGCTGGCCTCCTGCGGTGGTGACGGAGACGACTCTATTATCCCAACTCCCGGCACCGAACCAGAAACAGGTGTGGACAACAAAACCGACGTTGCCGTGACGTGTAGCGTGCTCGATGTCGGTTCATGGTGGGCTGACATTGAGGGCTTTGTCAATCTCAATCTCATCACCATTTCGTATAGCAGTGCGGAGATGGGTGTCGAGGTGTCGAAACAGGCTGGTTTCACGGGTTCTGTCCACACGCAGGCCGCGTCGATGACAGGGCGTTCGTTCAACGTCCACGTGACAGGTCTAACGCCCTCGACCACGTACTATTATCGTGCTTATTTACATGTTCTGGGTCTCGTGTTCAATGGTGCTGTGCATACGTTCACTACTTTAGAGTACGTTCCTTCGTCCGACCCTCACGACTATGTTGACCTCGGTCTTTCGGACGGCACGCTGTGGGCGACGATGAACGTCGGGGCGAGCCATCCGGAGGACTACGGCGACTACTTCGCCTGGGGCGAGACCAAGCCGAAGGAGCAGTACGACTGGAAAAGCTACACATGGTTTGACTCGCGCACTTACGGCAAGGAGAACGGTCCTACGGAACTCCTTCCCGAGGACGATGCCGCTTACGTGAACTGGGGACCGGAGTGGCGCACGCCTTCGGTTGACCAGATTAAGAAACTCATCGACGGCTGCACCTGGCAGTGGACGCAGCAGAACGGTGTGTACGGCATCAAGGGTACGAGCAAGACGAACGGTCGTACCATTTTCCTGCCTGCAGCGGGCAACCGCTACGACACGTTTCTCGAAAGCGGCTGGTACGGCGACTATTGGTCGCGTACGTTCGGCTCGGGCTTCCCATACAATGCGTACTACCTCAATTTCAGTTCGGACAAAGTGGACTGGTACTACTACTACTGCAGTAGTGGTCAAAGCATCCGCCCCGTCCGCGCCTCAGAATAGTGCATCCCTCCCGGCCAGCAAGGGGCATGTCATGTGCGGATACCAATAATTCCCTATTTATAGTTGCTGAACAGGTTATTTCCTTCCATCATGCGGAGGACGGCCTCCTCCACTTCTGTACGTTTCACGGTTTCGTTTTTCTGCCAGAAGTTGGGGTTGTAGGTCGTGTGGCAAAAGTACGAAAAATGCATAACACGCCGGATATTTGTCCCAAAAATAAATCTACGTTCAAGCACTCAGCGTTTTCAAGGACTCAGCGGTGAATTGCGACTTTAGCCTGACAACGACAGATTTGTGATAAAATATGAAAGGAAATTGAAAAGATTTACAGACAAAATGTCGTAAATTTGCAGCGGAAACAAATGATAATTGATTTTTTAATATGAAAAGATTGATTCTGAGTGGCGCCATGCTGGCATCGACGCTGTTGGCTGCGGCGCAGGAGGGCCCGACGATGGGCTGGAGTTCATGGAACACGTATGGTGTGAACATCAACGAGGACCTGATCAAGCGTCAGGCCGACGCGATGGCGAACAAGGGACTGCGGAACTGCGGCTACCAGTTCATCAACATCGACGACGGGTATTTCGGAGGCCGCGACAAGGCGACGGGCCAACTGCTGATTCACCCCACACGATTCCCCAACGGCATGAAGACCGTGGTGGACTACATTCACGACAAGGGTCTGAAGGCCGGCATCTACAGCGACGCAGGTCACAACACGTGCGGCAACTACTACAACGGCGATGCCATTGCCGTGGGAGTCGGACTGTACGAACATGACCAGCAGGACTGCGACTTCTTCTTCAAGGAACTCGGATTCGACTTCATCAAGGTCGATTTCTGCGGCGGCGATGCTCCGCAGAACAGCGAGCGTCTGGCCCTGGACGAGCAGACGCGCTACACGGCCATCGCCAACGCCATCAAGAACACCGGCCGCGACGATGTCCGACTGAACGTCTGCCGTTGGGACTACCCGGGCACATGGGTCAACGACGTCGCCTTCTCGTGGCGCACGACCCACGACATCGGCAACAGTTGGGACTCCGTCAAGGACATCATCCGCCAGAACCTCTACATGTCGGCCTACTGCCGCAACGGTTGTTTCAACGACATGGACATGCTTGAGGTGGGACGCGCGCTCACGGTCGAGGAGGACAAGACGCACTTCGGCATGTGGTGCATGCTGAACAGCCCGCTGCTCATCGGCTGCGACATGACGACCATCGCGACGACACCGCTCAACCTGCTGAAAAACAAGGAACTCATCGCCATCAACCAGGACCCCCTCTTCCAGCAGGCATACCCCGTGGCCAGTCAGGACGGCTGCTTCGTGCTGGTGCGCGACGTGGAGGAACTGCACGGCAAGACCCGTGTCTTCTGCGTCTATAACCCCACCGACGAAGGGGCTACGATCGACGTCCGCATGGACGACCTGGACCTGGCCGGCGAAGTGAGCCTGCGCGACGTGTTCCGCAACCGCAACCTCGGCACCTTTACGGACACCTACAGCGTACGTCTGCCTGCCCACGGCCTGCGCATCTATCGCGCCGAGGCTCAGGAACGTCTGGAGCGTCGCCGCTACGAGGCTGAGACGGCTTACATCAGCGACTACCAGGAAATCCGCAACAACCAGGTGCTCGAAACCGGCATCTACGACTATGCCGACTACTGCTCGTGCGGCATGAAGGCCGGATGGCTGGGTCGCAAGGCGCAGAACGACCTCCAGTGGGAACACGTCTGGAGCAAGACGGGCGGCACCTATACGATGACCATCGGCTACATCAGCGGCGAGAACCGTCAGATGACGCTCGAAGTGAACGGCCGTCGCGTGAAGGTGCTGACCAACCTCAACAGCGGCGGATGGGCCACGGTCGGCACCGTCAGCACCGACATCGAGCTGCAGCCTGGCGACAACGTGGTGCGCCTCTACAATCTGTCGGCATGGATGCCCGACATCGACTACATGGAATTGGAATGCCAAACCCCAACAGGAATCGAGAAAACGACGAAGAACCACGTACAGAGTACAGCGGTTTACGACCTCAGCGGACGCCGTACGACGGCCAACTCAAAGGGTTTGCACATTCAAAACGGTAGGAAGTTCCTTCACAAAACCACGGATTAGAATGAGGACCACGAATTACGCGAATTACACGAATCCTTAAACTTTGGGAGTAGCCAAGTTAAGAGCCAATTCGTGTAATTCGCGTAATTCGTGGTTCAGTTTTTGAGTTTTTAGGTTTTTGAGTCTTTAAGTTTCTTTCGCGTAATCCGTGGCTTAGCGGCCGATGCTCTTATACGTAAATCCGTTTTCCTGCATTTCCTGCGGGTCGTAGATGTTGCGGCCGTCGATGACAAGTGCTTCCTTCATCGCAGCCTTCACCACGCCCCACGACGGCAGACGGAACTGCTTCCACTCCGTGAGCAGCAGCAGGGCGTCGGCACCGAGCACGGCGTCGTACATGTCGGTGGCGTAGGTCACCACGTCGCCCAGACGACGACGGCATTCGTTCATCGCTACGGGGTCGTACACACGCACCGTGCAGCCGGCATCGAGCAACAGCTGGATTGTCACCAGACTCGTGGCCTCACGCATGTCGTCGGTCTCAGCCTTGAAGGCCAGACCCCACATCGCGATGGTCTTGCCGCGCAGGTTTTCCTTGCCGCCGAAGTGAGCCTCAAGTTTGCGGTAGAGCACAGACTTCTGCTGTTCGTTCACAGCCTCCACGGCCTGAAGCACCTGCATGTCGTAGCCCTGCTTCTGTGCCGTCTTGATCAGTGCCTTCACGTCTTTCGGGAAACAGGAGCCGCCGTAGCCGCAGCCAGGGTAGAGGAACTTCGAACCGATGCGCGAGTCGCTGCCGATGCCCTTGCGCACCATGTTGACGTCGGCACCCACCAGTTCGCACAGATTGGCAATGTCGTTCATGAACGAGATGCGCGTAGCCAGCATCGAGTTGGCTGCATACTTGATCATCTCGGCACTCGGGATGTCGGTGAAGATGACGCGGAAATTGTTGAGCAGGAACGGACGGTAGAGCTTTGTCATCAGTTCCTTGGCCTTCTCTGTCTCAACGCCCACGACCACGCGGTCGGGCGACATGAAGTCCTTGATGGCAGCACCTTCCTTCAGGAACTCGGGGTTCGATGCCACGTCGAAGGGCACATCGACACCGCGACGTTTCAGCTCCTCCTGAATCGTAGCCTTCACCTTTGCAGCCGTACCCACGGGCACGGTCGATTTTGTCACCAGTACGGTATATTTCTTGATGTTCTGACCAAACGTGCGAGCCACGGCCAGCACATACTGAAGGTCGGCACTGCCGTCTTCGTCGGGTGGCGTACCCACAGCCGAGAACACTACCTCCACGTCGTCGAGACAGTCCGTCAGGTCCGTCGTAAACTTCAGACGACCCTCGCGCTGGTTGCGCAGCACCATCTCGTCGAGTCCTGGCTCGTAGATGGGCACTTTGCCCTCCTGCAAACTTTTGATTTTTTCTTCGTTCACATCGACGCACGTCACGTGAACGCCCATTTCCGCAAAGCACGTGCCGCTGACCAGTCCGACATAGCCCGTGCCGACAATTGCAATGTTCATTTCTTTTCTCTCTTTGTTTTATTTCTTTCAATTTGCAAAGGTACTACTTATAATTGAAAATTAAAAATTGGAAATTAAAAATTTGTTTTACACGCAATCACGCGTCAATGTTTTTTGAAGACAACGAAGGATTTTAAAAGACAACTCAGACAACGAAGGACAACATGGGACAACACTTTCTTGGAAATGAAGTTATAAAGTTGTCTAAAGTTGTCCTTCGTTGTCTGAGTTGTCTTTTAACATCATATAGTCTTTCATTGTCTTGTTGTCCCATGACGTCCTTCGTTGTCTGAGTTGTCTTGGAAATTCAAGATTTCAAAGGATTGAGGTGTGAATCCTGTGTATAGAAGCATTCAACATCGTCCGTGCTCCATCCGTGTCCATCCGTTGACGAAAAACGGACACGCGTTTCACAACGTGTGTCCGCAAAAAATATTACTACTACTATTCACCTTCGGGAGCTACCCAAAGGCTTTTCCCTTGTGGGTCAGCCCTTACCAGAGGCTGCCGTAGCCGCCGGTGTTCGGCATCTGAGTGTCGAAGTCGTCCTTACGTTCCTTCGCCCACTGTTCTTCGTGTTCCTGGCTACCCACGTTCATCTGAGCGATGGGCATTTCGGCCCAGGGTGCCGTATTCTGCACGGCAGGCTGTTGATATCTTTTCTTATTCATAATCTTGTCCGTTTTAATGATGAGTAGATGCTCGGTAGGGGGCGGGCATGGAGCCCCGCCCCTACCAGTTTACTTCATATACACTTTCTTGCCGTTCACGATGTAGATGCCCTTCGTGGGGTTCACTACGCGGCGGCCCTGCAGGTCGTAGATAGTTGTACTTTGTACCTTGTCTATTGTACTTTGTACTTCATCGATGCCTGTAGCTGTGTCCTCGTCGGCGAAACGGATGCGGATGCCAGCCTCGCCGCCTTCTTCCTCTTCTATGGGGATGAATTCATTCCAGAAGGTAAGGTAGGCGCGGCGAGCTTTCAGCTTCGAACCAGCGAACTTGTAGAACCCGAGTTCACGGATGCCGTCGTTGTCGGTGTCGATGGCCCCCATCGTGTAGATAAAAGGGTCTCCTAAATCAGCCACCTCTGTTTCCACGTCGCATCCATCAAGGTAATGAAGTTCGTAGAACGATTCGTCAGCCACCTGTGTCGTATGCCTCACCGTGACGTTCGGCTGGTTCGACTCGATGATGACGCCCTCTCCGGCCATGATGACACCATCGGTCACTTCCGTCAGTATGAGCGTTCTCTGTCCTTCTTCTTCGCTGTAGTCAGCCGCCTTGTAGATTTTCACGTTCTGCCCTTCGGCAGGGAGTGCTACCGTGTTGCAGCGACTATAGTAGTACGTTGCCCAGTAGGTTTCCTTGTCGTCCGGCTTGTAGGCCGTAATCACTTCGGTCGAAGAGGTGAAGTAGCCCGGGTTGGCCGTGCCACCGTCGGGATGGGCATAGGTTTTGTCGACGGGGTTTTCGTCTTTGAAGGCAGTGCCGGCACCGCCGACCAGGCTGGTGCAATCGAGGAACATGTTATACGAGTTGCTCACTCTCCATGTGCTGTCGCAGATGATGGTGGTCAGGCTGCTACAACCATCGAACATTTCGTACATATACTTTACGTTCCTGGTGTTGAAGTTCGACAGATCCAGGCTCGTCAGGCTGCTGCAACCATCGAACATATAGTTCATATTGGTGACACTGCTGGTGTCGAAGTTCGACAGATCCAGGCTCGTCAGGGCGCTGCAACCGGAGAACATGCTACTCATATTCGCTACTCTGCTGGTGTCGAATTTCGACAGATCCAGGCTCGTCAGGGCGCTGCAACCGGAGAACATGCTACTCATATTCGCTACTCTGCTGGTGTCGAAGTTCGACAGATTCAGACTCGTCAGGCTGCTGCAACCTTGGAACATCGCGGTCATATTCATTACTTTGCTGGTGTCGAAGTTCGACAGATCCAGACTCGTCAGGTTGATACAACCATAGAACATGGCGTCCATTCTCGTTACGTTGCTGGTGTCGAAGTTCGACAGATCCAGGCTCGTGAGGGCGCTGCAACCACTGAACATCTCGGACATATTTGTTACTTCTGATGTGTTCAGGTTTTCGATGCCCGTGATTGTCTGCAAACTTTGACAGTTCGCAAACCATTTGCAGCAATTAGTAGGTCTTATATACTGGGAAAAACTTTCATCGAACACGACGGTAGTAAGTGTGGCACTTACCGTGCTGTTCCATGCAGGTGTCGTGCTGTTCCATGCAGGTGCCGATGCTGATTCTGTCATATCCATGTCGTAGTCGGATCCGTACCACACGGCGGTCACGGTATGTCCGTTGAACGTATCGCCTACGTGGTACCAGAATTCCCAGTCGACGAAGGTGAGGGTGTTGTTGTCTGCCGTCCAGATCGCCTGCGGGTTCGGGTTCGGGGTCTGGGCCTTCGCCGCGGCGACATGCAACAGCAACATGAGGGTCATGACGCTACTGGTCACGACTCTTCGAATTGTAGTAATTCTTTTCATCGTTTTGTTAGAGTAGTTTAGTACCGTTCCTTCAGCCCCTCAGGAACTCGATAGTAATTCTTTACGACAAAAGCGTGGGACTGCCGTGCCACGATTGCTTAGAGGTCCTGAGATTACCCGAATGTGAATGTGTGGAATAGGCAATACCACGCCAACACAGGCGTGGAATCGCTATACTGAACTCACATTCTTCGAAATTTCTCAGGTTCCTAAGCAATGTCGAGCATAACGCTTCTTACAAACTATGTCGTGCGCCACAACGGGTGCACGGTGCAAAGTTACAAACTTTTTACGAACTGACCAAATCTGCTGTAAATTATTTTTCTTTTTGCTGAACATGTGTGAAATATGTGTGAAATATGGTCACGTAGAAAACAGAGATACACAGAAAACAACGAAAGACAAGGCTGGTGTATAGAAAAAGACAACAACGGACAACGACGGACAACACGGGACAACGGTTTCTTGGGAAAGAAATAAAAGGTTGTCTCGGGTTGTCCTAAGTTGTCTCATGTTGTCTTTTAATATTCTTTCGTTGTCTTTCATTGTTTGGTTGTCCTTCGTTGTCTTTTTGCTATGTTCAGTGTCGCACGGGGCTTATTTGTGTGTTTCTGCGTGCAAAACATTCGGTCGGTGTGCGGAACATCGTTGGACGGTGTGCGGAAAAGAGTCAAAATATCATTGAGATTTTTGAAAATTCCAGTGATATTTGTACGAATTCCATTGATATTTCTAAGAATTACAATGTTATTTTGAGTTTTTTCTGCGCAGTCGTTGAGTTTGTGCTGCGGTGGAGGCGGGTTTGCGCTGCCGTGCAGCTGAATGTGCAGCGCGGCATGGAGGCTGGAAAAGGATGTCGCAAGTGCTTTTTAGGGAAAAATGGGTGAACGTTTGGCGGTTGCAGAAAAATGTTCTATCTTTGTCGTGTGGAATTGTTTTCGCGCCCGCGCGCGTAACTTTATAGTATATGTCTCTTTTCAAGACGTCACACTTCTTTATCTGTATGAAACCGACTAACTACATTCAAATCTCCGGGTTGGCACTGCTGATGGTGTGCCTTCCCTGTCAGCAAACTGTGGCCCAGACCTTGGCGTTCCCTGGTGCCGAGGGCTATGCGGCCTACGCCACGGGTGGACGTGGCGGCACGGTCTATCATGTGACGAACCTCAACAAATCGGGGGCGGGGTCGCTTGCCGATGCCGTGAGTCAGCCGAACCGCTACGTGGTGTTCGACGTGGGCGGCGTGATTGATATCACGGGTGCGTCGATTACTATCAGCAGCAATGTGACCATTGCGGGACAGACGGCTCCGGGCGAGGGCATTGCCATCTATGGCGGCCGCGTCATTGCGTCGAAAGCCAAGAATGTCATCATCCGCTACATCCGTATGTATGGCGGTAAGAGTGTGAATTCGAGCAAGTGTACGCTCACGCTCGACGAGTGTCAGAACCTGATCATGGACCACTGCACCGTGGCTTGGGGCCCGTGGGACAACGTGCACATCACGAATGCGTCGAACATCACCTGGCAGCACTGTATCATCGCCGAGG
The DNA here is from genome assembly GCA_900319385.1 of uncultured Prevotellaceae bacterium. GTDB lineage: Bacteria > Bacteroidota > Bacteroidia > Bacteroidales > Bacteroidaceae > UBA3839. The sequence continues at coordinate 31,103 of ONOG01000031.1, read as the reverse complement.
GCATCGAGCCCCAACGCTTCGGTGCCATCACCGACGGCACGCGCAACTGGACCATCGCCCACTGCCTGTGGATCAACAACAAGAGCCGCAATCCGAAGATGAAGTGCTACTTACAATACTACAACAACGTGGTCTATAACTTCGGCATGGGCATCATCGGTGGGCACTCGGCTGCCGACAACTACCAGGACGTGATGAACAACTACTTCATCGCGGGTCCGAACGGTTCGCAGAAGTATTTCGACGACTGGACGGCGACCGACCACCTGTACAGCGCGGGCAACTGGTTCGACGGCAACTGCGACGGACGGCTCAACGGACAGCTCATCACCGACCATAACAGTGCGACGCCGATGGCCACGAAGAATTTCGTGACCACACACCCGATGACGTTGCTCACAGCCGAGCAGGCCTACGCCGACGTGGTGGAGCAGGCGGGTGTGAGCCGTATGCGCGACCTGCACGAGCGCCGCTACATCGACCACCTGACTTCGCTCGGCACGCGCGGTGCCTTCATCGCCAACGAGGACGATGTGGGCGGCATTGGCAAGCACGACGGCGGTGTGTCCATCGTCGATTCGGACCACGACGGCATGCCCGACGAGTGGGAAACGGCGAATGGGCTGAATCCGCAGAAGGACGATGCGACGGCTTTCAGCTTCGGCAACGGATATATGAACATCGAAAACTATGCCAACGGCCAGACCGAAGCGCTGGAGGGACTGATGTATCCGACGAATGTCACGCTGACGGTGGTCAGCAGCACGCAGGTGCGGCTGCGCTGGGAGAACCTCGAACCCACCGCCGTCGAGGTGGTGGTCGAGATGTCGACCGACGGCCAGAACTATACGGAGGTGAAACGTGTGGCGAAGGACATTCTGACCACGCGCCTGTCGGGTCTGGAGGAGGGCCGCCTCTACTATTTCCGCCTGAAGAACATCTGCACCGAGGGCGAGTCGCCCTATTCGGCCGTGGTGCGTGTGAACGACGAATTCATGCTCCCGGGCGGAGGTACGGAGGCAGGGCAGACGACGTTTGTGCCTGCCGAGGGCAAGCTCTACCGCATCCTCAACTATGCCACGGTCAGCTATAATTCGTCGGCCAACATCAACGGCACGCCGAAGTACCTGAAACTGCTCGACGACGGACGTCTGGGTGCCGAGGAGTTTAACTACGACTGGGAGGACGCCTCGCTCTACTGGCGCATCGCCGAGGTGGAGGGTGGCTACACCCTGCAGCACGTCGCCACGGGTCGCTACCTCGCACCGCGCAACCAGACGTTCAGCGACGGCGACCGCATCGGTTCGCAGACCAGTCCTGGCGTGCTCACCATCACGTATGTCGGCGACGAACGTCCGTCGCAGTCGGGACGTGGCACGGCTCTCTCGTTCTACCGCATCAACAGTCCGGCGAACAGCAATCAGCAGATTCGTGCCCGCGTGTTTGCCAACGACTGGCTGTGGGGCAGCGGCACGTTGACCCGCGCCGACATGATCTTCACCTTTGCCGAACTGGACGAACCGACTGCCACAGGCATCGATGAAGTGAAAAGTGAAGAATTAAAAGTGCTCATCGACACCCCCTCTCTCGGAGAAGGACAGGGGAAGGCTTACGACTTGCAGGGTCGGGAACTGCCTCAACGTCCCAGCCGAGGGCTGTTCATAGAGCGCCGTACTGCTGCCGACGGTACGGTCGTCGCACGGAAGGTACTCGCCAAGTGAACCACGAATGGCACGAATACATGAATTGGAACCACGAATTACACGAATGGCACGAATGAAACTCAAAAACTTAAAAACTCAAAAACTAAACCACGAATGGCACGAATGACACGAATAGGCTGCGCCTTCATATATTCGACATCCGTATCGTGTCATTCGTGGTTTAGTTTTTTCATATATTCGACATCCGTATCATTCATGTATTCGTGTCATTCGTGTCATTCGTGGTTTAGTTTTTTCATATATCCGACATCCGTATCATTCATGTATTCGTGTCATTCGTGTCATTCGTGGTTTAGTTTTATCTCCCCCGCCCCCTCCCAAGGAGGGGTGTTCGGACCGGCAGGCTTTTAATTTTTAATTATTAATTTTTAATTTTAAGTTTCTTTCGTGTCATTCGTGGTTTAGTACGCATCCGTCATTCGTGGTAAGAAATAAATCGTTCAGTTGATACCCATGTTTATCCTCGTCCTCATCCTTTCCCTCCTTCCCGTGACCCTGTCGGCTCAGCAGCCGCACATGGCCAACGTCAACTGCTCGCTGCAGGACAGCGAGGGCTGCTGGTGGTATGGCACGACGGGTGGGGGACTGTGCCGCGACGACGGACACTCGATGGAGGCCTTTCGCAGCGACCGCGAACATCCCGACCTGCTGGGCAGCAACGACGTGACCTGTCTGGCTGAATGCCGTGCGCAGGGCGAAATCTGGTTCGGCACGAAGAAAGGAGCCTATGTCGTCGGAAAACAACAGCGAAGCGTGCGTCCGCTCCTGCCCCAGGAACTGGGCGACATGCGCCTGAACTGCATGTTGGAAGGGCGTGAAGGACGGATGTGGGTGGCCTATCGCAACACCCTGCTCGAGGTGGAGTCGCAGACCGACAGCGTGGTGCGCCGCTTCGAATTCTCGTGGCAGGGCAAGCGTCGCAGCGTCGTGGCTCTGACCTTCGATGCCAGCGGCACGCTGTGGCTTTCGCTCTGGAACGGCGGCCTGTGCCGGCTGCCACGGAGAGCCCGCGAGTTTGAACCGCTGCCGTGGGACCGCGACGACTATATCACCGAACTGAACTACGACTCCCTTCGCCACTGCATCGTGGCAACAACCTCGACCGACGAACGTCTGATGGTGCGCCGTGGACAGACCGTGGCCGAGCCCGACATCGACATGAGTCGTGCGCTGCGTGAGGCGCTTTTGCACCATGCCGCCCGCCGCGATTCGCTGCTCATAGCCTATGCCGAGGCAGCGGACAGTACCTACTATCTTGCTACGTTCCATTCGCTCTATCGCTACGAACTGCCCACCGATTCGCTCCGCCGACTGCCTTTCGAGACAGGACGTGTGCGCGATGTCGTGGCTGCGCCCGACGGCACGGTCTATTTCATCAGTCGCGAGATGGGACTGTGCCGGCTGCGCGGCGACAGTGCCGAGGTGCTCACGGCGGGCAACAACCTGCGTTCGGTCGAACTGCGGGCCGACTCGCTGCTCTGGCTGACCGACGGACTGGGCAACGCCAGCACCTACGACCTGCGGACGGGTCAGCTCACAGCCGTCGATGTCCCTCAGCCCACGCCCGACTCCAGTTCGCCGTCGCTTTGGTGGCTCTGGCTCCTGCTGCTCGTTCCGGCTGTCGGCATACCTTATTATATTTATAGACGAAAGGTGGCGAACGCTTCGGCTGTCGAAGAAGCATCGGAGGAGGAAGAGGAGTCGATGCCAGTGGCCGACCGCGAACTGCTGACCAAGGCCGAGGCGGCTGTCCTTGCCCACTTGAGCGACCCCGACTATGGTGTCGATGCCTTGGCAGGCGACTTGTGCATGAGTCGTGCGGCGCTGTATCGGCGTCTGCGCCAGGCCTGTGGTCAGACTCCCACCGACTTTCTGCGCAACCTGCGTCTGGACCGTGCTGCCGAACTTTTGCGCACGACCGACCGTTCGGTCAACGAAGTGGCAGACCTCGTCGGCTTTGCCTACGCCAGCTATTTCACCCGTTGCTTCAAGGAACGCTTCGGTGTGGCACCGAAGGATTACCGCTGAGGGTGAAATTGTGTTCTGTCCGTCATAATCCTGTTATTCAACTTCCGGAAGTTGTTTTTTATACCATGAATAGCATGAATGGCATAAATTTTATTCTGCGAAGCGATGAGGGCAACCATGAATAGGGAAGCCTTACGGCTTTATTGTCTGCTGGTGAGGTATAGATGCGGAGCATCCACCATTCATGGTAGCCATCATCGCTAAGTAAAAGTTAAAGGTCGAAAGTTAAAATGATGACTCTGATTCATGTAATTCATCCAATTCATGGTGTAAAAATGGATACACACGGAATCACAACTTTCGATACTTAAATCATAATTTATCCCAATTTCTTTCAGTCGTTATTCTGTCAACAGGTTTAAGGGCTTTGTTCACGGAAATGCCCTGTTTTCGGTGCTTTTGCAACGATTTTATTATTTTCTGCAACCAGATTTTAAGTCTGTTTTGTCAGGATGCACTAACTTTGCAACCGAAAACCACGCAGGTTTTTGACTGCGAATGACGCGAATGACAGGTGGAGGTTTTTACCTCGAATTTCACGAATGACGCGAATAATAATACCTAATAAAGAACAATGAAAACAAAGAACATCCTCTTGCTCGTCATGCTGGCGCTGCTGCCAGCAACGATGTCGGCACAACGCATCCAGCAACGGCTGGGACGCGGCGTGGTGGTGGCTCAGAACGGGTCCAATGCTTTGGTGACATGGCGTCGGCTGGCCCAGGAGCCTGAAGACGTGAAGTACAATGTGTATGTGAACGGTCAGCGAAAGAACGCCTCGCCGCTCTCGAACACCAACTGGCAGACGACGACAGCGACGGTGCCTGCCGGCGCAAAGGTGACGGTGACGACGGTCGTGGACGGCCGAGAGTCGGAGCCAAGTGCAGCGTTCACCGTCAAGTCGTTCGACATGCGCAACATGTTTGTCGATATCCTCTTTCCAGACTTTCCTCTAAGTCCGAGCGACTACACGACCTCATTTGTCTGGCCTGCCGACTTGGATGGCGACGGTGAAATGGACTATGTAGTAGACCGTAAATCGACGGTGGGCATTTCGACGCGCAGTCACAAGGTGCAAGCCTACCATCGTGACGGCACGCTGCTGTGGACGATTGACATGGGGCCGAACGTGGCGATTGACCAGGGGCAGGACGACATGGTGCTGGCGTATGACATCGACTGCGACGGTCGTGCCGAGGTGATTGTCAAGAGTAGCGACGGAACTCGTTTTTGGGATGCAACGCACAACACGTGGGGCACGTATGTGTACGGAAAGACGACAGGCGACACCGACGGCGACGGCATCATCGACTATTCGACGCAGAACCGTCGCAATCCGCCTTTCTATGTGTCAATCGTTGATGGAATGACCGGTGCTGAGCGTATAACAGCAGAGTTGGACTATGCACAGGTGCGTGACGGTGTGGACCGATACGGTCGCGACAATCGTCAGGACTATAAGGGTGACAACGACTGGCTGGAATATGCTTCGCTGTGTGGCCAGTTCGCCATCTGCTATTTCGACGGCATTCACCCTTCGTTGGGCATTGAGGTAAAAGACCGTCTGGAGCGTGACGGGTCGCATCACTATTATCTGTTTGAATTTGCGTTCGACTGGACAAATGGTACGGCGAGCAACTGGCATCACAAATCGACATTCAGTGCCTACGGTCGCAACCCTTCTGCCTCACAATTCCACATGGTACGTGTGTGTGATGTAGATGGCGACGGCATCGACGAACTGATTCCAGGAGGCTATGGATGGAGTCCAAAAGGTGGTATGGTCATGAGCGCCAACATTGCTCACGGTGACCGTTTCCGCTTATCTGACATAGACCCCGAACGCCCAGGATTAGAGTGTTTTGCCATTCAACAGTATGCGAGTGACATGCTGGGTCAGATATTATATGACGCAGGCACAGGCGAAGCCATCAAGAAATGGTATCTTGCCGAAGTCGGCGACGTGGGACGTGGTGAATGCATGGATATCGACTCCAACCATTTGGGCTGGGAAATGTGGTCAACAATGGGAGGTGTATATGACGCGCAGGGCAACCTGATCCCCGAACTTGAATCCCGATATCCCTGCGAAGGCATCTGGTGGGATGGTGATTTAGACCGTGAGAACGTAGGAACGTCTGACAGCCACTACAACGTGTATGTTGAGGATATGAAAACAGGACGTCTCATTCAAATAGCCCGTGAAAGCAACTGGCGTTACACGACAGTATATGCCAAGCGTGCCGCCTTCTGGGGCGACATCATAGGCGACTGGCGCGAAGAACTGATTTTGCTGCACAAAGAGAATAATGTGAATGTTGGCATCGTAGGCTTTACAACCGACTATGCGACCGACATCGACAACATCTACTGTCTGCAGGAAGACCCGCACTACCGCGGCGACTGCACGACCAAAGGCTATTACCAGAGTCCCAATCCAGGCTTCTACCTGGGTTACGACATGCCTCGCCCGCAACTGCCGCCCTGCATGGTGACGGATGGGGTGTACGGTCCGTCGGCTACGACGTGGAATAATGGGTTCCTGAACTACGAACGTTCGGCGGCTGCTCCCTATGCCGACGGACAGAGTGTGCTGTTCGACCTGCATTCCAACTCCGTCTGCAACCTCGCATCCGCCGTGCGTCCTTCCGTCGTCTATGCCATGCCGGTGAAAGGACAGCGCGTGACGATCAGTGGCGAAGGAAGCATTGAAGGCGACGGCCAGTTGTGGAAGAGTCAGCAGGGACGCTTCGTGGTGAATGTTCCGCTGAACCACACGGGCGGTACATATATTTCGGAAGGCACGCTCGAGGCTCAGGACATCAAGGGCGACGTCCACCTGCGTGCTCGCGGCACACTGGCCGGCAATGCTGTTGTGCAAGGAAAGCTCGTGCTCGAAGGAGCGCTCAACTACGAAGGTTGCCGCCTCATGCCTGGAACGGAGGCTCAGCCCATCGGCATCCTCACCCTGAAACAGGGACTGACGGTCGATCGTCGCCTGTTTGTCGAGGCAGACATCGACGTCAGCCAAGGACAGAGCGACTGTGTGGCAGTCGAGGGCGACGTGAACATCACGGGCGACGGTCAGCTCATCTTCACCATCGTGCCCGACGAAGAGCAACTCCCTGCCGGCCGCTACAAGCTGCTCAGCTATCAGCCTGCCGACGGAGCTGAAGCCATCGACCTTTCGAAGGTGAGTGTGCGCGGACTGAAGGGACTTTCCTTCAAGATAGTTGACGAAGAAAATGCCCTGTGGCTGGTGGTCAATGAGCAGCGCGAGGCTTCGGAATTCGTGCGCTGGACTGGTGCCGAGAGCAGTATGTGGGACTATCAGACGCCGAACTTCCTGCTCGACGGCCTGGCTACCGAATTTGTGGCAGGCGACCACGTGACAGTGGGCGACGATGCGGTGAAGAACACGATACAGCTCGACGAGCAACTGCCCATCGGCGGCATTACGTTTGAACAGACGAAGAAGACCATCACCGTGCAGGGCGAAGGAGGACTGAGCGGCACGGGTGACCTGGTGATGAACGGAAGCGGCAAACTCGTGCTGAGCACGGTCAACAACACCTACACCGGTCGCACCATCATCAACAGCGGAACAGTGACAGTGAACGAACTGGCGGAGGCTGGGCTGCCCAGCAGCCTCGGTGCGGCGTCGGCAGCTGCCCAGAACTGGCAAATCGGAAAGGCTACGCTCATTATCAACAATGCCAACACAGCAACCAACCGCGCCCTCACCCTCACCGACGAGGCAACCATCCAGGTGAACAGCGGTGTGACGGCCCTGAAGGGACAGGTCGTCGGCTCGAATGGTACGCTTGTCAAGACGGGAAGCGGTCAGTTGAACATCACATACGCCGGTGCCAACTCGTGGAAAGCGACCGTCCTGCAAGCCGGAACGCTGGCGATGGGTACGTGGAACACGACTTTCGGCACCGCCACGTCGGACCTCACCGTCACGGGCAATTCGACCCTGAAGATTTTCGATAACAACTCGACCCGAGAGGTGCCGACGCTGCGCAACCGCATCACGGTCAACCGTAGCCGGACGCTCACCATCGTGGGTGGTCAGCGCTGTGCCGTGCAGGGAGCATGGCTGGGCGAGGGTACGGTGAAGATCTCGTTCCCCTACGTTCGCGGCGACTTCTCGACCAATCTCTCACAGTTCGAAGGTACGCTCAACCCGACGAGCGGTCAGTTGCGTCTCGTCGCAGCTACCGACATGTCGAAAGCCACGCTCGAACTCGGCGCCGGTGTCTATGCCGTCGGAGTCAAGGCGGGTAGTGCCGACGAAGTGACTTACACCCACAATATTGGTGCGCTCAGTTCGACAGCGGCCGACGCCCAACTGGCTCGCAGCACATGGAATGTGGGCTATCTGGGCACGAACACCACTTTTGCCGGCATCATCAACGGAAGCGCTATCCTCAATAAATACGGCGAAGGCACACTGACCCTCACCGGTGCGAGCGCAGCTCCCATCAATATCTATGAAGGCATCGTTCAGGCCAATCGGGCCGGTTCTGCCACCACCACGGGAGCCATCACCGTCAACAATGGAGCCATGCTGTGTGGTACGGGTACCGTGGCTTCGGTCACCGTCCAGAGAGGTGGCACGCTGGGTGCAGGCAAATCGACTGGCAGCGTGGTAGGCACGCTGACCCTCACCGGAACCCTGAGCATGAGTAGCGGCAGCACGATGCACGTGCGTGCCACTGGCTATCAGGCCAAGACCGATGCCTTCAATGTGGCTGGTCGGATTACGCTCAACGACCCGATATTCGATATCGAACGTACGAGCGGCGAATGGAAGACGGACGTGGAATACAAACTGTTTACGGGTGAGGGCACCATCACCCTGAACGGCACACCGACCTTCATTCCCGAACGTCCTGCCGAAGGTCTGGAGTGGGACTACAGTCGTCTGGCTAGCGAGGGCATTCTGATGGTGAAGTCAGTTCCGACAGGCATCAGCGAACTGAATGCAGAAGCTGGTACCGACGCCATCTACACGCTCGACGGACGTCGGCTGGACATGGATTGGGAGTCGCTGCCACGCGGACTTTACATCGTCGGAGGCCGAAAGGTTAAAAAGTGAAAAGTGAAGAGTGAAAAGTGAAGAGTGAAAAGTGAAGAGTGAAAAGTGAAGAGTGTAAAATGAAAATCATTTTTCTTATAGCTGTATGGCTGCTCCTCCTCCTCGGGAGGGGACAGGGTGGGAGGCTCACCATTCCCTTCGATGAAGGCTGGAGTTATGTCTGTCGCGATTCCGTCGTGACAGACGTGACGTTGCCCCGTGCCTGGAACGAACGTTCGGCCTTTGCGGTTAGCATCGCCGACCTGCCCACCGACACCGTGCGCTATGTCAAGACTTTCCGGCTGCCACGTGAGGCGCGTGGAAAGCGGGTGCTGATTGAGTTCGAGGGTGTGCGGCAGGCAGCGCGTGTGTGGCTCAACGGTCATTTGCTTGGGCTGCATGAGAATGGAATCACGGCCTTCGGCTTCGACCTTACACCTTATATAATATATAAAGGTGAGAACCGCCTCGAAGTGCTGACCGACAACCGTTGGGACTATCGCGAGCAAGCCACAGGCATGACCTTCCAGTGGAACAACAAGAACTTTAATGCCAACTATGGCGGACTGTGGCGACGTGTGCGGCTGCATGTCCTTGGCGATGTCTATCAGACGCTGCCGCTCTACAGTTCGTTCGGCACGACGGGCGTCTATGTCTATGCCGAAGATTTTGACATGGAAAAGGGCGAGGCCACTGTGGTCGTGGAGTCGCAGGTGCGGAACGACAGCAAGAAGCCGCGACATGTGGCCCTGCATGCCGTGCTCAGTGAAGCCCAAGGCGCGGGTAATCACACCTTCCCCGTAGGCAGCGACGTCGTCGCAGCAAACACAACCAAGGTGCTCACGACACGGCTGCGCCTGCCTCTGAAGTTCTGGGCATGGCGCGAGCCCAACCTTTACGCCGTCGGCACAAAGCTGATGGTCGAAGGAGAGATGGTCGATAGCCTGACGACCCTTACGGGATTCCGCAAGACCTACTTTGGCGAAGGCACAATCCGTCTGAACGATCGTCTGTTGATGGTACATGGCTTTGCACAACGCACCACGAACGAGTGGCCTGGCGTGGGTGTCGATGTGCCCACTTGGCTTAGCGACTATTCCAACCGTCTGATGACGGAGTGCGGTGGTAATCTCGTCCGTTGGATGCACACGATGCCTTCGCCGCAGGACGTAGCGTCGTGCGATCGCGTCGGACTTCTCCAGGCGATGCCAGCTGGCGATGCCGAGAAGGATGTCGAAGGACGTCAGTGGAAACAGCGCGTTGAGGTGATGCGCGATGCCATCGTCTATTATCGCAACAACCCCTCCATCATCTTCTACGAATGCGGAAACAAGGGCATCAGCGAGCCGCACATGCAGGAGATGAAAGCCCTGCGCGACGAGTTCGACCCGCATGGCGGACGTGCCATCGGCTGTCGCGAGATGTTGGGAAAGAACAGCTGTGCAGAGTATGGTGGCGAGATGCTCTACATCAACAAGAGCGCAGGAAAGCCCGTGTGGGCCATGGAGTATTGCCGCGACGAAGGTCTTCGACGTTACTGGGACAACTGGTCGTGGCCCTACCATCAGAGTGGCGACGGGCCGCTGTATCGCAATGAACCCGCTCCCGCCTACAATCACAATCAGGACCAGCTGGCCATCGAGCATGTACGCCGTTGGTACGACTATTGGCAGGTGCGGCCAGGCACGGGACGACGTGTGAGCAGCGGAGGTGTGAAAATCATCTTCAGCGACACCAATACCCATTGTCGCGGAGAGTCGAACTATCGGACGAGTGGGGTGGTGGATGCCATGCGATTGCCGAAGGATTCGTTTTATGCACATCAAGTCATGTGGAACGGATGGGTGGAACCCGAAGTGCCTGCCATCTACGTCATGGGACATTGGAACTACCCTGCCGGAACGGTGAAACCCATCTACATCGTCAGCAACACCGACAGCGTGCGACTGCTGTTGAACGGACAGCCTCAGCCCATCGCGCGGCGTGAATACCATTATCTTTTCGTCGCCGACAGCGTGGCGTACCAACCTGGCACACTCACGGCGCTTGGCTATCATGCAGGGAAGGAAGTTTGCCGCTATGAACTTCGCACCACCGGTGAGCCTGCCTCGCTCCGCCTTTCGGCAAAGACGGCTGAGGGAGGATTGGTAGCCGATGGTCGGGATATGGCATTGCTGGAGTTTGAAGTCGTGGACAGCGAAGGCCGTCGTTGTCCGCTGGACCATCGCATGGTCAGCTTCAAGGTTGACGGTCCGGCGGAGTGGTGCGGAGGCATTGCGGCCGGTCGTCCCGATAATTATGTCGGCTCGCTGCAGCTGCCTGTGGAATGTGGCGTCAACCGTGCCTTGCTGCGCAGTACGACACAGTCTGGCACCATCTGCATCATGGCCCAGGCTGAGGGTTTGCCTGTCGCAATGCTGGTGCTGGAGAGCAAGGAACTCAGCACTGCTCGCAGCTATAGCACAGTTAGCAGTTCTGACCCTGCTACCCCTGTTAGTCTGGCAGGCTCGTCTGCCCAGAACCTTACCATCCTTCCCGCTTCCGTCAATGCAGGTGTCAACGCCGCCGAGGCCCAGAACGCTTGCGACGACGATGAAGAAACCGAATGGAAGAACGACGGACGGCTCTCGACGGCATGGATGACTTTCTGTTTTGACAAGGCCGAAAGTGTAGATGAAATCAACATGAAACTTACGGGCTGGCGTCGTCGCAGCTATCCCATCGAGGTGCTGGCTGACGACAACACCCTCCTATGGTCGGGCAACACACCGATGTCGTTGGGCTATGTCACTTTAAGTCTTCTGCCCAATCATCCCACGCGCAGCATCACCATTAGGCTGCGTGGTGCCTCGACAGACAGCGATGCCTTTGGGCAAGTGACCGAACTGGCGCAACCTGTAGCCAACGAACTTGACCTTTACAAGGCGAAGGACGGCGACAAGGTGCGCCACGAACTTCGCATCATCGAGTGCGATTTCCTGCGGCACTGCCAATAACTGTAAACCACAAAAACCACGAATTACACGAATATGAACTGCTCTTATTCGTGTAATTCGTGGTTTTCGTGGTTAAATGTCGTTCGTCGAGTGCTCGGTCAGAAGCGGTAGCGCACACCAGCCAGCATGACACCCTGTTCGCCGACACCCAGTTCGACATAGCCGCGCAGGTGCTGACTGCCGGCCTCCAGTCCCAAGAGAGTCAGTTGGAAGTTGAACCGTGCCTTGGTCTCGGAGTCGGTTGGCTTGCCGTTGAGGTTTTCTTTGTCGAAACCGAGAGTGAGGCCCACGCCACCTTTCAGGTACATACCGAAGTTACGCGTGTCAACATAGTTGTATTTCACCATCGGCATCAGTGTGAGGTAGCTGCGAGTGCGGTCGCCCGTCTTGCTGCCGCTGAAGAGGATGTCCTGGGCGTGGTTCACGTAGGTGAACGAACCACCCACGCCGAGGCGCGGCACTTCGTCGAGATGATAGAAGTATTCAGCCGAGATTGGACCGATGTGAACGTCGTTGTCGTAGGTAGTGCCGACCAAAGAATGAGCGATGTCGGAGAACGCATTGCCCCACATCGTGATAGGTGCAGCACCATAGCTGACGGCAATTTCGTGGCGTACTTGGAAGTCCTGGGCCTGAGCGCTGACAAGGAGCAACGAGGCCACCAGTATCATAAGTTTCCTTTTCATTTTCTTTTGTTTGGTTTAAGTGTGAATAAAAAAAGTAGTCGTTTCTATTTTGCGAAAGCAGGGCAAAGGTAAATAAAAATGAATAAATAATTAGTATTCATGACAAAAATTCTCTATATTTGCACCTAAAGTTTTATATAAAAAAACGTTCTTGTCAGATGAAAGCGACTCTTTCTACCCCTCGTCGCCGTGTGCTGTTGATTTATACGGGCGGCACCATCGGCATGATTCGCAATCCGGAGACGGGTGCGCTGGAAACTTTTAATTTCGAGCACTTGACGAAACATGTGCCTGAACTCCGCCAGTTCGACTACGACCTGCAGAGCTATCAGTTCGATCCCCCCATCGACTCGAGCGACATGCAGCCCGAGCTGTGGGCTCAGCTGGTGCGCATCATCGCCGAAAGCTACGACCGCTTCGATGGTTTCGTCATTCTGCACGGAACCGACACGATGGCCTACACCGCCTCGGCTCTGTCGTTCATGTTGGAAAACCTGGGTAAACCTGTGGTCCTGACGGGCAGTCAGCTGCCCATCGGTGTGTTGCGAACGGATGGCAAGGAGAATCTGATCAACGCGATTGAACTGGCTGCTGCTTGCGACGATGCAGGTCGGCCACGAGTGCCAGAGGTCACGATCTGCTTCGAGGCCCACCTTTACCGAGGCAACCGCGTGACGAAGTGTAATGCAGACTATTTCAACGCCTTCACTTCGTACAACTGCCCGCCGCTGGCTGTCGCAGGCATCCATCTCAACTACGACACCGCCACCATCCTAAGCCCTGACCCTGCGCAGCCCTTCACCCCGCACTTCCGGCTCGACACCTCCGTCCTGGCCCTCACGCTGTTTCCCGGGTTGCGTCAGGACATCATCGAGCAGATTTTCCGTATGCCCGACATCCGCGGCATCGTGCTGCGCACTTTCGGCAGTGGCAATGCGCCCCGACGCGAGTGGCTCGTCAGTGCCATTCGCGAGGCGACGCGGCAGGGAAAAGTCGTGGTCAACATCACGCAGTGTCAGAAGGGCAGCGTGGCAATGGACCTCTACGCCACGGGACAGCAGCTTTTGCAGGCAGGGGTCGTGGGCGGTCGAGACATGACCGTCGAATGTGCCGTCACCAAACTCATGTACCTCTTTGGTCGAGGCTACGACGCACCTACAGTTCGCAAAATGATGTGTCGGCCGCTGGTGGGAGAGCTGACTTTGGCCGAAAGCTGAAAAATGTGCGCCAAAAATTTGGAGGCTCCCCCAATTATGTCTATCTTTACCGCAGAAAAAGAATTGTCACACTTTGTTTAACCGCTTCGCACTGCGAGGCATTCATCAAGAAAGGAGGAACTGCTATGAAACCCGTTCGCTACAATTACGAGGCAGAAGAGTACGACCTCGACAATGTGTACAACGAAGACGACGACCGTCGCGACAATGGACGTGGACCGTCGCAGTACGAAACCTACGGACACTGGGAGGCAGCTATGGTTGATACCAGTATTTGGTACGACTAAGAGACTTGTCCCGACAGCCTAAAAGCCTCCCCCCGACCCCCTCCGAGAGAGGGGGAGAGTTGAGCACATGTAGCATCGCCCTGCAACATGCTTTCGTTTCCAAACGATTACACGTTGCAGGGCGATGATTTTTTTGAGTACCCAACTCCCCCTCTCTCGGAGGGGGGCGGGGGGAGGCTTTTTTAGGCGGGCAATTCGCTGACTACGAGTTTATACCCCTTGCCGTGCACGTTGAGGATCTCGACGTTCGGGTCGTCCTTCAGGTGTTTGCGCAGTTTGGTGATATAGACATCCATCGACCGCGCGTTGAAGTAGTTGTCGTCGATCCAGATGCTCTTGAGTGCAAAGTCGCGGGGCAGCAACTCGTTGGGCTTGTTGCTCAGCAGGGTGAGCAGTTCGGCCTCCTTGGTGGTCAGTTTCTTGACCTTGTTGCCAGCGACGAGCGTCTGCTTCTGGGTGTCGAACATGAAGATGCCGATGGGTCGGATGGCATCGTTCTTGGTGGCCTTGCCACGCACGCGGCGCAGGATGGCTTCGATGCGCAGGACAACGACGTCCATGCGGAAGGGCTTGGTGATGTAGTCGTCGGCACCGATTTCGAAACCGGCGCGCACGTCTTCGATGAGAGTCTTGGCGGTGAGGAAGATGAAGGGTATCTCCTGATTCATCTCGCGGATGCGTTTTGCGAGCGTGAATCCGTCCATCTTGGGCATCATCACATCGAGGATGCACAGGTCGAAGTGTCCGCTGCGGAAGGTGTCGAAACCTTCTTCGCCATCGACACAGAGTTCGGCGTTGTAGCCTTTGGCCTCAAGGTATTCGCGGAGCAGCATACCGAGGTTCTCGTCGTCCTCGCAGAGCAGGATGTTGACATTTTCAATTTTTTCTTCCATAGAGTTGAATGTTTTAGTGTTTAGTGCTTAGTGTACTGAATGTTTAGAGTTTAGTGTTTAGAGTTTAGTGTTTATTGTTTAGTGTACTGGTGAGTCAGATAGCGCGCTAAACTCTAAACACTAAACTCTAAACATTAAGCATTTTCAATTTTCAATTTTCCATTTCATCACCATAGATGGGGAGGGTGATGATGAACTTCGTGCCGATGCCCAGTTCGCTCTCGGCAGTCACCGTGCCGCGGTGGTCGGAGATGATTTTCTTGACGTAGGCCAAGCCGAGTCCGAAGCCTTTCACATCGTGGACATTGCCGGTGTGGACGCGGTAGAATTTCTCGAAAATCTTCTTGAGGTCGTCACGCCGTATGCCGATGCCGTTGTCCTGAATCGAGATGCAGAGCTGGTGGGGTTCGTTCCATGTCGAGACGGTGAGTTCGAGCTGCGTGTCCTGCCGGCGGTACTTCACAGCGTTGTCCATCAGGTTGAAGACGACGTTTGTGATGTGCATCTCATCGACCAGCACCTTCGGGTGTTCGGCATTGAGGTGTGTGACGATTTTGCCTCCGTTCTTCTCCACCTTCAGCGTGAAGGTATGCACGACGCCGCTGATGAGTTCGTTCACGTTCACCTCCGTCATCTGCAAGTTGGCTTTCTGGTTTTCGTACATGCTGAGTTGCAGCACTTTCTCGACCTGGAAGCGCAGTCGCTTGGCCTCGTCGTTGATGGTGTTGGCCAGTCGCTTGAGCATCTGTGGCGACTTGTTCACGCTTTCGTCGCCCAGCATCTGCGAGGCAAGCGAGATGGTGGAGATGGGGGTCTTGAACTCGTGCGTCATGTTGTTGATAAAGTCGTTCTTCACTTCCGAGAGTTTCTTTTGGCGGAAGACGAGTATCATCGTGATGACGAAGGTGACGAGGAGGATGATGGTAAAGATGACGGCAGGGATGGTGAAGGCCAGCGAGCTATAGACATACTTTCCGAACTGCGGGAAGTGGACTTTCAGCACGCCCATCTTCTGGATGGGGTCGTTGCGAAAGAGTGTTTGTGAGAACGAGTGGCGCTCGCCATCCGAGTCGTAGTCGGAGCACTGGAAGACGAGCTGCCCGTTGTTGGTCAGCACCTGGAAGTGATACTGCAGGTCGATGCCGTTGTTGGTCAGTTCAGACTTGAGCATTTGGTCCAGTTCGTGGAAGTCGATGCGCTCCTGCAAAGGCCGGTCGCTGGCGGTGTAGAGGATGGAATAGACCACTTCATCGACCAGGTCTTTCTGGTAGTCG
The DNA here is from genome assembly GCA_900319385.1 of uncultured Prevotellaceae bacterium. Taxonomy (GTDB): domain Bacteria; phylum Bacteroidota; class Bacteroidia; order Bacteroidales; family Bacteroidaceae; genus UBA3839. The sequence continues at coordinate 14,915 of ONOG01000031.1, read as the reverse complement.
TAGCGCTCGCGCATGATTTCCTGCAGCGATCGCGACTTGTTCATCAAGGTGATTCCCTTGCGCTTGGTGAAGTAGCTGGGGGCCAGACGTGTGGTGGCCTCGGTCGAGGTGAGGCGGAAGGTGCTTCCGTCCTTTGCCTGTGCCACGCTGGTGCGCTGGATGATGGCCGAGTCTTGTGTCACGAAGATGGTGTCGGCAGCTGTGCTGATGCCCTCTGCCGCTGCCGAGCCCTGTTCCAGGTAGTGTGCCGTTTCGGCCAGTTCGAGCTGACGCGACACGTTGGTGAGGGCACGTCCCACCGATTCCTCGAAATGTCCACGGCGCATATTCAGGATTTCGTCCACGTAGCGCATCTGCATGATGAGCAGTGTGATGAACGACAGTCCCATGATGAATGCGAGGATGAGTATGGTCCGTTTATTCATGCCGTGTGCTTGGGTTTAGGTTACTGAATGCTGCTGCAAATTAACGATAAAGCATCGGAAATGTCAAAAAAATAAAGGTTTTTTTGATAAATTAAACAAAAAAAATCGGCAAATTTAACATTTGCCGACTTTTTAGTTGATGTTTTGTTAACTATAGCCTGATTGCGACTGAGTCGCAACAGACGTGTCGCTGAGCCTTATTCTTCGTCCTTGTTCTGTTCCTCGAACTCTTTGACGAGTTTCTGCTGAACGTCGGTCGGAACGAGTTCGTAGGAGGAGAACTTCATGGTGAAGGAGGCACGTCCGCCGGTGATGCTGGAGAGCGAGGTCGAGTAGTTCGAGAGCTCCTTCAGCGGAACCTTGGCGATGAGTTTGTCGTAGCCGCCTTCGCTCTCGGAACCCATGATCATGCCACGGCGTCCCTGCAGGTCGCTCATCACGTCGCCCATGCGGTCGCTCGGGGTGAGCACCTCGACGTCGTAGATCGGTTCGAGCAGCTTCGGTCCGGCCTCCTTGAAGGCTTCGGCGAAGGCGTGGCGTCCGGCGAGGATGAAGGCGATTTCCTTGGAGTCAACAGGGTGCATCTTACCATCGTAAACGATGACGCGGACGTCGCGGGCATAACTGCCGGTCAGAGGACCTTGTTCCATGCGTTGCATCACACCCTTGAGGATGGCGGGCATGAAACTTACGTCGATGGCACCGCCGACTACGGAGTTGATGAACACGAGTTTGCCGCCCCATTCCAGGTCGATGACATCTTCGCTCTTGGGCGTAATCTTGAATTCCTGGTTGCCGAACTTATAGACGGACTTTGCGGGTTCGCCTTCAACGTACGGCTCAACAATCAGATGCACTTCACCGAACTGACCTGCACCGCCCGACTGCTTCTTGTGGCGATAGTCGGCGCGTGCGGCTTTGGTGATGGTTTCGCGGTAGGGAATCTTCGGTTCGCCGAAAATGACCTTGATTTTGGCATTGTTTTCGAGACGCCACTTCAGGGTGCGCAGGTGGAACTCGCCCTGACCCTTGATGAGGGTCTGTCTCAGTTCCTTCGATTGCTCGAGTACCCACGTCGGGTCCTCCTGGCTCATCTTCTGGATGGCGGCCATCATCTTTTCCGAGTCGCTTTCGTTCTCGGCCTTGATGGAGCGGATGTACTTCGGGTCGGGATATTTGACGAAGTCGAAGCGCCAGTCGCAGTCCTTGCCGCAGAGGGTGTTGCCCGTGCGGACGTCCTTGAGCTTCAGGGTGCAGCCGATGTCGCCGGCCACGAGTTCTTCGACCTTCGTGCGGTTCTGTCCGGCGCAGACGTAGAGCTGGGTCAGACGTTCCTTCGAGCCGCGGTCGGTGTTGGTCATGTCGTCGCCCTCGTGCACCTTGCCGCTCATCACCTTGAAGTATTGCACGTCGCCGATGTGCGGCTCGCTGGCTGTCTTGAAGAAGTAGAGGGCTGTGGGTCCGTTGGCATCGACGGGGATTTCCTCGCCGGCTGCGTTCTTGACCATTGGCATTTCATCGACGAAGGGCACGACGTTGCCCAGGAATTCCATCATGCGGCGTACGCCCATGTCCTTGACGGCGCAGACGCAGAAGACGGGGTAGATCGAGCGTGTGACGAGTCCCTTGCGGATGCCTTCGCGCATTTCGTCCTCGGTGAGGCTTTCGCTCTCGAAGAATTTCTCCATCAGTGTTTCGTCGTTCTCGGCTGCGGCTTCGACGAGTGCACGGTGCATCTCCATCGCCTTGTCCATTTCGCTGGCGGGGATGTCCTCGATGGTGGGTGCGCCGCCTTCGGGCTTCCACGAGTATTTCTTCATGAGCAGTACGTCGATCATGGCGTTGAAGTCAGGACCTTCGTTCAGCGGATACTGCACGGGCACGACCTTCGGTCCGTAGAGTTCCTGCAGGCGTTCGATCGACTGGTGGTAGTCGCACTTGTCGCTGTCGAGCTGGTTGACGAGGAAGATGACGGGCTTCTGCAGCTTTTCGGTCATGCGGAAATGGTTCTGCGTAGCCACTTCGGGTCCGTACTGACCGTTGATGAGGATGACAGCCGTGTCGGTCACGTGGAGGGCTGTGATGGCAGCACCGGCGAAGTCGTCCGATCCAGGGCAGTCAATGAAGTTCAGTTTCTTGCCGTTCCATTCTGTGTGGAAGACGGTTGAGAACACCGAATAGCCGTACTCCTGCTCCACGGGGAAGTAGTCGCTGACGGTATTCTTCATGGTGATGCGACCGCGGCGCTGGATGATACCAGCTTCGTAGAGCAAGGCTTCGGTCAGAGTAGTCTTGCCCGCACCGTCATTGCCAAGCAGGGCAATGTTTTTGATTTCTCTCGATTGGTAAGTTTTCATGATGATTTTGGTGTTATTAAGTGTGAAAGATGTGTGTCTGCACAATTCAGTCGCAAAATAAGTGTTTTTTTGTGAAAAAATAGTCTGTCGGAAGTATGTTGTAGAACATATTAACCTTTTTTTGCCCCCTCAGCCTCTATCACCGATGAACATGCAGCCACTCAAGCCCACACTTTCCACCCCTCAAGCTCCAACTTGTCAACTTGTCAACTCGTCAACTTGTCAACTTGCCACCAGTCAACTCCAGAAATCCGTGGATAAGACTATGCTATGTCAGCGTGCGGTGTGAACCGTGAAGTTGCCGCCAGCGCAGCGTAAACCCGACTACGCCCCAAAGCTTTGTCGGCGATTGCACGGAAAAAACTCAAAATATCATTGAAATTTGTAGAAATATCAATGGAATTTTCAAAAATATCACTGGAATTTCTGAAAATATCAACGATATTTTGAGTTTCATCCGCACTTCGTCCCACTTCTATCCGCACCTCGTCCCACTTCTGTCGGCACAGGCTCCGAGAACGCGCTGCGCACCCGCCGTGTTTCCTCCGCGCCGGTCGGTGGATGGAAGCAGGGACGGCACGTCGGCAACCGAAGTTCGCACGCGCGTACATTATATAATTGCGTTTTCAATCCCTCGTTCAGCTACCGAAGTAAGCCTCGTCGTGAGGAAAATGCTGTTCACGCCAGAAATATTCCCTCCGAGGAAGTGCTTTTTTCAGATTTTATGCCTATCTTTGCCACACCTAACTTTGAAGATTGAAGATTGAAGTTTGAATTTTTCGCTTGTCAACCTAAAAACTTAAAACTCAAAACTCAAAAACTCATTTAAGTACAATATGAAGAAAGCAATCCTGACAATGGCCCTCACGCTCGCGGCGTGCTGGCAGGCCATGGCCTATACGGCCGATGTCAGCAGTCCGGACGGACGGCTGAAAGTGACTGTAGAAGTGAAAGACGGACGTGCCACCTATGCCGTCAGTTACGATGGAAAAGCCGTGCTCGAACCGTCGCCGCTCGGCTTCGTAGCCGACTTTGGCGACCTGACGGGCGGACTCACCCTGCTCGGCACCGAAGAAGTGAAAATCGACCAGGAGTACGACCTGAGCCGCGCGAAGACCTCGCACGTACACTACGTGGCCAACGGACTCATCGTCGGCCTGCGCAACGAACGCAGTCAGCGCTTCATGGTCACCTTCCGCGTGTCGAACAACGACGTCGCATTCCGCTACGGCATCCCGCAGGGACGTCAGGGCTGTGCACGCATCATGAGCGAAGCCACGGGCTTCGACTTCCCCGACGGCACGACCACCTTCCTCACGCCTCAGAGCGACGCCATGATCGGTTGGAAACGCTCGAAACCCAGCTACGAAGAGGTGTATAAGTGCGACCAACCCATGACCGAACCCTCGCAGTACGGCCACGGCTACACCTTCCCCTGCCTTTTCCGTACGCCCGATGCGTGGGTGCTCATCTCCGAGACAGGCGTCGATAGCCGCTACTGCGGCTCGCACCTGAGCGAACACCAAGGCAACGGACTCTACACCATCGCCTTCCCCATGGCCGAGGAGAACAACGGCAACGGCACCGTCGAACCCGCCATGGCTCTGATGGGAACGACGCCCTGGCGCACCATCACCGTGGGCAAAGACCTCGCACCCATCGTCGAGACCACAGCTCCCTTCGACAACGTCAAGCCCCTCTACAAGCCAAACCGCGATTACAAGTTCGGCAAGAGCACTTGGAGCTGGATCGTCTGGCAGGATGCCTCGATGAACTACGACGACCAAGTGGCGTTCATCGACCTTGCCCGACAGATGAACTACCCCTACATCCTCATCGATGCCAACTGGGACAAGGAAATCGGCAAGGATCGCATGAAGGAACTCATCGACTACGCTCATCAGCAGGGCGTCGATGTCTTCCTCTGGTTCTCGTCGAGCGGCTACTGGAACGACATCGTGCAGTCGCCCATCAACGGCATGGACAACCCCATCCAACGCAAGGAATGGATGCGCTGGATGCAGAGCCTCGACGTGAAGGGCATCAAGGTCGATTTCTGGGGAGGTGACAAACAGGAGACGATGCGCCTCTACGAACAGGTGCTCAGCGATGCCGACGACTACGGACTGATGGTCATCTTCCACGGCTGCACACTGCCGCGAGGCTGGGAACGCATGTACCCCAACTACGTGGGCAGTGAGGCTGTGCTGGCCAGCGAGAACATGGTGTTTGGACAGGAGTTCTGCGACAACGAAGCCTACAACGCCTGCCTGCACCCCTTCATCCGCAACGCTGTCGGATCGATGGAGTGGGGCGGCACGTTCCTCAACCGCCATCTGGCACGCGGCAACGAAGGGGGCACCACACGCCGCTCTACCGACTGTCTCGAACTGGCTACCGCCATTCTCTACCAGAATGCCATCCAGAACTTCGCCATCACACCCGAAAACCTGCGCCCAGTCAGCGAAGGCGGTGCACCGAAAGAGAGCATCGACTTCATGCGCACCGTTCCCACGACCTGGGACGAAACCCGATTCATCGACGGCTATCCAGGCCGCTACGTCGTTCTCGCCCGCCGCAGCGGACAGACCTGGTACATTGCCGGTGTGAATGCCGAGAAGACAAAGAAGACACTGACGCTCGACCTCTCCCGCTTTGTCCAGAAAGGCGACGCCGTCCGTCTCTACACCGACAACCTGAAAAACCAGGATCCGGTCCTCAAAGAAGCCTACAAGGTGAAGAATCCCGCCAAACAGACCATCACCATGGACACCAACGGCGGCTTCGTGATGGTGAAGTGAGCGAAGTCCTCCCCTGTTTGTGGGGCTGACTGACTAAAGAATAACGGAAAATGTCCCCTGCAAGCATCTCGCTCGCAGGGGACATTTTCTGTGTGTTGACCGTTGGCAGGGTCAGGCCTATGCCGGATAGTGCAGGTTTTCCTCGGTTGCCACGTTGAGCACCTCGTCGAGGTATTTGCGGGCTTCCCAGCGCGCCATCGGGAGGTTCATGAGCAGGTAGTTGCCGCAGTCGTGGGGCGACTGTCCTGGCACTTCACCCTCGAACTGCGCAATGAACTCGAAAGTTTCGCGTACAAGCGGCAGGATGTCCTCCGACGTGAGGTCGCCGCGCAGCAGCAGGTAGTTGCCTGTCAGGCACCCCATCGGACCCCAATAGACGACGCGGTCAGCCCACACGGGGTGATTGCGCAGGAAGGTGGCGGCGAGGTGTTCGATGGTGTGGATGGCCGACGGCGACAGGGCTGGCTCACGGTTCGGCTCTTTCATGCGGACATCGAAAGTGGTCACGACGTCGTCGCCGACACGATCCTGCCGACTGACGTACACGCCACGCTTCAGACGTTCGTGATCGACCTGGAAACTTGGAATCTTCTTCATTGCAGTATGGATTCGACAAAGGTGCGGGTGACGTGGAACGACTGCTCGGCCACGGTGTCCCAGAAGTCGTGATACTGCGAGGCATCGCTGTCCTCAAGCGGTTTGTCGCTCACCACGCGGAACGAGATGAAGGGCACGTGGTGGATGTAGCAGGCCTGTGCAATGGCGCACGACTCCATATCGACGGCTTTGGCGTCGGGAAAATGGCTGACGATTTCGCGCATCTTCTCGCGTGAATCGACAAACCAGTCGCCGGTGACGATGAGTCCGGGATGGACAGAAGGAATCTGTACGGCTTTTTCCAGCAGGGCAGGGTCGGGCACAAAGCGGGCCGGAAGTCCCTGCACCTGGCCGTACACGGTCGTGTCGTCGATGGCACGGCCGCAGTAAACGTCGTGGTAGGCGAGTTCGGCACTGACGACCACGTCCTGCAACTTCACCTCAGGTCCGTTGCCGCCGGCGCAGCCTGACGAGATGATGACGTCTGGGTGGAACTCCTGAATCATGCGCTGGGCTCCCAGAGCGGCGTTCACCTTTCCGATGCCGCACTTCTCAACGCGTACGTTTCCTTCCGTAAAGAGCGATTGGAGCTGCTTCAGCTCCTTGTCCATCGCGACAATAATACCAATTTTCATATTTTTTAGGATTTCTTTGGCGCAAAGTTACAAAATATTGTCGTAACTTTGCCCAAACTTTAGGTAAAAGTTGAAAGGTGAAAGTTAAAAGTTGAAATGACTGCTGACTGAAACTTGAAACTTCAAAATCATAAATAAACTTAGCTATGGACAGCTCCACCATTTCCTACATCTTGGGCGGCATGTGCGTCGTCATCGCCCTCATCGAACTTTATTTCCTGCGTCGGATGCTGCACGCCCTGCGTCCGTTGCGCGACGAAAATCGGCTGAGCGACATCGAGCAGAGCCGTTCGTACTTCCGCTATGTGCCAGCCAACATCGGTCCGCTCAGCTTTGCGGCTTCGACCCACTACGTTCCGACGTTCCTCTCGACGAAGGAGAAGAGCAAGTTCGTCGCACTCACCGTGCTCTACGTGACGCTCACAGCCTTGGCTGTCGGCCTGCTTGCCTATTTCCTCTATGAGAACCATGCCGAGTGGAACACTTCGACTGTCGTCATGTCGGTCGTCACTTTCCTGCTGCTGGGTCTGCTGCTCTGCATTCTGGTCATCTATGCGTGGAAATACATTCCGCACAAGTGTCGCCGTCAGGCCATCGACCTGTTTGTCGGACGCGACGGCGTGGCTGTCTATACTTTTAAGGATACGCGTGAGCAGTTGGCTGCCGACAACACGGTGCCCTTCGCCTGCGTGCACAACATCCTGCGCAAGCGCACCGCGGCTTCTGCGACGAAGAACCGCATCGAGTACACGTACATCGGCAACCGTGACCCGCGTCAGGAGGGCAACGACGTCGAGCTGCTCAAGCTGAAAGCCACACACAACAGTGCGCTGAACAAGCCTGCCGTGTTGCAGTTCCTCGAGGCAGCCGACACTGCCTACGCCACGTTTCACCAGTCGCAGCAGCAGGTGAAGAAGCAGCGTGAGCAGGCCGAATTTGACAGCTTCGAAGCCGAAGTGGCCGAACAGCGTGCTGAGGCTCTCGCTGCCGAGGAGGCTGCCCGTGCCGAGGCCGAGGCTCAGCGAGCTGCCGCCGAAGCTGCTGCCGCCCAGGAGCGTGCCAAGAAGACGGACACGACCGACTATTTTTCTTCAACAACTACTTATAATTGATCAAAACATTGCACAAAATGAAACGCTTAGCTATTTTTCTCTTTGCCCTCCAAGCCTGTGCCCTCGGCATGATGGCGCAGGATGCCAACACGCAGAACGAACAACGCCCACGCCGTCAGCGCTACGTCATCCCCACCGATGCGCCTACGCAGACGAAGCAGAAGGACGGTACCGTCGTCATCAACACCGCAGCCCTGTGTAAGGAAGTGCGTGGCTACCGCGACCTCACACCCGTCGAGATCTACATCAAGAAGGGGAAAGTCGTCAAGGTGGAGGCCCTGCGCAACAACGAGGGTGCGAAGTATCTCGACATGTGCCGTCCGATTCTCGAGAAGTGGAACGGCAAGAAAGTCGCCGACGCTCAGAAGCTGAAAGTCGATGCCGTCACCGGTGCCACATTCACGTCGAACGCACTCATCGAGAATGTGCAGGAGGGACTGAAATACTATTCTTCGAAGAAAAAGAAGTAAAAAAGCGGTGATTAGAAAGGCGAAACCGGCCGACATGGCTGCCATCATGCACGTTGTGGATGCCGCCAAGGACATCATGCGGCAGTCGGGCAACCGCCACCAATGGACCGATGGCTACCCGTCGGAGTCGGTCATCATGGACGACATCCGTCGTGGTGCTGCCTATGTGATGGAGGCAGACGCCGCCGTGGTGGCCTATTTTGCCTTTCTCCCTTCGCCTGAACCGACCTACGCCAAGATCTACGACGGGGCATGGACCGACGACATCCTGCCCTACCATGTCGTTCACCGCATTGCCAGCTATCCACATGTCCATGGTGTGTTCCGACACATCATGGACTTTTGTTTTTCACACGACCGAAACATCCGCATCGACACCCACCGCGACAACCGCATCATGCAGCACTGCATTGCCCGAAACGGCTTTCGCTACTGCGGAATCATCCTCCTGGCCAACGGCGACGAGCGCCTGGCCTATCAGAAAATCCTACAGCTGTGACAGGAGCTGAGCGACGGTGTGGCGGATGTTGCGACGCGCCACGTCGGGCTTCAGGCACTCGACGATGGGAAGGTCGGGAGGATTGATGCAAACCACCTGCGCGAAACCCTCCTCAAGGAGCTGGTATTCATCGAACGTCATTCCGGCAATCAGCACGACCGGTACGCCCTGCGCCCGCTGCAGAATGCCCATCGGCAGTTTGCCCATCAGCGTCTGACGGTCGGCCGACCCTTCGCCCGTGATGATGAGGTCGGCCCCCTTTGTTTTTTCTGAAAACCGGATGAGGTCGAGCAGCAAGTGGACGCCCGACTGGTATTCCGCGTTGAGGTATTGCAGAAAGGCATAGCCCAGGCCGCCGGCAGCTCCGGCACCTTTCTGCTCCGAGCGGTCGAAACCCATGCGGAGGGCGGAGTCGTTCGCAAACGTTCGTGCCCGCTCTTCCAAGATGGGCAGCATGGCATTCGTAGCACCTTTCTGGATGGAAAAGCCGTGGGCAGCTCCGTCGGGACCGCAAAGCGGATTCTGCACGTCGGAAGCCACGGTGAAACGTACGTGGCGCAGGGTGTCGCAGAGGGCAATGTCCTCCACCAAAAATGCGTCGCTCAGTGCCCGCAGCATCCCTATGCCCACATCGCTGGTGCCGCTGCCGCCCAGCCCGACCACCACGTGGGTGGCGCCTCGGCCGACAGCGTTGGCCACGATTTCTCCCAATCCGTAGCTGCTGGCGACGAGCGGGTTGCGTTCGTGCGGCTGGAGCAGGGTGAGTCCGCAGGCCTGGGCCGATTCGATGAAGGCCGTTGGGCCGCAGAGCAGGTACTGAGCCTCGGTCGGTCGCATCAGCGGGTCGTGCACCGTGAGCCTCACACGTTCGCCTCCGACGGCCGAAGCACAGGCTTCGAGAAATCCTTCGCCGCCGTCGCTGACAGGCACCGACAGCACCTTGGCATCGGGAACGACGCTCCTGACGCCCTCGGCTGCGGCTGCATTGGCTTCAGCCGACGACAGACAGCCTTTGAACGAGTCGATGGCAACGACGACTTTCATCTCACACAACCGCTGATTCGCCTTCGACCTCGCAGCGCTCAAACCCCATCTCGTGGGCCTTCTCAGGCGGCATGAGGAAGTAGATGGCCTCCCCTTCGTTGCACACTTCGCCCGCCGAATTGACGATTTCGGCGTGGATGTAGGCCAGGTTGCGCACCTGTTTGGCAACCTTGGCACGGATGGTCAGTTCGGGTTCGGTGGTCGGTACGGCCTTGCGAAACTTCACGTTCAGCTGCACGGTGTAGCCGCTGGTTTGCAGTTTGCGGGTGACCACCCATCCGCACACCTCGTCGATCAGTGTGCTGAGGATGCCGCCGTGCATCGTGTTCACCCATCCCTGATAGTTTTTCTCGGGCTGCCAGCGGCTGAGGACGTAGTCGCCGTCCTCGTAAAACTCCAGGTGCAGCCCGATGGGATTGTCCGGACAGCAGCCGAAACAGTTGTATTCAGGCTTGTGCTGCCAGGGGTTGATGATTTTCTTCATGTCGGTCGGTATTGATCTAATGCCTTGATACGGCAAAATTAAGCATTTTTTGTCAGATTGCCGCGCCCCGACTCAAAAAACTTGAACCGACCCATCGTCCTCGCCGTTCGTGTAGTCTGGCAATGGGAATTTCACCTCAGGTTGTTATGAAATGCACAGGTCACAGCAACTATGCCACCATGAAACCCTATATCGAGACGACATCCGAAACCCAAACCTTGGAAATGGAACGGTGGAACCGCTCTAAATACCGCTCACAAATTATCAAGCAGCTGGACGGGATGGATGAAGTGAATTTGCAAAAGGTGCTTCAATTCATTACATCTCATCGTCAAGAAACTTAAAGAAAATAGCCTCAGTTCTCTGGGGCTATTAATTTTAATAAGTATATTTAGTAAGGGGGAATAAGATGTTTTTAATATTTTCGTATTTAGGATTCGTTTCTCTGCTATCGTAAAGTCGATTGTAGTTACCGCATACTTGATCACATGAACTTTTTTCCTCATTGGATATGAGCCCCCAAGCTTTTAAAGCTCTTATAAAGGTTGTGTGTTTACCCTTTGTTTTAACTTGCTTGAGTTCCTCTAGTGCAATTTCCAGCCTCGCCAGCAAAGCGTACGAATACTAATTCTCGTCAATTACCCGTTTAATTTTTCTATATAATCTTTCATCAGGTTCCCCAAAACAATTCCGGACTTCTGCTGTTAAAGGGGGAATTGGCTCATCGTCACTACCATGGCGCTCGCCTTCATCTACTGCTAGAGAATTAAGAATGGTAGCAATTTCATCATTGCACAGATCAAGCTTTTTCTTTTCATCCTGTATGCTTTTTTCGTAACCCTGTATATTTTTTTCGTGTGTTTTGCGCTGGTTCACCAACTCACATAGACGAGCATTCTGATCTTGTGTCAACAACTCTCATCTAAAGAAATTTGAGTTATCTTGTATCGGTTGTAACTGGATTCCCCTGTAATTTCTTTTATCTAATTGTAAAAGGGCACGAATTTCTTGAATCATTAACATAAAATCATCTGCGGATACATACAGTACCTCGTTGTCAGAGGAATTTTTATGCTTCACCACCTTAACAGCACATGAATCAAACGTAAAATCATGTATGGATGCCCATGTAACATGTTTGACTAAGCGTAGTGCCGATCCATGCCCAATGCCTAATAACTTATTCGCTTTTTTTGTGAAAAATGCGGCCTTGGCTGGCAAAGTTGCACCATCCTCAAGTGATCGGACCTGTATGTTAAGGTCTGTTGTGACCCATTCCTGAAGATATTTCATGCTCTATCTTAAAGATTAACTTTGAACTACATAGCTGAAAACGTCGCAAAGATACACATTTTTTTAAACCAACCTCATCCTAACATTGAAAATCTAATATTTAATCTAGTTATATTCTAGTTTTCTATTTGTTATTCTAGAACTTAATTATTTGAACAATAATTTGTTATATATTAGTAAGGAAAGTACTAATTTAATTTGATGTGTCAAAAAAACATCGACCTTTGCAGCATCTTATTAAAAACAAAACAAAAATGAAAAATTTTGAAAAACCATTCGTTAGCGCAACGCTCGGCGAAGTTGTAGAAGCCCTGAGAGATTCACTCTGCCAGGCAATGACAGGCTGTGTAGATACAGAGACACCCAAAAAGTATGTCTACGGGTACGCGGGTCTTAAAGAACTCCTTGGTGTGTCGGATACATCAATCTGGCGGCTGCTTAAGAGCGGTGTTATTGATGCTGCCGTTAGTCACCATGGAAAAATCATTGTTGCTGATGCCGATATGGTGCTCGATCTTTTGAAAGTTCGGAAGTCAGCTGCGCGTCATAGCCGTGGTGTAAGAGGCGGTTACAAGACATGATGCTTCAATACACATGCGCACGTACATGATAATAAATGGCTTTGCTTACGCCGAACTCACGTTAACTTAAGACACCATGTAATGAACCAATCAAAGGTGACAAAGAAGACTGGAATCCAAGCGAGGGTTTCAGCCTGATTTAATGATGCTGAAAATTTAGCCGAGGATGTTATATCGTTTCCAACGTTTTTTTCGGCATAAAAACTTGCGAGTGTCGCCGAGGATTGTTAACTTTGCATAGTTTATGCGGGAGGGCGGTGTTAGATTCGGCCAGCCACCGCTCTCTTTAAGTAGAAAGCGGCACGAAAAGCGTGTCGGACAGAGATTTTTTCAACGCATTGTTTTCATTAAAATTAAACGGAATATGTTTGAGACCTTCACAACTTGGTTTACAGCCCTCGACGGGATGCAACAGATGTTCTGGGGCTGCGCACTGGTGGCCAGCACCGTGTTTCTCGTTCAGATGGTGCTGACGATGCTGGGCATGGACGGGCACGACGTGGACGTGGACTTCGACACGGCCGACTTCGGCGACATGGACAGCGACACGATGGACATGGGCGGCGCCGTTTCGCTCTTCTCCATCCGCAACATGGTCAACTTCTTCGTCGGCTTTGGATGGGCAGGCATCAGTTTCCACCGCCTTATCCCCAGTCCCCTGCTGCTCGTGCTGGTGAGCGTGGCCGTCGGCTGCCTGTTCGTCTGGGTGTTCTTCCTCATCAAGAAGCAGATGAAGCGGTTTGAAGCCAACGGCGCCTTCGACATCAAGAACTGTCAGGGCCGAACAGCCAACGTCTATCTGCGCATCCCCGGCGAGAATGCCGGCAAGGGCAAGGTGCAGATTTCGGTCAACGGAGCCTTCCACGAAGTCGATGCCCTCACCGACGGCGAAGCCATTGCCTCGGGACAGAAGGTGCGTGTGGTCGAAATCATCGACGGAGAGACGCTGCGCGTAAGCCCCCTCTAACTCCCCCGAATGGGGGAGGACTCTGCGATGCGAGGGTTTATCATTATTAATTTTTCATTATTAATTATTCACTTTTCACTTTTCACCTTTCACTTATTTTGTTTATGGAATCCATGTTCGTAATTATCGCATTGGCAGTGGTGGTGATAAGTGCACGCTGCGTCCATGGCGGTGGTGCCTTCGTCTGGCCCATCATCGAGGACTATGCCTACCTCTCGCTGACGCCCATCTCGATCGACGCCAACCTGACCAACGCCCTGTCGAGGCAGAACATCCGCGTCGATGTGCCCAGCCGCTTCACCGTCGGCATCTCGACCGACCCCGAGTCGATGAACGCTGCCGCCGAACGTCTGCTCGGCCTCACGCCGACTCAGATTCAGGAACTCGCCCGCGACATCCTGTTCGGTCAGCTGCGTCTGGTCATCGCCACGATGAGCATCGAGGAACTGAACAACGACCGCGATAAGTTCCTCGAAAGCATCTCGGCAAATGTCGAGGTCGAACTGAAGAAAATCGGTCTGCGACTCATCAACGTGAACGTCACCGACATCAAGGACGAGAGCGGATATATCGAAGCCCTCGGACGCGAAGCCGCTGCCAAGGCCATCAACGAAGCCAAGGTGCGTGTGGCTGAGCAGGACAAGGTCGGTGAAATCGGTAAGGCAGAAGCCGTCCGCGAAACCCGTATCCGTACAGCTGAGGCCAATGCCACGGCTGTGCAGGGTGAGAACACGGCCAAGGTGGATATCGCCATGAGTGACGCCAACCGCCGCGAGAAGGAGGCCGAGGCCCAGCGCAAGGCTACGGCTGCCGAACGTGTGCAGGAGGCCCTGGCACGCCAGGAAGCCTATGCTGCCGAAAAAGAAGCAGAATTGGCACGTGCCGAGCGCGAACAGGCTACGCAGAAAGCCAACGTCCTCGTTCCGCAGGAAATCGAGAAACGCCGACTCATCATCGAAGCCGAGGCCGAAGCCGAGCAGAAGCGCGTGAACGCCAAGGGTGAGGCCGATGCCATCTTCGCCAAGATGGAGGCCGAGGCCAAGGGTCTGTACGAAGTGCTCACGAAGCAGGCTGCCGGTTACGACAAGATGGTGCAGGCTGCCGGCGGCGACGCCAACAAAGCCTACATGCTCCTCTTGCTCGAGAAACTGCCCGAACTGGTCAAGACCCAAGTCGAGGCTGTCAAGGGCATCAACATCGACCACGTCACCGTCTGGGACGGAGGCAACAGCGCCGATGGCAAGGGCTCGACCGCCAATTTCGTCAGCGGCCTGATGAAGTCCGTGCCCCCGCTCAACGAACTCTTCGACATGGCCGGCCTCAATCTGCCGGAATATCTGGCGAAGAAGAAAGAGGCTGAAAAACCCGTAGAAACTGCTGAAGCCGAAGAAGTGGAATGAAACAGTTTCTGGAACTCACAAGGCAGACGTTCCCGCTGGCAATGCTGGCGGGACTCTGCATTTCTGTGGCAGGCACCGTGTACCTCCGCGTAGGAGGCGTTGCGGGGGCCTGCCTCTTTGCTTTTGGACTGATGACCGTCGTCTATTACGGTCTGAAACTCTACACAGGCACGGCCGGCTTTATCCGCGCCACGGGCGACTGGACCATGATTTGCCTCGTGCTGCTCGGCAACATCGTCGGCTGCTGGCT
>ONOG01000030.1 GCA_900319385.1 uncultured Prevotellaceae bacterium | reverse complement strand
GTTGTCTTCTAAAATACTGCCTCTCCAAAAATTTTATCCCAATTTCTTTCAGTTTTCAGGCTTCGCCTGATCGGGCGGGCATGGGAACCCGCCCCTACGGCAATCGGCATTCCGATTTTCTGGACTTTCCACCAAAATTTTTCGCATTTTTTCGTTCTTTTTCGTTTCTTTCCGTTGTCCAAAAATTCTATTTTCCCCAAATTTCTCCCACAAAATCGGGGGTCGGAAATGTTAAAATCCGTGTTTTGTTAACATTTGAATTTCACACTTCGGCGATGTGCATCGCGGGGGAATCCCCTACCATGTTTAGGGAAAAAAGCCGCCCGATTTAGGTGTAATCCCCTTGCGTTGTGCTTAAACTGTCGTAACTTTGCAGCGTCAAAACAAAAAAGTTGACGAGTTGACGAGTTGACAAGTTGACCAGTTGTTACCCGAAAACTCAATTAACCACTAATAAGAAAGGAGTACCATTATGAAGACGATGAAGACTACCCTCATGAGCCTGGCACTGTTCATCACCTCGATGACCGCTACGGCACAGCCGATGTCGTACTACGCAATGCGCGAGAACGCACGGTTCCTCACCGACCGCATGGCCTACACGCTGGGCATCGCCACATCGCTGCTCGACGACCTGTATATGATCAACTACGACTATATCTGCGGCGTGAACGACTACCTCGACGACGTGGCCTACGGCTATCACTACGACGACTACATGACCGTGCTCTATGCACGCGATGCAGCCCTCCGCCGTCTGCTCACTCCCTACCAGTGGACTCGTCTCGTGGCGCTCGACTACTTCTACCGCCCGATTTCGTTCGTCGACCGTCGGTGGACCTTCAGCATCTACGCTTACGATCCCTATCGCACACGCTTCTACTACCACGTGCCTCACCACTTCAACGACTATCGCGGTGGCCACTTCTTCCGCGGCATGGCACCTGTCGGCGGTCGCATCGGCGGCCCGCACGGAGGTCCCAACCGTCCGGTACACGGCAACCTGAACGGGCCTGGCTACCGCATCGGTGACGGCGGTCATCATGGCGACATGAACCACGGCGGCGGCAACGGCATGAATAACGGTCGCGACATGAACCATGGCGGTGGCAACGACCGCGACATGAACCGCGGTGGTGGCAACATGAACGGAATGGGCAACAGCAATATCGACCGTGGAGCCGTGCGCACCGTCAGCACAGGTCGCAACATGGGCGGCAGTTCGGAGACGAACGTGCGTCCGTCGAGCACCCGCAGCTCTTCGACACCCGCCATGCGCAGCACCTCGACTCCCTCCGTTCGCAGCAGTTCCACTCCCGTGATGCGCAACACCTCGACCCCCACTTCGGCTCCGTCCATGCGCAGCACCTCGGCTCCTTCGACGCGCAGTTCGTCGTTCTCGGGTTCCGGTCGTGGCTCCAGCACATCGGGTGCAGGACGCGGCTCCTCGGGCGGCGGTGGAAGCCGCGGCGGTGGCAGACGATAAAAAAAACGAGGGCACTGTTAGGTTTGCCCTGCAGTGCACCTCTCTACAAATACCTTAGACCTTAACTTTTTTTCGCAAAAACTCTCTTTCTACTTATTTATTTATTGGTTCTAAGAACAGGGGGCTATTTTCTCGGGAGAGAAGATAGCCCCTGATTGTTGCGCGAAGTTATGAAGTTGGAAGTTTATGACCCAAAACTTCAAACTTCAAAATTCAAGCTTCAAACCGTCCCAGCAGCGACAGCGCAGCGTTCTCGTGCTGCTCCATCACCTCGCGTTCGCCTGGACCCTTGTCGTCGATGCCGCACAGGTGGAGGATGCCGTGGATGATGACGCGGTGGAGCTCCTGCTCGTAGGTGGTGTGGAACTGCTCGGCGTTCGAGGCGACGGTGTCGAGCGAGATGAAGATGTCGCCCGCGATGCGCTGGCCTTCGGTGTAGTCGAAGGTGATGATGTCGGTGTAGTAGTCGTGCTGCAGATACTGGCGGTTCACCTCCAGAATCTTCTCATCGTCGCAGAAAATGTAGGCGACATCGCCCACGCTGTAGCCATGCTGTTCGGCCACGCGGCGAATCCACGCCGACGTGTCGCGCCGACGGATGTGCGGCATGGGCACGTTTTCGGTGTTGTACGTGATCATTCTTCTTCCTTGATAGCTTTGAGTCCTTCGAGATAAATGGCATTGATGGGGTTGACCATCTGGAAATACTCCGACATGTCCCACAGGTCGCGTGCCAGGAATGCACGCAGCATGAGCTGGGCATTCTCGCGGGTGGGCTGCCAGGTGGAGTCGCAGTAATCGACGTGCTGCTTCGTGGCCTCGGCCAGCAGCTGGTCGGTCAGTTCCTGCGGCACCTGGAAGTGGTCGCGGAACTGGGCGAAGCTGGGGTAGGCCCGCCGCAGCTTCTTGCGATGCTTGTCCATGTAGCGCAGCGAGGTGTTGAGGATGCACGAGCGCGCCATGAGCTGGCGATAGAGGGGTGTGAACTGCGTGGTGTCGAGGGGAACGTAGCGGTCGGGCATGATGCCACCGCCGCCATAGACCGTACGGTGCAGGCGCAGGGTCTCGTAGCGCAGGCTGTCGTCGAAGTGGATGCTGTCGGCCGAGAGCAGTTCGCCCGACTTCAGCCGTTGGTTGATGTCGTCGTCGTACTGCTGTTTCTGCCCGGGCTTGTAGGGTTTCTGGATGCAGCGGCCGGAGGGCGAGTAGTAGTGCGAGGTGGTGAGACGGATGACGCTCTTGTCAGGCAGTTCGAACGGACGCTGCACCAGTCCCTTGGCAAAGGTGCGACGTCCGACGATGGTGCCGCGGTCGTTGTCCTGCAGCGCACCGCTCACGATCTCGGCTGCCGAGGCGGTGTAGCTATCGACCAGCACCACGACGGGCAGCTGCTGGAGGCGTCCCCGACCGTTGGCACGGAAGTCCTGGCGCGGAATACGACGTCCCTCGGTATAGACGATGAGCGAACCGTCGGGCAGGAACTCGTTGGCCAGCTCGACAGCGGCGCTGAGGTAGCCGCCGCCGTTGCCCTGAAGGTCGAGCAACAGGCGTCGCATGCCTTGTGTGCGCAGGGTGTTGTAGGCCGACATAAACTCTTCGAGCGTGGTCTGCCCGAAGCTTGACAGACGGATGTAGCCGATGCTGTCATCGACCATGTACGACGCATCGAGCGTGTGGACGGGAATCTTGTCGCGGACGATGGTGAACTCGTTGACGCCTTTCACTCCATTGCGCACGATTCCGATGCGCACCTTCGAGTCCTTCGGTCCGCGCAGACGCCGCATGATCTCTTCGCGCGACATCTTCACGCCGGCGATGGCGGTGTCGTTCACCGTGACGATACGGTCGCCAGCCAGCACACCTTTCTTCTCCGACGGGCCACCACTGACCGGCTGGATGACGACGAGCGTATCCTCGACCATGTTGAACTGCACGCCGATGCCCTCGAACGATCCGTTCAGGTTTTCAGTCGAACGCTCCACGTCCTTCGCCTTGATGTAGGTGGAGTGGGGGTCGAGCTGCTTGAGCATGCCGTCGATGGCGGCATCGACCGTCTTCTCGTCGCTGAGCGAATCGACATAGAAATGGCTGATGAAGAACTCGGCAGCCTGCAGCTTCTGCATCTGCGCGCGGTCGATGTCGAGGCTTTGAGCCGAAAGATTCAGGCTGACGAGCGAACAAACGACGAACAGGAGCATGGGCAGGAACGCACTGACGTCCTTGCCCAGCTGGATGAGTTGCCGGACCACGGTGCTGCTGACCGAGGTGTGCTCGGGACGGCAGAAGAGAAAAACTGTGTCGATGCCCTGCGGATACTGTTCGCAGACACTGATGCGGCGGTTCATGTCGGCCAAGTCGCGTTCGTACTCCATGTCCTTCACCGTCCGGATGCTGCGCAGCAGGGCTGTCGCACCGATGCTGCGGGCGAAATCGACCGTCAGGCCTTCGTAGGTGCTGACCGTGACGCGCGGCTCGTCGGCATAGACGGCCTGAATCTGCGCCTTGCGCTCTTCGATGCTGAACATCCCGCGCTTCTCGGGATGGATGCCGATGGCGATGATCACTTCGTCGCACATTTGCAGGGCGCGATCGACAATGTCGCGATGTCCGATGGTAAAGGGGTCGAACGAGCCTGCGAAAACGTATTTACTCTTCTGTTTCATCTTCTGGTCGGTCTTCTTCGATGCGTAGGTTGTCGATGATGAAGTTCTGACGCTCGCCGGTGTTTTTGCCCATGTAATACTCCAGGAGCTCCTTCACCTGGTCGGTCTTGCGCAGGGTGACCTGCTCCAGACGGATGTCGGGACCGATGAAGCCGCGGAACTCGTCGGGCGAAATCTCACCAAGGCCTTTGAAACGGGTGATTTCGGGTTCGGGCGACAACTGCTCGATGGCTCGCTGGCGTTCGTCGTCGCTGTAGCAATACTGTGTGATGAAGTCGCCGCGGTCGTCGGCGTGAGCCTGCTGCCACTGCTCCAGCACGGCCTTCTTGATGCGCTTTTTGCGGTTGCGAACGCGGAAGAGCGGGGTCTGGAGGATATAGACGTGGCCCTTGCGGATGAGCTCGGGGAAGAACTGCAGGAAGAACGTGATCATCAGCAGGCGGATGTGCATGCCATCGACATCGGCATCGGTCGCCACGATGACCTTGTTGTAGCGTAGCCCGTCGAGCCCGTCCTCGATGTTGAGAGCCGACTGCAGGAGATTGAATTCCTCGTTCTCATAAACCACTTTTTTCGTCAGTCCGAAGCAGTTGAGGGGCTTTCCGCGCAGCGAGAAGACGGCCTGCGTGTTGACATCGCGGCTCTTGGTGATGCTGCCGCTGGCCGAGTCACCCTCGGTGATGAAGATGCAGGAGTCGAAGCGTGGGTCGGCTTCGGGTTCGCCGTCCTGATTCTTCTTCGGCTTGGGTGCAGGGTCGTTGAGGTGGATGCGGCAGTCGCGCAGCTTGCGGTTGTGCAGGTTGGCCTTTTTGGCACGTTCGCGCGCCAGCTTCGTGACGCCGGCGATGGCCTTGCGGTCGCGCTCGTTGTCCTTGATTTTCTGCTCGATAATCTCGGCGATGTCGGGATTACGGTGCAGGTAGTTATCGACTTCGTTCTTGATGAAGTCGCCGACAAACTTGTTGACCGACAGACCGCCGCCTGGTTCCATGGTGAGCGAACCAAGCTTGATCTTGGTCTGGCTCTCGAACTGGGGCTCTTCGACATTGATGGCGATGGCTGCCACGATGCCTGAACGGATGTCGGCATATTCGTAGTTCTTCTGGAAGAACTCCTTGATGGTGCGGGCGATGTGTTCCTTGAAGGCACTCTGGTGTGTGCCGCCCTGGATGGTGTGCTGTCCGTTGACGAAGGAGTGGTACTCCTCGCCGTACTGCTGGTTGGTGTGCGTGAAGGCAATCTCGATGTCGTCGCCCTTGAGATGGATGATGGGGTAGAGGGCAGTGGTGTCCATCGTGTCGGTGAGCAGGTCCTTCAGACCGTTGCGCGAAGTGATGCGGCGTCCGTTGTAGTAGATTTCGAGGCCCGTGTTGAGGTAGGTATAGTTGCGCAGCATCGTCTCGACAAATTCGCCTTGGAACTTGTAGCCGAGGAACAGCGTGTCGTCGGGCTCGAAGTGGATGAAGGTGCCGGTTTCGTCGGCTGTCGCTCCCTCCCAAGGCAGGTCGTGCGTCTCGTCGTTCTTCAGGATGCCTTTCTCGAATTGCGCAATGCGGACACGGCCTTCGCGGTAGGAACGCACCTCGAAGTGGCTCGACAGGGCATTGACAGCCTTGGTGCCGACTCCGTTCAGTCCGACACTCTTCTTGAAAGCCTTCGAATCGTATTTTCCGCCAGTGTTGAGCATCGACACCGCCTCGATCATCTTACCCTGCGGAATGCCACGGCCATAGTCGCGGACAGAGACACGCAGGTCGTCGTCGATATCAACTTCGATGCGGCGCCCAGCCTGCATCTTGAACTCGTCGATCGAGTTGTCAATAATTTCTTTCAGCAGCACGTAGATGCCGTCCTCGGCGTGCGAGCCGTCGCCCAAGCGCCCGATATACATGCCAGGACGGGTGCGCACGTGGTCCATGTCGCTGAGGTGGCGGATGTTGTCGTCGGTGTACTCTACGGGCTGCTGCACCGCATTCATTTCTAAATCTTCGTTCATGTGTATTGTCTGCCCTGTTTCAATTTTTAGTATTTAATCTTCTTCTTCCAGCAGCGGCGGCGCTTGTGTGTGCGGCGCTCGAAGTAAATCCACTGTTGGCTCACCCTATGATTCTCCTCCAGCTCGACACTCGTCTCACACCATTCGTACCCCTCGCTGATGAAGATTGGGAGCAAGTCCTTGAAGAACATGGCGTTCACGCCGCGTGCCTGCCATTCGGGCCGCACGGCGATGAGCAGCATGTCGAGGTGGTTGTCGTGCTTCCACTTCAGAGCCTTCAGCAGGTGCCACCAGCCAAAGGGGAACAGGCGTCCGCCACTCTTCTGCAAAGCCCGCGAGAGCGACGGCATGCAGATGCCCGTGCCGATGAGGCGCCCGTCCTTGTCGGCGATGCAGCTCACGAGCTTTGGGTCAACAGCGTTGAGGTACATCTTAATATATTGGTCAATCTGCCGTTCGCTCAGGGTCGAAAAGCCGAACAGCGACGAGTAGGCCTCGTTGATGACTTCGAAGATCTCGTGACCGTAGGCCTTGGCAATCTGGCTACAAGTCTTGAACTTCTTGATTTGCAGTCCGTATTTCTCCTGTACGAGGTTGGCCATGCGCGTCAGTCGCTCGGGCACACCCGTTTCGCGCGGCACCGTGAGCCGCTGCTCAATCCAATCGACATCCTTCTCAAAGCCCAGTGCTGGCATGTGCTCCGGATAGTAAGCATAGTTGTACGACGTGCCCATCGTGCCCAGCTGGTCGAAACCCTCGAAGAGCATACCCTCAGGGTCAAGATCGGTGAAGCCGAGAGGTCCCTGAATGTCGGTCATGCCTCGCTCCTTGCCCCACTGCTCGACAGCCTCGAGCAGGGCACGGCTCACGTCGCGGTCGTCGATGAAGTCAATCCATCCGAAGCGCACGACGCGGCAGTTCCATGTCTCGTTGGCCTTGCGGTTGATAATCGCCACAACACGCCCCACGATTCGCCCGTCTTTCCACGCAAGAAATGCCTGACGATCGCAGAACTCCAGGGCTGCATTTTTCTCTCCCAGCGTATTTTTCAAGTCAAAATACAAGTCGGGCACATAATAGGGGTCGCCCTTATATAGTTCGTAGCTGAACTTGATGAAGCGGTCGAGGTCCTTATTCGTCTCGACCTTCTGTATCTTAATCTCCGCCATATTTAGGATATATTGGGGTACAAAGGTAACGAAAAACCACGTGATTACCTATTTTTTTAACTTTTAATTAGATAAATGTTAATTTTTCTTCCGCTTTTCTTGCTCGAATGGGGAAAAAACGCTAAATTTGACCCCAAATCATGAAAACTTTATAAATAACCAAGTATTATGAATTTTATTAAGAAAAGCTTGCTGACCCTCGCCACACTGGCTTGCGGCTTGAGTATGTCGGCACAGGATGCCTACGACGAAGAGGCACAAGAACTGGGCTATAAGCCCTATCCCTACAACTTTATTCAACTGCAGGGCGGTGTGGGTGAAACCTTCTCTAACGCTAAGTTCAGCGACCTGATCACTCCGACAGCCAGCGTTGCCTTCGGTCGTTTCTTCACACCTTCGGTCGGTGCACGTCTGCATGTGAACGGATGGCAGTCGAAGGGCGGCTTCAAGAGCATCAGCGACACCTACAAGTTCAACTACATCAACACCAACGTTGACCTGATGCTCAACCTCACCAACCTCTTCTCGAAGAAGAGCCACCACTTCTTCAACGTTATTCTCGTGGGTGGTGTCGGTCTGAACTACGCATGGCACAACAACGACATGGACTGTCTGCTCCAGACAAAGACCCCCCTCGAAGACACCAGCAACGCTTGGGGCAAGAGCAAGAACCGCAAGGACCTGCTCAGCCACAACCTTCGTGCCGGTGTGCTCCTCGACTTCAATGTTGCCAAGCACTGGAATGTCGGCCTCGAAGTTGACTTCAACTCGCTCGACGACCGCTTCAACTCGAAGTATCGCAACAGCGACGACTGGATGATGACTGGTCAGCTCTCCATTACCTATAAGTTCGGTCTGAAGGACGCGCCCGCAGCCAAGCCCGTTGTCGTTGTGCCTGTTCAGCAGCACGCCGAGACACAGCACGTCGAGACAGCTCCCGTGACCACTCCGACGAAGCCTGTTGTCAAGGAAGTGAAGCCGCTGAAGGAAGTTGTTTACTACGCCATCAACGTCAGCGACCCGAACAATGTCGAGGCCGTGGCTAAGGAATGTGCAAACTGGGCCAAGGAGAATCCTTCGAAGAAGCTCTACGTGACCGGTTATGCCGACAAGGGCACAGGTACGGCTACCATCAACCAGCGCATCTCTGAGTCTCGTGCCAAGAAGATGGTTGACGCCCTCAAGAGTGCAGGTGTCATCGACTCGCAGATTGTCAGCCAGGGTATGGGCGACAAGGTACAGCCCTTCACCGCCAACGACGACAACCGCTGCGTCATCATCGAAGGAAAGTAATTCGTCAGACACACTCTCCCTCCCATATAGACCCTTCCCCCTGTCCCTCCCCAGCGAAGGGCAGGGGGAAGTGCCTTTCTGAGGGGGCTTCGTTATCCTATGCTCAAGCTGCTCCATAAGATATTCAATATCGAACATCTGATTATCACGCTCCTGGCCATAGCCTTCGTAGCGGTGGTGTTGCTGGTGGCGGTGAACATCTCGTTCTTCAACCCCTTCAAGCGTGCCATTCAGAATTTTTCGATGGTGGACGTGTGCTATCAGGTGGAACAGGCATCGCAGCCTGCCGACACGAGCCGCCTCATTACGATTGTCGATATTTCGGACGTGACCGACCGCCAGAAAATTGCGCTGATGGTCGATAGCATCCGTGCAGCAGCACCCGCGGTGGTGGCCTTCGACGTCATTTTCGACCCGACCATCGGCACCGACAGTGTGAACATGCAGCTGCTGGAGTCGCTCTCAGCCCTGCCCAATTCGCGCTATGCCTTCATGATGAAGGAGTGGGATGCCGAGCAACACTCCTACACCGTCCCCTACCGCTCCTTCTTCCTCTTCGACGAGTTTGAGCTCGACGGCTACGTCAATACGCCGGAAAGTGCCGACGGCAGCACCCTGCGCACGTTCAGCGTCAACCGTGTGTTCTTGGGCGACACCATCGAGTCGTTCCCCCTCAAGATTGCCTCGGCCTACGAACCGCGGCTGGCTGGAATGCGAGGCGACGACCGCCTGATCGACTTCACCCCCACCCATTTCCCCGAGGTGCAGTGGAACGAAATCGGGAGCCACACCGACCTCTTGCGCGACCGCATCGTCATTGTCGGTGCACTCCACGATCTGGTCGATAATCACTTCACCGCCATCGGGCGCATTGCCGGCGTGAAAATCGTGGCGCAGAGTGTGCAGACCCTGTTGGAGAACCGCCACGTGCGTCATGCTTCGGGCTTCGTTTCCGTGCTCGTTGCGTTGCTCATCATCTACCTGACACAGCTGTGGCAGCACAGTCTGGTCGGTTTTATGAAACGTCGGCAGGGCACGTTTTGGATCTTTGCGTGCAGCAGCACCACGTTCACCTCGCTGCTCACCTTCGTGTGGGTGTGCCTGCTCACCTTTCTAAACTTCGTCGTGTTCCGCATTTACGGACTGTCGTTCGACCTTCTGCTCACGCTGGCCAGCGTGGCCATGGTGGGCGAGGCGCGCGGCTTCTACAGCGCACTGGTCAATGTGCTTGCGACGAAGCGCGGCATAGGCCTTTTCCGCAAATCCATCTACTACACGCCTGCCTGATCACTGCTCCTGCAAGCCGTGAGAAATGGAGAATTGAGTATTGAAAAATGAACATTATTTATCAAACAAGCAAAAAAACAATGAAATCAATCCGTATCCTGTTCACCACACTCCTGCTGATGACTCTGTCGTGTGCGACCGAGGCCAGTGCGCAGGACGTCTATGTCTATTCCAAAATAGGCAAGTTCTTTGTCCGCAAAAACCAGAAAGACAAGGCTGTCAACGTGCAGACGCGTCTCGGTCGCACCGACATCATGGTCGTGCCTGCCAAGGGTAAACTCGTGCTTTTCGACCCCGACAACCGCAAGGAAATCGAAATCCGCACCTCGTACGACGGTGTCAGTGCTCTCGACAAACTCATCAACGACAACGAGACCACGACGGCTCGCCGCATCACCGAGATGTATTTCAAGTTCCTTTGCCACCAGATGATTGAAGCCGGCAAGGAAGAGGGCAACGAAAACGTGCCCACCGCCGTCGTTCGCGCCTGGAACATCGACCCCGACGAAGTGGTTGAAGAACCCGCCGACGACGAGAAATACCTCGACGATTAAGCCTTTTTCTCTCACCAATTCCCTTTCCCGTCATGAAACGTCTTTCTGTGCTTGCGTGGCTGCTCATGCTCTGTGTGTGGGCGGCAGCCATGCCGTCGCGCGAACGCGACAGCGTGGACTACTACTTCAAGCAGGCTGAGAAGCTCTATCAGCAGGGCGACCACCGTCAGGCGCTCGACCTCTTTGAGAAGGCACGTGGCTGCGTCGCACCGGCCAGTCCCTTCCGCAACGAATATGCCTATAGCGAACTGATCGACTACATCGCTACCCTGCGCTGCGAGTTTGGCGAGGTGGACACAGCCATCGCCCTCGAAGACGAGGTGATTCAGTGGCGTCGCGACCACAAGAGCGACTTCGGCGTCATCGGTGTGGCCGTCAGCAAGAAGGCGGTGTTCTATTCCTATAAGAAAGACTATGCGTCGGCCATCCGATTTGGCGAAGAGGCGGCCGAGTTCATCAAGCGGCGCTATGGCGAGAAAGACCACAGCTACAGTGTCAACCTGCAGAACATGGCTTCGTTCTACTCCATGCGGGGCTCTTCGCCGCAGGACTTCCAGAAGGCTGTCCAGTTGGCCGAACAGGCTGTCCGCCACATGGACACCCACTCGCCCGACTATGCCTACGCCCTCAACAATCTTGTCGTCTATTATTCGCAGGCCGAGAACCGTCAGAAGGCCAACGAACTGACCACCAAGGCCCTGCAAAAGGGGCGCAGCATCTTCGGAAAGCAGAGCCGTGCCTATGCCGACCTGCTCGCCAATCAGGCCGTCCGCCTCGCCAATGTCAACAACTATTCGCAAGCCATCGACTACAGCCTCGAGGCACGTTCCATCTACGAGGCTGACAGCGCTGTCCACTCCCTGCCCTACGCCCGCATTTTGGGCAGCCTCGGCTCGTTCTGCAAGCAAGCCGAACGCTTCGACCTGGGCATTGATGCCCTGACCGTCGCCCAGCAGGTCTATCAGCAGAATCAGGCGCAGAACACGCAGGAGTACATCAACTGCGTCAGCAACCTCGCTGCCCTCTACCGCCTGAAGGGCGACCTCGAACGCGCCGACGAAATTGCCCTGCAGTCGGCACAGCTCGTTGCCCAGACCCCTGCCGACGGCAACTACCTCACCTACGGCAAGTCGCTCAGCGAGCAGGCGTGGATGTATGCTGCGAACGGTGACTTCCAGCGGGCCATCGAGGGCGAGATGCGTGCCCTCATCGTGTTCAGCCAGAACAAGGACACGCTCAACATGGCCGTGTCGATGAACGACCTCTCGTCGCACTACTTCAACCATGGCGAGCACGAACAGGCGCTCGACTTCTGCCAGCAGTCCATCGACCTGTTGCGCCGTGCCCACCTGCAGAACACAGCCACCGGACGTGCCCTCAACAATTTGGCCATCTACCATTTCCGCCTGGGCGACAACAAAAAGGCGATCGAGCTGGGACGGCAGGCCGTCGAAAACTACGAACAGCTGGGCGACACGCAGGGTTCGATGTATTCGAAGCTGCTGGCCAACCTCGCCATGTACTATTTCAAGAACGACAGCATCGACGCCGCCATCAGCATCACGCAGCGTGCCCTCGACATCCAGCGCACCACCCTCGGCCCCGAACATCCCGACCTCGTCGTCATCTATCACAACCTGGCCAACTACTACCTGGCCAAGAACGACGTCGAGCACATGCGCCAGAGTTTCGAACAGGCACTCGACATGCAGTCACGCCTCGTCCGCAACAATTTCTCCCACCTCACCACCAGCGGCCGCGAGCAGTTCTGGAACACGAAGAACTACGTCTTCAAGATCGCACCCGTCTTTGCCTCGCGGTCCAACGGCGATGCCGCCCTCATCGGCGATGCCTTCAACGCCACGCTCTTCACCAAGGGCATCTTGCTCAACAGCGAAATCGACTTCGAAAACTTTCTCACCCGCACCGGACGCACGGAGCTGCTGCAGAAGTACGAGCAACTGGAACAGCTGCACAAGCGCATCGACGACTACCGCCATTCTGCCTCGTTCGACCGCTTCACGGTCGATGCCCTGCAGCGCGAAGCCAACTCGCTCGAACGCCAACTCATGCGCGAGTGTAAGGAGTTCGGCGACTTCACCGCCAACCTCTCCATCACCTACCAGCAGGTGGCTGCCTCGCTTGCCCCCACGGCTGCGGCCGTCGAGTTTATCGACATGCCCCTGCCCGACGGCGACCGACTCTATGCCGCCCTCTGCCTGCGCCACGACTGGACGTCGCCCCGACTCGTGCCCCTGTTCAACCAGACCGACCTGGTCAATCTCGACTACGGCAACGGTCTCAACCTCCACGATGCACTCAAGACGCCGAAGGGCATCAACCAAATCTACACCAACCCCCTGGTGGGGCACTTCGTCTGGTACCCCCTCATGAAGGAGTTGGGCGACGACACGCGCACCGTCTATTTCTCGCCCACCGGCATCTTCCATCAGCTGGGCATCGAGTACCTGCAGTACACACTGGAGCAGCGCGTCAACGAACGTTATGAGATTCACCGCCTCTCGTCCACCAAGTCCATCGCACAGGACCGCACCCACCAGACGCCCACCATGGCGGCTGTGTTCGGCGGATTGACCTACGACATGGACCGCGAGGACCTCGTGCAGCGCCACAATCAATACACCGCACCCATCCATAACCTGCTGGCACAGAACGACGGCGACAACACACGCGCCCTCTCGCTCTCCAACTCCGCTGCCATCGACTCCCTCTCGCGTGCCGGACTGCGCGTCAAGCCCCTCCCGGGCACGCTGACCGAGGCGCGCGACGTCAACGCCGCACTCTCCGGCTATGGCATCGACACCCACCTCTACACCGAAGAGTTGGGAACCGAAGAGGCCTTCAAGTCGCTCAGCGGTCGCAACTGTTCCCTCATCCACGTCGCCACCCACGGCTTCTACTTCTCCGAGTCCGACATCAGCCGCAACCGCCAGCTCCTGCGACTCATGGGACCCGCCTCGTCGGCCGAAACCATCGACCAGGACCGCTCGATGGACTACAGCGGACTGCTCATGTCGGGCGCCAACGTCGTGCTGCGCGGACTCCGACTGCCCGAAGGCATTGAGAACGGTGTGCTCACCGCCCGCGAAATCTCGCAGCTCGACCTGCGCGGACTCGACCTCGTGGTGCTCTCCGCCTGCCAGACGGGTCAGGGCGAACTGAAGGAAGACGGTGTCTATGGTCTGCAACGTGCCTTCAAGAAGGCGGGTGCCAAGACCCTCGTCATGTCGCTCTGGAGCGTCAGCGACGCCGCCACGCAGCGGATGATGTCGTCGTTCTACACCGCACTGGCTGCCGGCCAGACGCGTTTCCATGCTTTCAGCACCGCCCAGCAGGCTGTCCGCGATGCGGGCTACACCGACCCCTTCTACTGGGCGTCGTTCATCATGCTCGACGACACGGAGTAGTGCATGCCCCTGTCCCCTTCGCCATCAAGCGAAATTATATGTTAAAAAAGCAAGGATTTTAACATTTCCGACCCCCAATTTTGTGGGAGAAATTTGAGGAAAATAGAATTTTTGGACAACGAAAAGAACGGAAAAAAACGGAAAAACGGAAAATTTTGGGTGGGGACATTCAGAAAATCGGGTTGCCGATTATCGTAGGGGCGGGTTCCCATGCCCGCCCGATCAGGCGAAGCCTGAAAACCGAAAGAAATGGGATAAATTCTTTGGAGAGGCAATGTTTTAGAAGACAACACGGGACAACGAAGGACAACCTGGGACAACTTTATTATTTCATTGATTAAGAAGATGTTGTCCCGAGTTGTCCTTCGTTGTCCCGTGTTGTCTTCTAAAAAAATCCCGAAGTTGAGTTTTCTGACTAAAAATCCCTTTTTTCCGCTTTGCGAAAAGCATTTTCAAGTAACGTATTCCCATTTATTTCATTTTTGTCCGCCGACGGACCGTCGGCAGTCCGCCGTCTGAGCGTCGGCAAAGTGCCGTTTACCCTGTCGGTAGTCCGCCGACGGAGCGTCGGTAGTCCGCGGTCTGCGGGTCGTCAGACCGCCGTCTGCCGATAGGTTTGTCCGCCGTCTGCCGACGCTGCGTCCGCCGACTACCGACACTCCGTCGGCGGACAAGTGATAAGTGAAAGGTGAAAAGTGAAAAATGAGTCGGAAATCAACGCGTCGTGGTTGCGATATTTGCAGCCGAGCGGTCGGTCGGTGATTTCTACGCGATTCTCAGACGGTCGGCAGCGAGAACGTTAGTTGTCAAAAATGCAACTAACTTTGATAAGAAAAACTTAGGATATAAGCCTTGTCTTGATAAACTCTTCCAGTGTGACAAGGTTGAGTCGTGGAAAAGGTATTGTCTTGAGTACGTTGAAATGGTTGTCCTCCGACACTAAATAGTCGGCATCGGCGGCAAAAGCGCAATCCACAAATTTGTTGTCATCGGGGTCGGTTGTGATAAGCCCCAGACGAAAATATGGGTCAACAAAACGAACATTCGGCTTGTTGAGTATCAGCAAAACAACATTCTCGGCGACAGTTGGCGTTATCTGTTGCTCCAATACCTCTTGATACTCGTTCAGGATGTCATTGGACACACATAACATGAAACGCCCTTCGAGAAAGGCGTCCCATATTGGACGAAAGGGACTCTTCTTTGCCAGAATCTGCAATAGGCAATTTGTGTCTATTACGACGGGATTCATGCCTGCTTATTTGCTATAATGTGTACGGAAGTGAGATCCGCGTAATTGTTGAAGCCGCTGGGCATCCCATTGGCCACTCTCCCACAAGGCATCCATCTCGTCGTCCACCTGCTTGGCATAGAAGGCTGCCAACTGGTCGCGCAACTGACTCAACCCTTTGTCCGACTTGATATGCGACACAAGGTTGAACACATGCACTTGTGCTGGAGTAAAAGTAATAGCTTCCATATTATTTCGCTTTTCTGTCTGGAGCACAACTCCTTATTTCGCAGCAAATATATGAATTTTCTTTCTTTCTGCCATCATTTTGACATAGATTTTTCTTAAAAAGTGTGGGGTGCTGTCTCGTGTGCGGGGAATTTGGAAGCGAAAAAAAGCAGTATGCCGGTCAGTTTTCCTGGCCGGCATACTGCTTGATTTGTTCCTGTATGTATTGCTTGAGCGACGGACCGCTCACCACCTCGACCTCGCCCAGCAGGCCCATGACGAAACGTCCGATGCCAATGTCGCTGCACACGTAGGTGTAGAACAGGCGGTGCTGGTTGTCGGGGTCGATGAGCAGTTGCGCCTCGCTCACCCCAAACTCCTCGCACAGGATCTGCGACGCCAGCAGACTGAGGCGCAGGGCCACGCGGTGTCGCTGCTCACCCGAGAAGCCGAAGGGATCGACATAGTAGTTTTTGTGTTGCTGCATGTGTTTCCAGTGGTCGGGCAACACTTCGGCCTCGCCGCGGATTCGGGCAATCTTGAAAGTCTTGCAGGTGTCGGTCGAGGGTTCGTAGCAGCGCACGCTACCGGTGGATGAGAGAATGCGGAAGGGCTCGACGAGGCGGTCGGAGAGGGTCTGGCGGTGGGGCGACTCGTAGTCGTGCAGCAGCATGACGTGGCGCTGGCGGATGGCACGCTCGATCTGGGTGGTGTTTTGGATGATGTGTTGGTTGGTCTGCATGGCCTCCTCGCTGAAATCCACTCCGTAGATGCTGGTGAACTTGCGGCGCAGGGCTGCCACGCTCGGGTCGCGGGGGTCGGCTCGGTTGAGCATGCCGACCATGACGCTGACCTCGCTGCTGCGCAGCTGCATCTTGTCGCTCACGTTGGTGTAGAAGGGGGAGGTGTGGAGGATGGAGTAGATATTGCTGTCGAGGTTGACTTCGAAGCCAGCGGCGCGAAACATGGCAACGTAGCGGTGGAAGGTGCGGACCGAGATGTCGAGCTGTTCGCAGATTTGACGGACGGTCAGCTCCGTGTTGCCGGTGAGAAGCTGGAGCAGCTGCAGCTGGCGTGTGAAGATTTCGAGGTTCATGGGAAAGACTGAAAGACTGAAAGAGTGAAAAGTGAAGAGTGAAAAGTGAAAAGTGAAAAGTGAAGAGTGAAAAGTGAGGAGATAGATGGAAGATAGAAGACATCAGTATTCGCTTCACACTTCACGCTTCACGTTCTACGCTTCACGTTTCACGTTCTACGAATGCTCTAAACACCAAACGAAAAACTCAGCTGTCCGTCGCCCAGCAGGTTGAAGCTCATGCGATGGTAGGGGGTAGTGCCATGCTGGCGGATGGCGGCACGGTGCTGGGGGGTGGGGTAGCCGGCGTTGCGGTCCCAGCCGTAGTAAGGATATTGCTGGTGCAGTCGGGTCATGAAGTCGTCGCGGTAGGTCTTGGCGAGGACGGAGGCGGCAGCGATGGCGAGGTAGGTGGCGTCGCCTTTGACGATGCAGTGGTGGGGAATCAGCTGTCCGTCGCGTTGGGGGTCGTGGTAGGGATAGAAACGGTTGCCGTCGATGATGAGGTGGTCGGGACGCACACTGAGCTGGTCGATGGCGCGGTGCATGGCGGTGATGCTGGCGCGCAGGATGTTCATCTGGTCAATCTCCTCGTTCGTGACAATGCCCACCGCCCAGGCGACGGCGTCGCGCTCAATCTCGCCGCGCAGTTGCTCGCGCTGTCGTTTGGTCAGCTGTTTGGAGTCGTTCAGGAGCGGGTTCTCATAGTCGGGCGGCAGGATGACGGCGGCGGCATATACGGGGCCTGCGAGACAGCCGCGCCCAGCCTCGTCGCAGCCGGCTGTCCCCCCCATCCCCCCCGATAGGGGGGAGTTCCAATGCAATAGTTTATGTGTTTTTTTTATCATTGAACATGAGTTCTTCCCCCTCACCGCCGTTAGGCTTCCCCCTCGCCGCCGTTAGGCTTCCCCCTCGCCCTTCGGAGAGGGGGTTAGGGGGTTAGGCTTGGGGGGTTAGGGGGTTAGGCTTGGGCTTGTCTTTATTTCACCTTCACAATGCTCGTCTGTTCGTTGCGCAGTCCTTTACCGCTCACGTAGTAGGCTTTGGCAACGCCGAAACGGAGGTAGAAGTCGATGCGCACGGGCAGGTGGTTGAGGTCGTCGGTGATGTAGAAGCGCAGGAGCTCCTTCTCTTTCTTCTTCGACTCGTAGTCGAGCAGCGAGAAGACGAGGCAGCGGTAGGTGACGTCGTCGTTGGCTTCAAACTCCTCCTTGCCTTTGTAAATCAGGGTCTGCGGCTCCACCTTCGTGCCGGTAGCCATGGGGAAGTGGATGCGTGAGCCGACCTTATAGTTCGAGGGGTCGAACGAGCGGGCTACGTTGAGGATCGAGAGCATGTCGTAGTTGCACTCGCTGCTCTCGTGTTCGGTGTTCGACACCTCGCCGTGGCGGTTGAGGAAACGTTGGTTCACGTGGCTCCTGCCGCCCGGATAGCTGTACCACACTTCATCGACGGTGTAGTGCTTGCCCTCAGTGGCACCCTTGCGGAAGTAGAGCGGCACGAGTTCGGGGGTCATCTGGCTGATGAGTGTGTCCTTCATCGGGAACACGGCGTTGAGTCGTTTGCTGCCCTGGAAGAGCAGGTCGGTTCGCAGCGAGGGGCTGCCCTTATAGTTGCTGTTGGTAATCTTGTAATGGGCACTGCCCGCCTTCACCCACACGAATTTCCAGTTGAAGTAGAGGTCGTAGGTCAGGGTTTCGCCGGCCTGGAAGGCGGTGTTCTGGCGTTTGCACTGGGCACTGGCATTGAACGGCAGGCCGAGCAGCAGGAGCAGGAGTGTGATGTGCAGGGTCTTCATAATCATAATCTTTAGAAGGAAACTGCCGCAAAGTTAGTGCTTTCTTTTGGTTTCGTGCAAATCAAAAGTAGGAAAAATGCATGGCTGCCGGCATTTTTAGGATATCCCCTGCACCGCCGTAGGGACATGTCGATGGAGGGTGGGGAATTTGCCTCGCAGGGCTTTATTTCCCGCGCTCGGCATTGCGGTTCTTGATGGTCTTCTCCTTGTCGGGCTTCTGCTTGGTGATCTTGAGCGGCTTCTGGCGGTTGAGGGGCTGGGCGGTGGGGGTCCAGTCCTGCGTCACGTCCCACTGCGCCCTGAGGTTGAGGGCTCCAGGATAGTAGAAAGTCTCCTCGGCTTGCAACTGCTCGTCGTAGTTGCCCGTGGTCCACTTGCCGTCGCCGTTGCGGTCGTAGAACAGACGCAGGTAGTAGGTGCCTGGGTCGATGAAGTAGAAGTCGGCACGCCCGTTCTTGGCCTTCTGCTCACGCACCACCTTGTCGGTGGTGTTGAGCAACTGGACGACGGCCGAGGGGTCGGTGTCGTGCAGCACGACAAACAGCGTGCTGAAGCTGTCCAACCCGCGGATGTTCAGGGTCTTCTTGATTTCGCTGTTCACCAAGCCGTAGATTCCGACAAAGGCTGCGCTGTCGATGCGCAGCTCGTACTTGGCGTCGGGCTGCCATTCGGCATAGAGCACGTAGCTGTTCACGGTGCCTTGCTTCCGACGCAGCAGGAAGGGGCGTTCCTCGCGCAGGGTGTCGATCACCTCTTCGAAGTGGACCATGCTGACGAAGGCCGTATCGACGGGCTGGGTGAAGGTGAACGTGACGTTCTGGTCGGGACTCATCGTCGTGCGGCTCATCTTGTAGTCGAGTGCCTTGGCAGGCATGGGCGGCACGGGGATGTCCTCGTCGACCATCTTCTTTTTCTTCTCCTTTTTCTTCTTCTTACCCTCGTCGACGACGGCAGGCTCGGCCACCGAATCTGCAGCTTCGGCTACGTCGGTGTCGGCATCGTCGTCGTCGAGGCCGCTGTCGTCGTCCGTCTGTCCTGACAGTTGCCGGCTGCGCAGCTTGCGGCGGTAGTCCTTGCGGTACTGCTTGGCATAGTCTTCCCACTGGTTCTTGCGCTCCTTGAGCAGGCGCTCGTACGATTTGCGCGACACGATGCTGGTGGTGTCGCTGTAGGAAACGAGCTGACCGAGCGTGTCGGTCATGTTGTAGGTGAGCACCATCTCGAGCGTGTCTTTATAGTAGATGAGCGAGTCGCGCATCCAGAAGGTGATGGTGTCGCGCGTGGCGTTGGCATCGACGACAAAGGCGTCGCGGGCATCGAAGTTGAGACCTTCGATGTGCGGCAATTCGCTGTCGGGAGCTGTGAAGAAGAGGGTAAAACGCTCCATTTCCCTGCGTTCGCTCTTCAGGAAGGCACGGTTCTGCCCCTCTTCCTGAAAGGCCAGCAACATGATGTCGTCGGGCAGGAAATGGGTGTAGGGGGTAAAGACGATGGAGTCGTAGTAGATGGAGTCGTGCCACACGGTGTCGGGACGGATGTCGGGGCGCGACGATGTCGAGAGAATACGGTGGGTGTAGGCCAGTTTTTCGCTCTTCTGGCTGAACATGAAGTTCTGGTCCTGGTCCTGCAAAGCGAAGACTCGATACTTTCCGCGCCTGATGCCCTTGATACAGAAGTGTCCGCGGCTGTCGGTGCGGCTGATGCGTTCGAACGGACGGGTGCGGAACACGCTGTCGGGCAGGTCGGTGGGCGTGGCGTCGGTCGTGTCGTTGGTCACGGTGTAAAGCCCGACCAGCATTCCCTTGATGGGCTCCAGATTCTGGGCGTCGAGCACATAGCCCGACACCTGCATCGTGTCGAGCGTCTGTCCGGTGGAGAAGCTGAAGGCATAGTCGCCCAAGGGGTTGCCCTCGTTGTTATCCTCGATGGCATCGGCAAAGTCGATGGTGTAAGTCATGTCGGGCAACAGCGAGTCGATGAGCTTCACGGTGATTTTCTTGGCATTGGCCTCTATCTCCGGCATATTCTGTTGGGGCGGCGAGATCACCACCTTCTCCATGGCACCAGCAATCTTGATGTTCTCGTCAAACTCGAGTGTGATGCGCTTGGGTGTCACCCCCATCTCGCCCTGCTTGGGCGTGGTGTGCACCACGTGTGGCGGCGTCTCGTCGTACGGACCGCCGTCGGGTGTTCCGAGGTTGGCACAGGACAGCAGCAGTGTGACCATCAGCAATAAGAATAATATGTAGCGCGATTGCTTCATGTCTGTGGTTTGTGGTGATGAGGCTTCAGTTCATTTTCAGCAGTTCTTCGATATAGTCGCGCGAGTTGCTCAGGCGCGGAATCTTGTGCTGGCCACCCAGCTTGCCCTTCGACTTGAGCCAGTCGTCGAACAGTCCTGGGCGAGCCTCGACGATCTGCAGCGGCTGCAGCGTGATGTCCTTGTGTCGCTTGGCTTCGTAGTCGCTGTTGATGGCCTGCAACGAACGGTCGAGGATGGCGGCAAACTCATCCACGGAGTCGGGCTTCTTGGCAAATTCAATCATCCACTGGTGACGGCACTTGGCATGGCTGTCCATGAAGATGGGCGCAGCCGTATATTCCTTCACCTGGGCACCGGTGGCGATGCAGGCCTGAGCCAGACCCTTCTCGGCATTATCGACGATGAGCTCCTCGCCGAAAGCATTGATGAAGTGCTTCGTGCGACCGGTAATGACAAACTTGTAAGGATTCTTCTGTGTGAAGCGAACCGTGTCGCCGATGATGTAGCGCCACAGGCCGCACGACGTACTAATCACCATCGCATAGTTCACGCCGGGTTCGACGCCCCAGAGCGGAACAGCCTCGGCATCGGCACGACCGAACTGCTCGAGCGGAATGAATTCGTAGAACACGCCATAGTCCAGCATCAGCTGCATGGCAGGGTCCGTGAGGTCGGTCTGCAGACCAAAGAAACCCTCGCTCGCGTTGTACGTCTCCATGTAGTGCATTCCAGGGAGGCGGATGATGTTCTTGTACTGTTCACGATAAGGTGTGAAAGCCACGCCGCCATGCCAGAACACTTCGAGGTTGGGCCACACACGGTCGAGCGTCTCCTCACCCGTCAGTTCCAGAATGCGGTTCAGCACGCTGAGCATCCACGACGGCACACCGCTGATGTTCGTCACGTTCTGCAGCATCGCCATGCGTGCAATGCGGTCGCGCTTCTCCTCGAAATCCTCGAGCAGCGCCACACGCTTCGGCGGAATGCGCGTCAGGTTCACCGCCTTCGGCACGTTCTCAATCAGAATGGCACTCAGGTCGCCCACCAGCGAATTGGGTGTGTTCAGGTTCGGCGCATGACTGCCACCCAGGATGAGGCTCTTGCCCGAGAAAAGGCGGCTCTTCGGATTCATCGCCAGATAGCACGAAACGCTATCCGTCGCACCCATATAGTGAATGCCCTTCAGGCCCTCCTGGCTCACGGGGATGAACTTGCTCTTGTCGTTCGTCGTGCCCGACGACTTGGCGAACCAGCGCACGTGGCCAGGCCACAGAACGTCGCTCTCGCCCTCGCGCATCTGCTGGATATATCCCTTCAGTTCCTCATACGTGTTGAGCGGCACCTGGCGGCAGAACTCCTCGTAACTGCCGATGCCGGCATAGTTGTGCTGAAATCCCCAGAGCGTATCCTTCGCACGCGAAATCAGTCGTGCCAGCACGTGTCTTTGAATCTCCTCCGCACCATTGTCGAAGCGTGCAATCGCCTTCTGGCGGCGCGCGAAATATAGGCGGTTGACGATTTTCGTAGTCGTATTCATGCGTTGATTGATAGAATAAGCGTGCGAAGTTACGAAAAAAATCCCGCTTTCTGCCACAAACCACCCTCTTTTAACGTCAGTTAACGTCCGCAGGAGTGTAAATGGTCAATAGGAGTATTAGGCACGGATTAACAGATTACATGGAGGAAAGGGCTGTGGAATCCGTGCCTATAGACTTTTCCGGGTTAGTCTGAAATTCCTCACAAACCAAGAGAGGGGGCAGACAATCGCAAAGATTGTTTGCCCCCTCTCTCTCTTCACGTCAAAACATTTCATGTGCCGGACAAGCTCCAATGGTTTACTTACGTGCGGTGGACTCCTTTTGAGCCTTCCGCTTGTTGCGGGCTTCGAGCAGGCGGTTGACGAGGTTGACGTCGCGGCGCACTTTCTGGTAACCTTGGCGGGCGGCCTGCTGCTGGCTTTCCTTTTTGGAATAGCCTTCGCCGCTGCCGCAGAAGATGCCTTCGATGGTGAGGCGCGAGACGAAGACGGGCGTGGTGCGGTCGGGCAGCATCTTCTGCGAAACCATGTCGAACTGGAACTGCAGCTGATACTTCTGGCACCACTCAATCAGTTTGCTCTTGTAGTTGACCTCCTTCTGCGACATCTCGTCGATGTTGATATGACGGGCGAGGACGACTTTGTCCATGAAACGGCAGCAGGCGCGGTAGCCGCGGTCGAGGTACAGGGCTCCGACGAAGGCTTCGAAGGCATTGCCGTTCATGTAGCTGTTGTGTGCCGAGGTGACGGGACCTTCGTGCAGGACGAGTTTGTCCAGACCGAGCTGTACGGCCAGCTGGTTGAGCGTGTCGCGACGCACGATCTTGCTGCGCAGTGTGGTGAGGAAACCTTCCTGGCGTGTCGGGTAGCGCTTGTAGAGGATGTCGGCCACGACGGCACCGAGGACGGCGTCGCCCAGGTATTCGAGGCGCTCGTTGTTCACGCGTTTGTCGCTTTTCTCGCCACGTGAGGCGGAGCGGTGCTTGAGGGCTGTGCGGTAGAGTGTGATGTCACGCGGCATGATGCCGGTGATTTCCTTTACTCGCAAATAAGGCTCCTTATCCTTGACGGAAAGGAGCCTTACTTTGTCTTTGATTTTTTGAAACACTGTATGGGAATGTTTGGTGTTTAGTGTTTAGTGTTTAGTGTTTAGTGTGGTGGCGAAGTTTCTCCGGCACACTAAACACTCAACGTTCAACACTCAACATTTAAGCGTCGTACTTCTTGAAGATGGCGCAGGCGTTGTGTCCGCCAAAGCCGAAGGTGTTGCTCAGTGCGGCACGGATGGGGCGTTCCTGGGCTTTGTTGAACGTGAAGTTGAGGTTATAGTCAATCTCCTCGTCCTTGTCTTCGGGATCGTGGTTGATGGTAGGGGGCACGATGTCGTTCTGCACGCTGAGCACACTGATCATGGCCTCGATGGCACCTGCGGCTCCGAGCAGGTGACCGGTCATCGACTTTGTCGAGCTGATGTTCAGCTTGTAGGCAGCCTCGCCGAAGAGCTCCTTGATGGCTTTCACTTCGCTGATGTCGCCCACGTGGGTCGATGTGCCATGCGTGTTGATGTAGTCGATGTCTTCGGGCTTCATGCCGGCGTCCTTGAGGGCGCGTTCCATCACGAGCTTGGCTCCGAGGCCCTCGGGGTGGGTGGCGGTGATGTGGAAGGCATCGGCCGACATGCCGCAACCGGCTACTTCGGCGTAGATCTTTGCGCCGCGGGCCTTGGCGTGTTCCAGTTCCTCAAGAACGAGCACGACTGAGCCTTCGCCCATTACGAATCCGTCGCGGCTGGCGCTGAAGGGGCGGCTGGCCTTTTCGGGTTCGTCGTTGCGGGTCGAGAGGGCCTTCATGGCGTTGAAGCCTCCGACGCCTGCGGGCCAGATGGCTGCTTCGGCGCCGCCGGTGACGATGGCGTTGGCCTTACCCAGACGGATGAGGTTGAAGGCATCGGCGATGGCGTTGGTCGAAGAGGCACAGGCGCTGGTCGTCGTGTAGTTCGGGCCGTGGAAGCCAAATTCGATTGAAATGTGTCCGCTGGCGATGTCGGCGATCATCTTGGGGATGAAGAAGGGACCGTACTTCGGACCCAGTGTGGCACCGTTGACAGCATAGTTGCCGGCTTCCTCCTCGAAGGTGTGGATGCCGCCGATGCCTACGCCCAGCACGACGCCGATTTCGTTTTTATCGACCTTCTCCAGGTCCATGCCCGTGTCGGCGATGGCCTGCTTGGCAGCTGCGAGTGCATACTGGCAGTAGAGGTCCATCTTGCGGGCCTCCTTGCGGTCGATGTATTCAGACGCGTCGAAGTTCTTCACCTCGCACGCAAACTGTGTCTTGAATTGTGACGCATCGAAATGCGTGATAGGTCCTGCTCCGCTCACACCAGCCTTGACGTTCTTCCACGTCGTCTCGACATCGTTGCCGAGCGGTGTGATGGCACCGAGACCTGTTACAACAACTCTTTTCAGTTCCATAATCTTTAGAAAATTGAAAATTGAAAATTGAAAATTGAAAATCCGTTTTGCAGCCTACTTCCCACTAAGCGGGCATAGTGCTGCAACCTTCAATTCTCAATTTTCAATTTTCAATTAGACAAACTTACTTTGCGTGCTCTTCGATGTAGCTAATAGCGCCGCCTACAGTAGAAATCTTTTCAGCCTCATCGTCGGGAATGCTGATACCAAAAGCTTTCTCAAACTCCATGATCAGTTCGACTGTGTCGAGAGAGTCTGCGCCGAGGTCGTTGGTGAAACTTGCTTCGGGCTTAACTTCTGCTTCGTCGACACCGAGCTTGTCAACGATGATTGACTTTACTTTAGATTCAATTTCAGACATAATTCAATTGTTTTTTGTTAATAAATAATGTGAATTGATTTTTCTCTTTTTTCGGTGGCGAAAAACGCACACTTTGGCTTTCAGGGTGCAAAGTTAAAAAATATTTACCATTCTTACCAAAGATTTTTCGACAAAATGCACTTTCTTTGCACAGATTTTTGTTTTGTGTGCAGAAAAAAGCCTTTTTTTGACGTTTTGACAGCGTTTTGCCAACTCGGTTTCGCAATTCGGGGCAAATGTGCGCTGGGGGACATCCTGACTCACTCTCGGCTGAAATCGAGGGTATGTCGGGTGCGGTCGTTGCGCACCTGGAGCTGACGGTCGGTCAGGACCGTGATGCGCAGCGTGATGCCGTCGCCGTCGCCAAATTCGCGCCGCAGGCCGCCGGCTACGACGCTGCGTGCCGTCTGGCTGAGTCGTGAGCTGTAGGCCGAGCCTTGTCCGATGAGTTCGGCGATGGCGGGGGCGAACTCCATGTGGTCGAACTCGAGGTCGAAGCTCTCCATGTCGAGGTTGATGGTGAGCACGCTGTCCCGTTGTTCCCACACGCCATCGACGCCGCCGTGGCAGCTGATGTCGCCAATGTCGCTGCGGTTGAGGTCGGCTTTCACATCGACGTGCAGCGTCTGGTCGGCGTTGAAGTGGAAGCGGCTCTGCGTGGTGAGTCCGCTCTGGCTCAGGTTGTGCGTCCACGTGCCAGGCAGTTGCTGTGCCGTGGCGGTCATGAAGGTCAGGACGACCGTCATGAGGCTGAGGGTGAGTCGTGTCATGATGCTATGTGATTGTGCGTTTTGAACCATACGTATCATCGTACCATTCGCGACATTCGTGTCATTCGTGGTTCTCGCCATCTGTGGTTCGGCCGAGGCCTACTCCTCGCTGCGGTTGGCACGTTTGCGCTCCAGGTGGTCGAGGATGATCTTGCGGATGCGCATCGACTTGGGCGTCACCTCGACATATTCGTCGGCCTTGATGTACTCAAGCATTTCCTCGAGCGAGAGCTGTACGGGCGGGATGATGTGGGCCTTCTCGTCGGTACCCGACGCACGCACGTTGGTCAGCTGCTTGGTCTTGGTGACGTTGATGACGAGGTCGTTCTCGTGAACGTGCTCGCCGACCACCTGTCCGGCATACACCTGTTCCTGCGGGAAGATGAAGAACTTGCCGCGGTCCTGCAGGTGGTCGATGGCGTAGGCGACGGCTGTGCCCGAGTCCATCGAGATCATCGAGCCGTTCGTCCGGCGTTCCATGTCGCCCTTGTAGGGCTGGTAGTTCTTGAAGCGGTGGGCCATGATGGCTTCGCCCTGGCTGGCTGTGAGCACATTCGTGCGCAGGCCGATGATGCCGCGCGAGGGGATTTCGAACTCGATGTTCACGCGGTCGCCCTGGGCTTCCATCGACAGCATTTCGCCCTTGCGGCGTGTGATCATGTCGATCATCTTCGACGAGAAGTCGGTCGGCACGTTGATGGTCAGCTCTTCGATAGGCTCGCACTTCTTACCGCCGATTTCCTTGAAGATGACCTGCGGCTGGCCCACCTGCAGCTCGTAGCCTTCGCGGCGCATGGTCTCGACCAGCACCGAGAGGTGGAGCACACCGCGTCCGCTCACAATCCATTCGTCCGTCGTGCCTTCCTTTTGCTCCACGCGCAGGGCGAGGTTCTTCTCCAGCTCGCGGGCGAGTCGTTCGCCGATGTGGCGCGAGGTGCAGAATTTTCCTTCCTTGCCGAAGAACGGCGAGTTGTTGATGGTGAAGAGCATCGACATCGTCGGCTCGTCGATCGAGATGGTGGGCAGGGCTTCGGGAGCCTCGGCGTCGGTGATGGTGTCGCCGATTTCGAAGTTCGACAAGCCGATGACGGCGCAGATGTCGCCGCTCGACACCTCCTGCGTGGCACGGTGTCCCATGCCCTCGAAGGTGTGCAGTTCCTTGATTTTCGTCTTTTCGCTCGTGCCGTCGCGGTGGACGATGGTCACCGGCATGCCGCTGCGCAGCGTGCCGCGGTGTACGCGTCCCACGGCGATGCGGCCCGTATAGGTCGAGTAGTCGAGCGAGGTAATGAGCATCTGTGGCGTGCCCTCCAGCTGCTCGGGTGCAGGAATCACCTCCAGGATCTTGTCGAGCAGGTAGGTGATGTCCGTGGTCGGAGTCTTCCAGTCCTCGCCCATCCAGCCCTGCTTGGCCGAACCATAGACGACGGGGAAGTCCAGCTGGTCCTCCGTGGCGTTGAGGTTATACATCAGGTCGAACACCATTTCGTACACCTCCTCGGGGCGGCAGTTCGGTTTGTCCACCTTGTTCACCACGACGATGGGCTTCAGACCGATTTCCAGTGCTTTCTGCAGGACGAAGCGCGTCTGCGGCATCGGACCCTCGAAGGCATCGACGAGCAGGATGCAGCCGTCGGCCATGTTGAGCACGCGCTCCACCTCGCCGCCGAAGTCGGAGTGTCCCGGAGTGTCGATCACATTGATCTTTACTCCCTTGTAATTGATGCTGACATTCTTCGAGAGAATGGTGATGCCTCGTTCGCGTTCCAGTTCGTTGTTGTCGAGAATGAGGTCGCCTGTCTGTTGGTTCTCGCGGAACAGATTGCCGGCCAGCAGCATCTTGTCCACGAGCGTCGTCTTTCCATGATCGACGTGTGCAATGATTGCAATGTTTCTGATATCCTGCATTTTTACCTTAAAATAGTTTTCGGCTGCAAAGTTACGATTAAGCGAGCGGAATACAAAATGTGAAAAAGAATTTTTCATATTTTTATTTCCGAGCGTGAGTAACTTCGGCGAAGTCAAAGTTACGACAAAAAAAGTGAAAAGTGAAAAGTGGAAAGTGAAAAATCGAGTTTTGGAGGTGTTGATGCCATGAATGTCAAGATTATATACCGTAGATGTGATACTTTTATACCGTAAAGTTTATAATTTTATACTATGAATATCTATTTTATACCATGAATGACATGAATAACATAAATGACTCCCTGCGAGGCAAGGATTGCAACCATGAATGGTGAAGCCTTGCGGCTTTATTGCCTGTCAGATAGGAATAGATGCGGAGCATCCACCATTCATGGTCGCTACTATTCATGGTTGAAG
>ONOG01000027.1 GCA_900319385.1 uncultured Prevotellaceae bacterium | reverse complement strand
CAGGTTGGCGTCGATCGAGATGGGCGTCAGCGAGAGGTAGGCATAGTCCTCGATGATGGGCCAGACGAAGGCACCACCGCCATGGACGCAGCGTGCACTAGATTTGTTACTTTTGCTGCCATAGATGACAAGTATCTTGTCGGAGGGGCAGCGGCGATAGCGGTTGATGATGGCAACGAAGAGGAAAACCACCACGATCGCCAGGGCGACAATCAAAAACATTGGTTCCATTATCAGTAAATTAAAAGTTAGAAGTTGAAAGTGAACATCCCCGACTCAGTCCTCCTCAAGGGGAAGGCTGGCGTGGGGTCTGGAGATTTCTTGCTACAGTGGGCTGACCCTCACCGTTTCGCCGTCGATGATTTCATCGACACGCACCTTCTGTCCGCTGGCGATGGCATCGCCGCCGGTGAGTGCATCGACTTCGTGGAAAGCGCCATTGACCGAGATTTGGATCTTACCCTTTCCGCCGTTTTGGGCAGGTATGCGCAGATAGACATTGGCCGTGCGGCCCTGACAGTTCTTGATGTCGAAGGCGCCGTTGGCTTCGAAACGCTTCATCTGTTTCTTCACGAGGAAGAACACCCAGACAAAGCCGCAACCCACGAGCACGCTGACGATGATGAGCAGGATGGGGCTCGTAATCCATTCCTTCAGACTCACGCCGGCCCAGCCGAAGCCCACGAAGAAGCTCACGAGGTTGCGGATGCTGAAGAGCGACAGGGCGCCGCCAGTGTCCATCGTGTCGCCATCGACATCGCCAAAGTCTGCCACATCGAAATCCACATCGACATCGTGTGCGTCCATACCGAACATCGTCAGTGCCATCTGTACGAGAAACACCGTACTGGCTACCAGTGCGCAACCCCAGAACATCTGCTGCAGTGGCTCGAGGGCCGTAAACCATGTTGTGAATGACTCAAACATAAAGCGCTACAAATTATAGATTGTAAATGATAAACTGTAAGCTTCAGCACTCCTTGCTGTTTGCTATATATATAATGGAGAAGGAGAGGTTGAAAAACCTAACACCTCGGCTGACATTTTCTCCCTGCAAAGATAACAAACATCGCGCACACGCCCAAATTTTCCTGACAATAAAATTCAACAAATCCCCTCCCAGCATCTCACATGGGGATACTGGGAGGGGAATCCTTGAAGGGATGGTGACTTGTGTATTGCCTCTAAACTCAGAAAATCCAACAAACGGGACATCTGGGGCTGCATACTAAGCATCCATGACAAAAAAACGGCGATTTGTTTTGCCGTTCCCTGCAATATGCTTAACTTTGCGTGAAAGAATGAACCATGTTCTACTCAATACTTTGCCGGAAAAAACTTAAATAATAAATAGTATGGACGGAATAAAACCCTACGTCATCGGTATCGACCTGGGCGGTAC
Organism: uncultured Prevotellaceae bacterium; assembly: GCA_900319385.1. Lineage (GTDB taxonomy): Bacteria > Bacteroidota > Bacteroidia > Bacteroidales > Bacteroidaceae > UBA3839. Next base: position 34,322 of record ONOG01000027.1, on the reverse strand, counting down.
GAATACCGTGTTCGGCATCGTCGATTCGCGCGGAAACGTGCTCGCCGACGATTCCATTCCCACCCGCCAGTTTTCCAACCCCGAAGCATTCGTCGAAGGCATATCGGCAGCCATCCGAGCATTGGCCAACCGCGAAGTGGGACTCGACCAGATTCGCGGCATCGGACTCGGTGCGCCTAACGGCAACTACTACCAAGGCACTGTCGAAAACCCGCCTAACCTGCCCTGGACAGGCATCATCCCGCTGGCACAGATGATGACCGACGCCCTGGGCATTCCCACCGCCATCACCAACGATGCCAACGCTGCCGCCATGGGCGAGATGATCTATGGCGTGGCACGCGGTATGAAGAATTTCATCGTCATCACCCTGGGCACAGGACTGGGCTCGGGCATCGTCATCAATGGGCAGATGGTCTATGGCCACGACGGATTTGCCGGCGAACTGGGGCACGTACGCTTCATCCACGACGAGACGGGTCGCTCCTGCGGATGCGGACGTAAGGGATGCCTCGAGGCCTACTGCTCGGCTACGGGCGTGGCACGCACAGCACGCGAAATCGTCACTACGACCGACCGCCCCACCCTGCTCCGCAACATCGACCCCGACCAGATCACCGCCCTCGACGTGTCGCTCGCTGCCGGCAAGGGTGACGCCGTGGCGAAGGAAATCTTCGAGTTCACGGGACACATGCTGGGCGAAGCCTGTGCCGACTTCGCCGCCTTCTCCTCGCCCGAGGCCTTCATCTTCTTCGGAGGACTGACCAAGGCCGGCGACCTGCTCATGAAGCCCATCATCGAGGGCTACGAGCAGAACTCCCTCAATATCCTGCGCGGCAAACCGAAATTCCTCATCAGCGCACTCATGGGTGCCAATGCCGCCGTGCTCGGTGCGAGCGCCATGGGCTGGGAACTGTAAGACGAGGAAGATGGATAAGGAATTTTTCAAGAACGACCGCTTCGCCACCCGTGCCGGCATGGTGGTGACGGAGATGCGCGAGGGCTATGCCCGTGCCGAAATGCTCATCACCGACGACCACCTGAATGCAGCAGGCGGTGTGCAGGGCGGCGCCCTCTTCACCCTGGCCGACCTCGCGTTTGCGGCTGCCGTCAACAGTCACGGACTGCTCACGGTATCGACTTCGTCGAACATCACCTTCTTCCGTTCGGTCAAAGGCGGACACGTCTATGCCGAAGCCCGCGAAATCGTCAACCATCCACGCCTGCCCTATGCCGAGGTGCGGCTCACCGACGACGAGGGCACACTGCTCGCCCTGTTCACCTCGAGTGGTTACAGGAAGAGCCAAAGCATCTGAGGAGGAAACATCCAGAGCCCCCAAAAAAAATGCCATCCGGTCTGCACACGACCGGATGGCATTTTTCGCTTTCTGAGTCTGATTACGGACGTCCCGTCCGCATTGAGTCTATTCGTGTAATTCGCGAAATTCGTGGTTTTGAGTCGGGACACGGACGTCCCGTCCGCATTGAGTCTATTCGTGTAATTCGCGAAATTCGTGGTTTTGAGTCGGGACACGGACGTCGCGTCCGCATTGAGTCTATTCGTGTAATTCGCGAAATTCGTGGTTTTGAGTCGGGACACGGACGTCGCGTCCGCATTGAGTCTTAAGTCTTTTCGCAATATTCGTGGAGTTCGCGGTTCATTGGGCAGCGAACAGCTCGGTCGAGAGGTAGCGTTCGCCGGTGTCGGGAAGGAGGACGACGATGCGCTTGCCGGCGTTCTCGGGACGACTGGCCACCTGCGCGGCTGCCCAGGCTGCGGCACCGCTGCTGATGCCCACCAGCACTCCGTCGAGGCGTGCCAGCTGGCGTGACGTCTCGAAGGCAGCCTCGTTGGGAACGTCGATGACCTCATCGACCACGCTGGCATCGTAGGTCTTAGGCACAAAACCGGCACCGATGCCCTGAATCTTGTGCGGACCGCTGGGCTGACCGTTGAGCACGGCCGACGTGGCGGGTTCGGCTGCCACGATGCGCACCTGCGGATTGAGTTCCTTCAGTCGGCGACCCGTGCCGCTGACCGTGCCGCCTGTGCCGACGCCGGCAACGAAGATATCGACCTGTCCGTCGGTATCGGCCCAGATTTCTTCTGCCGTTGTCGCATAGTGGCGGGCGGGGTTGGCAGGATTTTCAAACTGCTGAAGAATCACGCTGCCGGCGATGCTGTTGCGCAGTTCCTCCGCCTTGCGGATGGCGCCCTTCATGCCTTCGCTGCCAGGGGTAAGCACCACTTCGGCACCATAAGCAGCAACGAGTTTGCGACGCTCGATGCTCATGGTTTCGGGCATGGTGAGGATGAGGTGGTAGCCACGCACGGCACTGACGAGGGCAAGTCCCACACCAGTGTTGCCGCTGGTCGGTTCGATGAGGGTGGCACCAGGCTTGAGCAGTCCGCGCTGTTCGGCATCGAGAATCATCGACAGAGCGATGCGGTCCTTCACGCTGCCGCCAGGGTTGAAATACTCAACCTTCGCCACGATGGGCGTCCGGAGTCCTTGACTCTGTGAATACTTGCTCAGCTCGAGCAGGGGGGTGCCACCAATCAGGTCGGTGAGCTGTTTTGCTATTTTGGACATGAGGTTTTTGAGTTTTTAAGTTGATGAATTTTTGAGTTTTTAAGTTGCTTCAGGACTCAACTCCCCAAGGAGAGGTGAGGGGTGATCCTATCCGTTTTAATTATAACGCTGAAGCCTACTTATTTATTACACGCGGTCGAGCGCCTGAGAGAGGTCGGCGAGCAAGTCGTCGATGTGCTCCGTGCCGATCGACAGACGGATGGTTGCCGGCGTGATGTGCTGCTCAGCCAGTTCGGCGGGACTGAGCTGCGAATGCGTGGTGGTGGCGGGATGGATGACGAGACTCTTCACATCGGCCACGTTGGCAAGGAGCGAGAAAATCTGAAGGGCGTCGATAAAGCGCCATGCCTCCTCCTGTCCACCCTTGATTTCGAAGGTGAAGATGCTGCCGCCGCCTGCGGGGAAGTAGCGCTGGTAGAGCGCATGGTCGGGATGCGAGGCGAGGGCCGGATGGTTCACACGTGCCACCTTCGGGTGATGCGACAGAAAATCGACGACCTTCAGTGCGTTCTCCACATGACGCTCCACGCGCAGGCTCAGCGTTTCCACGCCTTGCAGCAGAATCCAAGCGTTGAAGGGCGAGATGGCGGCACCCGTGTCGCGCAGGATGACGGCGCGGATGCGTGTGACGAACGCTGCGGGCCCTGCCACGTCGGCAAACACGGCACCGTGGTACGACGGGTCGGGTTTCGCCAGCGTAGGATACTTGTCAGGCTGTGCTTTCCAGTCGAACTTACCGCCATCGACAATCACTCCGCCGAGCGACGAACCGTGGCCGCCGAGAAACTTCGTGGCGGAGTGGACCACGATGTCGGCACCGTGTTCGAGCGGCCGGATCAGGTAGGGCGTGCCGAACGTGTTGTCGATGATGAGGGGCAGACCGTGGCGGTGGGCCACACGTGCCACGCCTTCGATGTTAAGCACGTCGCTATTGGGATTGCCAAAGGTTTCGGCAAACACCACGCGGGTCTCGGGACGGATGGCAGCCTCCAGCGCATCGAGGTCGTTCACACGGACGATGGTGTGGCTGATGCCCTGCGTTGCGAGCGTGTGGGTGATGAGGTTATAGCTGCCGCCATACAGGTTGTCGGCAGCCACGATGTGGCCTCCCGCCTGCACGATGTTCTGCAGTGCATAGGTGATGGCTGCGGCACCGCTGGCCACGGCCAGACCTGCCACGCCCCCTTCGAGGGCAGCCACACGATCCTCGAACACCCCCTGGGTCGAGTTGGTCAGGCGACCGTAGATGTTTCCGGCGTCGCGCAGGCCGAAGCGGTCGGCAGCGTGCTGCGAGTTGCGGAACACATAACTCGTGGTCTGATAGATAGGTACCGCGCGCGAATCGGTGGCGGGGTCAGCCTGCTCCTGCCCTACGTGCAGTTGCAGTGTTTCGAAACGATAATTGTTCTTTGCCATAGTGTTTAATTTTGATTTTTGTGTTGTGGTTATTGAATCTTGTTTTCGGGTGCAAAGTTACGGAGTTTAGAAATAACTGCCAAATAGTTTGCGTATTTTAGAAAATAACACTACATTTGCACAATCTAAGGAAAATATTTCCACCGCCCGCCCGTTCGCGGACCTCAGACAGAAGATTATTCTCCCCCGAAAAATGGAAAATCTCGACCCCATTGACCTTCAACTGCTACGTTTGCTGCAAAGCAACGGAAAAATGACTGCCAAGGAGCTTGCCGACGCCGTCCATCTGACCACCACGCCTGTGTTCGAACGCCAGCGGCGATTGGAACGCCAGGGCTACATCCGCCGCTATGCCGCCGTGCTCGATGCCGAGCGTATGGGGCTGGGACTCACCGTGTTCTGCAAGGTGAAGCTGCAACAGATGAACCGCGAACTGCACGACGACTTTGCCCGACACATCCTCCGCCTGCCCGAGGTCACCGAATGTTTCAACACCAGCGGCTCTTACGACTACCTGCTCAAGGTGCGCACACAGGACATGGCCCACTATCAGCAGTTCATCATGCAGCACCTGGGCAACATCCCCAACGTCGCCTCGATCGAGAGCACCTTCGTCATGAGCGAGGTGAAACAGGATTGCGGACTGAACATCTGAGTTCTCTCTATATACGTCCAAGCGCTTGGAAATTTTCGTCCAAGCGCTTGGAAATTTACGGCTAAGCGCTTGGACGTTTTTTTCCAAGCGCTTAGCGTTATTATTTTTGTGATGAAAAGCATCCATCGTTGTTCAGTCCAGTTTGCAAAATGACCCCTTTTTGACGGATTTTAGTTAAACATTCTTAACGACCCTTCTGAGTAGTTAACATACGTTAAATTAAAAATGGCTTCTTCGTATAGGAGAATTGTATCATTTTTAATTCATAAAACGCAATGATTGTAACGACCAACAAACTGCCTATGAGAACGTATCTGGATAGGCTGAAAGTCGAGGGTGAAAAAGTCCTCAGTGAAGACACCATCAAGTACCTGACCACCGAAAGCGAATGCTGCGCTTACGAGTTCTTGCAGGAAGGCAGAGAAGACGACCACGAGTTCCTGCGCCTCTTTACCACCTGGCTGCACGAACAGCCACAAACCGAAGGCTACATCGAGTATTACCTGTTCCTCGGCATGCGCTACCGCCGCCATCTGCGAGAAGAGGAGTTTGAGTTTCTTGAGCGCGAAGTGACGGAATGCTTCGCCAGCAGCCACGGATGGTACTACGAACTTAATCATCGTACGCGCAACCACCTCCGCATCAAACTCATCGTGTGTCGCAAGCGGAAATTCCGCCAACTCATCAAGAAAACCATTCAGTAGGGAGCATCCTCCCTACTCTATTTCCATTTTATTTTATTAACCATAAAAACAGCACAATTATGAATGTAACATTGAAACCCGGCGAAAAATGGTTCGAACAGTTCATCGTGCCCTGCAAAGAAACGAATGGCGTTGATACACCGAAAGAGTATCACCAGTCAGCACCCTGCCCTCCCATCCCTGCGGAATTTGAGTCGGCAATGGCGTATCTGCGACATCTCACACAAGAGGGGATCGGGCAACGTTTTGGCGCGTCGCCAAGCATGGCTGCGACAGAACGAATGAACAGAGAACTGGCCCTTATTGAAAAGATGGGTTGGCAGAACTATTTCCTGTTCATCTGGGATTTGGTCAAGTCGGCAGAAGAAACTCTGCCCTCTTGCTTCGTCTATGTGGCCTACAAAGCATCAAGTTGCCTTGTCAATTACCTGCTGCACATTACGGAAGTCAATCCTCTCGACTACAATCTGCCTGAAAACATATTCATGAGAGAAACGATGAGACTGTTTCCTTATATAGCCTTGCAGATTGACAGCATCAATTATCCTAATTTCATTGACTTGATGAAGAAATATGGTCGCAAAATCGCTCAAACGGCCTCATTCTCTGAAAGTCATACTCATCCTTATACTCATAGAGAATATCCTGCTCGCATGGGGGGACCAACTTTTATCTGGGCCATTGCCGACAGAGACCTAGATAGCATCATGCCGATGACTGAATTCTGTAAAAAAGGGACCAATGAGTCTTTTTCCTGTCCTATTTATGACTTAAGTTTAATCTCACAACATGGTGCTGCACGTCAGAATATACAAACGGCACCGTATTGTATTGATTACATCACACAAACTTTGGCAGAACTCGGCATATTCTATACCGACAAAAAAAAGTTCCTGAATACGATACCACTGAACGACGCAGACACATTGCGGTCAATACAATCGTTCAATGAACAGGATGTAAGGGAGGTTTTTGGAGGATGGAGACCCGACCAAGAACTATTGTCACACTTTCCAATGGACACATTCCAAGACCTTGTGGTATGTAGGGCCCTGTTCATGGAAGGAGGACTCAAGAAAGGATACTCTCATCAACAACTTGAAGAACTCTTCAATATGCTTCGCAACAACTATACCAGCCCAAAGCCGCACGATGTCAGCTGTACACTTGCGTACTACTGGGCTGCCTACCTGAAACTTCATTATCCAAAGGAATGGCAACGTGCCGTTCAGAAAGTACAAAACATACATTGATTATGAAACCAAACGAAACAATCAACGACCAACGAAAGCACTTTCGGTGCGCCCGTCGAAGCATGGCAGAAATCATCTCTGCCATCTCCGATGCACAACGCACGGGACAACTCAGCGGAACGCTCCTGCGTCTCCAACTCACCCTTGGCAACTCGGATGCAATGCTCGATGACCTGCCTCAACTCCTAATCCCTTTCTCCAGCACTCTCCACGCAAAATATCATGTGGTGAAACGAAAGGGAGAGTGGATACAAGTGGCGTATGAATACTTCCCTTCTATCTCAGAGCAAAGTGCCCAAAAAACCGTACCGCAGTACACTGACATCCGCACTGCAGTGCAGCCCGACACGAACCACAGTGCGCACGAAACTGTACCGCAGTGCAAAATCAATCCTAAGTAACATCTCAAAAAAGACATGAATAACGAAGAATCAATTTGCAGATTATCAGAGCATTCCGATATGACCAAACGGCTTATGGCCAATCACTCAATACACATAATTTGCCTTAGGGGTAACGATGACTTTTCATTTCACCCCAATGGCAAATGCGGCTGCATCACCCTAAATGATGAGTCAATGTTTGGCATTCGATGCAATCATCTCATGTGGGCGGAAGGTTGGATTGAAGGTGCTGAGAATAACCATGCAATACTTGTGTATGGCAACCACAAAGGCGTATTGGAAATCGTTCTACTAACATTCTCTGAGAAAGAAGAAGAATATCTGCGAAAAAGGACGTATTAGTTTTGTCCCTGATATTTTCTTTTGAAAATTTGTAGCAGAATCATTATTAACTTTTAATCTTTTAACTAATAACACAAGACATTATGAAAACAAGAAAAGCAGGAGCTTATTCAACAAAGATTGCTCACACGGCTGAGTGTGCATTTCAACGTGCTATCATTCAAGGGAAAACCTCTTTAATTAAAGGTGAAGAAATCAAGTGGATAGACATTGAACTTCCTGTTTATGGTGATAAATCACGAGGTAAATGCATAGATTTGATCGGCAAGGACTCTAAAGGAAATTATGTGCTTTGTGAGTTGAAGTTTCGTAAGAAACGTGACAGTGGCGGTCCCAAAGAAGCAACCGAACAATTAAAGGAATACTATTCATATATACAAAAGAATGCTGACGATCTTAACAGCATGAATCTTAGGCACGAAAATGCAAACGAAAAGAAAATAGATTGGAAGAAGGTCGCAGCTCAAACCACCCGCCTCTTTGTCGTCGCCAACAGTTTCTATTGGGACACATGGCTTATTCTTAGTAAGAAAAAAGAGAAACTTGACGACAAAGATGTTGAGTATTACTCTGTCAACATTGACAGGTATGTATTTGAACAGCAGAAAGTCAACAGCACAACTTATACTCCCAAAATGCCCAAAGAAGGAATGATATGGGAAGAAAAGCATTAATCATTGAATATCACGATCCATCGCGGCCTTGAACAAATAGGAGGCTGCATCACCCTCAATGAAGAGTCCATGTTTGGCATTCGATGCAATCATTTCATGTGGGCAGAAGGTTGGATTGAAGGTGCTGAGAACAACCAAACCATACTTGTATATGGCAACCATAAAGGTGTATTGGAAATCGCTCTGTTAATATCGCCAAACAAGAAGGAAATAATCCGTAAAAAAAGGGCGTACTAGTTCTGTCACTTATATATGTTTTTTTGTAAATTTGCAGCAGAATCATTATTAACTTTTAATCATTTAACTAATAACACAAGACATTATGAAAACAAGAAAAGCTGGAGCTTATTCAACAAAGATTGCTCACGCGGCTGAGTGTGCATTTCAACGTGCAATCATTCAAGGGGGAACCTCTACAGTTAAAGGTGAAAAAATCACATGGATAGACATTGAACTTCCCGTTTATGGCAATAAATCACGAGGTAAGTGCATAGATTTGATTGGCAAGGACTCTAAAGGAAATTATGTGCTTTGTGAGTTGAAGTTTCGTAAGAAAAGTGACAATGGCGGTCCCAACGAAGCAACCGAACAATTAAAGGAATACTATTCATATATAAAGAATGCTGAAGACCTTAAGAGCAGGGATCTTCAACATACGAATGCAAAAGAGAAAATAGATTGGGAGCGGGTTGCAGGTGAAAACACCCGACTCTTTGTTGTCGCTAATGAATTCTATTGGAACACTTGGCTTAAACCTAGTAAGAAACAAGAGAAGCCTTTCGACAAAGATGTTGAGTATTACTCTGTCAACATTGACAGGTATGTATTTGAACAGCAGAAAGGCAACAGCACAACTTATATTCCCAAAATGCCCAAAGAAGGAATGATATGGGAAGAAAAGCATTAATCATTGAATATCACGATCCATCGCGACCTTGAACAGATTGGAGGCTGCCAAAAGAAGTGACTTCCATAATGAGGCGGATGCTTTGGTGGAATCTTTGAGACTAGTGAAATAATAATTTCTAAAAAGTAAATTTATGAAGTTTTTTTCAGACAAAACCAAAAGTGTAGAAATTCAGTCTTTTGAACAATGGAAGGAAGTGTTTATTAAGAAGGACACCAACTCTCATTGGAAAGAAGGTCGTAGTGCATGTTCTTTAGCACATTTTATTTGTGATAATTGCGGGGAAGAACAGATTATTGAGAAAGTAAATTCTATTTTGCAAAAAGATGAAGTGGAATCTTTAGATGAAGTGGAATCTTTAGATGAAGGAATCATCGAATTTGAGAATAAATTTGATGATTTTCGTAATGGTCGCATACAAGATTTAAGTATATGGGGAAAAACAAAGAAGGGTAAAAAAATATATATAGGAGTAGAGGCAAAGGTTGACGAAAAGTTTGATAATAAGACTTTAAAGGATGCTTTTGAATACGCAAAAAAGTATTGAAAGGAACACCCGAAAAGTGGGAATCTTACTAGGATTAACAATTTATGCAATTTTTTTAAAGTTAATGTCGAAACTACTGGTAATTTAATGTATCAGTTGTTCTACTATGTTGCAGGAACCCTCAGCGAGCCAGATCAAGACATATATATAATGCTTGTTCTTGTGTTTAAAACCAAAGAATACGATCCTCAAAAAGGAGAAAACAACAAAAAAGATTATAATTTGTTTATGAATCGCTTTGCTACCCCAAAAGATGGTTATTATTCATTTAAAACTTTTGCTAAGCAAGCTTATTCTACATATATGGAAGTTACATTAGAATAATTAAATGAAAATTCTACATCTCTCTGATACTCATGGCTTACATCACAGGACAAAGGATATGCCAGAGGCTGATGTCATCATTCATAGTGGTGACATCAGCCATAATGGCACAGAGGAGGAGGTACTTGACTTTCTCAACTGGTTTATTGATTTGCCATTCGCGCACAAGATTTTTGTGACGGGCAATCACGACTTGTGCTTGTGGGATGCGGAGGACATTGAGGATTTACCTGAGAATGTGCATTTTTTGCAAGACCGGGCTGTGGAGATTGAGGGTGTAAAGTTCTTTGGGCTTGCTTACAATCATCGAGAGACGCTGATACCCGACGGCATCGATGTACTTGTCACGCATGAGCCACCCGTTATGCTTCTTGACGAATCAGCAGGCACTCATTGGGGCAATGCGCTGTTGCGAAATCGAGTGTTTGAAGTCAAACCACGTTATCATCTGTTCGGCCATGCTCACGAAAGCAATGGGACAGAGAAACACGACGGCATCGTATTCTCCAATGCCTCATTACTTAATGACTACAATCAACTGACGTATAAACCCCGAAAGTTTATAGTCTAACTTTCGGGGTTCACTTTAAAACTTCGTATATTGACGAATGTGTATTGACTCGTCAAAACTGCATTAGCGGAGCAGTACCTTGCGACCACCGATGATGTAGATACCCTTTGTGGGGGATGAGACGCGGCGGCCTGTGAGGTCATAAATGGTACTTTGAAAATTGTAATTTGTACTTATCTCCTCGATGGCGGTCGGTTCCGTGGACTGGTAACTGATGGTGACAATGCTGCCATCGACGCTGACGACAGGTTCGAAGTCAGCAACATCGGTGACAGTCAAGTAATCCATGACGTTGGCTGCCGAGATGTTGGCTCCCTCGTAATTGCCGAAGATGGCGTGACGTGTGAGTTCAAGCACACGGAAACCTGCTCCTTGGGGCGATGCGGGGTCAAGTTGGAAGATGGTGGCCACCTTCGAACTCTTGGTCTCGGCTATAGTCGTGTTGAACACGAATTTAACGAGACGGAAGTTGCCTTCGTCATCAACGGTACCGACGGCTACCTGCAGACGTGCACTGGTGCCGATGGGCAAGTCCTCACGCGAATCGATGTAGAAGGCGATGCGGCTGTTGCGATTGCCGTTGTTATGGTCGTAGGAGAGTGCGAAGGCCCATTCGTCGGAGTCCGTCAGACGTCCGTCGGCATCGAAGTGGCAGACATAGCGTCCGTCATCGTCGGTATCGGAGGGTTGTATCTCACCTGTCGAGGCATCAATGCCGTAGAGGTAGTATTCGCCCTTGCCAGGTTTGCCGTCCTGTAGATTGGCCGAGAGCAGCCAGTTCTGGTTGCTGGTAAAATCGGCTGCAGACACTCCTACAAACTGCATCACATCGGCCACGACGCTACTGGTGAGGCTATAGACGACAGAACTCTGTGTGCCTGCCAGCACACCCATGTTACGAATCTTGGTGAGCGATGCGTCGGCTGCATCTACGTAGTTGACGGTCATCTGATTGTCCGTGAAGGAAATACCCGTGTTGTAGCCCGGAAGTTCGAAGGGATAGACATAGGCAAAGCGATTGGCCGCCGTGATGGGATGGAGCGAGAGGTACTGGTCGGGTTCATTACCGGCATATACCGTCTCTGCCGTCGTGAAGGATGCTGCATCAGGTGCGGCATCGGACAAGCGAATGGTGTAGGCCGACTTGGGTGCCAGCGTGGCATAGTCGGGAAGCGTGTAGGACGAGTAGTTCTCGCCAGTCAAGGCCTCGCCTTCAAACACATCGTTCGTCTGGTTACGACCAGCCAGGTCGGTGTTGTAGAATTTCAACCGATAGGGCCACATGTCACCACGCTTTGCGTTATCATCGGCCGAATCCATGTAATAAGGATTACGTCCACCACGACGCAGGTAGCGGGACAAAGCGGGGCTGACCACCAAGTAGAGTTGGTCGGCGCCTTCGGGAACGGTGAACTGAATGTTGACGGTCTGCTCGCCAGTGCCTGTGCAAAGGACGTCGTCGGTGTAGTTGTAGGTACGCTCGCCCGTCGTGGAGTTGTAGGCAACATAGCCCAGACGGAAGCCGCGCCATGTTTTGTAAGTATTGAAAGTGGAATTGCCACCGTCGTTCAGTTCGGTGTTATATGTACTAAGCGCAGAGTGTTGCACCCATGCGTCGCCTTTCCAATAGTAGCGAGGGTCACCCGAAGCCAGTTCACAGCCAGGTTCCAGCGCCGTGAAAGACGTTGTGACGGTGCGGTCGTCGCCTGTGGGAACCTTCAGTTTCACAATATTAAAACCTGTGGACATCGGGCAACTGGAATATGCTACCTGATAGGTGTTTGTCTCAGCATCGACGACAACGTACTGGTAGGTGCTGCTGCCTGTAGGCGAGGTATCGTTGGACCAACTCATGTAACGAACCAGTTGCGAGTTAGGTTCGGCATTGATGTAGGCTTGCCAGCGTGGCAAGTCCCAAGTCACCGTGCGCATGGCTTCCCAGAAGATTTCTTTATAGACTTGTGCGGCATTGGCCCCATAAATCTGCATGTACATCTGCAGCAAGTCGTTGTTACGGTCGGACGGTGCCGTTGACCAAATCTTACCCACAGCCTTCTCGTCACGCATCGTGAGCCAGTAGTCGTTGATGGGATAGAACTGGTAGCCGTGCCACTCATGCGTCAGTGCCAGGTTCAGCGTCTTGTGATAGAGGTCCCAGCACGTTGAGTAATACTGAGCAGGATAGATCTGCGAGGCCTGCCAGTTGGCACACGCTTCGAAGTACGAGGTGTAATAACTGGTTCTGCCAAAAGCACTGCTCGGCACCAATCCGCGGCAGCAGAACTGGTAGGCATGACCCACCTCGTGACAGAAGGTGAAGTAGTTGCCGTTGACCGACGAGTGAGCCAGACGCATCGTTCCATAGCCGCTCCATCCGTTTGCATCGGCATACCATGTCGTGGCATAGTAAAGGCTGATCTGAATCTTATGCTGCGGCACGCCGAATCCCAACTGATGGACATACACGTCATAGCACATCTCGGCATACTCATGCAGGGCCACCAGGTCGATGAAGTAATTGCCCGAACCCAGTGTCTTCACATTCTGCGGGTCGGCCTGCTTGCCGTATAACTTGTCCCAGAACACATAATAGTGTTCCCACTCCTGATAGTAGCCTTCCTTTGTGCTAAACGTATGCCCGTCGTCGGTCCATTCTCCGTTTTCGTCGGTATTGCTCAGAATGTCCAGGTCGGTAGCAGCCTGTGACGGCTGTGTCGTCAGGCAAAGACCCAGGATGGCCAACAGCAACATGAATACATTCTTTTTCATAACCTTTCAGAAATGAGATTCAACGACTGAAAACCTTCACACCCACTTCTCCAGTTCCTCCTCCTCGATGGCGAGGAACTTGTTGTCGGCGATCACTTGGGCGGCGTGCTCGGCATTGTCGGTGCGGAAAATCATGATGCCCTTGCCGCGCATGTGGAAGGTGTAGATGTAGGAAAGGCTGATGCCTGCCTTGCTGAAGGCAGCGACGACGTCGGCACCGGCACCAGGCTGGTTGTCGAGTTCGAGGGCGAAGACATCGCTGAGGGCCACCGCCACGCCAGCCTCTTTCAGCACCTCGCAGGCGCGGAGGGGCTCGGCGCAGATGATGCGCAGGATTCCGTACTCTGCCGTGTCGGCAATGGTCATCGAGATTAGCTGGATGCGAGCCTGCTTCAGCTCTTGCAGCACGGTGATGAGTGTGCCGCTTGTGTTCTCAAGGAAAATGGACAGTTGGTGAATCATGGCAAATTAAAAATTCAAAATTAAAAATACAAAGTTCAAAGTTCAAAAATTCAAAATCAAAAATCAGAACAGTTTTCTGAGGTCCTTCACGCGCACTGCCTTCTTCTCGTCGCTGACGGCAAGCGTGCCTTTGGTGACGAGTCGCAGGCGGGGCGTGATGAGGATTTCGTCCTTCAGCTGGCGTGTGATCTCGCGTTCGAGCGTCTTCAGTTGGGTGTAGTCGTCGGTGAAGAGTTGCGAGAGCTCCACTTCGATGGTCATGACGTCGCCCTCGTCCTTCGTCTCGAGCGTGATGAGATAGTCGGTCGAGAGTTCCTTGAACTTGAGCAGAATCTTCTCGATCTGAATCGGGAAGATGTTCACGCCCTTGAGGATGATCATGTCGTCGGAACGGCCCTGCAGACGAGCCAGACGACGGTGGTGGCGTCCGCAGGGGCACTCGCCTGGCAGGAAGCGGGTGAGGTCGCGTGTGCGGTAGCGCAGCAGGGGCATGGCCTCGCGGTTGATGGTCGTGATGACCAGTTCGCCCAGCTCGCCGTCGGGCACCGGTTCGAGGGTCACGGGGTCGATGATTTCGACGATGAAGTAGTCTTCCCAGATGTGCAGACCGTTCTGCTCCTGACATTCGAAGGCGACTCCAGGTCCCATCATTTCCGAGATGCCGTAGCTGTTGTAGGCCTTCACCCCGAGGTTCTGCTCGATGCGCTGACGCTGCTCCTCGCTGTGGGGCTCGGCACCGATGCAGAGCACACGCAGCTTGGTGTCGCGGCGCGGATCGACGCCCTGCTCTTTCATCACCTCGTAGATGCGCGAGGCATAGCTGGGGATGGCGTGCAGGACGCTGGTACCGAAGTCTTTGATAAACTTAATCTGACGCAGGGTGTTGCCGGCGGCAGCAGGAACGGTGAGCATACCCACCTTTTCGGCTCCGTACTGGAAACCCAGTCCGGCGGTGAACATACCGTAGCCGGCAGAGTTCTGGAACACGTCGTCGGGACGACTGCCCACCATCCACAGACAGCGGGCCACAGCTGTCGCCCACTCGTCGAGGTCCTTCTGTGTGTGAAGCACGACGGTGGGGTTGCCGGTCGTTCCACTCGACGAATGCAGACGGGTGCAGTCGCGCAGCGGCACGCAGGCCAGTCCGAAGGGATAGTTCTCGCGCAGGTCGTCCTTCGTGGTGAAGGGCAGCCGGCGCACGTCGTCCAACGTCTTGATATCATCTGGAGTGATGCCGAGTTCGGCAAACTTCTTGCGGTAGAACTCGGCGTTCATGCAGTGGCGCACCGTCTTCTGCAGACGCTCCAACTGAAGCGCCTCGAGCTCGGCACGCGACATGGTTTCGAGGTCGGGATTGAAATAAGGAGAATAAGACATTATATATTAAATATTACGTTTGTCGATGACGTGGGCACTCTTGCCCTGACTGCGTTCGATGGTGTTGGGCGCCTTGAGCTGCACCTTCGCACCGATGCTGAGCACGCTCTTGAGCTTGGCAGACAGTTTCTTTTCGAGCTGGTCGATGGCAGCCGGCGTGTCGAACACACTGGTGAAGTACTCCTGGCGGATTTCGACCTGAACGGTGAGCGTGTCGAGGTTGTTGATGCGATCGACGATGAGCATATAGCGCGGCGCGAACTCTGGCATGGAGAGCACGACACTCTCGACCTGCGAGGGGAAGACGTTGATGCCGCGGATGATGAGCATGTCGTCGCTACGGCCCTGGATGCGGCTCATGCGCACTGCGGTGCGTCCGCACGAACATTCGCCCTCCATCAGCGAACAGAGGTCGCGGGTACGATAGCGAAGGACAGGCATTCCCTCCTTGGTGAGCGTGGTGAACACCAGTTCGCCCGTCTGTCCGTTAGGCAGTTTGTCCAAGGTCACGGGATTGATGATTTCGGGATAGAAATGGTCTTCGCAGATGTGGGAACCATGCTGTGCCTGGCACTCATAGCTGACACTCGGTCCCATGATCTCGCTCAGGCCATAGAGGTTGTAGGCCTTCAGGCCCAGACGTTCCTGAATCTCCTCGCGCATCTGCTCGGTCCAGGGCTCGGCACCGAAAGCACCGACGCGCAGCTTGATCTGGTCCTTGGTGATGCCCATCTTCTCCATCGTCTCGGCCAGATAGAGCGCATAGGAAGGTGTGCAGGCAATGCCAGTGATGCCGAGGTCGCGAATCAGTTTGGCATGCTTTTCTGTATTGCCCGTCGAAGCCGGCACAACTGCTGCGCCGACCATCTCGACACCGTTATGTGCACCGAGGCCGCCGGTGAAGAGTCCGTAGCCGTAGCTGACGGAGAAGATGTCGTTGCGGGTCACGCCATAGGATGTCAGACAGCGGGCCATACACTCGGTCCACACGCCGATGTCCTTGCGGGTGTAGCCCACGATGGTGGGGTTGCCGGTGGTGCCGCTCGACGCGTGGATACGGATAATCTCGCTCTGCGGCGCAGCCTGAAGACCGAAGGGGTAGTTATCGCGCAAGTCCTTCTTCGTCGTGAAGGGCAGCTTGGTGATGTCCTCGATGGTGTTGATGTCGTCGGGCGTGAGATCCATCGCCTGCATCTTGTGACGATAGAAGGGCACGTTGTGATAGACGTAGGTGACGATTTTGTGCAGGCGGCGACCTTGCAGTTCGCTCATTTCGTCGCGGCTCATGCACTCTTTGTTAGGATTCCAAATCATGACGATTGACGATTGATGGATTTAGTGTTTATTTTGCATTTGTGCAAAGACTACTGTTCTACCTTGCAAAATTAGCAATAAATCGGCAGACGGCGCAGAAAACTGCAAAGTTTTTTTCAGAAAAACTTTCTTTTTGAATAAAAAAACGGTATTTGTGATGCGTTTCTATCAAATATTCTCTAACTTTGCATGCTAACAATCACCATCTCATGCTATGATTAACGAACAACTGCTACACCCACAGAGCATCGTCGTCGTTGGCGGCTCGAACAACACGCACAAGCCTGGCGGGGCTGTCGTGCGGAATCTGCTCAGTGGCGGCTACGAGGGTACACTGCGCATCGTCAACCCGAAGGAAGACGAAGTGCAGGGCATCCGCGCCTTCCGCGACGCACATGAGCTGCCGCCCACCGACCTCGCCATCCTCGTCGTGGCGGCACGCTTCTGTCCCGACTATGTCGAACTGCTGGCTCGCGAGAAGCAGGTGCGTGCCTTTATCATCATCTCGGCGGGCTTTGGCGAAGAGACAGCCGAGGGTGCCGAACTCGAACAACGCATCCTCGACACCTGCGAACAGTACCAGTGCGCCCTCATCGGGCCGAACTGCATCGGACTGCTCAACCGCCACCATCACAGCGTGTTCACTCGACCCATCCCGCGTCTCACGCCGCAAGGTGCCGACTTCATCTCCAGCAGCGGCGCCACCGCCGTCTATGTGCTCGAAAGTGCGGTGACAAAGGGGCTGCCGTTCAACTCCTGCTGGTCGGTAGGCAACGGACGGCAAATCGGCGTGGAGAGCGTGTTGCAATACATGGACGAACACTTCGACCCCGAGCACGACTCGAAAGTCAAACTGCTCTACATCGAGAGCATCGCCGATCCCGACCGTCTGCTGCTCCACGCCACCAGCCTCATCCGCAAGGGCTGCCGCATCGCCGCCATCAAGGCGGGGTCGAGCGAGAGCGGAAGCCGTGCCGCCAGCAGCCACACAGGGGCGATTGCATCGAGCGACTCGGCCGTCGAGGCGCTGTTCCGCAAGGCTGGCATCGTCCGCTGTTACTCGCGCGACGAACTCACGACCGTGGGCTGCATCTTCACGCTGCCCCGTTTCAGCGGCAAGAACTTTGCCATCGTCACCCATGCAGGCGGCCCTGGCGTGATGCTCACCGACGCCCTGTCGAAAGGCGGAATGCAGGTGCCACAACTCAGTGGACCCGAGGCTGAAGAACTGAAGTCGAAGCTTCTGCCAGGTTCGTCGGTGTCGAATCCGATCGACATCCTGGCCACTGGCACGCCCGAACAGCTCGGCATTGCCATCGACTTTTGCGAAAAGCGATTTTCCGACATCGACGCCATCATGGTCATCTTCGGCACACCAGGACTCGTCACGCTCTACGAAGCCTACGACGTTCTTCACCGCAAGATGCTGGAGTGCAGCAAACCGATTTTCCCAATCCTGCCCAGTCTCACCACCGCCGGCCCCGAGGTTCACGAATTTCTGGCCCGCGGCCATGTCAACTTCAGCGACGAAGTGACGCTCGCCACAGCCCTCACACAGGTGATGCGCACGCCGGCACCGGCCGACCAGAACGTCGTCGTCACCGGTGTGGACGTGCCGCGTATCCGAAGAATCATCGACGGCCTCACGCCTGCCCCTTCCGAGAATGGGGGAGCACAGTACGTCGAGCCATCCGTCGTGCATGAGCTGTTGCAAAGTGCTGGCATACCCACCGTGCCGGAGTTCGTCAGCAGCGAGCGCGCCGAAGTGCTCGCCTTTGCCGACCGTTGCGGCTACCCCGTCGTGGCTAAGGTCGTCGGACCGGTACACAAGAGCGACGTGGGCGGCGTGGCACTGAACATCCGCAGCCGCGAAGTGCTCGGCGCCGAGTTCGACCGCATGATGCAGATAGAGGGAGTGAACGCCGTCATGGTGCAGAAGATGCTGCGTGGCACCGAACTGTTCATCGGAGCGAAGTACGAACCCCGCTTCGGTCATGTCGTGCTCTGCGGACTGGGCGGCATCTTCGTCGAGGTGCTGCGCGACGTGAGCAGTGGTCTCGCACCCCTCTCCTATGCCGAAGCCGAAAACATGATCCACTCACTACGCGCCCACAAAATCCTGGCAGGAACGCGCGGCAAGCCGGGCATCAACCAGCACAAGTTTGCCGAAATCATCGTCCGCCTCTCCACCCTACTCCGCTTCGCCACGGAGATCAAAGAAATGGACATCAACCCGCTGCTTGCCGACGGCGACGACGTCGTGGCGGTGGATGCCAGAATATTGGTCGAGAAATAAAAACCATGCATAGACTTTCATTCACCGAGCCCACCTCGCCACTCGGATGCTGACTTCGTACAGCAGGTAGAGGGGAATGGTGACGAGGATAAGCGTCATTAGGTCAGGAGGCGTGATAATAGCGGCCACCAACATGATGACAATCAAGGCGTGTTTGCGATAGCGTGACAGCATTCGTGTGTTGATGACTCCCATCGTAGCCAAAAAGAAGGCCAATACTGGCAATTGAAGCCCTATATCCATAATCAAGAAAAAAACTAACATGCACACTCCTTGGATATAATCAAAAAGCAGAAGCCCTTATTTTTAACGGACTTCTGCTTTAACCATAAAAGTAATTCAAGTGATGTCACTTGACTACGGTTGTAATTAGTGACAACATGTCATCATTTATACCGGTAATATAATTCATTCTTTGTTTAGTTGAAGATGTTTGCTGATAAGGCATATAGGTAATCATCGTTATAGTAGAGCCATTGACTCTGGTTGTTCCCAAAGCCACAGCCATTGTCGCTTTTTGTTTTGTGTCAGCATTCAAAAAGATATAAAGATCATCCGTTATTCCTACTGGCTGATATCGTTCTAACAAGCAATAACCCGCTACAATATAATCTGAATAATTTAATGAAACAGCTACGCCATTCATCCTTCCATCTTCAAATAAATAAACCACTACGCATGGATGAATGCCATCAGAATACGTATAGACTAAAGATGTGTTATTTTCAGATGACAGTGAGTGCGTTTCCTTGCTTTTAATCGTTTCTTTTGTAGTACCAAATTCGGTAATAGGTGTATCATATAGGTCGTACTTTGGAACAATGGTTATAGTTGAATAACCTGTTCGCGAACCTTGTGTGGCCTTAATCCTTGTTGTTCCCACATGTCCACCTGTAACACTTCCTAATGTATTTACTTTTGCAACGAATAAATCTTCTGATTCCCATGAGTCAGCATTGCCAGAGACCCTTAATTGAACTGTTTCGTCGTAGTGAAGAGTTACACTTGAAGGTGAAACACTTAAACTAAGATCTTCGCTATCATCGTTCCCACAAGACGAAAAGACAACACACTGAATAGCGGCAATAACAACTGCCATCACATTAAAGAAAAACTTTTTGTCCATAAACATAAAGCATTTTGTACCTATAGGCACCTCGGAGTCGGCATGAAATGTAGGGATACAAAAAAGACGTGGGTGCCTGTTACTTGTCCGCCTATCCCGCTTCACGGGCTCTCGCATTGCCTTCGCATCAGGATAAGCAACTCAGTTAGCCCACGCCGGGGATGTATATACAGACACGGTCCACACAAATATACAATATGTATATAAGGAATGGACAGGGTATATTACACCCTGCGCGGACGTTACTGGTGCGTATCTTCTGATGCTTGGAATTTGCGAGATTCGTGAAGCAGAAGAAACGTCGTGTAAACGTCCTTTATCAATAAGTTTGACTCCATGCCCACGAGTGGCTAACTGAAGTCGATGGCAAAGATAAGGAATATAATCCTAACTTGCAAGAATAAAACGAAAAAAGTGCAAGATTTGTCTTGCACTGAGGGACACTGAGGGAGATGGTGTGTCAGGTTGAACTTGCATGATAAAGCAATTATTACTGTTCTGTCCCTACATATCGTTTGATTTTGGCAATGAGTTGGCGAGTGGGTTCAATGTAGGGAGTTAACTTTTCTTCGGTTATCTCATAGAAGCAATTGTAGTCGGCATTGTCACGCATAATCACCAAATCAGAGAATAATGCTCCATCTGCTTTCGTGAAAAATCCAGTTCGTATAAAATGTTCCCCAAACAGAGCCATTACACCACGATGACTTTTTACATTGAATCCATTATGGATGAGCAATGCCGAAACCGCATGAAATGCAGCATAATAGATTCTGTTCGCAGCGGATTCAAACGCCTTTTCCCGTGCACAAAGTTCCATTGCTTCAAATGTTGTCTGTGCTTTCTCCAATTCTAGATTGACAATAATCTGACGTTCTTCGTTAGTGAGACTCATACAAAACCTTTTTATCTCCTTCTACATTATAATAGAACATAGCATGAGGGCCATTGAACCATTCTGCCTTGGTATAGGCATGAGGACGGATATCCTCGCCCATGTCCCATCCCTTCTCAACAAACGGGTAGGAGTATTTGGCAAAATCTTCATGTTCCACTTTCGGTTTGTCCAGCAACAGCAGCAAATCCCAATCGCTGTCCTCTTGGTAGTCGCCACGAGCACGGGAACCATAGAGGTAGAGTGTGCTACCCTTTGGCAGAACCCTCTTTGCTACTTCTTTAATGTTGTCTATTACCTGTGAGTGTCTCATGGGGATTCTATATTTTCCTTGAATGGGGAAAAACTTTCCATCCTGACCATTACATTAATGCCGTTCAGGAAACGTCCTTTTCCCAAATGTCGTGACTCCACGCCTGGTGATGGGCAGACTGAAGTCTGTGGCAAAGATAAGGAGTTTTTTGTAAACCTGCAAAAGATTTTCCAAAAAACTATTTACCTTCGGCAAGATAGGATGGCAGGGCATTTAACAAAAAACACCAAGCACTCGACATCCGTCTGCCAAGTGCTTGGAGAAATATAGATTCACAAGTTTATAAGGTGAACGTCAGCATCGTGAAGCTGTAGGGAGGCATCGGCTGCGTCATGCGCTTGGAGGGTTTGAGGGTCTCGGTCTGCGGCGCAATGGGCTGCTGGTCGAAGTTGTTCTCCTGGTCGGGCTGACCGGTGAGGACGGTCTTCACGGCAGTCTTCTTCGGAGAACCGAAGCGCGAGAGGTCGAGCGTGGCAGTCTTCGCATCGGCCGAGGCGTTGCAGAGCTTGACGAAGAGCTGGCGGGTCTTCACGTTGAGGACAACCGACTGTTCCTGCAAATCCGTAGCATCCTGTATCTTGACGCAGTCGCCATAGTAGTATTGGCCGCTGGACAGTCCAAACATCTGCTGCACGTAGTAGCTGCAGGTGAGGAAGGGACGTTCGTTGTCGAAGTAGATGAGGTTGGGGTTCCAGTTATTGGTACCCTTACGGGCGAAGAGGGGTGCATAGCTGGTCATGCAGACCACGTCGCCATTGCGTTCGACGTGCAGCAGGTAGAGGGCTTCGGCGAGGGCGTCGATGAGTTTCTTGTCCTTGGCGGCATATTCTCCGAGATAGACTTTCGTCTTGCGGTCGCGGGGATAGGCATCGTACTGTCGGCTCTTGAGGAAGTAGTCGCGCGGCTCGTAGTAGTGCTCGTCGAGGATGGGCACTTCCAGCTCTTCGGCGAGTTTCCATCCGTTTTGGAAGTCTCCGTTGCCAGGGTGCGAACCCGGACCGGCAGTTCCGACGATGACGATTTCGGGGTGTGCCTCGCGCACCTTATTATATATATAGCGGAAACGTTCGGCAAACTCTGGGGAGATGCGTTCCTCGTTGCCCAGTCCGAGATACTTCAGGCCGAAGGGTGCGGGGTGTCCCTGCTCGGCACGCAGGCGTGCCCACTTCGAGGTGGCGGGGTCGCCGTTGGCCCATTCGATGAGGTCGAGGGCGTCCTGCGCCCATTCGTCCATCGCGGACATGGGCACCACGTCCTGCGCCTGGCCACGCATTCCCCAGCCGCCATTCGTTCCCTGACAGCTGACACCACAGGGCAGGATGGGCAGGGGCTCCATGCCGATGTCCTCACACAGCTGGAAGTATTCGTAGTAGCCGAGGCCCATCGACTGGTGGTAGCCCCAGGTGTTCTTGAGGGACTGACGCTGCTCCTTCGGACCGATGGTGGTCTTCCAGCGATAGGTGTCCCAGAATCCGTCGCCGCCGCCATGCACCACGCATCCGCCTGGGAAACGCATGAACTTGGGGTTCAGGTCGGCGAGTGCCTGGGCGAGGTCCTTGCGCAGTCCGTGTCCCTTGTAGGTGTCCTGCGGCATGAGCGAGATTTGGTCGAGGTCGAGCTCGCCCTGCGTGAGCACCAGCACTTGCAGAACGGCGTGCTGACTGCCTTCCTGCGGTGAGAGTACGGCAGTGTATTTCTCCCACGACGGAGCCTTGACATCGAGCACAGCCTCGGCCAGCAGCTTGGTCTGACGGCCACGGCCTCCAGGCTCGACGAGCGCGATGCGCACTTGCTTGGCGTCGGCATCGACGTTGCGGGCAAAGCACGAGAAGTCGTAGTGGGCGCCAGTCTTGACAACGATGCCGTCGAAGCCGTCGTTCTGCAGTCCCACACCTTTCCATCCGTTGTAGTCATAGTATTCCTTCACGCGCTCGATGTGCAGACGCATGTAGGTGGGGTTGTTGACGTGGAGCGGATTGTCCATGCGCGGCTGCATGTAGCCGAGCGAATGACCCGGGCGCAGGAACCGCCAGGCGGTGCCAGGTCCCCAGCCGTCGCGCTCTGCAGGGCTGTACTCGAACGAACCGTTCTGCACAAGCTCGGCATAGAGTCCGCCGTCGGCAGCCATCGAGATGTCCTCGAAGAAGATGCCGATGAGTTCGTCACTGATTTGTTTTCCGCCCGCAGGGGCCTTCATGGTTTTCTGAGCGTGGAGGCTCAGGGACGCAGCAGCAAGAAGTGCAGCGGATAAGAGGATTCGTTTCATAGCAGTGTGGGGGCTATCGTATTGAACATGTTTACCTTATATACTATAAACGTAACGCCGTCGCATTTTATTGCCAACGGACTGACAGGGATGAGCGCCTACTTTGCGTAGCACTCGAAGATGCGGTCGATGCGCTTCTGCGGCAGTTTTTTGGTGACAAGACTGACGAGCCACACCACGGGGAAGCCGCCCAGCATGGCGATGGCGCCGCAGTTGATGGGGTTGATGGGGTTGCCCATGATCATGTTGACCACCGTCAGACCCACACCCCAGCCGAAGCAGGCCCACACGCTGGCCGTGGTCACGCCGCGCCAGTAGAGGCCGAGCATGAAGGGGGCGAGAAAGGCACCCGCCAGCGCACCCCACGAGATGCCCATGAGCTGGGCGATGAAGGTGGGCGGATTGAGCGCCAGCATGAGCGAGATGACGATGAAGAAAACGATGAGCACGCGCATGACGACGACCTTGCGACGCTCCACCTTCTCCGAAACCGTGTCGTCGATGCTACCCTCCTCCACCTCGCCAGGCAGCGATTTCTTGTCGCGATAGATGAGGTCGAGGGTCATGGTGGACGACGAGGTGAGCACGAGCGACGCCAGCGTTGACATCGAGGCCGAGAGCACGAGCAGCACGACGAGGGCGATGAGGATGTCGGGCAGGGTGCCGAGCATGGAGGGCACGATGGCGTCGAAGTCCAGACGGCCGTTAGGCAGCGTGGGCGGTGTGCCGAACAGACGGCCGAAGCCGCCGAGGAAGTAGCAGCCGCCAGCCACGACGAGGGCGAACACCGTCGAGATGATCGTGCCGCGGCGGATGGCGCTCTCGTCGGTGATGCTATAGAACTTGCCCACCATCTGCGGCAGTCCCCAGGTGCCGAGCGAGGTGAGGATGACCACGCCGAGCAGGTTCCACGGGTCGGGTCCCCACAGCGTGGCAAAGCCGCCCTGTCCGCCGTCGTCGGCAGGCAGCGCAGCCATCTTCTCCACCGCCGTGGTCAGTCCGCCCTGCGCATTGAGCACGGCGGCGATGACGGTGACGATGCCGAAGAGCATGATGATGCCCTGCACAAAGTCGTTCATCGCCGTAGCCTTGTAGCCGCCGAGGATGACATAGACCGCCGTGAGCACCGCCATGCCGATGACGCAGTATTCGTAGGGGATGCCGAAGCCCATCTCGAACAGCGTCGAGATGCCCTTATACACGCCGGCGGTGTAGGGGATGAGGAAGACAAAGGCGATGATCGAAGCCGCCACGCGCAGTCCCTGACTGGCAAAACGCGTGCCGAAGAAGTCGGGCATGGTTCGGCTCTCGATGTGCTGCGTCATCAGTTTCGTCCTTCGGCCGAGCACGAGCCAGGCGAGCAGCGACCCGATCAGGGCGTTGCCGATGCCGATCCAGGTGCTCGACAGTCCGTATTTCCATCCGAACTGACCGGCATAGCCGACGAAGACGACTGCCGAGAAATAACTGGTGCCGTAGGCAAAGGCTGTCAGCCACGGGCCGACATTGCGGCCGCCGAGCACAAATCCGTCCACACTCCGCGCCTGCTTGCGCGAATAGATTCCCACAGCGACGGTGACTGCGAGGAAGATGATGGTGAGAAGAATTTTTATGAACATAATAAAGGACCCCCCCCCTGCCCCTCCCTTGTAGGGAGGGGAGTAGAATGGGATACAATAAAAGACCCACCCCCCTGCCCCTCCCTTGTAGGGAGGGGAGTAGAATGGGGCGTGATTGATTATTCTAAATTAAAAAACATAATATATAATTAGGTATAGAGGACTCAGTGACCACTCCCCTCCCTACAAGGGAGGGGTCGGGGGTGGGTCTGCCGGGGGTGGGTCTGCCGGTGATGGGTCTTTAATTAAACCTCACCTGCATCTGGCACATCACGGCATGGTTGGCACCGTGGCGGAACTGCCCGCCCTCGGTGAAGGCATTCTTATAGACATACTGCAACTGGATGCGGCACTTGCCGTAGAACCAGTACTGCAGGCCGGCGATGGCCTTGTGCTGGTGCATGTGAAGGTCGGTGTTGAAGTTGAAGAAGTCGTACGAGCCCACGAGGTCGATCTTCGACGTGCCCAGCGGCACATTTCCCGTGAGGTATCCACCGCGGCTGCGCGCCCCGCCGTCCCAGCCTTCGAGCCACTCGCCGTGCAGGTTCAGCCCCTTCGACTTGTAGTCGAAACCCAGCGTCAGACGGTCGCGCTTGTAGTTGTCGCCAACCTGAATCGTCGGGTTGTAGAGCGACGTCGCCACGGCATGGCCACGGCCCAGCTGTCCCGTCGCCACGAGGTTCCAGCCCTTGGCCGGACGATACTCGATGCGTCCGATGAAGTCTTTCTCCTTGTTACCGTCCTTGCGGTTGATGCCCTGTCCGTTGAGGATGTCCAGCTCGTAGCGCAGGCGTCCGTCGTTCGTTTCGCCAAACAGCGCCAGACCGAGGTCGCGGCCGTACTGCACACCCATCAGCGGGTCGCTGCCGCAACCGCTGAGGAAAGTCACACCCTCCGAATAGACGTCGATTGCCTCCATCGACGTGGGCGACAGCGGATTTTCGAGCGACAGCCCGTTCTTGAACTGTCCCAGGCGCACGGTCAGCGCCTTGTTGCGCGTGAGGCGGTAGTCGGTGTAGTACTCCTGTACGACACTTGAGAAGTCGTGCATAAACAAGAACGACCAGCGGTCCGTGATCTGCGCATTGGTCCAAAAGAGCACCCGCTTCAGTTCAAACGTACTCTGGTCATCCCCACCCTTGTGTGTGTAGTTGAATCCCCCTTGAGCATAGCCGTGCAGTTGGATGCGGTCGGCCAGTTCACCCACAAGGTCCCCAAGCCCCCCTCCATCTCCCCCCGAAAGGGGGAGGGTTTCAGAACTATTAGAAATAGTTACTTTTTCTCCTGCAGATGAATCCCCTCCCCCTCTCGGGGGGAGTTGGAGGGGGGCTGCTGCCGTGCTGCTGAAGATGGCCAGCGACACAGCCAGCGTTCGTGTGACACTTTGAAACGTTTTTGCCATGTTTTAAGTTTAATTTGTGAACGAAAAGAGTTAATTTGCCGCAAATTTACAACTTTCTGCAGAAATCTCCACGACGTTTTGTAAAAAAAATTACACTACTTTCGTATGTTTCTTTGTTTTCACCATGAATGAGTTCTAATGATTGGTGCCCGGTAAAAAATCAGTCCCGAAGGGACGACAGACTACAGGCAGGGGTGAAGCGAAGCGAAACCCCTGCAAAAGAATGGAAAAGACAACGAAGCCCCGAAGGGGCGACAGACGAGATGAATAGCTTGATATTGAATGTTTTTGTCTTTTATCTGTCGTCCCTACAGGGCGCATATTCAACTACCACTTGTAGGGACGACCCGTGGGGCGTCCATGACCAATTAGGATTTTCCTCACATCGAGTTTCGGAAAAATCCTTCGGGCAGGCATGGAAACCTGCCCCTACAGGCCCCTACTCGTCGTTCAAAAGCAAAAAACGCGCAAGCTTTAACTTATTTTAACGGGGCGAAATATATTTTTAAACTTATTATTTGTATCTTTGCAGAAATTTCAGATGTTACATCAGAAAGTCTTTGAACGATGATTGTGGGGAGGTTGATTCTTTTTGTCAGGCACTTATTAATTCACTGATTACATAACCCTTTAATTTACAAAACAATGAAGAAAGCATTCCTTCTGATGTTGCTCACGGCATTCACTGCCGTAGCAAGTTTCGCACAGCCAGCGAAGCGCCCGATCCAGCTTAACGAGATCCGCAAGGCGCAGCCGGCAAAGTCTGTGAAAGCCAAGAAGGCAGTGGCTCCACGCAAGGCTCCCCTCACGGTGGCCGACATCGTGGGCGACTACTATGGCTTTATGCAAAGTTATTATTCTTCTGAGACCGACAAAGTAACGCTGAAAGCCGGTGATGGCGACAACACACTCATCATGTCCGGACTGTATGATTTTTTAGACTTTGAGGTTTCGCTCGTGCAGGTGGACGACGGTACCGGTGAACCGATGTACGGCCTGCAAGTCGAACTCGGACAGCTCCTTTACTCCGGCTGCATAATGGGAGTTTACGACAAGAATAACGAGTACATAACAAGCGGTGAATATCTCTTGGCGACCATCGGGACAGACGGTTCCCTCAGTTTCTCCTCCGAAGATTATATCATGGCATTGATAGCCGACGAAGATGGATACTTTAGAGATTACCTTTTCCCTGGCATAGTGCTGGACCGCATCGTGCCTGGAGTCAATGATGACGTTGTCTTCACCCCCTGGGACGACTACACACTCACCTACGGCAAGCTCAATGGAGACTACATCGGCATGACCGCATACCTGTTCGATGGGCCCATGGTAACAAACAATCGTAACCCGAGCTATGTGGCAGTACAGGCGACGACGACCGACCTGGTCAATGTGGACGACCCCAACGACCGTCTGCTGCTGTCGGTGGATCATAACCTGTATGATAACTATCCCATTCAGGTGGGCGAGGAACAATTCGAATACTTCGAGTATTTAGGCCACGGCAACCAGCCCTTCGGCACCCTCAAAGGCCAAACGTTAGAATACATCTACATCGACGCTTACGGATATCCAGAACATATCAACGGCGTGAAGGATGTACTCGCAGGAAAGATTCTCGTCTGCAACAATGGCGGCCGCCTAACATGTGCCAAAGCAAACGATGCCATGTCAAACGGTGCCGTCGGCATCATCATCGTGAATGATGAGGATGGAAGAATCTTTGACATGAATCTGTCAGATTACTCATACAACAGACCAATCGTTGGTGTCCGAAAGGCAATAGGAACCCTTCTGAAGGACAATGCAACATACGTCACCGAAGGCGATCAACCCTACTATCACGGCACACTGACTGTTTCAACGGAAGAGGTAATCTACAACAGTAGTATAGAGTACACTATTGATTATAAGGAATTACTTCATAATGTGTATGCTACTGTTTACGACTTGACAAATGCGACGCCCGGTGCCACCTATCAGGCCACTATCTCGTATGAAGCCGCTTACTGGGAATATGTCCCGGAGAATGATGGCTATAGTCCTCACATCCTTGAGACCACACCCACAACGCTGACACTCAAGGTGCCCGAAGACGATATCCAAATCACCTTCACTCCATGGGCCGACAGCGAACTCACTTACGGCAGCACCGAGGCTGAATGCGTCGGCGACAAAGCGACACTGCTCAGCGGACTACGTGAGAACACCGTGGACATTGCGACTATATTTATGACAAATACCAACCTCGTCAATGTCGAAGACCCCGACGACCAACTGCTACTGGCGTATCAATATGCACCAGGCGAATACAACCTAACAAAATACAGTCCCCTCTTGGTTGACGGACAAGAAATCGAATACACCGAGACGACAGGTTATGGCAACAATACCATCAACACCCTCGCAGGCCAAACGCTGGAATACATCTACATCGACAGCTATGGAACGGAAGAAGAATTCGCCGCCGTGAAGGATGTGCTCGAAGGCAAGATTGCCGTCTGCAACCGTGGCAACGGGTCATTCTACGTCAAAGCTAACGCAGCCATGGCAAACGGAGCCGCCGGCATCATCATCGTGAACAACCAGGAAGGAACCATTAACATGAACCTGTCAGGGTACGAATACGACAAACCCGCCGTTGCCGCCCTAAAGGTTGCAGGAACCCTTCTGAAGGACAAGGCCGAATACGTCACCGACGGCGAGGTGCCCTACTATCGCGGTACACTTGCAATGGGCGACATCGTGACTAAACAAACAATCACTAGCATTAACTACGGATATAATGCTGAAACGGGCGGCTTTTATGGAGAGCACTTCAACGCTAATTTCATCGTGCTCGACTGGACCAATGCAACGCCCGGAGCCACCTATCAAGCCACGATCACCTATCCTGAAGGCACCTATTATCAATTTAGTCCTGAAATACAAGGCTATGTGACAAATACTTTCGAGACAAATGGAACGACCACGCTGACCGTCACTATCCCCGAAGGCGAGCCCGAAGTCACCTTCACCCCGTTCGCCGACCTCGAACTGACCTACGGCAACGAAGAGGGCGATGTCGTAGGCAACACATCGACAATACTCAGCGGCGTAGCTGAAGACACCTACGACTATGCCTATGTCGCAATCACTAACACCCACCTCGTCAATGTCGCCGACCCCGACGACAAACTGGTAATGTCGTTGAAAACTCAGAATTGGGAAAACCTGATTGACTACAGTCCTATCTTTGTTGACGGACAAGAAATCGAATACAACGAGACGACAGGTTATGGCAACAATTCCATCAACACTCTCGCAGGCCAAACGCTGGAATACATCTACATCGACAGCTACGGAACGGCAGAGGACTTCGCCGCCGTGAAGGATGTGCTCGAAGACAAGATTGCCGTCTGCAACCGTGGCGGCATCTCGTTCTACATCAAGGCCAATGCAGCCGTAGAGAATGGGGCTATTGGCCTGATTGTTGTGAACAACCAGGTAGGAACCTATAACATGAACCTGTCAGGGTACGAATACGACAAACCCGCCGTTGCCGTCACAATGGCTACAGGAACCCTTCTGAAGAACAGTGCAGAATACGTCACAGACGGTGCGGCACCCTACTATCGCGGCACCCTGAAACTGAACGACGTAGAGATTGGACACAGCAAGAGCTACCTCGCATTCGGCGAGCAGGATTATTACGGCAATATATATTCTACCTACGATGTTTATGCACGTGTTCCCGACTGGACGAATGCAACGCCCGGAGCCACTTATCAAGCCACGATTACCTATTCCGAATGCATCTATTATCGATTTGATCCTGACTTTAATGAGTATGAAGGTTATCTCATCGAGATACAACCTCATGGGCATCCGCGTGGGCAAGGACTACAAGGGCATCGTCATCAAGAACGGAAAGAAAGTGCTGCAATAAGTCCGCACCATACATCCACACACCAGAGAACCCCGAAAGCGAGTCAGTCGCTTTCGGGGTTCTCTTTGTATTCCGTGTGGGTGATGTGTCAGAGGGGTCTGTCGTCCCTTCGGGACTTTCCAAGCCCCTAATACCAAAATACTACCCAATGCCAATGGCAATGGGAAATGCAGCAATCCCTTGCCCTCGCTTCAGCACACCCAACCCGACGGACGTGCCGATCAAAGCCGGATGCCCCGCACATAAAACGCCGAACAAATGCGGAAAAAACTCAAAATATCAGTGATATTTGTAAGAATACCCATGAGATTTTCAAAAATATCAATGGAATTTGCAGGAATATCAGTGATATTTTGAGTCTTTTCCGCGCCGTCGTTGTGATTCGGCCGGAGCGAAACTGACTTGTGACGGTGGCAGAAGCGGACGAAAAAGGGCGCTCCGACGACAAACATTCTGCGTTTTAACAAAATTTAACATGGGGAGGAGGTAATTTTTACGCATTTATCCGTACATTTGCACAGAGCAGTCGGCATCCATGCGAACCCCACCCCTGCTCGCTGGACTGCCCGTTGCGTGCGAAAAGAACTTACATACTCAACTTCTATCTCCTTCTAAACCCCTCTATTTACAAGGCAAGCGCAGCTTGCGAAACTCATACTATTAACATACATATTGTTTTATTTACTTCAAATCATTATGAGAAAAATTAAATTATTAAGTCTCCTGCTCGCCCTCTTCTCGATGGCGGCAATGGCACAAGTGCAGACCGATGGGGCTGTCGGACCGACGACACGTACCCACGACGAGCAAGCCTTTACGGGCAACAGTGTCCAAAAGCAACACGCGTACGCGCCCAAGTGTCTCATCAAGAGCAACCACCGTACGACAGTATCTCACAACAAATGGCTGGCCTTCAGACAGAAGGACAAGCAGGCAGTGCCTCAAGCCAGCGCCATGAGCGCGGTCACCGCCCTGACGGCATCCACCACTGCCATAAAAATCAGAAAGGCCCCCGAGGACAACGTCATCACCGAGGTGCGCATCTACGGCTATGAGCCGCCAGTGGCAGGTGAGGCGTCAGCGGCTCACCTGAACCTCACCGTGCCCGACGGAGTCAACTACAGCATCGACTCATCTACGCCTGAATGGTGGGACGACGACACAAACCAAGATTTCGACGGAACCTTCGTCGAGGGCACTTCCTACAGCATGGGCATGACCCTCAAGGCTGCCGACGGCTACACCTTCGCCTCGGAATGCAAATTCTACATCAACGACGACGAGTCGATCGTCGATTACACCTACACAAGACGTGAAGAAGAAGACAACACCCTGGCCTATTTATGGTCGGTGCCAGTGAATGCCAGTGCTACCCCTTCCACCGTCATCGCCGAGGTGCGCATCTACGGCTATGAGCCGCCAGTGGCAGGTGAGGCGGCAGCGGATCACCTGAACATCACCGTGCCCGACGGAGTCAACTACAGCATCGACTCATCTACGCTTGAATGGTACGACGACGACACAAGCCAAGATTTCTACGGGACCTTCGTCGAGGGCACTTCCTACAGCATGGGCGTGCATCTCAAGGCTGCCGACGGCTACACCTTCGCCTCGGGATGCAAATTCTACATCAACGACAACGAGTCGATCGTCGATTACGGCAACACAGGACTTGCAAACACCACCCACACCCTGGTCTATTTATGGTCGATGCCAGTGAAGGCCACTTCTGTCTCCACTACCCTCATCGACTTCGAGACAGGCGACCTGAGCCAGTACCCGTTTGTGAACGACACTGAATATCCGTGGACCGTGACCAGCAGCGATGCCGCCGACGGCACCTATAGCATGATGAGCGGCAACCAGGGCGTAGCCAGTTCCACCTCGGCCATCTCGGCTACCTACGTCTTTAACGCCGACGGCCACATCAGTTTCGACGCGAAGTGCATGGGCGAGGGAATGAACAGTGCCTTCGATGCCTGCATCTTCTACATCGACGGCGAGCAGCAGTTCAAGCACGGTGCCGACGTTGCGGAGAAGGGCTGGATGCCATACGCCTTCCCCGTTGCTGCCGGAACCCACACCTTCAAGTGGGAGTACAGCAAGGATAACAGTGTGGATAACACGGGCGACGCCTTCTTTGTCGATAACATCGAGTTCGGCCTCGGCAATCCTTTCATCCCAGCTTCCGACCTCGCAGCCAAGCAGAGTGCCAACAACGTCGAAGTAAGTTGGCAGGGTCTCGGCGACAGTTTCACCCTGCGCTACCGTCTCTCTGAGAGCGACGTCTGGACCACCATCAGCGACATCACCGAGACCAACTACACCCTCACCGACCTGACCGACGGAACCTACGTGATTGAGGTGCTGGCGGTCGGCGGCGAAACAGACACCTGGGTCTCTACCACTGTTACCTTCAAACAACTTGACATTCAGTCCACCGCCAACTGGTTCGGCTATGCCGCATACAACATGGGCACGGAAGACTGGACCGCGAAGTTCATCAGTTTCACCATGCAGGATCCCGCCACGGTGACGGCCGCATCGGCCGACATGAGCAGCGATAGCCCCTATGCTTCCGCTTACGCCGACGGCTATGTGTGGTTCATCCCATCAACGGGCACCAACCAGGGCAAGCTGTGCCGCTCCTGGCTGGGCAACAAGTCCACGACCCTCGACACGGCGGAGACCGTCGTGGAGGACTTCGAGGAGGACGCCACACGGTCTGCCATCGCCATGGCCTACAACCCCGCTGACGGCAAGATATATTATCTTTCAAGCAATAACGATGACGTCAAACTAAAATGTTTCGACCCCAAGGCCAGCACCATCGTTTCCGAGGAAAAGGGAACGTTCAGTTTCACGGCCCTAACTCTGGCCATCAACAGCGAGGGCGAGGCCTATTGCGTGGAGCATAGCAGTAATACCCCCTCCACACTCTATCGTGTGAACCTCAGTGACGCCACCACCACCACCGAGGTGGGCAGCACGGGTGTTCCTACGAATTATGTGCAGAGCATGGCCTTCGACCTCGAAACCGGTGAACTGTTCTGGGCACAAGTCTACGACGCGAACAATGTCGGCTTGTACCAGGTGGATCCCGAGACTGGCAATGCGGTCTTCATGGGACAGATCGGCAGCGCAGGTGCTGAGGTCACAGGCCTGTTCATGGTGCCCACCGTGACTACCCCGCCTGTGCCCGACCTCACCTTCACCCCGTTCGCCGACTTCGAACTGACCTACGGCAACACAGAGGGCGACGTCGCTGGCACCAAATACTCACTGCTCAGCGGAATACCGACACTGGGAGAGGATGAGTACGAATATGCGGCATTAAACATTACCAACACCAACCTCGTCAATGTAGCCGATCCCAACGACCAACTGGTTATGGCGCTGCGGACAGGCTACTATGAACCTACGGACAACCTGAAATACTACAGCCCCCTCATGGTTGACGGACAGGAAATCGAATACTTCGAGACGAGTTACAGCAACGAGAAAATCCAAACCTTCGCCGGCCAAACGCTGGAATACATCTACATCGACAACTACGGAACGGAAGAGGACTTCGCAAAGGTGAAGGATGTGCTCGCCGGCAAGATTGCCGTCTGCAACCGTGGCAGCATCTCGTTCTATGTGAAGGCCAACGCAGCCATGGCCAACGGAGCCGCCGGCATCATCATCGTGAACAACGTAGAGGGAACAATTAATATGGCCCTGGATAACTACGAATACACCAACCCCGCCGTGTCCATCAAAATGGCCGACGGAACATTGTTGAAGGAGAAGGGTGAATTTGTCGACGGCGAAGCTCCCTACTATGTCGGAACGCTGGAAATAGGTGAAGTGGTGCCCGGACAAACCGAAACAAGCCTGGGAATCGGAAAAGACTATTACGCGGGAGGTTCTTATGCAGATTATGAGATTAAGGCATGGGTTCCCGACTGGACGAACGCAACACCTGGCGCCACCTACAAGGCTACGATTACCTATCCCTCATGCACCCATTATATATGGAATGCTGGCATAAATGATTATGATGTATATCCTGTAGAGATCGGTACACCATCGACCACGGTGACCGTCGTCATCCCCGAAGACACCGGCATCGACGACGTGAACGCCGACCTGCGCAAGGACGGACACACCTACAACCTC
>ONOG01000022.1 GCA_900319385.1 uncultured Prevotellaceae bacterium | reverse complement strand
GCCTGTAGTCTGTCGTCCCTTCGGGACTTTCCAAGCCCCCTAATACCAAAATACTACCCAATGCCTATGACAATGGGAAATGCAGCAATCTCTTGCTTATTTTTACCGGCCACCAATAATATAACTCAACTTTCGGAAGTTTTTTTATACCATGAATTGCATGAATATTATGAATTATGGTTTGCGAAGCGAGGATGGCAACCATGAATGGTGAAGCCTTACGGCTTTATTGTCTGCCGTAGATGTATAGATGCGGAGCATCCACCATTGATGGTTGCCACCATTCATGGTTGAAGACATGAATTCAGAGTATCCATAAAGGGACTCTGGTTCATGGTATTCATGCAATTCATGGTATAAAAAAAGATATACAAGGAATCATAACTTCCGAAAGTTGAGTAATATGATTTAGGTTATTCATTCTATTCATGGTACAAAAAACGGCTTTCGAAAGTTGAGTTAACATATTTAAGGTTTCGCGCAAAGTTAGTTGTAGTTTTGACAACTATGGTGATTGGTGAAAAGTGGCTGAGAATCGCGCGAAATTCATCGAACGCACTATTGGGCTGAAAAATCGCAAGAATGAGGGGGTTCCGCAGCCGAAAGCGTGGCGGTGATCTGGCGGCACGGCTGGCCATTGATTGCCAAACGGCGCTCTGCCGGTCGTCAGACTGCGGACAAAGTAGTGCTCAGACGGCGCTCTGCCGACCGTCAGACGTCGGACAAAGTGAGGCTCGGACGGCGCTCTGCTTGTCGTCAGACGGCGGACAGAGTGAGACTCGGACGGCGCTCTGCCGGCCATCAGACGGCGGACAAAGTAGTGCTCAGACGGCGCTCTGCCGACCGTCAGACGGCGGACAAAGTAGTGCTCAGACGGCGGACAAACGACGATGCTTGTTTGGATGGGGGATGTTCATGCCCGTGGCAGTTGCGATTCATCCGAAGTCCGTGTTTTTTCAGGCTTCGCCTGATCGGGCGGGCATGGGAACCCACCCCTACAGCCGAACATACTCAGGCATTCGTGGCTTCGGGTTGAAAAATTTTGCGATTTTCGTCGTTTTCAGCGTTTTCCGTGGTTATAGTTGTTAAATATTTCGTTGTTATGCTGTGTTTTTCGCTGTTTTCTGCTGCCACGAAGGTGTAAAATCTCCTGTTTCTCCTCTATTTCGCGCAAAATTCTCCCCAAAAAACAGGGCGTTGAATTGTTAAAATCCTTGTTTTGTTAACACTTCGCCTCCTTGATTTGCACGCATCATTTTGGTCCATTCGAAATAGGCATCCTCAGAAAAGCAGAGAGCCCCTGGCTGCGATGCCAGAGGCTCTGTGTTTTTTGCTTCTGCTTGGCTGCGACGCGGTCGCAGCGTGCATGGAAAGGGTGTGCAGCTGAGGCTGCCGAGGTCTTAGGCTACCTTCTCCAGACGCTTCATCATGGCGAACATGAAGGCGGCGCTGAGCAGGCAGAGGACGATGAATACGGTCCAAACCACCCACAGCGGCAGATCGCCCCAGAGGTAGCCGCTGACGGCGACGAGCTTGTTGCCGATGGCTGTGGCTACGAACCAGCCGCCCATCATGAGGCCCTTGTACTTCGGTGGTGCTACCTTCGAAACGAACGAGATGCCCATCGGCGAGAGGAGCAGTTCGCCGAACGTCAGGATCAGATAGGTGTAGATGAGCCATTGCGGGCTGACCAGTGTGCCCGTGGTGCCGGCTTTGGCCAGGGCAGCCTGTTCGTTGGGTGTGGCGAGGCCCTGCGACGCGAAGAGCATGAGGCAGAAGGCGACGGCTGCGACGAGCATGCCGTAGGCGATCTTACGCGGCGCGCTGGGCTCCTTGCCCTTGGCTGCCAGGCTTCCGAAGATGGCCATCGAGACGGGTGTCAGCGCCACTACGTAGAAGGGGTTGAACTGTTGGAAAATCGGGGCGCTGACGTCGATGCTGCCGTTCACCTGCGTGTATCTCCATCCGAGGAAGGCGCAGGCCAGTACGATGACGGCTGCGGCGATGCCTTTGGCCTTCGTTGTCTTGCTTTGGAAGACGGCGAAGAGGGCATAGACGATGAAGATGATGGCGACGAGGTTCCACACGTCGAAGGCCATGCTTTCGATGCCTTCCGACTTCTTGGCGGTGAATTCGTCGGCGAAGTAGGTGAGCGAAAGTCCGTTCTGATGGAAGGCCATCCAGAAGAAGATGACGACGGCATAGACGAGGCAGAGGGCCACGATGCGCTGCTTTGTCTCCTCCTTCGGCAGTTCCTCCACGGGTGCAGCTTCACCAGCCTTTGCGGCGTCTTTCTTGTTGCCTTCGGTGTGGCGGAATGTCTTGCGGAATGCGTAGTAGATGGCGATGGAGAGCACGAGCGAGGCGCAGGCCACGGCAAAGGCGAAGTGGTAGGAGTCCTCGACGCTCACGCCGAGGCTGGTCTGTGCCCATTCCATGATCTTGATGGCGGCGGTCGGTGCGAAGAGGGCGCCGATGTTGATGGCCATGTAGAAGAGCGAGAAGCCTGCATCGCGCTTGGCGGCATACTGGGCGTCTTCGTACAGGTTGCCGACCATCACTTGCAGGTTGCCCTTGAACAGACCCGTTCCCAGTGCGATGAGCAGCAGGGCAGCCAGCATGGCCACGAGTCCGACGACGTCGCCGCCGAGAGGCACGCTGAGCAGCAGGTAGCCCAGGAACATGATGAGGATGCCGATGGTGACCATGCGTCCGAAGCCGAACTTGTCGGCCATCCATCCGCCCACGATGGGCAGGAAATAGACGAGCATGAGGAAGTCACTGTAGATTTCGCCTGCCCATCCGGCGTCGAGGCCGAAGTTGGCACGCAGGAACAGCGCGAAGACGGCTATCATCGTGTAGTAGCCGAAGCGTTCGCCTGTGTTGGCAAGAGCCAGGGCAAAGAGCCCTTTGGGTTGTCCTTCAAACATTTTGTTTCGTTGTTTTGTGAGTTGATAAAATTAGTATTGGAATAGTTGTCTTTTAGGTGCTTCGAAGGGAAAACATCGGGCAAAGTTACACATAATTTGCCAGTTGTCAAAGCGTCAAGGCGGTTTCCTGCAAAAAAAGCTGACATTTCGTCTGCCGTTTTCTTTCTCACACCCCAAACATTTCCTAACTTTGTCGGCGAAAAAAGTGCACCCATCGTGTAATAATCTTGCGCCTCGTCTGTCTTGAAGATGAAACGCAATCCCTGATAATGGAAGACAAAGAACTCGTCAGTCAGATACTCCGCAGCGGCGACACCCGCCCCTTTGCCCAGCTCATGCAGCGCTACAGCGGCATGGTGTTCAGCAAGGCAATGGGCGTGGTGCACAGCGACGAACTGGCTGCTGAGGTCACCCAGCAGACCTTCATCCGTGCCTACGACCGCCTCGACACGTGGCGCGGTGAACGTTTCGGGCCGTGGCTCCTGACCATCGCCATGCACGTGGCCCTCAACCTGCTGGACAAGGAACGCCGACGGCGAACGTCATCGCTCGACGACCTGCACGAGACCGACTCACCGCTCCTCGACGGCTATTCGCCCGAACGCGAGCAGCAACTGCAGCGCATGGAGCAGGCCATCGCCCAACTGCCGGATACCGACCGCCAGCTGCTCGAACTCCACTATTACCAACAGCAGAAGACCGATGCCATTGCCCGCCACATGGGACTCACGCAAAGCAATGTCCTGGTGCGTCTGCACCGCATCCGTGAACGACTTAAATCCCTGATGCAACATGAACGAAACGAATCTTGACAACCTGATCGCTGCGACGCTCGACCGCCAACACCTCATTGCCGAGCTCAACCGTGCCACGCTCACCGACCTGCGTCGAACGGTGCGTCGCCGCCGTATGCGTCGATGGGCGAGGGTAGTGGCATTCTCCTTCGGCGTGCCCCTCGCCGTCTTCGTGTGCGCATACCTGTTTATTACATACGTGTTTCCCCTCTTCGGCACGTCGGTCTATGCCCTCTGCCTCCTCTTCCCCCTCGTGTCCCTCATCTACGGTCTGCAGCACGTCGTCCGCAACTTTTCGACCGAAACATTGTAATAAAACACTGCGACGTCGGTCTTACCAGTGAAGACCGGCTTCAACCACGAATTATACGAATTTACACAAAGAACTCAAAAACTCAAAAACTCACAATTATGTTTCATGCAGTTCAATTTGAAGGCCTTGTAGCCATCTTCCTCACTCTCTCCATTCCCATCGTAGCCATCGTCATGCGCGTTTCTCAATCCATCGAGAAGAACAAAAACGAGCGCAAACTCCGCGAGGCCATCATCAACAACCACACCGATGCGGAAACAGCCAAACTGCTCATCGAACAGCAGACGCCCCGCAGCAACCAGTATGTCGCCCTGCGTTGGGGGTGCGTGCTCCTCGGCCTGGGTCTCGGTGCAGCCATCAATGCGCTCGCCGGCCTCGATGTTAAGGCAGACATCTACTTCTGGCTCATCCTTGCCGCCGGTTGCGGACTCGGCTTCCTCGCCTCGTTCTTCGTCGAGATGAAGTTGCAGCAGAAATCGCCATCCGACACCCCTGCCCCTGGCACCCCATCCTCCGACACCCCTGCCCCTCAGCCCTGACCCCATTCTTTACCTCAATTATTTTCCGAGTCCTCCGCAGCCCACCTCCGTCTGCGGAGGATTGTTTTGTGGCAGACGGATTCGCATCGTTCGTCGTGTCGTATGAAAGACATAAAATAAAGAATGGGGGCTATGTCAATTTCGTTGACATAGCCCCCATGTGTGCATTCCGTGTACTTCGTTGCTATAGACCTTATTCCTTAATGTTCGGTTCTTCGAGTCCGATGCCCTTCAAATGTTCTGAGAAAGATGTGGGGAGATATTGGTAAAGTCCGCATCAATGACGAATAGGTCTCCTTCTTCGTCCCGCAAAACATTTCTGGGATGCAGGTCGGACACGATGACTTTGCCGTTGGAAAATGTTGAGATATTCACTTTCTCGAATCCAAGCGCCGACATGTACGTGTCAATCTCGACAGGTGTGGCTTCACGTTCGTAGCAGATGAAATCCTGACGAAGGATTGGATATATACTTCCCTTGCCAAAACCGGTAAAACCGTATAGCGTATAGTTGGTTTGTGGGAAGATAGAATTGTGAATGCAGAGCCTTTCGAACAGTCCCAGAATGGTTTTGCTGGTCATTAGGTTGTTGATTTTATAGATATAGTTCCCCTCTCCGCTTAGATATACATCATTCTCCACTCCGCTCGGCATGGGCGTACCCAATGCCGGCAGAGTGGAGAACTCAAACCACATATCCATTTCTCGCGCCATTTGTTCGGCACAGAGGGAGGAAACATCAACCTTCAACTGTTGGGATAGAGCCTGGAAACTCTCTTGTGCATTTCCTTCGCTCTCTTCGACTCTTCTTCGCAGTTCAGTTGCAAAGTCTTCGATGCAGTAACTTTTTTTATGCATCTTTCTACTGATTCTTGATGAAACCGATTAAGATACGTCATGGTTATAAATGCAATATGTGTGTGCTCTGTGCACTTTCAGCTTATTCCTTAATGTTCGGTTCTTCGAGTCCGATGCCCTTCTTCTTATCGACCACTTTAAGGATGAGGCCGAGGATGAGGGCAGCGACGCCGAGGCTGGCGAGCATGACGAGCGGAGCCGTGTAGTCACGCTGCGTGGGGTCTTCGACGCCAGGGTTGGTCTGGTCGAGCACCTTGCCGATGAGCAGCGGGAAGAGCCACAGGCCGATGTTCTGTATCCAGAAGATGAGGGCGTAGGCCGAACCGATGATCTTGGCATCGACAAGCTTCGGCACACTGGGCCACAACGAGGCGGGCACGAGCGAGAACGAGGCTCCGAGCACGAGGATGGTGAGGTAGGCAATGATGACGTCGAGCACGCCGTTGCCCTTCACGGCGGGCAGCACGAAGGCGAAGGTGAGGTGGCAGGCGATGAGCAGCAGGCTGCCGAGCACGAGCATCGAGGCTGCCTTACCCTTGTGATCGACATACGAGCCGAGGATGGGCGTAATGAGCACGGCCAGCAGGGGGAACACGGCGAAGATGCTTTCGGCCGACTGACGCATATAGCCCATGTAGCAATAGACCACGAGTGCGAGGACCGACACGCAGAGCAGGAGCATCTGCGAGGCTTTCTTCTTTTGGAAGTTGCTGGCAAATCCGGCTGCGGCCACCACGAGCATGATGACATACTGCACGATGGTCACACTCGAGCTGGCCCAGAAGGAATCCTCGGCGGGCGGTGTGAGCGTGAGGTTGCACTGCAGCATGTTGACGGCGTACTTCTGGAAGGGGAAGATGGCGGAGTAGTAGAGCACACAGAGCAGGGCAACGAGCCAGAAGCCGCTGGAGGTGAGTATCTGACCGAGGTCGCTGATCTTGAACGGGTCGTCCTTCTCCTCTGCCTCGCCGGTCTGGGCATCGAGTTTCTTGTCCATGAAGAAATAGACAATGAACATGATGAGGGCAATCATCAGCAGGACGACACCGAAGGCGACGCTGCGGCTCACGCTGACTTCGCCGCCGAGACGTGCGAAGAAGGGGGAGAAAATCATGCAGGTGGCCACACCCAGTCGTGCCAGTGCCATCTCCGAACCCATGGCGAGTGCCATTTCGCGTCCCTTGAACCACTTCACGATGCCGCGGCTGACGGTGATGCCTGCCATCTCGACGCCGCAACCGAAGATCATGAAACCGACGGCGGCGACTTTGGCACTTGAAGGCATCCCTTCGTAGAAGGGCGACACACCCAGTTCGTCGAAGCCAGGGATGTAGTTCAGGTTCTCCGTGAACCAAGTGTCGAGTGCGCTACCCTTGAAGGCTTCGGTCACGGCATACCACTTGATGATGGCACCCACGAGCATGACGGCGCCCGAGAGCAGGGCTGTGAAGCGCACGCCCATCTTGTCGAGGATGATGCCTGCGAAGATGAGGAAGAAGACGAACACGTTGAGGAACGTCTCGGCGCCCTGCATCGTGCCGAAGGCCGTAGCATCCCATCCGCGTGTCTCCTTCATCAGGTCCTGGATGGGCGAAAGGATGTCCATGAAGATGTAGCTGCAGAACATTGCGAGTGCGAGCAGCAGGAGGGCTGTCCAGCGCATGGCCGCCGAGTCCCTCAGTGTCTGTTGAATTTTTTCTGACATAGTTTCTTTTGAATTCATTAACGATTTTTCTTATTTATCTTCATAATGCCCGTAGGCTGAGAGTACATCAATGTATATTTCTGTGTCGAAGATTCGGTAGATGAGGCGGTGCTTGTGTGTGATGCGACGGCTCCAGCGGTTCTTGGGGTCACCCTTCAGGGGTTCGGGCTTGCCAGTGCCGGTGGTGGGATGCTCTATCAATTCGTTCAGTAGTTGCACGACCTTTCTGTGCGCAGTAGGTTCACTTCGCCTCAGTTTGGCAATGTCTTTCTTTGCCTTGGGAGAAAAGGTGATCTTGTACATATTGTCACAAAGATTCGAGCCAGGCGTTCATATCCTCGCGGTTGGAGAAGCTTATACCTTCCCCTCGCT
This sequence comes from uncultured Prevotellaceae bacterium, assembly GCA_900319385.1. Taxonomy (GTDB): domain Bacteria; phylum Bacteroidota; class Bacteroidia; order Bacteroidales; family Bacteroidaceae; genus UBA3839. The sequence goes on along the minus strand of ONOG01000022.1, from coordinate 79,738 downwards.
CAATCTCGCGCTCAGATTCATCGAGCATGTTGAAGAACTCTTCGCGCGACATGCAGCTGTCGTCTTTCTTGCGAGCCTTCTTTTGGGCCGAAGACTCTTGCAGGCGCTGTGCCAACCATTCCTCGTTGCGGGCCGAAAGCGACAGTCCTTGGATATAGTTCCACAGATTGTTCAGTGCAATAGTTGTCATATTCTCTCGTAGTCAATTTTTACCAGTTCTTTTCTTTCACTTCTTCAGCCAGCGGTCCAGCCACTCGAAGTAGGTGCGCTGCCAGAGGACGCCGTTCTGAGGCTTGAGCACCCAGTGGTTCTCGTCGGGGAAGATGAGGAGCTGGGCGGGGATGCCACGCAGACGGGCTGCATTGAAGGCACCCATGCCCTGGTTGGCATTGATGCGGTAGTCCAGTTCGCCGTGGATGCAGAGGATGGGCGTGTCCCACTGATCGACGAAGCGGTGGGGCGAGTTGTCGTAGGTCTTGCGGGCACGAGCCGTCTGGTCTTTGTTCCAGTAGGCATCGTCGTACTCCCAGTTCGAGAACCACACTTCCTCGGTGTCGGTGTACATCGACTCGAGGTTGAACGCGCCGTCGTGTGCGATGAAGCATTTGAAGCGTTTCTCATGGTGTCCGGCCAGGTAATAGACGCTGAATCCGCCGAACGAGGCTCCCACGGCGCCGAGGCGGTCGCGATCGACATACGGCAGCTGGTCGCAGGCATCGTCGATGGCGGTGAGGTAGTCGCTCATGCACTGTCCGGTCCAGTCGCCGCTGATCTGCTCACACCATGCCGAGCCGAAGCCAGGCAGTCCGTGGCGGTTGGGGGCGATGACGACGTAGCCCTGCGACGCCATGATGAAGAAGTTCCAGCGGTAGGACCAGAACTGCGAGACGGGGCTTTGCGGTCCCCCTTCGCAGAAGAGCAGGGTGGGGTACTTCTTCGCGGGGTCGAAGTTGGGTGGCAGGACAACCCAGTAGAGCATCTGTCCGCCATCGGTAGTCTTCACCCAGCGCTGCTCCACGCTGCCCTTGTCCAGTCCGTCGAGGATGTGGCGGTTCTCCTCGGTAATCTGCTGAATCTTTGTTCCCTTCACGTCCTTTCCTGGGGTGACGACATAGAGGTCGGCAGGGTGGAAATAGTCGTGGCGCTCCATCAGCAGCTGCTTCTTGCCCAGCATCTGCAGCGAGCCGAAGTCGGCGGTGTACTCCGTCAGACGCTGCACCTCGCCCTTCAGGTTGGTGCGGTACAGGTTTTCGGTGGCGTGCCACACACCGATGAAGTAGAGCGATTTCGAGTCGGGCGTCCAGCAGTAGTCATCGACGTTCGAGTCGAACTGCTCGGAGACGAACCGCTTCTCGCCGCTCGTCAAGTCATAGACACACAGGCGGTTGCGGTCGCTCTCATATCCGTCGCGCTCCATCGACAGCCAGGCCAGATAGCGGCCGTCGGGCGAGAAACGCGGGTTGGTGTCGTAGCCCACCATCTCACCCTTCAGCTCCGCACTGTTGATGGGCTGCTGCGCCATCGTCTTCGTCGGGTCGCTCTTGGGCAGCGCGATGCCGCTCTTGCAGAGGTTACGCGTCGCGCGCGTGTGTATATCATATAGGTAGATGTCGGTGTCGGTCGAGATGGCATACTCCACGCCCTCCTTCTTGCGGCAGGTGTAGGCCACCTGCTTCGAGTCGCGGCTCCAGTCGAGCTGCTCGATGCCGCCGAACGGAGCCGTAGGGCATTCGTATGGCTCGCCCTCCAGGATGTCGCGGGCGTCGTTTTCGATCGAACATTGACCATTGACCATTGACACAGTGGCCACGAACGGATGCACGATCGACTCCACATAGTGGTCCCAGTGGCGGTAGTTCATGTCGGTGACGAGCCGCCCCGTCGCTTTCGGCAGGTCGCTCGGGTTCTCCTTGATGCTGCCGTGATAGGGCAGGCTCTTGAGCAGCAGCACGTGCCGTTCGTCGGGCGCGAACTTGAAGCCCTCGATTTCGCCGCCGGTGTTGGTCAGCTGTCGGCGTTCGCTGCCGTCGGGCTTCACCGTCCATATTTCTCCGCCGCAGAGGTAGGCCAGGCGCTGTCCGCCGTCGATCCAAGCCGCGTCCGTCTCGCTCTTGGCGGTCGTCGTCAGCTTCTTCTGTCCCGTACCGTCGCTGTTCATCACGTAGAGCACGTGGTGGCTCCGGTTCTCCTTCACGCTGTAGTAGGCCACGTTGTAGGCCACCATGCTGCCGTCGGGCGACGCTGCATGGCCGCCGATGCGTCCCATGCCCCACAGCACTTCGGCCGACATCGTGCGGTTTTCAATCTTCGGGTTTTGCTTTTGGATATTCACAGGTTCCTGCGCATTTACGAGGTTGCAGCCCATGGCGATGAGGCCGACCGCAACAAATTTTATCATACGTTTCATTTTCTTGAAATTTGATGCTTCAACCTGCAAAAATACGACAATTTTCTGACAAACACGATGATTTAGTCTAAAAATTGCTAAAACCCACTCGATTTACCCATGTTCGGCACTCCAGACTTGACAGCTGTTCGCTCCAAACTTAGCTGCTCTTCGCTTCATACTCAGCTGTTGTTCGCTCCAAGCTTGGCGACAGCGCTCCGAAAACCCAGCCTGTGTGCCGAAGAAAGTCAAAATCTCAATGATATTCTTACAAATTCCACTGATATTTCTACAAATTCCATTGATATTTTTGAAAATACCAATGATATTTTGAGTTTTTTCCGCACACCGGCTGTCTTTTTTGTGAGCAACAGCCGACTTCACAAAGCCCAGCATCTGAGTATGAATGGCCGACCTCGAACTCATAAAATTATATTAAGTGCTGCAAATCATGCCATTAAATGAAAAATAAATTGTAACTTTGCAACCTGAAGTGGTGAACGTGAAGCGAGGAGTGTGAAGCTGACCATCGACATCAGCGTGACGCAGAAATGCGGCATCGTGCAGGGTGACACGCCGGCAGTCTTCAATCTCCATCTATCTCCTTCTAACTCCACTTATCTACAAGTCAAGCAGAGCAGTTTTATAAATAAAGCTATCAACATCATGAAACAACTCATCTTTGTCAAGACCAAAGCCCTCGCCCTGGTGCTGACCGTAGCAGCACTCACAGTAGGACATACCCCCGCACAGGCACAAGAGAGCCTGCAGCGCAGGGCGAAAGCCTCACAGGAGTGGAAGACCTTCACCACCGTGAAGGAACTGCCCATCACCAGTGTGAAGAACCAGTGGCGCAGCGGCACCTGCTGGGCCTTCGGCACCTTGGGCTACTTAGAGAGCGAGATACTGCGGCAGACGGGTCAGACCTACGACCTATGCGAGATGTTTGTCGTGAATAAGGACTACATGGACAACGCCACGCACTATGTCCGCATGCACGGCTACAGTCAGATATCGGAGGGCGGCTCGTGCGACGACGTTGTTGACATCATCCGTCGCCACGGCATCTGCCCTGAGGACGCCATGCCGGCACCAGGCTCGCTGACGGGCGACACGCTGGCCAACTTCACCGTATTCTTTCCGGAACTGGAACGCACCGTGCGGAGCATCATCCCCGCCACGGCCTCTAATCCAGCCGTGTCCAGCGCCCCTAAGCCCCACTGGCAGGACAGCGTGCAGGCGGTCATCGACAAATATGTGGGTCGCTGTCCCGAGTCGTTCGTGTATGAAGGAAAGACTTACACCCCTCGTTCGTTCGTCGAGCGACTGGGCCTGAACCTCGACGACTACGTGAGCCTGACCAGTTATACGCATCATCCGTTTAATCAGTGGTTCGTCATCGAGGCTCCCTACAAATGGCGGCTCAAGCCCAGCTACAACATCCCCGTCAACGAACTGATGGACGCCCTCGACCACGCCCTCGATGCTGGTTACACCGTGGCCTGGGGCGGCGACTGCACGGGCGATTTCACCTTCACCGGACTGGCCGAGCTACCCGACGGCGTCAAGCCCTCGCAGCAGTTGCGGCAGGAACAGTGGGACGACTGGCGGTTCACCTACGACCACGTGATGCTCATCTACGGCAAGGCCACCGACGAGCAAGGCCGACCCTACTACATGGTGAAGAACACCTGGGGTGACTCTGGTTACTACAAGGGTATCTGGTACATGTCGCGCGACTACATGGCGCTCAATACCACCTACCTCTTCCTCAACCGTCACGCCTTGCCCCAGAGCCTGCTCGAGGCCATGCAGAACAACAGGTGGAACTATTAATATCCAACTTTGTGCTTTGTTTTTTTTCGCAGAAACCTTTGTCTGTGGGTAAATAATTCGTACCTTTGCGATGCTTTCTCCGATAACGGTCGATGCACCCTCATCTATCAATCAAAAACATATCAACAACACACATGATGAAAAAGCTAAACTGGATCTGGATGGTAGCCCTTATGTTGGCTGTCACGAGCCTTTCGCTCACCTCTTGCAGCAAGGAAGAAGGCGAAGAAACTTTGCCTTTCACCAAGGAAAACCTGGTTGGAAAATGGAAAATCACGAATGTCGTAGGCGATGATGCTCACCATATCGAGGTGGGCAAGGTGCTTGTCTTCAATACAGACGGCTCTTGCACAGGCTGGTATTCGATGGAGACAGCCTACATCATCATGAAAGGAAGCATCCACACCTACTACGGTGCGACCAATGAGCCGATGTTTGTCTATTCGTTGCTCACCAACAAAGACAATACACTCACGGTCAAGATGTACGGCACGCTGGACGACCTGCGCAGCTGCACCATGACCTGGCAGAAGGTGGTGGAATGAGTGAAAAGTGAAAAGTGAAGGGTGAAAAGTGAAAAGTGAAGGGTGAAAAGTGCCATCTTCCTGCGTCCGAAATCCGTGTGACGGACGAAAAAATACAGGGAAATGGCAGTTTTTTTACATTTCACTTTTCACTTTTAACTTTTTTACGTACCTTTGCAAGCCGTATTGTGGAATATCACTTTACGGAACGGAGATGAAGCAGAACGAATTTCAGATTGATTTGCTCGATGCACGGCTCGAAGGCTCACAGTACGACTTTGTGTTGGACAATGCAGCTTTTCAGCAAATTGACGGGCTCGTCACACGTGGCAATGTCAAGGCGCACGTAGCCTGTACAAGGGTAGGGCAGTCGGGAATTCAGTTCCAAATCCACTCCGAAGGTGTGGTGTATGTGCCCTGCGACCGCTGTCTGGCCGATGTCGAATTGCGGATTGACACGACCGATGAGCTGACAGTGCGGCTGGGCGACACCTACGAAGACGACGGCGATGTCGTGACCGTTCCTCAGTCGGAGGGTCTGCTCGACATCTCGTTGCCGATTTATGAATTTGTAGTTCTCAGCATGCCCCTCAGGCGGATTCACGAACCTGGCAAGTGCGACAACGCCATGATGGAGGTCTTCGACGAACATCAGGCTGCCCGAAGCAGTCGAGAGGATGCACAGGACGACGATTCAAACCCCGGCGACGTCGCAACCGACAGTCGCTGGGACGCTCTCAAAAATATTCAATTCAACAACTAAAAAACTTATAGAACAATGGCACATCCTAAAAGAAGACAGTCAAAGACTCGTACTCGCAAGAGAAGAACTCACGACGTAGCAGTTGCTCCCACATTGGCAGTATGCCCCAACTGTGGCGAATTCTATGTTTACCACACCGTATGCCCCAGCTGTGGCTACTATCGCGGTAAGGTGGCAATCGAGAAGGAAGCAGCAATCTAATGAGTAATTGAAAATAGAAAGCCTCCCCTAACCCATCCCATGGAGGGGTAGTGGAGGCTCTCGGTTTTCAATTTTCAATAATCAAGAACTATGGAAAAGATCAATGCCGTCATCACTGGTGTGGGCGGATACGTTCCGAAGTATATCCTCGACAACGACGAAATGTCGCGCATCGTCGATACGACCGACGAATGGATCATGGAGCGCATCGGTGTGAAAACACGCCACGTCCTGAAGGACGAGGAACGTCAGGGAGCCGGTACGTCCTACCTGATGACCAAAGCCGTTCAGAACCTTTTGGAAAAAACACAGATCGATCCTGACACCATCGAAGGCGTCATCTGCGCCACCACAACCCCCGACTACCTCTTCCCCTCGACAGCCTCGCTCGTCATCGGTAATCTCGGACTGAAGAACGCCTTCGGCTTCGACATGGAGGCAGCCTGCGCAGGTTTCCTCTACGCAATGGAAGTGGGTGCAGGCTTCATCTGCAGCGGACGCAACAAGCGCATCATCGTCTGCGGAGGCGACTTCCTCACGTCCATCACCAACTATCAGGACCGCACCACATGCCCGATCTTCGGCGACGGTGCTGGATGTGTCCTGCTCGAAGGAACGACCGAGGAATACGGCCTGCTCGACCGCTACATGCGCACCGACAGCCACTACGACCCCCTGCACCTTGAAGTGTCCGGCTCGGCAGTACGTCCTACCGTCGAGAACATCGAGGCCCGCCGCCATTACCTCTACCAGGAAGGCCGCACCGTGTTCAAATACGCCGTCACCAACATGTCCGATGCCGTGGAAATCATTGCCAAGCGCAACAACCTGACGAACGACGACATCGCATGGATCGTACCTCATCAGGCCAACGTGCGCATCGAAACAGCTGTGGCACGCCGCATCAACGTGCCCGAGGAAAAGGTGATGATTAACATCGACCACATGGCCAACACATCCGGCGGCACGCTGCCACTCTGCCTCTGGGAGTACGAACCGAAACTGAAGAAGGGCGACAACCTCATCTTCACCGCTTTCGGCGCCGGCTTCACATGGGGTGCCTCCTACATGAAGTGGGGCTACGACGGAAGTAAATTTAGCAAGTAAATACTCCAGATAGAGTTGGAGGCCCATCCCCGCCCCCTCCCCAGGGAGGTGATGGGGGTGGGCTTTTGTCTTTATATAGAACTAATGAAAGAAGTGAAGTTGTACCTACAGGCCGCCATATGGTTGCTATGCAGTGCCGTGTTGATGGTATCGTGTTCCGACGATGACTCCTTTTCGGACTATGAGGAGAACACCTACAAGGGTGTGCCGCTGGTCATCTTCGATACCGACATCGGTTCATCGACTGACGACCTGTTTGCAATGGAGATGCTGTATCGCTACGTGGATGAGGGACGCTGCAAGCTGCTTGGCGTGATTGTTGACCGTGAAGGAGAGGAGTGTGCAGCCCTGGCCGACGTGATGAATACTTATTTCGGTCACGCCGACGTGCCCATCGGACTGGTGCGTAAGGGCATCGCCAATCCGCCTGTGTGGATCAACTACAAGGCTTTGCCGACCTACACGACTGACGACGGACAACAGATGTTCCGACGCACGGTTAGCGACTTGTCGTCGTTGCCCGACGCTTGGAAGCTTTACCGACGCCTGCTGGCAGCACAGCCCGACCACTCGGTCAGTATCTGCTCCGTGGGCTTCGTCACGGCGTTGGCCGACTTGCTCAAGTCCAAGGGCGACGAGTTCTCGCCGCTGAGTGGTGTGGAACTGGTCAGGCAGAAAGTGAAATGCCTCTACATCATGGCTGGCGTCTTTGGCAAGTCCGTAGAGCCCGACTTCAATTTTGCCCAGGGCATTGACTTTGCTCGCAGCTTCTTCAGTTTATGGCCGGCAGATGTTGATATCATGTTCTCGCCAATGGAGGTGGGGCAGGAGATTGAATATTTGCCCGAACAGGTTATCAGCGACATTTCGTGGACCGACATTCACCCCATTAAGCAGGTGTATCTGACTTGCAACTGTAACACAGGACAGAAGATGTGGGATCCGATGGTCATCATTCAGGCAGTGGAGGGTGATGGTGCATTCTCGCTTTCTCCGCGCGGAACGGTCACGCTCACGGAGAAATCCGAAACGCTCTTCACGAGTTCTTCGTCAGGAAACTGCCGCTATCAACTGCCTGGAACAGCCGAATGGAACACCACGATGTTGGAGCTGATCAGGAGGTATAACAAAATGAAATGACCCAACTGTCGGAAGTCATAGAGAACCACGAATTTCGCGAATTTCAAGAATTTCTTATAGTTTGAAGCCCATACAAAAGGGAGAAAATTCGAGATAATTCAAAATAAAATTACACGAATTAGAATATATGAAGAAAGGAAAATTCGAGAAATTCGGGCAATTCGTGGTTCTTAAACACTCCGAAACTTCAGTGAAATGACTCGACTTTCGGAAGTTCCGCTCAGATAAATCCAAATGATAAATTATGCACAAATCCGGTTTTGTAAACATTGTCGGCAATCCCAACGTCGGTAAATCGACACTGATGAACCTCTTTGTCGGCGAACGCATCTCGATTGCCACGTTCAAGGCACAGACCACACGTCACCGCATCATGGGCATCATCAACGACGAGGATGCGCAGATTGTGTTCAGCGACACGCCAGGCGTGCTCAAACCCAACTACAAGCTGCAGGAGTCTATGCTGGCATTCTCCGAGAGTGCCTTGCAGGATGCCGACGTGCTGCTCTACGTGACCGATCCTGTGGAGAAAGTCGATAAGAACAACGACTTCCTGCAGAAGGTGGCAAAGATGGACGTGCCCGTGCTCGTGCTGATTAACAAAATTGACCTGTCGAACGAGAAAGATATCGTTCAGCTCGTCGAGCAGTGGCACGAAACCCTGCCCAAGGCAGAGATTATCCCCATCTCAGCCTTGGCGAAGTTCAACGTGCAGCCGGTGCTGAAGCGCATCAAGGAACTCCTGCCCGAGTCGCCGCCCTACTTCGACAAGGATCAGTGGACCGACAAGCCTGCCCGTTTCTTCGTCAGCGAAATCATCCGCGAGAAGATTCTGCTCTACTACGACAAGGAAATCCCCTACAGCGTCGAGGTGGGCATCGAATCGTTCAAGGAAGACGCGAAGCACATCCACATCAACGCCGTCATCTATGTCGAGCGCGACTCGCAGAAAGGCATCATCATCGGACATCAGGGCAAGGCGCTGAAGAAGGTGATGACCGAGGCCCGCAAGTCGCTCGAGCGTTTCTTCGGCAAGAGCATCTACCTCGAAACCTTTGTCAAGGTAGATAAGGACTGGCGCAACAGCGACAAGGAACTGAACCTCTTTGGCTATAACCCTGAATAATTGTATAAGTTTTTGAGTTTTATCTGAGTTTTCACTTCGTTGTACTTTGTATTTCTTAAAATGCTTATGAAACAGACACTCATTGCAATCCTGTTGTGCCTGCTTTGCAGCACACAGACCGTCCTGGCTCAGACGCAGGACACCGACTATCAGAAGTTTGTAGGAAAGATTGGCACCTACGACGTCACCCTCCTCTTCAAGCCGGAAACCACGCCAGGTCAGAACTGCGGCTACTACTTCTACAACGACCGCCCGAAGACCCACTTCACGCTCATCACCAAGTTCTATGAGGCCAAGATGCGTGAAGATGCCACCGGCATGCCCGTCGCATACGGTCACCACTGGATCCTCGAGGAGTATTCGCCGAAAGGCAACCACACCGGCACTTTCGATGGCATCGAAGTGGAGATGGGCGACGGCTTTGACGGCACGTTTACCAACCAAAAAGGCGAAAAGTTCAAGTTCGAACTGGTGCGCAAATACGAAGAGAAATAAAATCTGGCAGCAACACAAAGCGGGGAGGCTCACCGACGACGGGTGAACCTCCCTCTGTTTTAGTGGTGTTGCTTGACGAACTCGGTGGGTGTGATGCCGAAGTTGGTCTTGAACTGGCGGGTGAAGTGTTGGGGATATTCGAAACCGAGGCGTTCGGCGGCTTCTGAGATTGAGGTGCCGCCGATGAGCAGTTCCTTGGCGCGCTTCATGACGAAACGACGGATCATATTCGAGGCCGTGTCGCCGGTGAGTTGGCGAATCAGGTCGCCGAAGTAGTTGGGCGACAAGAAGAGTTCCTGGGCGCAGTAGCGGACGGTGGGCAGTCCGTGCTCGCGTTGCAGGTGGGCCTGGTAGTAGTGGGTGAGCAGGTTTTCGAAACGTGCGAGCAGGTCGTCCTTGTCTTTCGATGGTGAGGACAGCTGTATGGCGTAGAAGCGTGCGACGTGTTCCAGCACGAGTCCGATGCGGTGTTGCAGAATGGGTCGCGTGTGCTCGTCGCTGGGGGCAGAGGCTTCGTCACGAATTTCTTCAAAGAGTGTGACGATGGTCTGCCTTTGTTCGTCGGACATGAGCAGGGCTTCGTTCGTGTTGTAGGAGAAGAAGGTGTAGGCTGGCATTCGACGCTCGATGTCTGTCCCATGCAGCAGTTCGGGGTCGAAGAGCAGGGCCCAGCCCTTGGTATGGATTTCCTCGCCGGTGTCTGCCTTGCCGCCGATTTGTCCTGGTGCGACACACATGAGGGCATGGCGTCGCAGGTCGTAGGTCGTCAGTCCGTAGGTCAGTTGCTCCAGTGTCTCGTCGCCGATGAACAGTCCATAGACATCGTAGTTGTTGAGCGAATGGCGGCAATGCTCCAGCTCGTCGTAGTGGATGACCGAGACGAGCGGATGCAGTTCCGGTGCACCAATGTATCGTGCATAGTCGTTGACGCGGTGAACTTTCAGTATCTTCTCCATATCGGTCGCAAAGATACGCCTTTTAAGTGAAAAGTGAAAGGTGAGAAGTGAATAATTGGAAGTTTCTTTTTGCGAGAATCCGTAATTTTGGTTAAATTATCCGTAATTCGTTTTAGTCAATTCTGCCGATTTCGTGCTAACTTTGCAGCGTTAAACTTAAAAAATGGTTTGTATGATGACGAAGATTGCATTAGGTACCTGGGCCTGGGGCGCAGGTGCGTTCGGTGGCGACACCGTGTTTGGAAGCAAAACGGATGTGGATAACTTGAAACCTGTGTTCGACGCAGCAACGAAGGCTGGGCTGAACCTGTGGGACACGGCTACGGCCTACGGTATGGGCGAGTCGGAACGCATTCTCGGCACACTGGCCAAGCAGGTAAAGCGCAGCGAAGTTCAGATTTCGACGAAGTTCACGCCGCAGATTGCCGAAGTGTTTGAAAACTCTGTCGAGAAGATGGCCGAGGCTTCTATCGAACGGATGGGTTGCGACTACATCGACGTTTATTGGATTCACAATCCGATGGATGTGGAGCGCTGGACACCAGGGCTGATTCCTCTCCTGCAAAGTGGAAAGGTGAAGCGTGTGGGTGTGTCGAACCACAACATTGCCGAGATACGTCGCGCCAACGAAATCCTGGCAGAGGCGGGCTTCAGGGTCAGTGCCGTCCAGAACCATTTCTCGTTGCTCTATCGTTCGAGCGAGAAGGGTGGGGTGCTCGACTACTGCAAGGAGCAGGGCATTGAGTTCTGGGCCTACATGGTGCTCGAGCAAGGTGCGCTCTCTGGCAAATACAATCAGGAGAATCCACTGCCAGCCGAGAGCGACCGTGGCAAGAAGTACAATCCCGTGCTGCCGCAGCTGGAGGCGTTGACCCGTGAAATGACCGCCATCGGCCAGAAGTATGGCGCCAGTTGTTCGCAGATTGGCATTGCATGGGCCATTGCCAAGGGAACGCTGCCCATCATCGGTGCCACGAAGGAGCGCCATGTGGTCGAGGCTGCCGAAGCCGCAAAGATACAGCTGACCGCAGACGAAGTCGCACGTCTGGAGCAACTCGCCGATGCCACTGGCATTGACACTCGTGGCGGCTGGGAACACTCGATGGAATAGATTTAACCCCTCCAGACCCCATCCCCTGAGGATGGCTGGGGGGGCGTTAATAATTATTATTAGTTATGAAGAAAATCATTGTCATGATTGCAGCACTGCTGACCATCGCTCTCAGTGCCTGCTCGCAGAGCAACAAAAGCAACAAAAACGAGAAAAAGGAAATGAAGACATTGGTAGCTTACTTTTCAGCATCGGGCGTCACGGCCGGTGTGGCTCAGCAACTCGCCGAGGTGACAGGGGCTGACCTCTATGAAATCAAGCCCGAAGTGCCCTACACGGATGCCGACCTCGACTGGCGTGACAAGCAGAGTCGCTCCACCCTCGAGATGCAGGACCGCAAGAGCCGCCCTGCCATTGCCGGCAAGTTGGAGAACATGTCCGACTACGACGTCATCTACGTCGGTTTCCCTATCTGGTGGTACACCTGCCCGACCATCATCAACACCTTTATGGAGGCGTACGACTTCAGTGGCAAGACTGTCGTTCCCTTTGCCACATCGGGCGGCAGCGACATCCAAAAGGCGTGCGACGACCTGAAAGCAGCCTATCCTTCTGTCAGCTGGAAGGCCGGTAAACTGCTCAACGACGCCACGAAGGCCGACTTGGAAGCATGGGTTAAAGCTTTGTAAGATGATACAGATTGTTTTCAAAAGATGCCTGGCAATGGTGGTTCTCTTGACCGCCATTGCCTGCAGCAGTCAGGAGGAGAGCGTAGTGAACGCGCAACCTACGTCCGACCTGGGCAAGACGCTCGTCGTTTACTACAGCTATACGGGTAATTGTAGCGCTATCGTGACAGAACTCACCCACCAGATTGAGGCCGATGTGCTGGAGATTCAGCCTGCTGAGAAAGGATTGAAATACGAGGCCAACGGCTATGCCCTGGGTACACAGCTGCTCAATGCCATCAATGCCAACCCCGACGATGCAGCGAGCTATCCTGCCATCGACCCCGTCTCGACTTCGCTGAGCGACTATCAGAACGTCATCATTGTCACACCGCTGTGGTGGAGCCAGATGGCTGCGCCGATGCAGACCTACCTGTTCAACTACGGTTCGCAAATGGCCGGCAAGCACGTCGGACTCATCGTGTCGAGTGCCAGCAGCAGCATTAGCCGTGTGGTCGAAGATGCGAAACGTTTGGTGCCCGATGCCACGTGGACGGGCGATGCGCTCTGGATCAACAACCGCAACCGCAGCCAGACAGGAACGCTGCTGGCTGAATGGCTGGAGAATCAGAATTTCCAATCTTCCGAAACCGTAAGCGAAACCATGTATATCACCATCAACGGACAGACACAGAGCGTCACGCTGGCCGACAATCAGGCAACGAAAGAACTTGTGGCGCGACTTCAGGAAGGTCCCCTCACCGTGACACTGAATTCGAGCGGCGGTTTTGAAATCTGGGGACCACTTGGGTTCTCGCTCACCACCAGCAATCAGCAGCTGACGGCTCAGCCTGGCGACATCGTGCTTTACAACGGCAGCAACATCTGCATTTTCTACGGCACGAACTCGTGGAGCTATACCCGTCTGGGGCACATTGACGGACTGTCGGAGAACGACCTGAAGACCTTCCTGCAGGCCGGCGAGAGTGGCATTCCCGTCACCCTCTCACTCAACTCCACCGCGACGTCTGTCAGCCACCTGCACAGCCACGACGGGCAGACGGTTTACTACAACCTCAGTGGACAGCGAGTGGAACGTCCGTCGGACGGTGTCGTCATCCGAAACGGTAAGAAAGTATTGTTATGAGAAAAGCAATCCTGACATTTATGGCTACCCTATTGTCAATGTCAACAGTAACGGCTCAGGGGGTGATTGATATGCACAGCCACCTCATCACTCCCGAGTTTCTGTCGGCTCTGCAAGGCGAGGAACGTCTGCTCGACGAGGGATTTCCACTGCCTCGCTACGACGTCGAGGCACATCTTCGGTGGATGGACGAGGCCGGCATAGCGACCTCTGTGCTGACCTTGGCGGCTCCTCAACCCATGTCGGCCCAAGTGGTCCGGCACACCAACGAAGTAGTAGCCGCACTGAAGCGTGAACACCCAGGTCGTTTCCTCTTCTGCGCCGCCTTGCCACTGCCCGATGTTGATGCAGCCATCCGCGAGGCCGTCTATGCCCTCGACACGCTGGGTGCCGACGGCATCAAGTTGGCGACAAATGTGCAGGGGCAGTACCTCGGTGCGCCCGAACTTGACCCGCTTTTCGCCGTGCTCAACGAGCGTCGGGCGTTGGTCGTTCTCCATCCCCACCGTCCCGAACCTGTGAACCGCCAGGTGATGCAGCAGACACCGCTCGCCATGCAGGAATATCTCTCCGAGACGACACGCGCCGTGGCGAACATGATCACGCGCAATGTGCTGGCTCGCTATCCCCACGTCAAGGTCGTCGTGCCCCACTGCGGAGCCTATCTCCCCCTGGCAGTGCCGAGGATGAAGTCGCTGACTCCCGTCATGCAGCAGAACCAGTTGGTGGGCGACATCGACTGGGAGGCCAACCTCGCTGCGCTCTACTACGACCTTGCAGGTGCCCACAGCCCAGAAGTCATCCGCATGCTGCTCACCATCACCACGCCCGACCACCTGCTCTACGGTTCTGACTATCCCTACGTCGCTCCGCAGGTGCTCACTGCCGGTCTGGAGCGTATGCGCCAGTACCTGACCGACGAGCCGGACCTTGCGCCCTTCCGCGAAATGATTCTGCATAAGAATGCCGGATGGCTGCTGGGACAATCGGAGACGAAGGCCGAGGCCGCAGTCCATTCTGGAAAGATGCTGGTCCGTCTGGCCGAAATCGAAGTCTATCCGGAACACCTGAAAGAATATCTCGACTATGCCAACGAGGTGGACCGCCTTAGTGTCGAGCGCGAACCAGGCGTCATCTGTCTCTACCCTATGCAGAGCGCAGAGGACTCTACCCAGATTCGCATCCTCGAAATCTATGCATCCGATGAGGCCTATCAGCGCCATCTCCGCACCGACCATTTCCTGCGCTACAAGCAAGGCACGCTGCACATGGTGAAGGCGCTCCGTCTGCCCACCATGCAGCCCCTCGATCCCGAAACCATGCGACTCATCTTCAGAAAACACCCATAACCCCATGAAACGACTCATCATCATCCTTGCCGCCGCCGTGCTGGCAAGCATTCACGTAACAGCCCAAACAACCATGACGAATCTGACAGAACAACAACAGGCACTCGTGGCCATCGCAGCACACGAGGCAAAGGGCGACTTGCAGGCCCTCCGTAGTGAAGTGAACAAAGGACTGGACGCCGGACTGACCGTCAGCCAGATCAAGGAAGCCCTCTCCCAACTTTATGCCTACACAGGCTTTCCGCGTTCGCTCAATGCCCTCGGCGTCCTGCAGCAAGTCGTCGAACAGCGTAAAGAGGCAGGTCTGCCCACAGCCGAGGGTCGCGATGCCGACCCACTGCCTGCCGACTACGATGCCCTGAAGCAGGGAACAGCCGTGCAGACACAGCTCGTAGGCGGACAGCCATTCACCTATGCCTTTGCCCCACAGACCGACTATTACCTCAAGGCACACCTTTTCGGCGACATCTTTGCCCGCAACAATCTCACGTTTGCCGAACGCGAAATCGTCACCGTCTCCGCCATTTCGGCACTGCCTGGCTGCGACCCTCAGCTGAAGGCACACGTCAGCGGAGCCCGCAACATGGGTGTCGGCGATGAACAGTTGCGCCAGCTGCCCGCCGTTCTTCGCCATCGTGTCGGCGAGGCCGAGGCTGTGCGTCTGGAGCAGGCTGTCGCAGCCGTGTTCGGCGAACCGTGTCAGACCATTGCACCCGTCGATTTCGACGTCTGGCCGCGCGGCGAAAAGAATCCTTATGGAGCCTATTTCAACGGTCAGAGCTACCTGGCACCGATGGGTCCCGTCACCAACGTCACCTTCGAGCCTCGCTGCCGCAACAACTGGCACGTGCATCATGGTCAGGTACAGGTTCTCATCTGCGTGGCGGGTCGAGGCTGGTATCAGGAGTGGGGCAAACCCGCAGTCGAGATGAAGCCAGGCACCGTCATCGCTATTCCGGCCGAGGCGAAGCACTGGCACGGCGCGGCTCGTGACTCGTGGTTCCAGCATCTGACCTACCACACCGACGTCCACGAAGGTGCAAGCAACGAGTGGCTGGAACCCGTGACCGACGAGTGGTACGACCAGTTGCAGTAACAGCGTGGAAAAACTGCTGTGCCAGCGTCATCATATTCCGCTATCGACGGTTGCAGAGGTCGGTTGACAACCCTGCTTGGCAAAAAACAAATAATTATCTTTTTTGCACGCACTTACGCAGATTTTTCGTACCTTTGCAGACAAATCAAATACAATCAATAGAGGAATATGGCATTAGTAGCAATTGTGGGACGCCCGAACGTGGGCAAATCGACGCTGTTCAACCGCCTGACGAAGACTCGCCATGCGATTGTGAGCGACGAGGCCGGTACGACACGCGACCGTCAGTACGGCCAGTGTGAATGGGGCAACCGCCAGTTCTCCGTGGTCGATACGGGTGGATGGGTCGTGAACAGCGACGATGTGTTCGAAGGTGAGATTCGCCGTCAGGTGAAGATTGCTCTCGAGGAGTGCGACGTCATCCTATTTCTGGTCGATATCATGACCGGCGTGACCGACCTCGACGAGGCTGTGGCAGCCATCCTTCGCCGCTCGAAGGTGCCGACGCTGCTGGTGTGCAACAAGGTCGATTCGAACGAACTCCGTTATCAGTCGGCCGAATTCTACAGCCTGGGCCTGGGCGATCCCTACTGCATCTCGTCGCTCACAGGAAGCGGCACGGGTGACCTGCTCGACGACATCGTCAAGGCGCTGGGAACGAGTCTGCCCGAACCTATCGAGGAGGACATTCCCCGCATCGCTGTGGTCGGCCGACCCAATGCGGGTAAGTCGTCGCTCATCAATGCCTTCCTCGGCGACGAACGCAACGTGGTGACCGACATCGCTGGCACAACGCGCGACTCGATTTATACGAAGTACGAGAAGTTTGGCTTCAACTACTACCTCGTCGATACGGCCGGTATCCGCAAGAAGAATAAGGTGAACGAGGATTTGGAGTACTACTCCGTGATGCGCTCGATACGTGCCATCGAAAATTCCGACGTCTGCGTGCTGATGGTCGATGCCACACGCGGTATCGAGGGACAGGACATCAACATCTTCCAAATCATCCAGAAGAACCAGAAGGGCATGGTGGTCGTGGTGAACAAGTGGGACCTCGTGGAGAACAAGACGAACGAGGCTATCCGACATTTCGAAAACACTATCCGCGAACGCATGGCACCTTTCACCGACTTTACCATCATCTTTGCCTCGGCTGTGACCAAACAGCGCATCTTCCGAGTGCTGGAAGAGGTGCAGAAGGTGTACGAAAACCGCACGAACAAAGTCTCGACAGCCAAGCTGAACGAGACGATGCTGCCCATCATCGAGGCCACGCCGCCACCCAGCATCAAGGGTAAGTATATCAAGATAAAGTACTGCATGCAGATACCTGGCACACGTGTGCCGTCGTTTGTCTTCTATGCCAACCTGCCGCAATATGTGAAAGAACCGTACAAGCGTTTCCTGGAAAACCAGATTCGTGAGCACTGGAACTTCACCGGCACTCCCATCAACGTCTATGTTCGGCAGAAGTAAGGTCCTGCTCCTCCTAAGTTTGCCGCTCTTGCTGCTCTCATGCTCGACAACACCGGAGCAGGAGGTGAAGGCCGCACTGGGTGAGGCGTTCGAAGCGTTGCAGACCAACGATGTCGATGCCTACATGCAGCATCTGGACTTCGGTCAGCCGCTCGATTCAGCTTTCTTTGCAGTCTGTGCCGATGCGGTGCGCCAGGAGATGCTCAGCGAGGGACACGAACTACAAGTGGTGCGCTGGAAGGTGCCACAGGTAAACTTCGAGTCCGACAGTGTGGCCCAGGCTTTCTACACGCTCTACCTGGCCAACGGCGACAGCCTGTGCAAAGGTCAGAAGATGGTGTGCATCGACGGCGTGTGGAAGCTGAGGATGAGAGAATAGGTGAAAAGTGAAAAGTGAAAAGAAGTACGAAGTACAAAGTACAACGAGGGATGAAAGTAACAACTCGTCAACTCGTCAACTTAAAAAACTCAAGTTTCAATAAATGAAAACTATCGCACTCATGACATCTGGCAACGATGCGCCAGGTATGAATAGCGCCATCCGTGCCGTCACACGTTCGGCTATCTACAATGGCCTGCGTGTCAAGGCTGTGCGTCGCGGATACAAGGGACTCATCGACGGCGAAATCGTCGAGTTCCAGACTCAGAACGTCAGCAATATCATCCAGCAGGGTGGAACCATCCTCAAGTCGTCGCCCAGCAAAGACTTCTTCAGCGAAGAAGGTCGGCGCAAGGCATACGAGAACCTGCAGCGCGAGGAGGTCGATGCCCTCGTTGTCATCGGTGGCGACGGTACGATTCATGGCGCACGCATTTTTGCTCAGGAGTACGACCTGCCCTGCATCGCTATCCCTGCTACGATTGACAACAATCTGTGTGGCACCGATACGACCATCGGCTACGACACCGCCCTTAACACCATCATGCAGTGCGTTGATAAGATTCGCGACACGGCGTCGAGCCACGAACGCCTGTTCTTTGTCGAGGTGCTCGGCGACGATGCCGGTTTCCTGGCGCTCAACGGAGCCATTGCCTCGGGCTGCGAGGAGGCCATCATTCCCAATAAAGATTCCTCGACCGACGAATTGCTGCACAGTGTGCTGGCAGGTTTCCGAAAGACGAAGTCGAGCAGCATCGTGCTCGTGGCAGCCAGCGAGGAGCATGGCGGAGCGATGAAGTATGCCGACCTGGTGAAGAAGACGCACCCCAACCTCGATGTGCGCATATCCATCCTCGGTCACCTGCAGCGAGGTGGTCATCCCACTGCCCACGACCGCATCATCGCCAGCCGCATGGGCAGCGCTGCCATCGAAGCCCTGAAGAAAGGTCTGCGCAACGTGATGATCGGAATCGACAACGACGAAATCGTCTATGTCCCCTTCTCGCGAGCCGTGAAGGAAAACCGCCGCATTGACCACGACCTGTTCGACATTCTGCACGACGTTGCCATCTGAACGATAAGTCGTTATGGGAGATTTGTCGTTTGGTCGTTTGGGAAATCGCCACAGGCCTAAACGACCAAACGACTATTCATCTTTTCAAATTTAAGTTTCGCTTGTTTTTTACCGAAGATTGCACGGACTTAAGTTTTTTCTTTATCAAGAATTAGAGAATTAGAGATTTTTTTTCTGCAAAAAAACAGAAAATGTCCCCCTATTGGATTTGGATGAGAGCAGGGAAGGTGTTATATTTGCAGTCGAATGCGAGTCGTCAGGGCTTTGCAGTCAGCATTTTTTCATTTCTTTCTGTCTTCTGAAAGTAATTGCGCAAAATAACATCCATGAGACGACCAGTCCTCTTCATTCTGTCATTAGGCCTGCTCCTTGTCTTCCTCGGTTGCAGCCGTCCGAGCCCCTTGCAGCATCGGCTTGAGCAACTGGACTCATTGGTGGATGAACATCCCGACAGCGTGCTGCGAGTTTTGGAAACATTGGCCGACTCTGTCGATGTTCAGCCCGAGTCTGTCCGCATGCGCTATGCGCTGCTGAAGGTGAAGGCAGAGGATAAGGCCGACATTATCCATACCGACGATTCACTGATCCTTTCCGTTGCTCAATATTACGAACGGCATACAGATGAGCGTTTAACCCCTGAAGCCTTATATTACGTGGGCCGCGTACATGCCGACATGGGCGATGCTCCGCAAGCATTGGATGATTTTCAAAAAGTACTGGATGCCTGTGGTGACAGGGCTACCAAGGATATCTTACATATACGATGTGTGGGTTGTTCCCAGATGGGTACACTTTATATGATGCAATTGATGTATGAGGAGGCGTTAATATGGTATAAAGAAGCGTACCGATGGGATGAGATGGCTCGTGATACAGTCGGTTTGATTTATGGCCTTCGCGATTTGGGGAGCATATACAGCCTTCTAAAGGAATACGAGAAAGCAGATTCTGTGTACACTCTCGCCGAAAGGATGCTTAAAGTCTATGAAGACGATGCATCCTACGCCCGTGTCGCCGTATCTAAGGCTGCTATGTATGCCCGCTTGGGACGCTCCGAGAAGGCTTTGCAATATGCTTTTAGTGGATTACCTTTGATTCAGCCGCTATACAGAGGAGGTGTGTATCATACAATTGCTGAAGCTTATCATCGAGCCGAAAAACTGGATTCTGCAGAGTTTTTCTATGAGCGAGCCTACAAGGAAGGTAATATATTTGCGAGAGAATCAGCTTCTAAGGGTCTTGCTGAGATTGCGCTCTTGCGAAATAATTACGAAAAGGCAAGCAAGTGGTTTGATAGGTATGTACTTAACGGTGATTCAGCTCGCACGTCATTGCAATCAGAACTTCTAAGCAAGATGCAGCATGTTTACAATTATGAACTCAAGGCAAAAGAAACTCATCGGCTGCAGGATGAAAACTCGAAGAAGATGCATCTTATTATCATGCTGTCAGCCTTGCTGTTACTTATTATTTTGATGACATATATCCTCCACATCCGTTATAAGCACCACAAGTTTATGCAACAAATGCGTTATAAGCAGTTGAAAGGACAAAAGGAGGCAATTTTTAAGAAAAGCAAGGAACTTATCAAAAAGAATAAAGAGAGAATCGCACAACTGGAAGGTATGCTTGATGCATCGAAACAGCAAAGTGAGGAATATCAGCATCAATTACAATTAAAGAAGGAAGAACTCTTGGCTCAGAATGTTTACATTCAGAAATTACTTGAACATGACACATACGTCAAGGAGCAAGTTGAAAAGTCTGACGTCTTTCAGATGGTACAAACCTGTTGTACATCCGGTAAATTATTGAGAGCAAATGAATGGGAAATGGTTGAATTATATATTAACTCGTCATATCCCGACTTTTTGGCAAGGCTGAACGGATGGAATTGGATGTCCGAAGTGGAGAAGCGAGTGTGCCTGTTGATGAAACTGGGTATATCATCTGCCAACATAGCCGTGGCTATCAGTAAGGAGAGGTCTGCCGTATCTCAAATCAAACGGCGACTGTTCAAAAAGGTTAACGGAGTGGATGGAAGCGCATCGGCTTGGGATGAGTTTTTGGCTTCATTATGAGGTTGTTATGATTTTTAGACATCCTTTTGTCAACTATTTGTCAATTCATTTTTATTATTATTTTTCATAATACCATTTAACTTTGCAGTCGAATATTTGGAGCGGTGAGTGCAAAACAGAAAGTTTGCTTACGGTTTTTGCCCTGACGCGTCAAATAATTCAATATAGTAATTAAACAAAAAGCAAAGTTAAAATGAAAAAAGTTGTTTTTCTTGCCCTGTGCATCATGACTTTTGCTGGTGCCATGGCCGACCCTATCCATTTACGTCCAATTATTCCGCCAACAACTCCGTCATCAGGAGATAAACCGCACAAAGCTCCCTTATTGATGCCGTCAGCCTATTGTGAGGATGATGCAATTTATGTCACGTATCCCTATACGACCGTGATGACGGTGTCTGTCTGCAAGGACGATGATACGTTCTATACCGAACAGACCTTCTATGCCGTCAGCACAGCCAGTATCGGCGGTTTGGCACCTGGAACCTATACGCTGACAGTGACCATCGGCGGCATAGTCTATGAAGGTGAGTTTGAGGTTGAAGAGCTTATAAATAACTAAAAAAGTAGAATAATGAAACAGAATTTATTGATTAGTTTGTCAACCCTGTTGGCGTTTGTTTGTCTTTTTTCGTGTAGTAGTGAAAATGACTTACTGGATGAAGTACAAGACAATGGTGGTGAAATGGATGCATATTATGTGTCGTATGATGAAGCTTTGCAGAAAGCTACGGCTTTTATAGCAGATCAAGACGCGAGTCAGCTGGGTAGAAAAAGTCGAGTTAAAGGTGTTGCTTCTCTGGGGAATGACGCGGGATTGGATGTTGCAGACCATCAGGAATTTAATGCGGGCGACTACCTCGGTGATAACTGTTCCTCAACATCAACTCGCTTTCATCTTATCAATTTTGCCGATGATGGTGGGTTTGTCCTTATTTCGGCCGATAGCCGCACAACGCCGGTCTATGCTTATTCCGATGAGGGGCACTTGGACATTGATGATGCTGTTGAGAATACGGGTTTTGCAGAGTTCCTGGCCAATGCGACAGAATACTACGACAATGAGATTGATGATTTTGTTGATGGTATTCGTTTTCCTGATACGATAAAGCCTGCACCCGACCCCATTGGGGACCTGCCCATCACAGTCATTGGTAATGGAGCAATAGTCCATTATCAGACGGTCTATGAAGAAGAATTTCGTTATGGGGTTAACCTTCCTGCGTGCTATGGGCAGGATGACCCCTATAACGTCTATTGTCCCACTGTTCCTTATGTCCCAACTTCCAATGGACGAGCTTGGGCAGGGTGTGTGCCTGTATCCTTGGCCGAAATATTTGCTTTCTATCAGTATCCGACTCAATATCCAGACATTTATAATCCCTCCAGCATGATTACATACGATTGGAGTGCAATCACTGCTCAGAACACTTATTCGGCAGGGACTTACAATACGGGTAGTGATAACTTGGCACGCTTGCTGCATCAAATCGGTAAATACGGCAGTATCATCTATGCCGTAGATGGTTCATCTATCGCAGAGAGTAGTTGTCGCTCATTATTTACCACATTTGGTTATGATTGTTCCGAACTATCAACATTTTCTTTCGATTCGATAGTCTCGTCGTTACAGAATGGCTACCCTGTATGGGCTTCAGGCTATCAGACATCTAATCAAACTATTGGGCATGCTTGGGTAATCAGAGATGTGAAACATGAAGTCGAGGTGACGAAATACTACAATTGGGGAACACACGATTTCGTTGGACAAGTCCCCACAGGCAACAGCCGCACGTATTACTATTGTAATTGGGGCTGGAATGGTCAGTACAACGGTTATTTCCTCGACACATTTGCTTCTGGTAATGGTTCGTATAGATATGGGAAAAAGATTATTTACAATATCCATCCAAACAACTAAGTTGGTGTGTCAATGACCAATGGGATTACAACAAACAGTTTGATGCTCCAGATAGCGCAGGGAAGAGACATACACCTCAGTGACGAAGACTGGACGGAACTGGAGGCGTCTGTCAATGCCGAACTTGGAGGGTATGCTGCGAAGTTGAGATCAAATCACCCTGCCATCAAAGAAAAGGATCTACGCATCTGCATGCTACGGAAGTTAGGGCTGACCTACATGCAGATTGCAAAACTCTTTTTTCTGCAACCTGCAAGCGTGAAAAAGCGGATGCAGCGACTGCGAAAACAATGTTTTTTATAGCAGAACTGAAAAATGTCACCCCCCAAAGTTTGGTAGGATATTCGGAAAGCTGTATTTTTGCACGCGAAAATGGGCTTCGGCCCCAAACAATGATTGTCTAATATAAATATTACAACACAACCATGAAACATTTATCAATTTGCACTATGCTGCTGGCAGCCATGACGCTGGCTGGATGCAGTAACGACAAGGATGGTACGACACCCGATGACCTTCAGGTTTCTGTTATCAAGGGTCTTGAAACGCTTACCATCGAACAGCTTACGGGAACAGCATGGGAAGAGAGCGAACGCTGTCAAGTGCTTGCCGACGGAACTTTGGGACCGAACCTGCTACAGGATCGCCTCGGTGCGACTCCACGCCGGATATATTTCGGGAAGGCCGAAGCCACGGAGTTCATCGCATCGAGCGGAGCCGTCATGTACTACTACCTTAATACTGCTTATAGTCTCAATCTCGAAAGCCGTGAGATTGTCTTCGACAAGAGCCTCGACCTGACCCTCAACAGCATCAGCGACGAGTTGATGGTCGCTCGCACTGTTTATGCCGTTGATGATATGAACGTCAGCTATCAGAGCACCTTCCGTCGCGCCTCGGCCGAGCAACTCGCCGAGTGGAAGTCCACCTATACGAATCCGCTCAAGTAGTTGAGTGGTTTGGCCTGGGAAAGCATATTTCAATTCACCGTGTTTAATTCTAACTTTCATGAAAACAAAAACCATTTTATCTTTTGTCTTATTTGTGCTGTGTCTGACTGCGGCAGCCAAGGATATGTTTTCATAACACCACGTACGGTAATACCCTCTACGAACAGCAGCAGGTGGAACGTGTGCTGCGCCAGATTCATGAGCCAGCACTCCTCCGCATTGCCTTGAAACACTATTTCTATGGCATTGTCAAGCATGAGCTGTGATTCGGTTGTGGCATGTCGTTTAGACAACCACTTGAGAAGTATCTTCGTGGATGGTGAAAGTGCTTCCATAAGTTTATTTCAGGAAAGAACCAATCGTTTTAGGGCACAGGATTTTCCCTGTGTCCTTTCTTTTTTTTTATAAAAACCACCTTTTTTGTGTCAGATGGTTGCTTGTAACAATAAAAATGAGTAAATTTGCAGCGTATTTTAGGATAAAGTTTTTCCACTTATTATAAAGACAATGAAAAAGTACAATTTCAACGCAGGGCCGTCGATTCTTCCACGCGAAGTGATTGAGGCTACTGCTCAGGCTTGTCTGGACTTCAATGGCAGCGGCCTGTCGCTCATGGAAATCAGCCACCGCGCCAAGGACTTCCAGCCCGTGATGGATGAGGCTGTGGCTCTGTTCAAGGAGTTGCTCGACATTCCCGAAGGTTACAGCGTGATTTTCCTCGGTGGCGGTGCCAGTCTGCAGTTCTGTCAGGTGCCCTACAACTTCCTCGAAAAGAAGGCCGCCTATCTGAACACTGGCGTTTGGGCAAAGAAGGCTATCAAGGAAGCAAAGCTGTTTGGCGAAGTCGTTGAGGTTGCCTCCTCGGCTGAATCGACCTACACGTACATCCCCAAGGACTACACCGTGCCGGCCGATGCTGACTATTTCCACATCACGACGAACAACACCATCTACGGCACCGAGATCCGCAAGGAGCTAGACAGTCCCGTACCGATGATTGCCGATATGTCGAGCGACATCTTCTCGCGCCCTGTCGATGTGAGCAAGTACAACTGCATCTACGGTGGTGCACAGAAGAACCTGTCGATGGCTGGTGTGACTTTTGTCATTGTCAAGGACGATGCCCTGGGCAAGGTGAGCCGTCCCATCCCGACGATGCTTGACTATCGTACGCACGTCGAGAAGGGTTCGATGTTCAACACGCCTCCTGTGGTGCCCGTCTATTGCGCCCTGCAGAATCTGAAGTGGATTAAGAAGATGGGTGGCGTCGAGGCGATGGACAAGCGTGCTTGCGAGCGTGCCAAGATCCTGTACGACGAAATCGACCGCAACAAGATGTTCCGCGGCACTGTCGAGGCAGAGGACCGTTCGGTGATGAACATCTGCTTCGTCATGCAGGATGAGTACAAAGATCTCGAGGCTGACTTCCTGAAGTTTGCTACCGACCACGGCATGGTTGGTGTGAAGGGTCACCGCTCAGTGGGTGGCTTCCGCGCTTCGTGCTACAACGCCATGAGCGTCGAAGGTGTGCAGGCACTGGTCAGCTGCATGAAAGAATTTGAGAAGAATCATTAAATAAACAAATAGTAGAATATCTCCCCGAAAAAGATTCTACGCCCTCCCCCTGGGGAGGGTCGGGGAGGGGTCTGTATGAAAGTACTGATTGCTACCGAGAAGCCTTTTGCAGCCGTGGCTGTTGAAGGCATCAAGAAAGAGATTGAAGCTGCAGGCTATGAGTTGGCTCTGCTCGAGAAATACACAAGGTGGATGCCGAGGTGCTCGACGCTGCCAAGCAACTGAAAATCGTCGTTCGTGCCGGTGCCGGTTACGACAACGTTGACCTTGAGGCTGCCACAGCTCACAAGGTTGTCGTGATGAATACGCCAGGTCAGAACTCTAACGCTGTGGCCGAATTGGTTTTCGGTCTGCTCGTCTTTACCGTGCGCAATTTCTATAACGGAAAGGCCGGCACCGAACTGATGGGCAAGCGTCTGGGTATCCTCGCCTTCGGCAACGTGGGCCGCAACGTGGCACGCATCGCCCGTGGCTTCGGCATGGACGTCTGCGCTTACGACGCCTATTGCCCAGCCGACGTCATCGAAGCAGCCGGCGTGAAAGCTGCAAAGAGTCAGGACGAACTGTTTGAGACCTGCGACATCGTTTCGCTCCACATCCCTGCAACGCCCGAGACTCGCCAGAGCATCAACAAGGCACTGGTTTCGAAGATGAAGAAGGGCGGCATCGTGGTCAACACAGCCCGCAAGGAGGTCATCAACGAGGACGAACTCATCGAACTGATGCAGGAACGTACCGACCTGAAGTACGTGACTGACATCATGCCCGACGCCGACCAGGCTTTCCAGCAGTTCGAAGGCCGCTACTTCTCGACGCCCAAGAAGATGGGTGCGCAGACCGCTGAGGCCAACATCAATGCAGGTATCGCTGCAGCCAAGCAGATTGTCGCTTTCCTGAAGGACGGCGTGACAAAGTTCCAGGTGAACAAGTCATAAAAAAGTACAAAGTACATACAAGTACAAAGTACATACAAAGTACATACAAAGTACAAAGTACAATGTACAGTGTAGAAAGTTAGGGCTTTCGTTTGGTTTTTCCGAATGAAAGCCCTAACTTTGTGCCATTATCACTTAATCAATATCACTATGGCCATCATTAAACCGTTCAAGGGAATCCGTCCTCCGAAAGAATTTGTGGAGGAAGTGGAGAGCCGCCCCTACGATGTGCTCGACTCTGAGGAAGCACGTGCTGAAGCCGGCGATAACGAAAAATCACTCTACCACATCATCAAGCCCGAAATCAACTTCCCCGAAGGCACGAGCGAGTACGACCCACGTGTCTATGAGGAGGCCGCTCGGCAGTTCCAGAAGTTCCAGGACAAGGGCTGGCTGGTGCAGGACCCCAAAGAGATGTACTACATCTACGCGCAGACCTCCTGCCTGCCTGCCAACGGTGGCAAGGAGAAGACGCAGTACGGACTCGTCATCGGTGCCTACAGCGACGACTACCGCAAGGGGGTGATCAAGAAGCATGAGCTCACCCGTGCCGACAAGGAGGAAGACCGCATGAAGCATGTGCGTGTGAACAACGCCAACATCGAACCTGTCTTCTTTGCCTATCCCGACAACGAAGTGCTCGGCAAGCTCATTGCCCACTATGCTGCCACGCAGCCCGAGTACGACTTCGTGGCTCCCATCGACGGCTTCCGTCATCAGCTCTGGCTCGTTGACAAGGACGAGGACATCCAGACCATCACTGCCGAATTTGCCAAGATGCCCAGCCTCTACATCGCCGACGGCCATCACCGTTCGGCAGCTGCGGCGCTGGTCGGTCAGGAACGCGCCAAGCAGAACCCCAACCACCGCGGCGACGAAGAGTACAACTACTTCATGGCCGTTGCCTTCCCTGCTTCGCAGCTCACCATCCTCGACTACAACCGTGTGGTGAAAGACCTCAACGGAAAGACAGCGAAGGAGTTCCTCGCCGCACTCGCCGAAGACTTCGACATCGAGTACAAGGGTACGGAGGAATATCGTCCGCAGCAGCTGCATGAGTTCTCGCTCTATCTCGAGGGCGCCTGGTATTCGCTCCTGGCACACGACGACACCTACGACGCTGCCGATCCTATCGACGTGCTCGACGTCAGCATCTCGTCGCGTCTGATTCTCGACAAGCAGCTCGGCATCAAGGACCTGCGCCGTGACAACCGCATCGACTTCGTCGGCGGATTGCGCGGACTGGGCGAACTGAAGCGTCGTGTCGATTCGGGCGAGATGAAGATGGCGCTGGCCCTCTATCCCGTCACGATGCAGCAAATCATGGATATCGCCGACAGCGGAAAGATTATGCCGCCCAAGGCTACGTGGTTTGAGCCGAAACTGCGCAGCGGTCTGGTGATTCACAAGCTGGATTAAGCCCCCTCTAAATCTCCCCCGATAGGGGAGACTTTCGGTACAGATGGATTCCTATTTGACGATACAGGATAAGAGTGAGGGCAGCTACACGGAGAAGCGGAGCAAGTTTCTTGCCTTCGCTTTTCCCGTTTCGTCGGTTGAGGACGTGAAGACGTTGTTGGCGGAGTATCAGAAGAAGTATTATGATGCCCGCCATGTGTGCTATGCCTACATGTTGGGCGCCGACCGCACCGAGTTTCGTGCCAACGACAACGGCGAGCCGTCGGGCACGGCCGGCAAACCCATCCTCGGACAAATCAATTCCAACAATCTGACCAACATTCTCATCCTCGTGGTCCGCTACTTCGGAGGCATCAAACTGGGCACGAGCGGGCTCATCGTCGCCTATCGCGCAGCGGCAGCCGAAGCCATCGCCGCCGCCACTGTCGTCGAAAAGACAGTCGATGCCGAAGTCGCTTTCAGCTTCGAGTTTCCCATGATGAATGCCGTGATGCGCATCGTCAAGGAGGATGGCCCCGAGATTGTCAGTCAGGGCTATGACACCGACTGCACCATGACGCTTCGCATTCGCCGCGACCTCTTGCCCCGTCTGCGGTCGCGGCTCTCCAAAGTCGAGTCACTGACTTTCTCGTCAGCCGATTGACACGGATTGAACACGGATTTATATATTTTTTTATCAAGGATTTTAAGGATTAGAAGGATTTTAACAGTTCAGAGGCCTTTTTTTGTGGGAGAAATTTGGGTGAAATAGAATTTTTGAACAACGAAAAAAACGGAAAAAAACGAAAGAAACGAAAAATTTTGGGTGAAAAGTCCAGATTTTTGAAATGCCGATTGTCGTAGGGGCGGGTTCCCATGCCCGCCCGATCAGGCGAAGCCTGAAAACTGAAAGAAATTGGGATAAAATTTGGTAACGATATATCTGTTGACTGAAGATTCTTTGGACTATTCTATATATAAATAGAGTTATTCTTGAAAAAAAATCAAGTAAGCAGTATCTTTATATAAAAGATAAGGCAACCCACTTCTTGAAGACAAGGTTGCCTCTTTTACCAAAAGAGAGAGATTATTTGAAACAATCTCCACTACGATAGGATGCTAAATAACGCATACGCTCAAGCACCTTCTTTTGCCGTTCTGAAAGTTTAAAATCTTTCATATAACAAAAGTACCCGTTGTTAAAGAAGTGCGAGTATTAATTCTCGTATTTTTCACTCTCGGTACGGTGCAAATTTACCATAAATCACTGATATTCCATGTGTTTATCAGTGATTTTTTTGTTTTTCTGTCTCTTTTTTAACGCTTTAGTAATCTTTAGCATTTGTCTAGCATTCTTTAGCTAAATAAATTGGGATTTTTCTGGAAAAATCCCGAACTTAGCTTTAGAATTATAAAAGGAGAATAAAAAAGGAAATTGTAAAGTATTATGAAGATTGATTTTGAACAGTTCGACAGCCTTTTCAGTGTAATGGAGTATTTCAACACGGACGATATCTGCAAGCAGACGATTGCTCAGTACCGTTGGCCTGACGGTGATGTAATCTGTCCATATTGTGGCGGACATCACTGCAATGTATGCAAGGATGGCCGCTATCTCTGCAAAAGGTGTAACCGTAAGTTCAACGTGACTGTTGGTACTATATTTGAGAACACGAAGATTTCCCTTCGCAAGTGGTTCATTATGATGTACCTTGTCTCATGTCACAAGAAGGGCGTTTCGTCGCATCAGATTTCGAGGGACTGCAAGATTACACAAAAGACTGCGTGGAATAACTTGCAGAAAATCCGCACGCTCTACAATCAGGACATGAATGACCTTGAAGGAGAAGTGGAATGTGACGAGGCTTATATCGGCGGACGTGAAAAGAACAAGCACGAATCAAAGCGCACGGAAGGAACGCAGGGGCGCAGCACGAAGACTAAGACCCCTGTGTTCGGCATGGTGGAACGCGGCGGTACGCTTGTTGCAAAGAAAGTTCAGAATACGCAGGGAAATACGCTTTCGCCTATCATCCGTAAGTTCGTCAAGCCCGGTTCGCGCATCTACACGGACGAATATATCGGCTACCATTCACTCTATGACAGTGAATACACTCATGCCATTGTTCACCATAATGCAAAGGAGTTTGTTGTCGGTAAGGCATACACTAATAACATCGAAGGTTTTTGGGGTTTGTTCAAGCGTTCCGTCTTCGGTATCTACCACAGCGTTTCGGCGAAGTACCTGCAAAGATACGTGGACGAAGCCGTGTTCCGTTACAATACAAGAGAACAACAAGAAAGCGCCCGATTCTTGGAAATGTTCAGACGCTCTCTTAATGTGGTCAGTTACAAGGATGTAAGGAATGTGGCTTAATCTTCCTTCAAACGCTCTTCAAAAAACTTATATCCAATGAACTATTGTTAATTGATTTTATTTAAATCCAATCTGTTATGTGGATTCTTTGCTTGTAGTGCATCATCAGTACGATATATGTATTTAGCACCAACAGGAATGGCCATTGGATTTATATATGGTTCATCACCCGATGGAAATGTTATATGAGGTTCAATTTCAAAATAAATACGAATTGTAGAATAGCCTCTTAAATCATTATGGTCACATGAACAATAATAAGTAGTGTTTGTCCCTTTTTGAGTAATTTGGATAGTTTCATCTTCATTTATTGTTAAAACAAAAGATAGACCCAATGCATCCGTGAACTCGTATTGTCCAACATAATCAAGAATATTGCGACTTTCACTCAAATCCTCTGTTGTTTGTGACGATGAACTTATTACATCTTCATTAGGGTTATTATTGGATTCAAATTCAGCAATACGTTCCTTGTCAGAATTGTTGCCTGTGCATGAGAATAAACAGAGTATGGTAATGAGAAACAATCTCAAAACGTTAAAAGAACGAAGTATTTTCATTATTATATGTTTTATATTCGATGAATTTCTGTCATTCAGCATTTTAAGGAATAGTTTCAAGTCTTCAATTACTTTGACATCCTCATGTGTGTCTTTGGCTAATTTAAGTATTGTCCGAACGTATTCTTTTGCAAATTTAACACCTGTGTTCTTTGATTCGAAAGATTGGTTGAGAATTTCCACCTTATGAAGGAAAAGTACCATAGGTTCTTTAGAGGGCTTAATTGTTGCATTCTGACTCTCGTCAAAGGTTATTTCATCAGTATTAATATCTGACTTCAACACCTCGATAATTAAGGAAATAATTTCCTCATTTGACATTTTTTTTGACTTTTCACCACTAATTGTAGAGATGGCAAGTACAGCATAATTGGTGTCCATACTTATAGTTTTTTAAGTTATCATGCCTTTGGCCCAACAGACATGTGTTAATGGTGTTGATTGTTGTCAAGACACATAAAAGAAGCGAGGCCACATTCAATATCTTATTCTTGAGTGTGGCCTTCGACTGCCAATATGACGATAAGATAGAATTTAGCCTCGCCTTGACAGTATATCAGACATTTGAATATACACGTCAAGGGAGTGCTCCCAATTCTCATCCCTGTCATATTGATTGAAGTTGTCGAAGTTTCACTCAACGGAATGAAGATGCGGAATGCACTTCCAAAATATGTCTGCAAATGCAATAAAATGTATATCGCACGGCAAAGATACATTATTTCTCTGAATTTACAATAAAGAACAAGGATTTTAACATTTATACGCCACTCATAAATATGCCTAAATTTCCACGGCCTCCATTAATTGACTTTGATACGTGCTCCGCTATTAGTCTGCTTATTGTCCTAATAAGCAGCGGGTCTGTCTCCAATTGCCGCGAAATGTCGAAGGACATTCCGTTTTCTGATTTCAATATAATATCTCCGTGGAGTTTAATGTCTATTGGGGCAATACGGCTTGATTGGCCATTATTTGTGTTGGCATTGATTTTTGCTAAATCCAAAGAATCACTAATTGTTTGACCGATTAAGGACTTCGGAAGAATTGCTTTGTGAGATTGTGGACTTGTAAGAGTGTCATAAATAGCATTTACACGCCCAAAAATTCCATCAAAGAGTTTGTCGAATGGACCGCCAGTCTTTGCAAAAATGGCGGTATCTTTGGGGTCTGTTTTAACAAGTTTTGCAGAACCATCGTGTATGGGAGTAACACTTGAAGCACCAACAGCCATTGGTCTATTATTAGATACAGCAACAGCATCCATTGCCATCGACATCGCTTCCCACATTGCAGTTTGCTCTCTATTATGTTCTTTCCTTTTATTTTCAGCGTCAATGACACTTTGTGGCGTATTCTTACTATTTTGCCAATATTGATTAGACGAATTGAAACCTGTTATCCGGTCAATCCACTTTGGCATTTGTTTGGCCATTCTCTTATCTGTATTGTATAATATTTCCTCTTCTTCTGCACTTAGATTTCGTTGCTCACTGCTTTTTAAGAGTTGTATTTGTTTACCTGTAGCGATTTTTTTTCTAAAAGCATCTCTTGCCTCTTCTACTTTTTGTTCTTCTGTTAATTTTCCCTTGTTCTTGATGGTTAAAATCGCCTCTTTATATTGTTCGTCAATATTTTGCAAATGGCCCAACATTTCCTTCAATTCCTCTGACGACTGAAACCTATTCTTGGCTATTGCACTCACAATGGATTGGGCATTTCTTGTATATGCATCCGTTGTTTCTGCAATGGTTCTGTCAACCATTTCACCAAAATTATCCAAGGTAAGATTTCCCAACATGGAATCAATATGTTTGGTGCTTGCTTCAATCTGTTCCGTAAAACCCATCGTTGCCTGTGCATATTCCTCTGCGTTCTTTGCCGTATTCTCGGCTTTCAGATTGTCCAAGTCAGAGGCTTTAACGTCATTCACACCTATTCTTGTCCCTTGCAGTGTTTGGACGAACCATTCACCTGTATTCTCATCCCTTTGGGCCTTGTTTGCCACTAAGTCCTTCTGCTTGCTTGTAAGCGTTGAGCCTCTCATCTGCCCCCTTACGACTGCTTTCTTGGCCTGTTCGCGGCGTATGTCCTTTAGTTCTTCCACGTTCATTCCCCATGCCTCTGCCCTCTGACGAATAAGCATGTTGGCAGTTCCACGGAAATCCACTTCACCTGTTTTTCTGTCAACAACCCCTAAGTCCGATACGGAATCTGCAATACGCTTGGCATATGCGTCGGGGTCGGCATTGGCCTCATAAATCATTGCCATCGGGTCAGCATTCATGGATGCCCTTCCGCCTAATACCTGTAATCTCGCAGCCTGTGTGATGACACCCTCCAAACCTCCGCCTTGCACTTTCTCGACTGCACTGCCTAAAGAACCAAGGTTGAAGCGGGCATTTTCAGCCCATTTTGCCAACTCGATAAACCCCTTCGTTCCGTTCTTGAAATCGTATTTGTTGGCAAGTTTAAGGTTTGAAAGCACATTCTTCACCAACTTCTGCTGTGACAGCCCCATGCGGTTTGCATCTTTGTACATCTGATACATAATGTCGGCAGACTCGGCGACGGAATGGTTGAACACCTGCATTTGTGCTTGAAAAGCAGTAAGGTTATCTTCCCCCACTAAACGCCCTACAGCAAACGATTGCGTTATGTCTGCATTCGTGAGGTTGACGGCACGTCCGCTCTGCTCTGTGAATGTATTCTGAAGTTTAAGTGCATCCTCAATGGTCTTGTTGAACTTTGCAAAAGACTGACCTTGCGCAAACATCCGCTTTTCGAACATCTGTGTCTGAGCAATGGAAAGGCCGTTCAGAACTTGATATTGGTGAACTGCTTTATCTTGCTTCTTAATGTAGTCGTCTGTCCTCTTTGTGAAATCGTTCACCTGTGCAATGGTTTTCATCGCGTTTGACATACGTGTCTCGGCAAGTTGCTGTTCGATTTCCAATGTTGTTTCAGCATATTTGTTGATTTCTCCCCAAATGGGAATCCAATTCGTCCAAGTGTGTTCGAGTTTCAAGGAAGCAAGTTGGTTGGCGTTATGTGCCTTTAGAAGTTCCAACTGACTCTCTGCTGCCAATGTCTGTGAAGAGTATGCACCGTTCACCACATCCTGCCATGCATCAAGGCTTGCTTTCATCTGATTGAGGCTTACTGTGGTTGTCGCGTTTATGGTACGCATTAGATTCTCTCCTGCCACCTTTGCATATTCCGTCGCCTTGCCGATGCCGAATTCAATGGCACTTATCAGTGCCTGAGCGGCCATGACATAGACATTTCCCTTCATACTGCCCAAAGCCTTTGACAAACCTCCACCTTTGGAAGCGGCCATCAAACCCGCTTCCATCTTTTTGTTCTGTGCAACAGCCGCTGCAAGGTCGGTTACTCCCTTATTACCTAATTTGCCTTTGAGTTTTTCTTGTTCCCTTCCTTCTGATTTCTTTGCCTGTTCAAGTTTGTCTTTCTTGGTAAGCAAACGGTTCTTTGCGGACAGATTATCGTTCAACTCACCTTGTTTCTTTGTCATTTCAGCAGCAGAAAGTGTCGTCTTTGACAGTTCGTCCCTCAAATCCTGTATTTCCTTGTTCAGACTTTTCAGTGCATCTTCTGTCTCTCCGATTTCCTTGTCATATTGCTCCATGCTTTCCTTCGAGTCTTGGAACTGCTCAATCAGGGAAACAACCTTGTCGTGTTCCTCCTTGCTGATACCAAGTGCCTTGTCAAAATCATCTCTTATGCTTTCTATTCTTCCTTCCCTGTTGTCAAGTTTTCGGGAAATGTTTTCCAACTGTGAGAATATTCCCTCCAATGTCATACTCATATGTCAATGTCTGCTGTTTGTTGTCTTATGTCATAGAATACGGAATCGTCAAAGGCAATCCAACTGCGGAAGTCCGTTTCCAACCCCGGAGAGTTGTAGGTAATGAACCGTTGGAATGAATGCAGTTCTTCATAGGAAAGACCGTTCATCCATTCTTTCAGAAATTTATTGTCTGCCTTACCGTTCACGGAAACAATCATTCTGTTCAGAACGGATTTTGTGAACCTCATATAGACTTCCTCCATAGAACTCTCGTCCTCTTTCAATTCGTTAAGAGTGTCATTCGCTTCCTTGACAGCTTCCTCCTCTTCTATAAACGGAAGCAGACGATACAGAACCTTGTCGCCATTCTTTAATATATAGGAAAAGTGTCCGTTGTCATCCCCAAACAGAAAGAACTCCTTATACTTTATGTCGTCCAAGTTGATTTCTACGTCTGAGAAAGGTGCTTTGTAAAGGTTTCCGTAACCTGTTTTACGAAACCACATAACGACAGTCTCCTTGTCACCCGAACAGAGGGACAAGCCGTCGGCTTCTCCTAATACATTCTTTTCAAGAAGTGTTGCACAAATACAATTTGTGGAACGCAACTTGTCGGAATATATGATATTCTCATCCATTGCCGTCAGATACTTGACGGCAACAAGTCCTTTCCGCAGCGGTGAACCGACAGGATAGCATTGTCCCTTGCTCGGAAGTTCCACCCATTCATAATCTAATGCTCTGCTCGGTTTTTCCACATATTTATAATCCTGTTTGGTACTTAATATATACTTTATTCCACAAATGTGATTGGGATATTCTCCGTTTTTTATTGTATTTGCAATGTCATCTGCTAATAATTGAAGCTGCTTTGGACTAACTTCTTGTGCTATGTATGAAATTTCTTCCACCGTAAAATCATACCCTTCCATTACTTGTATTTGGGGTGTTGTTCGTACATTCTCAATCACAATGCTATATCTATAGGGTGATTTGTATGTACCATTATCAATCCAACTTTTTAAGTTTGTTCGGTGGTCTGCAATTCTAATACAATCACCCCCATAGGCGGATATACCTTCGTTATCTTCATGGATTTCAAAGTTTAATGCAAAAGCAAGTTCCCTAATCATAGGTCTTGCTAAATGAGTGAAGTTTGGGTCGCTCACGTCAATACCTTGGATATTACTTATATCGACTCCTTGGAAATAGCGTTTTTGTGTAATTTCTCCGTTTTCCATAATGATTTCGTCACTTTAATGATAACATTCTTGTCTATATAAAATAAATAGTGTATTTTTGCAAATAAATCAATAATAACCATGACAAACGAACATATTACTCATAAAGTTCATACAACACATTTTCCCGAACTTTACAGAAATTCTATTGAAGAGGGGGAATTGTTATGTGCTGATTCGGACAGAGAAAGGTCATTTAAGGTTGTTGATAAAGACGGCCTTGTTTATTTGCTTATTGAAGCAAGAAAGGATTATATTTGTGAAGAAGACATTGTAGAAGAACGGCATGGCTGCTTCATAAAGAAATTTGTAGTTGAAAGAGATTTTATTGGCTCTGAACAATTTCAACAATATATGGAAGATTTTCAAAATTCAATAACCTACGCAATGATTTTATCATCCAATAAGACGCACCTTGCAAGATACAAATATATTTGGGCGAGAAAAGAAAAGGGACAAGACTGTCTAATAGCAGAATATTTGAACCTTAAACTTGTAGATGAATACTGTGATATTCAAATCTATAAGAGTGGAGAATTAAACAATGGAAATCTGTAATTTTGCAATAGTTAAGACTATTTATAATAAAAGTCTGTAAAATATGATTAAAAAACGTAATGTACTTATTGAAATAACTAAAGGTTTTGATGCAGACGAAAAACGTCTTTCGGCCTCGGAACGTCAGAGTTTAGACAAGGCATTAAATGAACTTGTAAAAACTGCAAGAGAACAACCTTGGCCAAGGAAATTATATCGTTCTCACAATGTTTCCTTTCCTGCTTCTATATCTCAACAGAAAAGCACATTGTACATGTTCAGGGCAACAAGGAAATATCGTGTTATTTTGACTTTTGACGAAGATCCAATTTTTAACCAACGTATTATTCAATTATTACGAATAACTTCAATTAATGAAAGTGTAGAAGTGTTTAACGTAGTGGCTTCAATATTATATAATAAGAAATGACACCAAAACCATTAAAAGATGAACTTGGCATTATAGCCAAAGCATATAAAATTTTGTCAAAAAATTTATACTCTGATTTTTTAAAGGCACTTGCTGAGTTGGAAGATAACGAAAATCACATAACACGGTTTTTCCCTCATACCCAACTTCATAAAGTTAGCGGAATCAAATCCGTAAACGTATATCGAGCATATATCAACAAGATAAAAGGATGGAGAATACATCTTCAATATGACAATGATAAGTTTCTACACTTATGTGATGTATTAACAGGTGAAGAGCATGATGAGACAACAGAAGTTATAAAGAGAAGAAAAAACAAATATAAAAAGAAAAGATAATCTTCAGTCAACAGTTATATCGTTACCTAAAATTTTTGGAAAGGCAATATTTTAGAAGACAACATGGGACAACGAAGGACAACTTGGGACAACTTTATTATTTCATTGAAATCCCGAAAGTTGAGTTTTCTGACTAAAAATCCCTTTTTTCCGCTTTGCGAAAAGCATTTTCACATAATGGGTCCCAATTTATTTCATTTTTGTCCGCCGACACACCGTCGTTTGTCCGCCGTTTGAGCGTCGGCCGAGCGCCGTTTAGTCTGTCGGTTGTCCGCCGTCTGAGCGTCGGCAGTCCGCCGTCTGACGGCCGTCAGAGCGCCGTCTGCCGATAGGTTTGTCCGCCGTCTGCCGATGCTGCGTCCGCCGACTGCCGACAGCCAGACGGCGGACAAGCGAAAAGTGGAAGGTGAAAGGTGAAAAATAGAGGCGATATTTGCGACCGAGAGGACAGCCGCTGACTTTTGCGCGATTCTCAGACGCTGAACTTGTCGAGCTATAGTTGACGAAATTGCAACTAACGATGCCTGCCAGCAGGTGAAATGTTAAAACACAATCAGACCATCGTTTTTTGACTGAGAGAATTTGGTGTTAACCGACTCACACGTCAATCTGTTGAAATCTTGACGTCAATCGACCGAACTTGATAGTTGATTGGATGGATGACAGGATTTCAGTCGATTGACGTGTGAACGCTGTTTCGCGTCAAATCGTGCTCAAGCCCCCATGGAATGGGCATTTTGTCAGAAAATGACAAATCTTTGTTAGAAAATGATAAACAGCGAAAAGCCCCTAAAAATGAGAGGAGCGCAGGTGCTTGTTGCCTGCGCTCCTTGTTTTGTCTGTCGAATTGTGGATGTCCACGCTCCGACCGTTATTTCTGTTTCAGTTCCACGTCGTCGATGAGGCATTGAGCCTGCGCTTTGCCGCGGGCCTGGAAGCGGACGACGGCACGCTGCCCTGCGATGCGGACGGGGAGGGTGGCAGTCGCCCACTGGTCGCGATTGCGCATGGCACGCAAGTTGAGGGCATAGCTTTTGTCGCCGGACTCCACCTCGGCACTCAGTGTGCTGAACACTCCGCTGACGCGAAAGCGGAACGTGAGCACATAGTCGCCGTCGGGCAGGGGGACGAAGTCGGTGGCAGCGACGGTCTGCGAGACGATACGCTCGAAAGCGACGCTGTCGGCGATGCACAGCGCATGTTCGCCCACCACATGCTGGCGGTCCTCACGGCTGTTGCGGTGGTTGAGGCGCGGCGAGTGCGGATTGTCGAGGCTCACGGCATTGCCCTTCACCACCTCGGTGTCCCAACCGAGCAGGTATTCCTGGCGCGGCTTGACGGGGATGGGCACGTCGCGGCGGTCGGCTTCGAACGAAGCGTTGCGCACGTAGTTGTTGTCGGCGGCTACGCTCCAGCGGCCTGTCTGCGCATCGAGGGTCCAGGCCGAGAGCGAATTGAACACAGGACGTCCGTCGGCACGGAACGACAGGGGGAACCACTGGTTGTAGCCCAGTCCGTTGCCGGCGAAGTTGCACCAGCGGTCGCCGCAATAGACGACGGTCTCCTGCTCCGAGCCGTGCAGGGTGACGAAGAATCCCGTCTGCGTGACGTGGGCGTAGTCCTGCTCGCAGCCCTCCATCACCTGCATGTCGTTCGTGGGCAGGTAGGGGCCGTAGATGCTGTCGCTGACGAGGTAATAGGCAAAGGACGAGTCCCAGCCGTAGATGTTCGAGGCGCAGAGGTAGTAGCGGCCCTTGTACTTGAACATGCAGTTGCCCTCGCGGCTCTCCTTCTTATACACCTGCACGCAGTCCTTCAGCCCGACCGTCCCGTCGGACATGAGGCGGATTTCGGACAGGTAGGTGGCGTTGCGGCCCTTGCCATAGGAATAGACGAGGTAGGAACGTCCGTCTTCGTCGGTGAAGACGGTCTGGTCGCCCGTGTTCGGTGTGCCGATCATCGCGGTCATGTCGATGTGTTTGTGAACGGCGAACGGTCCGAGGGGCGAGTCGCTGAGCGCGATCATCACGCTGTTGTTGTGCTGCGAGACGAGGGCATATTGCTTCAGTTCAGCGATGTAGGCCACGCCCATGCGTCCGAACCATCCCACGAAGGGACGGTCGCCGCGAATCTGGTCGGCTGTCATCACGTGGCCGCGGTCGTGCCAGTGGACGAGGTCGGACGATGTGTAGCACGTCACGCCGACGAGCGAGTTGCGCTCGAGAGTCACGCTGGGGTCCTGACGGTAGAGTTCCGCTTCGCGGTAGTGGGCACCGTACCAGAACCAGGCGGGCTGTCCCGTCGTGGGGTCGGTGAAGCGGAAGATGCCGCCACCCTGACTGTAGATGGGTGTGCCCTCCTGTGTGTCCCAAAATGTGTCGTTGTGGATGATGCCTTCGTTTGTGCTTTGCACGGGGCTTTGTGCCACGGCGGTGGAGGCACAGAAGAGTAGGGCAGCGCCCATGCCCCACAGCCATTTCCTGTTTGTTCGTATCATGTTTCCTTGTGTTAGTTGTACTTAGCTGCACAAAGATACGGCAAAAATGCGATACAGACAAACGATTTGTGCCAAGAAAAAAAATCTGGCAAGCCCTCGGGCCTGCCAGATGATTTGCGATAGGATGTCGGTCGTCTTAGCCCAACTGATACGCTCCCGTTCGGATGGCAGCAATCACGCCGCCGTCGATGAGCAGGTCGGTGCCGGTGATGAAGCGTGCGTGTTCGCCGAGCAGGAAGGCAGCAGCCTCTGCAATCTCGTCGCTCGTGCCGACGCTGCGGGCAGCCGATGCGTCGATCATGCGCTGATACCCTTCGCCGTTGGCATTGAACTCATCGTAGGCAAGCGGTGTGACGATGATGCCTGGCGAGATGGTATTGATGCGTGCTCGGCGCTGGCACCATGTCGTGGCGGCAGCACGTTGGGCCTGCAGGTGGTTCAGACGCTTGGCAATCATGTAGGCCAGGCCCGAGTTCTGCATCGCCACTTCCTGGATGAAGGGCAGCTGCTTCAGCTCTTCGGTCGGTGTGCGCACCAGCTGCACCTCCACATCGTTGTGAATGGGGTACATATAAGCGGCCTGACTCGAGATGATGAGTCCGGCACCGCCCTCAGCCATCACTTCGCCGAACGCATCGACGGCATAGCCCGTGCCCACCATGTCGAGATCGACAATGTGTTCGGGGTTCGCCTGGTTGGGCGACGCACCGGCCGTGTCGATGAAGTACATCACGGGTCCGAGTGCGGCAGCCTTCTGTGCAAAGGCACGCACGCTCTCCTTCTCGAGGGCATTGACGATCATCGTCTCCACGTCGTAGCCGCTGCGACGGAAGTCGTCGCCCACACGACCAAGGGCCTTTTCGCTGATGTCGCCCAGCAGAATCCTCTTGCCTGCACCGATGCGGCGCACGATGGCAGTACCCATACTTCCGGCACCCAGCAGTGCCACGACTTTTTTCTCGCTGTTTCTGTCAAAAATCATCATATCTATCGTTTAATTTAGGATTTTACGTTTCACGCATGGCCCTTACCCTTGGTCAATGTGTTCGGGGCAGAGACAGTGGTTAGTCAGAGATGCTTTTTATGAATTTCGCCGGATTGCCGCCCACGATGGTGTTGGGTGCCACATCCTTTGTCACGACTGCACCCGCAGCCACGACGGCATTCTCGCCCACCGTCACGCCAGGCAGGATGATGGCTCCCACGCCAATCCACGCATTGCGGCCGATGTGCACAGGCTTGCAGCGCAGCACCATGCGGTTGCCGAAGTCGTGATTGTCGGTCACAATCCTCACGTTGGGGCCGATCATCGCCCCGTCGTCGATCGTAATGCCACCGGCAGCCATGCAGGTGAGCGAATGGTTGACGAAGACTCCCTTGCCGATCGTCATCTGACAGGCATAGTCGATCTGGAACGGCGGCATCAAGTAGCTCGTCGGGTCGAGGCGGCCGTTGAACAGTTCGTCCTCCAGCGGACGGACGAGTGCCGGCACCGGAGCCGTGGTGTTAATCTTGAAACAGATGTTGGCGCAGTCGGTCATGTGCTGAATGGCCACGGCATAGTCGGGGGAAGCCATATCGACATCGGCCCCAGAACGAAGTTTTTCAAAAATATCCATACGATTCAAGTTTAGTTTCACGTTGCAAATTTACGGATATATCCCGTAATAACGATGACACAAATGTCGGATAAACTTTCAAATAAAGCTGAAAACAGTTTCCTCTACCTTTCCGCGAAACCTCACCGCATCCTTCTGCCCCTGCCCTCCACACCTCTCCCAAGCGCCCATCAAACGGTCTTCTTTTCGCCCATTGCGCAACAACAATCAGCGTCGCACCCGACTTTCGTCAGCACTCTACATAACTTTGCACAGCGCCGCAACGGGCGGATATTGCAAATAAAACGTGATGTAATTGACGAAACGTATGACGGGGTGACTCACTTATGGTTCGTGAGCCACCCCGTTATTCTTCTGGTGAAATGATGTTGAAGAGATTCTCTTGGAGGTCCTTGATGGCGTCGGAAAGAGGTGGAAGGTCGTTTGTGATGACATCGTACACGAGGTCGGCGTTGATGTCGAAGTAGCCGTGTGCGATATGATTCCTCATTCCCATGATGAGTTTCCATGGAATGTCTGGCCTTGCGGCAAATAGCATTCCGTTTGTGTGTTTGTCGATTCTCTTTATTCCTTCGCCAATGGCTTCAATCAGCATACAATCGGCCGCAAGTGTCTTCATCCCTTCAGCCGACGTTTGCAATTCGTTCGCAGAGCGGAAGGGTGCATTCCATTGGATGAGGTCCTGGATTGCCTGATAAATTTGTTTCAGGGTGTCGTCAACAATCAGCAGCTTGTTGTATGATATAGATTCCATCGTGGTCAATTTGTTGTCTGAAGAAAGGGCGAAGATGTTGATGATCCTGTATAAGGTCCACTTGACAGCCCAAAATGTTCTCTAAATATTCAACCGCAGCAATATGATTCAACATTTTGCTCGGCATGACAGCAAAGAGGTCGATGTCGCTGTCGGCTGTATGCTCATCGCGAGCAACCGATCCAAACAGACACAGGGACGTAATGCCGAATTTTGTCTGCAAATCGGCTGCATGGCTACGTAGGATGTCTATGTATTGCTGTCTTGTCTTCATGTGATGATACGAGTTTCTGCTCGTTTGCAAAGTTACAAATAAAATAATTCCGTGCCAATAAAAAAAGAGTTTTTCTGAGGTTTTCTTTTAACTCTTTTGCAGATAAACCGAAAAAGTCGTAACTTTGCAAAACGTTTCGTGCGTGCGTGT
The DNA here is from genome assembly GCA_900319385.1 of uncultured Prevotellaceae bacterium. Taxonomy (GTDB): domain Bacteria; phylum Bacteroidota; class Bacteroidia; order Bacteroidales; family Bacteroidaceae; genus UBA3839. Next base: position 37,509 of record ONOG01000022.1, on the reverse strand, counting down.
ACTTATTTAATATACGCGCACGGCGAATGTGTGTGACCAGAGTAGAAAGAAATCACTATAAAACATTATTTATCAACACATTTCTATGGCGAATGTAATTAAACTGAAGAAGGGCTTGACCATCAATCTTGCTGGCCGAGCCGCTACCGAAGTGTCTGCCGCACGGAGCTCCAAGGTCTATGGACTGGTGCCCGATGCATTCTGCGGCGTGAAACCGAAGGTGGTGGTGAAGGAAGGCGACGTGGTCAAGGCCGGCGATGCCTTGTTTGTGGACAAGCTGCATCCCGAAGTGAAGTTCACCTCGCCCGTCAGCGGCACTGTCAAGGCCGTCGTGCGTGGTGATCGTCGCAAAGTATTAAGCATTCAGGTTGAAGCAGACGCACAGCAGCAGTTTGTCGATTTCGGTAAGAAAGAGGTCGGCAAGCTGAAGGCTGAGGAGGTGAAGCAGACACTGCTCGACAGCGGACTGTTTGGCTACTTCCTCCAGCGCCCCTATGCCGTGACTGCCAATCCCGAGGACTGTCCGAAGGGCATCTTCGTCTCGACCATCCAGGACATGCCGCTGGCACAGGACTTCGACTACGTGCTCCGTGGCCAGGAACAGGACTTCCAGTGTGGCATCGACGCCCTGGCAAAGTTGGCTCCCGTCTATGTCGGTGTGAAGGCTCCGATGGATGTGAAGAATGCGACGGTGACGGTGTTCCAAGGCAAGTGCCCGACAGGCAACGTTGGTGTTCAGATCAACCACACCAACCCTGTGAACAAGGGCGAAGTGGTGTGGACGCTGGGTGCCGAGGAAGTCATCTTCGTCGGACGTCTGTTCAACACCGGTAAGCTCTGCCTCGAGCGTACGCTGGCCGTAGCCGGCAGCGAGATTGTGGCTCCGAAGTATGTGAAAGCCCTTGTGGGTGCCCGCATCGGTGACATCGTTGCCGACAATGTGAAGAAGGACGTGAAGGTGCGCCTCATCGACGGCAACCCGCTCACGGGTCTGAAAGTGTGCGAGGAATGCTTCCTCGGTGCACACACGACCGAAGTGACCGCCATTCCCGAAGGCGACACGGCCGACGAAGCATTCGGCTGGATCATGCCGCGCCTGAAGGAGTTCAGCGTCAGCCACACCTACCTGTCGTGGCTCTTCGGCTCGAAGAAAGAGTATAAGATGGATGCCCGCATCAAGGGTGGCGAACGCCACATGATCATGTCGGGTGAGTACGACTCCGTCTTCCCGATGGACATCTATCCCGAGCAGCTTGTCAAGGCGATCATCGCCGGCGACATCGACCGCATGGAGGCTCTGGGTATCTACGAAGTAGCACCGGAGGACTTCGCTGTGGCTGAGTTTGTTGACAGTTCGAAGGTCGAACTTCAGCGCATCGTCCGCGAAGGTCTGGATCTGCTGAGAAAAGAAAACGCTTAATATTTTGGTGTAATGAAAGCATTAAGAAATCTTTTAGATAAAATCAAGCCGTCTTTCCAGGAAGACGGTAAGCTGCATGCCTTCCGCTCGGTCTTCGACGGCTTCGAGACGTTTATGTTCGTGCCGAACGAGACAGCGAAAGCACGCGGTGCCCACATCCATGATGCCATCGACTCGAAGCGCATCATGTCGTTTGTGGTGATTGCGCTGATGCCCTGCCTCCTGTTCGGTATGTACAACGTGGGCTATCAGCACTATCTGGCCATCGGTGAGACTCCGGAATTCTGGGCCAGCTTCTTCTACGGACTGCTGGCTGTGCTGCCGAAGATCGTTGTCAGCTATGTAGTGGGTCTCGGCATCGAGTTCACCGTGGCACAGTGGAAACACGAAGAAATCCAGGAGGGTTTCCTCGTCAGCGGTATGCTCATTCCGCTCATCGTGCCAATCAACACGCCGCTGTGGATGATTGCCGTGGCTACAGCCTTCGCCGTCATCTTCGCCAAGGAAGTGTTTGGCGGAACGGGTATGAACATCTTCAACGTGGCACTCGTCACCCGTGCATTCCTCTTCTTCTCCTATCCTTCGACCATGTCGGGCGACAAGGTGTGGGTGAACCAGAACTACATGGACTGCATCAACGGTGTGACCACGGTCGATGCCGTTTCGCAGGCCACTCCGCTCGGACAGCTTGCAGCCGGTGAGCCGGTGAGCGCTTCGTTCTGCGACACCGTGACGGGTCTCATCCCTGGTTCCATCGGCGAGACGAGCGTCATCGCCATCGCCCTCGGTGCGCTGCTTCTGCTCTGCTCGGGCGTAGCCAGCTGGAAGACCATGCTGAGCGTCTTCGTCGGCGGTGCCCTGACTGCATTCCTGTTCAAGGACAAGGTGGTTGACAACTTTGAGTGGTACGAACACCTGACAGTGGGTGGCTTCTGCTTCGGTGCCGTCTTCATGGCCACCGACCCCGTGACCTCGCCCCGCACCAGCTCGGCCAAGTATGTCTATGGCTTCCTCATCGGTGTCGTAGCGATTGTCATCCGTATGCTCAATCCGGGCTATCCCGAAGGCATGATGCTGGCAATCCTGCTGATGAACGTGTTTGCTCCGCTGTTCGACTACTGCGTCGTACAAGCCAATATTAACAAGCGTGCCAAGCGTGCCGCTGTAAAGAAATAAGGAGGACGAAGCATTATGGCAAAACTGAATACAAATGGTAATGTCTACACAGTTGTGTATGCTACCGTCATCGTGATCATCGTCGCATTCCTTCTGGCCTTCGTCGCTTCAGCACTGAAGGACACGCAGGATGCAAACGTGGCAATCGACAAGAAACAGCAGATTCTCTCCTCGCTCAACATCCGCGGTGTGGAGAAATCGGCCACCGATGCCAAGTATGCCGAGGTCATCAAAGAGGCTCCGATCTACAAGACAGGCTCGACCGAAACACTCGAAGGCAACGGATTTGATGTCGCCAACAAGGAGTTTAAGGAAAAGCGCCCGTTCTATGTAGCTGAAGTAGATGGCCAGACCAAGTACATCGTGCCCATGACGGGTGCAGGACTGTGGGGCGGCATCTGGGGCTACGTAGCGCTGGACGACGACTGCGAAACCGTCTATGGCACCTACTTCTCGCACGAGAGTGAGACTGCCGGCCTTGGTGCCCGCATCACCGAAGAATGGTTCCAGACCAGCTTCAATGGCAAGAAACTCTATGCCGGCGACGACCGCTCGGCCATCGCACTCTCTGTCCTGAAGAAGGGCAAGGGCGACAAGATGGCACCGGAGAATGTCGTCGATGCCGTGACGGGTGCAACCCTCACATCGAATGGTGTTAACGAAATGATTCAGAAGAGTCTGAAGGACTATCAGGACATTCTGGATACCTATAAAAAGTAAAGGAGGACAGTAGATTATGGCACTTTTTTCTAAACAAAACCGCGAGGCTCTCGTCAATCCGCTGAACCTCGACAACCCGATTGCAGTGCAGGTGCTGGGTATCTGCTCCGCACTGGCTGTGACTTCGCAGCTCAAACCTGCCATCGTGATGGGACTGTCAGTAACCGTGATTACTGCCTTCTCAAACCTGATTATCTCCCTCATCCGCAAGACCATCCCCAACCGCATCCGCATCATCATCCAGCTGGTGGTGGTCGCTGCGCTGGTGACCATCGTGAGCAACATCCTCAAGGCCTATGTCTATGATGTGAGCGTACAGCTGAGCGTGTATGTCGGACTGATCATCACCAACTGTATCCTCATGGGACGCCTCGAAGCCTATGCCATGCAGAACGCTCCCTGGCCCTCGTTCCTCGACGGCATCGGCAACGGACTCGGCTACGCCATCATCCTGGTGATCGTCGGCTTTGTCCGTGAACTGCTCGGCTTCGGCACCATCTTCGGCCTGCAGATCGTTCCTGACAGCTGGCTGATGGACAATGGTGGCCTCTACCTCCACAACGGTATGATGACCATGCCTGCCATGGCCCTCATCCTCGTGGCTTGCGTCATCTGGGCACACCGCGCCTATAACAAAGATATTGAGTAATAACATACCTAAACAAGAAACAGAACATTATGGAACATTTCTTTAGTTTGTTCGTCCGCTCCATCTTCGTGGACAATATGATTTTCGCCTTCTTCTTGGGTATGTGCTCTTATCTGGCTGTATCCAAGACGGTGAAGACCTCGCTCGGACTCGGCGTGGCAGTTACGTTTGTGCTCCTCATCACGGTGCCCGTTGACTACCTGCTGCAGACCAAGGTCCTGGCCGAAAACGCACTGCTCCCAGGCGTCGATCTCACCTTCCTCAGCTTCATCCTCTTCATTGCCGTCATTGCCGGTATGGTGCAGCTGGTCGAGATGATCGTCGAACGTTTCTCTCCCTCGCTCTATGCCGCACTGGGCATCTTCCTTCCGCTGATTGCCGTCAACTGTGCCATCATGGGTGCTTCGCTGTTCATGCAGCAGCGCATCAACCTTGAGCCGGAATCGACCCAGTACATCGGTGGAGTAGGGGATTCGATTGCCTATGCCCTCGGTAGCGGTATTGGTTGGACGCTGGCTATCGTTTGTCTTGCAGCCATTCGTGAGAAGATGGCCTACAGCGACGTTCCCCGTCCCCTGCGCGGACTTGGCATCACGTTCATCACCGTCGGTCTCATGGCCATGGCATTCATGTGTTTCTCTGGACTTAAAATGTAAAGGACTATGGACATCAATTTCAGCTTTATATTAGCGAGCATCATCGTCTTCCTTGTCGTCATCCTCGTGGTGGTGCTGATTCTGCTCGTTGCGAAAAAATATCTGTCGCCCAGTGGCAACGTCACGCTGACCATCAACGGCAAGGACACGCTGTCGGTCGAACAAGGCAGCAGCCTGCTGGCTACACTGGCCAACAACGGCATCTACCTCAGCTCGGCCTGCGGCGGTAAGGGTTCTTGCGGACAGTGCAAGTGTCAGGTCGTCGAAGGTGGTGGCGAAATCCTCGACTCGGAGAAGGGACACTTCACCCGCAAACAAATCAAGGAGCACTACCGCCTCGGCTGTCAGTGCAAGGTCAAGGGCGACCTGAGCATCAAGGTGCCCGACAGCGTGATGGGTGTCAAGGAATGGGAATGCACCGTCATTGGCAACCGCAACGTCGCTACCTTCATCAAGGAGTACAAGGTGGCCCTGCCTGCTGGCGAGCACATGGACTTCGAGCCTGGCTCGTATGCACAGATTCGCATCCCCAAGTTCGACTGCATCGACTACGACAAGGACTTCGACAAGTCCCTCATCGGCGACACCTACCTGCCCGCGTGGGAGAAGTTCGGACTCTTCTCGCTCAAGTGTAAGAACCCCGAGGACACTGTTCGTGCCTACTCCATGGCCAACTATCCCGACGAAGGCGACATCATCACCCTCAACGTGCGTATCGCCACGCCTCCCTTCAAGCCGAAGGATCAGGGTCCGGGCTTCATCGACGTCAACCCGGGTATTGCTTCCAGCTATATCTTCAGCCTCAAGCCCGGCGACAAGGTGATCATGAGCGGCCCTTACGGCGAATTCTGTCCCCAGTATGGCACAGGTCGCGAGATGATCTGGGTCGGCGGTGGTGCCGGTATGGCTCCGCTGCGTGCACAGATCATGCACATGCTCAAGGGCCACGGCGTCAGCGACGAAGACCGCAAGCGCCCCATGCACTACTTCTACGGTGCCCGTGCGCTGGAGGAGATTCCTTTCCTCGACGACTTCCTGCAGCTGGAGAAGGACTATCCCAACTTCCACTTCCACCTTGCGCTCGACCGTCCCGACCCGAAGGCCGATGCAGCAGGCGTCAAGTACACCCCGGGATTTGTTGCACCCGTCATGGGCGACACCTACCTCAAGGCTCACGAAGCGCCCGAAGACTGTGAGTACTACCTCTGCGGACCTCCAATGATGGCCAAGACCGTGCTCGACCTTCTTCACTCGCTCGGTGTCGAGGACGACATGATCCGCTTCGACAACTTCGGAGGATAAATCCCCGTCCGACTTATGTAAAATCCCCATGCAACACACGCCGTTGCATGGGGATTATTCTTTCGGCATTGCAGACCCAGTGCCTCAGAGTATTGCCTTTGCAGCGACATAAGTTTCACGGATTTAGGTCGCAAGGTTAAGTATTATTCGTGATTTAAGAAAAATAATAGTTGCTTTTTGGCTATTACAAAAGTTTTTCATTTAAGGAAAAAAACGAATGATGTGCAAAAAAACTTTCATTTTCGTTTTGCGAACTCATTGGGAAAGAGTATATTTGCGAGCAAATACAACTATTAACTCTTTTTATTAACCCTTAAAACTAATTCCTTATGAGAAAGACTTTACTTTTGGCGACCCTGCTCGTCGCCAGTGTTTTCACAGCGAAAGCACAGTTGACACTGTCCAACTCGGCCGAGGTTTTGCCGCGGTCCGACTGGTATGCCGACCTCATTCCCTACGACATGACCGTCGTGGCACAGGCTTTAGGCTTTGCCGATGCAGCAGAACTCGATCAGGCTCTGTTAGGCTATGTGAAGGGAGAGAACAATGATTTCACGATTACGAACATCTCGAAGGCTGGCAACGAGACAACCACCAATACAGGTGATGCCGCCAACTATTGGCACTGGGACAATACCATTGAAGACTGGGTTTATGTCACACGTGGCTGCTTCTGGCTCGATGTCAACGGTGAGGAAGTTGGTTGGACATCTCCAGCCTACTACTGGACAGAAGTCGATTGGAATGTTGATAACAACGAACTCTACATCGGTATCGGACAGAATGCCTACCTCGCCGGTGGCGGTCTGCCCGAAGGTACGTATGTGGCTACGACACGTATCGAGCATGGAGGAGCATCTGTCACCTTCATCACGACACTTGTTGTCAAATTACCCGAAGGTCTGCCCGTTGACCCCGTTACCAACCTCAACGACCTGAGCATCGTCAAGGATGTGAAGGTCGAAGTCACCCAGCCCGTTATGCTCGATTGGGGTACGAACCCAACATGGGAAGTCGATGGTACAGAACTGATTAACGCTTTCCTTGAGGAATATCCCGAGTTCGACCTCAGCCTCATCAATGCCAACATGGCACAAGTTTATTGGGCACGCGAATGGGACAACGCCTCAGATGAACTAAGTACCACGCTTTCGAACAACCATGCAGCGAATGCACATGGCTTCTGGATGGCTGCCGTAGTTGACGGCGAGACAGGGTTGAAGACTGAGTACTGCGTGCCCAACAGCTGGACAGGCTCCGAGGACTTCTTCACCGAGAACATCCAGTTCAACACCGAGACTTATGCCTTCAGCGGAGCCAGTGGTCAGAACCCCAACAACAAATTTAAGGGCGGTGAACATTTCCAAAGCGACATGTACTTCGTGCTGGGCAGCAAAGCACTGCACGTCGAGTTCCACTTCAATGTCGAGAAGGAAGCCGAAATTCCCATCGACGAAATGGTGAAGGTGGGCGAAACCACGATGACTTGGGTTCAGGAACCGCGCACTTCGACCGCCGGTCTGAAGAAGTTTATTCCCAACTACGCTGAAGTTCTTGAGCTGCTGGGCTGCAACGAAGCAGCCATCCGCTACAAGCTCTACCAGCCCGACAACACACTTGACGACGCTACCAACACCGAGAACAATGGCTTCTGGGTGGATGCTGCCGGCTACAAGACAGTGACCGAAGAGGGCAAGCAGGCCTTCTACATCGACTACGCCGCCGACGTCATGGCCCTGAGCGTTGGTCAGTATCCCAATGTCTTTGCTGCTGGCGACGAAATGCTGGCTACCGTTTGGCTCTGCAACAAGGAGAAGTATTACCAAGTCAATGTGATGCTGCATGTTCAAGACCTCACCAAGGTGGAGACAACGGAATATCACGAAGTGGCAAGCTACAACTACGCTGTCCGCAGCCTGATCGACGGCGCTTGGGATGCCACGGAGAAATTTATCGAAGGACTCCCCATGGCTGAGATTGAAGAGGCCCTCGGCACAAACGACTTCGTCGTCTATGCCAAGCAGCCTGGCGACATCTGGTCCACTGGCTACACCTGCACGCCGTATCCTGGTTTCTGGTACACCGTCGATGGCAATGTCGTCGGTTGGAACGAGGCTCACATCGGCCTGCGCTTCGAGCGCGACTACCTCGTGGTTCACAAGAACCCGCAGATGACCGACTGGGCAGTGGGAAACAAGTACAACCACAGCATCTACCTCGTCAACGAGGTGACAGGTGCCTACGTCACCTTCAACGTACAGGTGACCATCGTCAGCGAAATCGTCAACTACACCGACGTCGGCTCGAAGGACGTGACCGTCTATGTCGATCCTAACGTGGACGATGGTTGGGGCATGAACGAAGTTGAGGCAGCCGACATGTTCGAAGCCCTCGGCATCGCGCCCGACTCCTTCTGGGGTGGTGACGTAGAAGTGCAGCTGCCCATCGACGACGATATGTATGCTTCGTTCGACACCGACTTCACCTCGTTCGACTATTTCTTCTCGGCCGACGGAAAGGGTGTTCATACTGATGGCACCGTCTATAGCTTCGAAGTGACCCTCGAGCAGGGTGCCGATGCCACTACGATGGCCATCAATGCCAACGTCAACGACTTCGATCCCGAAAATCTGGACGGCCAGGAGCGCACGACCACTATCGCACTGATTAAGGGCAGCAAGCGTTACTTCCTCAATGTTCGTATGTTCTACGGACTTGAAGACGCTATCACAGCCGTCGAGGCTCAGCAGCAGAAGACTGGCGCCGTCTATACCCTCGCAGGTCAGCGCGTCAATGCTCCTGTTCGCGGTCTCTACATCCAGAACGGCAAAAAGATCTTCGTGAAGTAATCCCCGTCCCTCTCCGCCTCATTCCTGAGAAGAGTGCGGACACCAACCACAGCAATCCCCTGCCGGCGCCAATCCGGCAGGGGATTTTTTGTATCTGTATCTGTATCTGTTACCCCATTTTCGCCGCACACCCGACCCGCTGCATCCGCACATGAAAGACAGCCCTTGCGCCGATAACGTTCAAAATATCAATGATATTTGTAGCAATATCAATGGAATTTCTGAGAATATCACTGGTATTTGTAGAAATATCACTGTTATTTTGAGTCTTTTCCGCACTCTTTCCGATTCTTTCCGCCCTTGAGTTGAAGAAAAACGGGGGGCAGGCGCACTATTTTCGGAAAAATATGCCTAACTTTGCAGTGCATTCTTCGGATGATTATCTCTAACTAACACAAATATGAAATTCAGTTTGGCTCTCTTTCCTGTGCGCAGGACGCTGACCGTGGCGCTGCTGGGCATGGGATTGCCGTTCGCGGCATCGACGGCTGTGGCACAGACCACGGCCAGCAGCAGTATGAAAGCCCCGTCGTGGGCAGCTCCCGTCGGCTATGACTTGGGCGACACCGGTGTGGAACAGCGTGTGAGCTGGGGCATCGACACCGCCTGGGACTGGGACTGGTGGCCCCTGCGTGCCACGAACCACATGCAGGAGTGCGTCTCGCTCGGACGTGTAACGCTCGACCCGCGTGTTGACCAGGTCTATTCCTCGCTCAGTTCCGACCAGTCCGCCCGCTTCGACAAGCAGCTGGGATGGCTGAAGAAGTCGGGCGTGAAGTCTCTCTACCTCTTGGCGGGCAACACGACGGGACGGAACTGGAGCACGTCGTGGCGGGCTGCCTATATCAACGACATCGCCTTGGCAGTGAAGTATCTGCAATCGAAAGGCTACGTCGTGACGTGCATCTCGCCCTTCAACGAACCCGACTACAGTGCAAACCACGCGCCCGATGCGGCTGAGCAGGCTGCGGTGGCCCGCCAGATGCGTCAGAACGCAGTGCTGGCGAGCATCGATGTGTGCGGCCCCTCGACGCTGAGTCCCGACTACGGACTGGCGTGGTGGAGAGAGCAGGGCAGTGCCTGGCAGGTGGGCAACACCCACCAGCTGTCCGGCAGCTCGACCAACTTTGCCGACTTCTACGCTGCCGTACGTGCTTCGGGCAAGAAATCGACGGGCGACGAGATGCACAACATCAACGACGCACTGGTCGGCATGGAGTATGGAATGTCCGAAGGTATCTGGTGGAGCGACTACGGTGGCTACACCCGTGCCGAACTGGGCCGCGCCTCGAACGACGGTGTGCGTGTGGGATGGATGGAGAATCGGACGGCCTTTACGTCGGCTGCCGTCTTCCGCCGCAAGTCGCAACAGTTGGCCGAGGTGTTCATGGGCAGCAGCGAACGTCAGGCTGCTGATGCCAGCTACACCTTCGTCTCGCAGGACCGCCTGGTCTATTACGACGGTGAAGGGCCTACTTACGACTTCACCGCCGGCACCCCTGGCGGCACGGGCTATCAGACGGGCCAGACCAATGCTGAAACCGTGGTCGAACTGACCTACGGCGAGGATATTCCGGCGGGTCCCATCCACGGTGGTACGTTCAAGATTGTGAACAAGGCTACGGGCAAGTTGCTCACAGCCTCGGCACTGAGCAACAGTGCGGGCGTGAGTCAGCAGAAGGAATCTTCGTCGGCCAATCAGACATGGGTCATCACCCCGCTCGCACCGCGCGATGCCCCCGACTTTGCCTACGTCACCATCCACAACGCGAAGTCCAGTTCGAAGCCCTTCTATCTCGACGCCGTGAAGTGGGCTGCCAACAACGGTGCCGGCATCTGTGTGTATGCCGGTGGCGGCAACGAGTGTGAACGTTGGCACCTGCGCTACATGGGCGATGGCTACTACGTCATCACCAACCACGACAGCGGTCTGTCGCTCGAAGGCAGTGCCGCCAACAGCGACGCCAACACCACCGCCGTGGTGCAGTGGGCCCGCACCGGCACCGACCGTCAGCTGTGGCGCCTCGTTCCGGCCAGCGCCAAGGTCGAGACCGACGCACCTGCCGTGCCTGTCGGCCTCACAGCCACGGGCCTCAGCGGCAGCATCCGGCTCGAATGGACTGCCAACGACGAGCGCGACCTGCTGGGCTACATGATTTATCGCTACAATACGGTGGCAGGGCTGTGGGAATGCATTGCCCGCCAGGTGACCGACAACCAGTTTATCGACAACAGCTGTCCGAAGGGCACCACACAGCGCTACCGCATCCGTGCCATCGACAACGCGTGGAACCTTAGCGAAGCGACTGCCGAGGTGAGTGCCGCGACGACGACCGACCCCGTGCTCCTCGGACAATGGCTGCTGGGCACTTCGCTCGACGACAACAGCGAGAACCGCCTCGACGCCGTCAGCACCGACGTGACCTTCGCCACGCAGGGCAGCCACAGTGGCGCTGTGTTCAACGGCAGCACGGGCTATCTGGCCCTGCCCTACAACGTGAGCAACTGCAACGCCATGACCTTCTCGGCATGGGTGCGTCCCACCACGACGACGGCTTGGCAGCGCATCTTCGACTTTGGTCGCAACACCGAGAACTACGTCATGCTCACGCCCACGAACGGCAGCGTCTTGCGTTTCGAAATCTGTAAGGACGGGGTGAAGCAGGGTGTGAACGCCACGAAACGACTCTCGGCCAGCGCCTGGACCCACGTGGCTGTCACGCTGGGCGACGACGGAGCCCGCATCTACCTGAACGGCGAGCTCAATGCCTCGTCCGCAGAGGTTACCTTCCGTCCGTCCGATGTGCGTCCGCTGCTCAGCTACATCGGTCGCTCCATGTTTGCCGCCGACCCCCTGTTCCGTGGCACCATCGGCGACATCTGTCTGTATAACCACGTCCTCAGTGCCGATGCCATTCGTGGTTTGATGTATCACGACCAGATTGCTCTGGCAGGCGAATTGCTCACCAAACCCATGTATAACGTCGTGCGCAACGACTTGCAGCAGAGCATTTCCGATGCCGAAACAACCATTGCCGATAATGCCTCGACCGAGAGCATTCAGGCTGCACTCACGACGATGAAGGCTAAGATGGAGGATGCACGTGCCTCGATTGCCATCTACGAACCCCTTGTCGAGGCACTCGACGCCTCAGTGCAGCTGGCTGATGCCTATGTGCAGCAGCAGGCCGGAGCCCGCGCCGACTACGATGACGCCTACAGCACCATCCTGGAAAACTGCATGGAGGGCAGCTATACGCACGACGAAATCCCCGCACAGCTCATCGCCCTGGAGACCGTCACCAACCGCTACCTGATGGCCGATGCAACCGTGAAGGCTACGGAGGATGCGCCAGTCACCATCACCCACGTATTGTCCAACTCCGACTTTGCTGCCGGACTCGACCACTGGACACTCACGACGGGCGACGACAAGTATCAGGGCGACTTCTACGAAACGTCGTTCGAGGTGTTCAACCATCCCTTCGTCCTTTCCCAGGTGCTCTACGGTATGCCCAGCGGCAAATACTATCTGGGTGCACAGGGCTTCTACCGCTGCGGTCCGAAGGAGGACATTGAGACAGCCACCGATGCCAATGCCGTGCTGTTCATCGGTGAGGAAACGGGCGAGCTCAACCTCATTTCGCGTGGTGCCAATTCACGCACCGCTGCCGGTGACTGGTACGGCTATGCCAGCAATAAGAATGTGCCCAACGACCTCCAGGCAGCCTATGCGGCCTTCACCGCACTGAACCGCTATCGTCCGGGCAGTGTCTATAACTTTGTTCAGGGCACGTATGATGCCGAGCAGGGTCAGCCCCTCGTCGTCGGTCTGCGCAAGGATGCAGCGGTCAGTCAGGACTGGACCGTCGTCCACAACTTCACCCTCCGCTACCTCGGTGGGTCGACCGAAACTGGTATCGACAAGGTGGAGCGTTCGACGTTCAACGATCAACGTCCAACGGTTTATGACCTCACCGGCCGCCCCGTCGCTGCTCCCACCAAGGGCCTCTACATCGTGGGTGGGAAGAAGGTAATGAAATAAAAGCCTCCCCCCAGCCCCCTCCGAAGGAGGGGGAGAAGGGTAGTACAAAATACATCGCCCTGCAACATGCTTTCGCTTCAAGCGATTTCACGTTGCAGGGCGATGCTCAATGTGCTCAGTTCACCCCCTCCTTCGGAGGGGGCTGGGGGGAGGCTTTTTTCATCGCTTCACAGGGTCGCAGGTCAGGCCGCAGCCCAGTCGCTTGAAGATTTTGCGATCGACCTCGCCGAGCATGATGGTGGTGTGCACCTGACAGCCACGCATCTGCGGCAGACTTTCGAGGGCGCGTCGGCAACGCTCGTCGTACTGCGACAACACGCTCAGCGCTACCAGCACTTCGTCGGTGTGCAGACGCGGATTGTGCCCGCCCAGGTATTCCACTTTTGTCTTCTGTATCGGTTCGATCATCGACTGCGGAATGAGTTGCAGACGGTGGTCGATGCCTGCCAGATGCTTGATGGTGTTGAGGATGAGGGCCGCACTGCAACCAAGCAACGGACTCGTGCCGCTGGTGATGAGGGTGCCGTCGGCCAGTTCGATGGCTGCGGCAGGCTGTCCGTCCTTGTCCTTACGCTGATTGGCAGCGACGGTGGTGCGGCGGTCGTCGGTCGAAATCTTTGCCTGTCCCATGAGCAGCTGGATTTTCTGCACTTCGGCTTCGTTGTCAGCCCCGTCGGCGAGTTTGTTGGTGGCTGCGTAGTAGCGACGGATAATTTCGTCGCGGCTGGCCTGACAGCACACCTCGTCGTCCGAGATGCAGAAACCCACCATGTTCACGCCCATGTCAGTGGGCGACTTGTAGGGGTTTTCGCCGTAAATGCTTTCGAACAGGGCATTGAGCACGGGGAAGATCTCGATGTCGCGGTTGTAGTTGATGGCCGTCTTTCCGTATGCTTCGAGGTGGAAGGGGTCGATCATGTTCACGTCGTCGAGGTCGGCCGTCGCGGCTTCGTAGGCGATGTTGACGGGATGCTTGAGCGGGAGGTTCCACACGGGGAAGGTCTCGAACTTGGCATAGCCGGCACGCACACCGCGCTTGTTCTCGTTGTAGAGCTGCGAGAGGCAGGTGGCCATCTTTCCGCTGCCTGGGCCAGGAGCAGTGACGATGACGAGCGGACGTGTGGTTTCGACGTAGTCGTTGCGGCCGAAACCCTTGTCCGACGCAATCAACTGGACGTTGTGGGGATAGCCGTCGATGAGGTAGTGGACGTACGACTTGATGCCCATGCGCTTCAGCCTGCGGCGGAACTGGTCGGCGGCAGGCTGGCGGTTGTAATGCGTGATGACGACGCTGCCCACCATGAAGTCGCGCTGCATGAATTCGTCGCGCAGGCGCAGCACATCCTCGTCGTAGGTGATGCCAAGGTCGGCACGCACCTTGTTGCGCTCGATGTCCTCGGCACTGATGACGATGACGATTTCCAGACTGTCGCGCAACTGCGAGAACATACGCAACTTAGAGTCAGGAAGGAATCCAGGCAACACACGCGAGGCGTGGTGGTCGTCGAAGAGCTTGCCGCCCAGTTCGAGGTAGAGTTTTCCGTCGAACTGTGCAATGCGCTCGCGGATGTGCTCCGACTGTATGCGGAGGTACTTGTCGTTGTCGAAACCGATCATAAAAAATGGGAATTGAAAAATGGGAATTGAAAAGTAAAAGCCCCCTCTTTCGGAGGGGGTTGGGGGAGGCTTTTATTTCTTACGTTGAGCTTCCTGTTGCTTGCGCAGGATTTCCTGCTGCTGGGCAGCCATGGCCTGCATACGCTCCATCATGCTCGAACCTTTCTTGGGGTTGGCCTTGCGCTCCTTGTAGCGGGTTTCCAACTTAGCCAGCAACTTGCTGTCGTCGGTCGTCTTGCGCAGGTACCACATCATCAGGATGGAGAGGAGACCCGAGACGAAGTAGTAGTAGTTGAGGCCGGAGCTGTAGCTGTTGAACGAGAAGAAGAACACGAGCGGCATGATGTACGACATCCAGCGCATCATCTTCATGCTCTGTTCCTGCTCAGGCGACACGGCCATGGCCTGCTGCTGGCGCATCGAAATCCAGGTGTTCGCCACTGTCGAGAGGCACCACAGCACGCAGAACAGGCTCAGGTGGTCGCCGATGCCCCAGATGTTGAAGCCCCAGTTGATGACGTCGTCGTAGGTCGAGAGGTCTTTGGCCCAGAGGAACGACTGTCCGCGCAGCTCGATGGCGTTAGGGATGAAGTTGAAGAGCGCAATCCAGATAGGCATCTGTATGAGCATCGGCAGACAGCCGCCCATCGGCGACACTCCGTACTGCGAATACAGTTGCATCACTTCCTGCTGCTTCTGCATGGCGTCCTCGGGCTTCGGATATTTGGCGTTGATTTCGTCGATCTTCGGACGCAGTACGCGCATGTTGGCCGAGGCCAGATACGATTTGCGCATCAGGGGAAAGACGGCGAACTTCACGATGAGCGTGATGATGAGCAGCACGATTCCCATGTTCAGTCCCCAGCCTGTCATCCAGTCGAAGAGGTAGAGGAAGATGAAACGGTTGATCCAGCGAATCACCGGCCAGCCCAGATAGACAATGCTCTGAAGGTCGAGATCGCTGCTGTCGTCGATGATTGCCTCGTTCTCTTTCAGGGTCGAGAACTTGTTGGGACCGAGGTACAGCTTGAGGTTCGTGGCTTGCTTGCCCGTGGGGTCGAACTTCGTGTTCAGTTCAGCCTCGTAGGTCTTCAGATATTTTGTCTCGCCATCCTTCTTCACTTCCGGCACTTGCTTCGAAGCCATGCGATCGACGGTGAAGTGATCCTCGGCAATGAGAATCTGGCTGAAAAACTGAGTCTTGAAAGCGACCCAGCGCAGCGGGTTTTCAAACTTCTCGCCGAGCTGTTCCTCGTCGCTGCCCGACGACGAGAGTTCGTCTGTGTCATCGTTCGTATCGCGATAGGTGATGGTGGAGTAGCGGTTTTCGAACGAATAGCCTTTCTCCTGCTGGCGCATCTTTTCCGTCCACACAATGCCAAACGAATTGGCTTTGGCTGGGAAGAAACCTTGCAAGCCCAGTGCCTGCACGTCCATGTTGAGGATGTACGACTCTGGCAGCAACTGATAGCTGATGTCGATGCTTCCATCAGCCACGGGCAATGACATCACGACACTCGAGTCGGTCACTTCCTTGGGCGTGAAGCAATAGTCGTCGGTCAGCACGTTGTCTTCCTTGCCCTCGAACAGCAAGCGCATCTTCGAGTCGTTGCCATCCATCAGCACCACGTTTCCGCCCTGCTGGTTGCGGTAGGTCTCGTCGAGCAGTTCCACACGCTTCACCTGTGCTCCTTGGTTCTGAATCGTCACCTTGAGCAGGCTGTTCTGCAGGATGGTTTCGCCAGGCTGTCCCTGACGGGCGGCAAACAGAGCGTTGGTCGAGTCGTTCTTCTCCACCTCCATCTTCTTAGCCTCCTCCATCGCCTTCACAGCGGCGATGCTGTCCGACTTCTGCTGGGCGACTGCAGCTGTCTGCTGCTGTAGTCGCTGACGCTCGATGCGGTCCTTTGCTGTGTAGTTCTGATACACCATAAACCCAACGAACACCAGTCCGATGAGCAGCCAGCCAATAATTGTATTCTTATCTTTCATAAATCGCTATTTTTAATAAAACCTTGCAAAGTTACGACATTTTTTCCACTTTTCACTTTTCGCTTTTCACTTTTTTGTATAACTTTGCCCCATAAAACTTAAATCAGTTGTTTATGAAACGCTTTTCGCTGATTCTGTTCATGCTTGGCTTCTGTTTTGCAGTCAGTGTTCAGGCCAAGAAGAAGTATCCTGTCATCAAGTTTGAAAAGACAACCATCGACCTCGGAACTTTTCCTCAGAACGATGCGCGTCGCACTTGCACCTTCACGTTCTCCAACGTAGGTCAAGCCCCGCTCATCATCAACTATGTCTATACTTCTTGTGGATGCACTGTGGCTGAATATCCGAAGGACCCCATCGCCCCAGGTGCACGTGGCGAAATCACCGTCACCTACGACGGCTCAGACAAGCAGCCAGGCCGTTTCAAGAAGTCCATTCAGGTGTTCTCCAACTGCAAGACCGACCTTGCCCGCGTTTTTATCCTGGGCAATATGACGGCTCTCAACCGCGAGCTCGACAGCAAAAAACGCTGATCGAAGTACAGGGGACAAAAGGATAAAGTACAACGAAACGAACCAAAAGGCCCTCTCAGCTATGACTGCTGAGAGGGCTTTTCATTGTCCTTTGCTTTGTCCTTATTCACTGTTTCTCCTCCAGCATTCGTAGGATGAGCTGCATTTCGGAGTAGGTGATGGAGGAGGGAAGAAGTTTGTAGAAGGGGTAGAGGTCCTGCGGAGGCCCAACCTGACGGAGCAGGCGGCGCACCGACTCCACGTGTTTTGCAGGCAGGATGTCGGCCAGGTTTACCTCGCCGCTATCGACATAGCGCATCAGGTGGCTGTAGATGGTGTTGGTGGTGAGGTTGCGCTCCTGGGCAATCTCTTTCACGCTCTTGCCTTCGCGGAGCAGGGCAAAACTCTGTTCCCAAGTCTTCGGCTTCGCTTCCTTTTCTTTTTTCTTCTTTGTCTTCGCACCCTGTTCTGCATCGCTGAGCAGAGCGTTGGCCTTGTCCTTCAAGTAAGTGCGTACGGTGAATCCGTGTGCCACGATGCGCTCCATCGTGCCCAACTTCTCGCGCTGGACCGTCGTGGCAGTCTCCATGGCATTTTTGAACTGCTTGGCTACAGCCTTATTCCCTATCTCGGGCTTCGTGCTGGCAATCAGAGTTCCAAGCGTGCGCAGCTGAGTGACGAAGTAGGAGCAAGCCTTCTGAATGCGGTCGGCCAGCTGCGGGTCGTTTTGGTAGTTCTGCGACACAGCCAGGATATTGTGATACTGCACTTGAAACTTCCTTGCCACCTCGACGAACTTCGTCTCGACATCATCAGCCGCCTCTTTCCATGCCGTGCAGAGCTGGGGCTGCTGGCGCGACAGGTGTTCTTCGAGCACACGCAGGACATAGCGTACGGAGCGGCTGAGGGCATCGAACGAGAACAGTTCGTCGAGCAGTTTCTTGTAGTAAGCAAAGCGCAAACTATCGAGCTGGCTGCTGGCGTTTTGTGAATTCTTTAATTCGTTGTTGATAAATGTGTTAACAGAAGTGTCTGTCAGCAAAGATTTAATATCGACGGGGCGTGTCAGCGTGAGTCCTTCGAGGCTGCGGCAACGGCTCAGGGCTACATAGACCTGTCCGTGGGCAAAGGCATCGTTGATGTCGAGAACGGCGTTGTCGAACGTCAGGCCTTGACTCTTGTGAATCGTGATGGCCCATGCCAGACGGAGCGGATATTGGCGGAAAGTGCCAATGACTTCCTCCTCGATCTCGTTGGTCTCTGCGTTGATCTTCATGCGGGTGTTTTCCCATGCGGAGACCTCCACGCTGATGGGGCGGGCATCGTCTGGACATTGTATCAAAATCTTTTCGTCGTCGAAGCCCACGACTTTTCCAATCTTTCCATTATAGAACAACTTTGCGGTGCTGGGGTCGTTCTTGATGAACATCACTTGTGCTCCTTCCTTCACGACGAGGTCAGCCTCGGCAGGGTAGGAGGTTTCGGGAAAATCGCCCTCTACCCGTGCCGCGAAATGCCGTTCCTCTGTCGGCAGGGCTGCGAGTCGCTGCTCGTTGTAGCGGTTGGCCATGTAGTTGTGGGTGGTGAGTCGGATGGCCTCTGTCTCGCCATCGTGCCCGATTGTGGGGAGGCAACGCTGGTTCAGTTCTGCCACGACTTCGGCATCCATCCGTCCCTCGCGAATCTTGCCCAACAACTCAATGAAGTGCTGGTCGCTCTGGCGGTAGATGTGCTGCAGTTCGATGGTGACATACTGAATCTGCTGCAAGGCACGGCTGCTGAAAAAGTAGGGGGTCTCGTAATAATCTTTCAGCACCTCCCACTCCTTATCGACCGCCACGGGAGCCAGTTGCTGCAGGTCGCCGATCATCAGCAGTTGCACCCCTCCGAACGGCTTGTAGCGGTCGCGATACTTGCGCATGACCGAGTCGATGGCGTCGAGCAGGTCGGCACGCACCATGGATATCTCGTCAATCACCAGCAGGTCCATCGTCCGCATGATGTTCTTCTTCTCGTTGCTCATGCGGAAATGATTGCCCTGTTCCTTGTACTCTGTGCCTGGGATATGCACACCCAACGGAAGTTGGAAAAACGAGTGGATGGTCACCCCCTGTGCGTTGATGGCTGCCACACCTGTCGGAGCAACCACCACCATACGCTTCGGTGCCAGTTCGCGGATTTTCTTTAGAAACGTCGTCTTTCCTGTTCCTGCCTTGCCGGTCAGGAACACGCTCACGTCCGTTCCCTCGATGAACTGCCACGCCAGGTTCATCTCTGCATTATGTTGTTTTGCTGTCATAGAGTTTTATTATCTTTCATCCGCATATTGACACCGGAGGCAATTTTTAATTTTTAATTATTAATTTTTAATTATTAATTTTTAATTATCTCCCCGACCCGTGTGATGCCGTTACGTTTGCAGCAGGCATCGTCCGTCACCTCAAGGAAGAGGTTCAGGTCGGTGAAGGTGATGAAGCGACGGTTGGAACTGTGGAAGGTCATCAGTCCTGCAGGGTCGTCGATACATACCTGCCGCAGCGCCTCGTTCAGCGTGAGCGGTACGCGGAAATACGATCCGTCATCGTCTTCGGCTTGGAAGAAGATGGCCTCGGGCGTGATGGCGTCAATGCCGATGTAGTAGTCGTAGAGTGTCTCAGGATGCAGTTCCTCCAACGTGAATCCGGCATACTTCTTCTCAAACGCCTCAGTGCTCATCGTGGTGCGGTGCAGGGCATCGACCCGAAACCAGTGGAAACCCTGCATGATGCCGAACGTCAGGGTATTGGGCGTCTGGTCGTTGTCCCACGTCAGTTCGAACCGTTCCGACTGATCGCGTCCCGTAGGGCGTCCCTCCACCTGTGCCAGCATGGCGGTCGGATGAATGATGTGAATCATCACCCTGCCTTGTACGTCGATGATGAATGCTTCAAACTTCTCGTGAAGCAGACGCTGCCGCTCGTTATCCACCACCGTGCGATGCAGGAAATAGCCGTTGTTCACCTCCTCCCAGTGCCACCACACGCTGGTCTCGTTCTCCTGCCACATCCATCCCCCGACGTCGAGCCGTAGGCTATGTTCGCGCAGGGAACTGTTCAGCGTCTGCAACTGGTCGGCATTCATCAGCTGGTAGTAGTTCTCCAGTATGTCAGCCATGTCGTCGAACAACCAGAAGCGTGCACACAGATGGCCTTCGTGCATCACCCGATCCTTGCAACCCTCTAACACCGGCAGCCGCTCGAACATCGTGTTACGGCTCACGTGGTGTTGCAGAAACTGAAAGAGCCGCCGGAAGTCCTCTTTTATGTCTTCGCTCCGGCCGCGACCATGGCTGAAACTGACAGGAAGCAGTCCCAAAGCCATTAGCACCACCAGCATGGGGTCGGCGGCATAGCGCGTGCGGCTTGTGCCATACACCTTATTATATATAATGCGCAACTGGTCCGTAAGTGGAGGTCGTTGCTCCTTGTTCAGGAAGATGGCATCGAGCAACGCTGAGCACAGAGCCTCGCAGTCGTGACGGAACAGATACGCCATCCGCTCCTCTGCAAAGAACGTCGAAGCCTCCTCGTACAAGTCCAGAAACTCGTTGAAGTCGTGGCTGGCCCGGGCGTTCGCCCAACGGCACAAGGCATCGTACGTCGCTCGTTTCAGAAACAAACTCCGTCCACCCAGTCGTCCCAGTCCGTTCTTCTCGTCCACGCGGTGGCCCACCAGCTGACTCATTTCCTCGTTTGTCGCCGTCAGTAGTCGCAGCCGTCCGATAGCCTCCAGCCGACGTTTCACATCTTCCTGTTTCATCTTCCGCTTATTTGTCAATTATGCCGCAAAGATAAGTAAATAATCCCTTTTCTCCATCATTTTTTCCTCACTTTTCCGTCACTTCTTACGGAGTAGCCCACAAAATGCAGTTTCGTGAGAAAAAACTTTTTTCGAAAATTTCCTTTCTGCTTCGGAATACGTTTCTTTGCATCATAAAATTCGTTTTTTACTAACACTTAAATCAAAAAAAACAATGAAAACAATTCAAGAAAAAAGTCAATCAAGTATCATCTTATCCCTTGTTGACTATGTACTTTGCGCATGGAAAAAGATGACACAAATGAGTTCAACGTGTTTGGTTTTGCTGGTCTTTATGTTTGTGGTAATGCCGATGGAAGCCAAGAAAATCAAGTATCCGAACGGTGACTACTACGAAGGAAAATGCAAGAAAAAGCAGCCACATGGTCTGGGCGTAATGAAGTATGCCAATGGAACCACTTATGAAGGTGAGTGGGTGATGGGCAAGCGTTCGGGTAACGGAACATTTCATTCCTCAGACGGAACCTATACTGGACGCTGGGAAGACGATGTCTTTGTGGAAGGAAAGTGGGCTTCCGAA
Source organism: uncultured Prevotellaceae bacterium (assembly GCA_900319385.1). Lineage (GTDB taxonomy): Bacteria > Bacteroidota > Bacteroidia > Bacteroidales > Bacteroidaceae > UBA3839. Next base: position 16,193 of record ONOG01000022.1, on the reverse strand, counting down.
AAAACGGAGCAAAAGTATGAAGGTACTTGGGAACCAGACTTCAAGATTAAGACGGGAAATGGTGTCTTGATGAGTGATGGTACTGCTTTTAATTCCCCGTCAATTACGCTTACAGGTGATTTCATTGACGGAAATTTCAGACATGGAACCATGTTCGGCACATGTTCGTATTTGCAAGGCGACTGGACGGAACAGGGCACTATGCGTGAAGGAATCTATATGCATTTCGATGAAACTCAGTATGTGAACGGAACAGTGAAGGATGGAGTATTTTATTCTGGTCAGGCAATTGGCAATATCTCAGATGACATCATTTTTGACAGGCATCTTGCAAATGGCAAAACCATCAGTGGACATGGCTATGTGGCTTGGGGCAATGAATTAGCCGAAGAAAAGCCTAAGCAGGAATACGCCGACTATTACAATAAGCCGATTACATCTGAACTCAAGAATTATAAATCTTATCAAATAGACCCAGGAGTATTGCCGAAAGGACTGTCAAAGCTTGATTGGGAAGAAGCTGTACGCAGACTGACAGGCAGCTATCCCATCGACTTAGACCCCGTCGATCAAACTGCCGAGCGGCAAAGGCAAGAAAGCATAAAACTCAAAAACACAATCATCCGTTCGATGGCAGAATTTGAGGCTAAGGCAATAAAACCCCAACTCGTTAAGCCCCGCAGAGAATATGTCTATGCGTTTGACATACAATCCGATTCAATCGTCTTCAATAATGAAGCAGGCACCAGAGTTGCATTTGCCTTTGACGCTGATGTCCAAAAGAGTCAGGGCTTTAAGGAATATATGGAAGAACAAATAAGCAAACTTCAGGACATAGAAGAAAGGAAACTGAAAGAACAGCAAAAGAAAATCGAAGACTTCTATCACGCACATCTGGAAGGCTGTCAGTTTACAGCAGAAATGCCGCTGACGGACTATCTGCCGGAATCACAGCTTTTCTACGATTTTCATGCCCTGATGACCAAGTTCACCCTTCAGTTCACGGCTACAGGCGAAGCGACGTTGCGTCAGAACACCTACATCGACAGTAAAAAACTGAAAAGGTACGACAGGGGGTATCTGATACAGCAAGGTATGTTTGCGAAAGAATTTACCAAGACGGAAACAGGCAAATACGACATTGTCGATGGACGTATCGTGTTTGAAAAGCACAACTTTGTACTGGATGCAAACGGGACACTCCTACATGAAACTACTGGCAGATTGAAACTCCAGAAAACCTATGACAATTAAATCTTGAAACAACCAGAAATATTTTTTTATCTCTAATGTTTAACTTTTAAACACAAATGTTATGAAGTCTATTTTGAATTTCCTCAGTGTAGCCATCGCTATCCTGGTGTTCTACAACGCAGCAAAAGAAGCTGGTCTGGTCGATAAGGTCAAACCCTACCTGCAACGTGGTAAAGAAAAGTGCGAAGACTATGATGAAGAAAGCTGATCCATAGCATCGCCGCACGTCAAAGCAGTCCGTGATATGTCACAGAAAGAAATTTTCTGCCAAATGTTTGGTCGTTTCCCCGAAATGCACTACATTTGCGATGTCGAACGTCCGAAAGGACATCGGCAGACATATTGCAAGACGAGCAAGACCAAATCGTTTGACCTTGTTGAATTTGGGAAATTCAACTCAACCACGTGTCACAAACAATTTAGTCAAGCACGTCAGTATCCTTCTACAAGGACACGGACTGCTTTACTATATTTGTTGACACAGGTATTTCCCAGAAAACCTAACAAGGCAAATTATGGCGAAGTTAAGGCTGTGCCCTTTTTGTGATATATTGCAGTAGAACTAATTATTAGGAAGGTATTTTGCAAGTCCACTACCGGCCTTCATTCCAACACTTAATAACACTAAACGCTGCTCCGTGGACTTTGCGGCAGATAGGAGAAATGTTTATGGGATATCATGCAGATTATGTATCAGGGAAGGAGGTTGTTATGAGTGTGAATAATGCGGTTGGTGTGGTATGCCTGATGATTAAGATTTTCTAATTCTTTTAGGACGTATAGGTCATTTTATATATGGAAATGTCGTTTTTAGGAGTTTTGAATTGCCTGCAAAGCTACTAAGAATCGGACATTCCTACAAGTTACCGCATGCAAAATGATCCAAAAAGGATTAACTAATCTTATTAAAAAGAATACTTGTACAGCAAAAAGATGGATAAAGAGGATTTTAAAAGACGTCGCGACGCAATAAGAGCAAAATCTGAGGCTCTTTGGAAAGACTTTGACGAACATCGAAATGAAGAAAAACGTGTCATCAGTGTATTACATAATGCGCCATCCATTTTAGAAAAATTGGATATGACATTCGAAAAAAGAACATCTTTATCCAAAACAGATGTATCTATATTGATGTTGGCAACAGCATTACAGCTTGTGCGTATATATATGCTTCCGAAATTTCAGGAAAGATATCTTGATGAAGATCGTTTAGACCATGATGATGACATCATTAAAGAGATGGAAAAAGAAGAAATAGAAGAATATAAGAAGAAGCACAAGAATTGGGCATCAAAAAAAAGTGAAAAAGGTTATCGATCTTGGCAAGAAATAGCATTTACTATAAAAGTTCCTTACGACGCAACAAGACATTCTGGTCAGGATTTTAATGAGCGAAACATGCATGGTGGCCAGCATAGAGTAAAGACTTTAGGTCATGATCCTGTTCTTGGATGGATATTTGGTGTCGCAAATATTATCAGCGACACCATTACGATTTGTCCGGAATATCAACTTGGAGAAAAATCCATAAGAATACCTTATATAGAGTCTTATAGGGTTGATATGGGGTCTAATTTCTGTTGGAAAGAAAGGACTACGAATTGGAACGTTTTTACCAATGCTTTCGAAAGTATTGGCGAAGACAAACATAGATTATATGCGGCTTTGTTTTCGCAGGGACTTCATCTTACTTCGGACAAATATACAAAATTAGGCTTACCTGTTCCGTTTCTCAGTTTATTGGATTCTGATAAAGCATATGATATATACAAGGATGGCTATGACTATTTGGATTATCTATACGATACACAGATTCTCAGAAGAACAATGAAATCTGCTGCACAATCTGTCATGATTAATATGATTATTGGAGCGATACATAAGTTCTTTTATAATCCCCAAAAGGATTTTGACAAGGAATTATACAATGTCAGAACAAGAAAGATTATTTTATATTCCAATATGATAGCAACCTCATCAGATGTGGTACAAACGGCATGTCGCGCCTACATGGGTGATGAAAATGCCATAAAGAACTTTGATTTAGGTGGTTTTTTGGTTACGGTTTACAGATTAATTACAGATACAAAATACATTTTAAAAATAAAAGAGGAATTTATCTTCAATGAGTGGGATAAAATCATTGAATCAAAAAACAACATTTATAATATATAGTCTATGATTGATAAAATTTTATTTCCTTTAATGGAGTCTGCAGGAATTGCTCTTGCTAAAGGTGGTTCCATTTTGTGGAACGCTATTACTCAACATTTTAGTAAGCATGGTACAAAGTATGTTGCAGGTGCCGGAGGAGTAGCTGTGGCTGGCGGAGCATATGCTGTTGGTGAAGCTGTTGGCCATAATAAAGGAAAAAAAGAAGGAACAGCAGAACAAGCTGCTCGTGATGAGAAGAAAATGAACGACCTGCATCAACAACATGAGAATGACCGCAAACGGTGGAATGAAGAAAAACAAGAGTATGAAGATTTACTGGATGAAGTAGAAAATCAATAAGTTGCATGTTATGGGATTAAAGCGTTTGTTGATTAAGAAAGGTTTGTTAGGTGGTGCTGGCGGCCTAATAGAAGGTCATATATTTGATGCTCTTCAAAAAAAGAAAGAAACGGGGAAACCGTTCAGGCAATGTCTAGAAGAATCAGTAAAAGAAACTTTTACTGAGGATTTGCCTGGTACGAGCCATGTTTATCAAATAGGTAAAAAAGACGGAAGAAAACAAGGCACAATTGAGCAAGCGGAGCGCGATGAAGTTAAAATGCAAAGGATGCATGAAGAACATGAGCGTGAACGTGAAAAATGGAAAGAAATAGATAGGGAAAAAGATAGTCTTATTGATGAGTTAGAAGATGGTCTTTGATCCATCTTTTAAGATAAACAACTGAATACCATCTGGTTGCATCTTGATTGCTAATTATTGGTAATCATCTATATTATGAATTCTACTTGTTATTGCTTAAAGTGCAAAAAAACATTCACTGAAGGTGATGTGATTTTAACTTATCTTCCTCCTAAATGTCCGCATTGTGGTAGTTGGATGACGACGCGTTGGAAGATAATTAGTCAATTGGCTGAGAAAATAGCGAAATATAGTATCCACAAGGAGCCTTGGGGTAAGTAGTGTTTGCTCTCTCCGAACAATGCGCGGATAAGGTTGGAGGGTGTATACGGCGGTGAAGCATGTGTTTCAGACGAAGACACACTTCAGCAACATTGCGTGTGACGATGTGCATTTCATGATGGAGGCGCGGCGTGGCAGGTTCGTGTCGCCCTTCACGGAGAGTGTCAAGGTGAAGGTGGTGGCAACGGGGACGGAGCAGAGCAGGGTGACGAACTCCTTTGGGGAGATAAATCTCCCGTTGTCGCAAACCGCGCTACGATTTCGCGCGGTCATCACGCTCTGTCCTCAACCTCCTCAACTTCGGTGCAAACAAACAGAACGTGACGGAACTCTCCGATTTCATCCAGAATGAAGTGTGGAAACTGGTGAGCGATGCCGAAATCAAACTCAGGCGCTAAGTTGTACACTTGAGAGGTAGAGTGAAAAACTGTCCACGGTTGGCAAAGGAACCGTCCACAGTCCGCATCGGTGCGAACTGTGGACGGCTGCTTAATGTACTGTGGTGCACTTTCCATTTGGAGTAACCATGTGTCAAGGCTAATGATATTATGACAGATGGCTGACTTTTTTACGTTTTTTCGCTTTACAGGTACTGTTCCTGTAGCCAGTCCTCAAAGCCGGCGGAGGGGTTGTAGGGGGCGCTCCAGTACATATAGCGGCCGAGGAGCAGACCGACCAGAGATGAGGGGATTCCGTATTTCTCTGGGAGGTGGTCAAGGTGCTCCGCTGCAAGTCTTCTGTCGAACTTGTCTGCTTCTTCCGCTGATTCAGACAATTTCTCGACCCATGTTCGTTCATAGTCCCACATCAACTCATGGCTGGTGCCTGCGTATGGGTTTTCGGGCTCTCCCTTGTAGTATCGGCATTGTTCGATGAGATGCTTTCGCTTCTCTTCCTTTTTCTGTTCTTGATTCATACGTTTTACTTTTTACTTTATTCAGCAGCCTTTGGCTGGAAATTTTTCAGATATTAATTTGAATCATTTCTCTGCGAAGCAGGCTCACGTAAGACGGGGGAGGTTATGGGGTATTAAAAGTTAATGCTGCACTCATCATAAAGATTATTAAATAGGGGCTTTCCATTTATAACTCGATGCTGTCGATACGTAGCCGGAGCTGTCCGGCGGGGACTGTGACTTCGACGATGTCGCCAGCTTTTTTGCCCAACAGGGCCTGGGCGATGGGCGACTGGATCGAGATTTTTCCTGCACCCATGTCGGCTTCGTGCGGACTGACGAGGGTGTAGGTGGTCTGTGAGTTGCCCGTGAGGTTGGTGAGGGCGACGCGGCTGAGGAGTCCGACCTTGTCGGTGTCGAGGCGTGAGGTGTCGATGACACGGGCATATTCGATGACGCGCTGCTTGAAACGGATGCGTCCCAGCAGTCGCGACTGCTCACGACGGGCAGCGTGATACTCGAAGTTCTCGCTGAGGTCACCTTTTTCGCGTGCCTCGACGAGCGCTTCTTTCACCCTTGGCAGTTCTACATTTTCCAGGTAGTGGAGTTCCTCTACCAGTTTATCATAGCATTCTTGTGACAAGTATTCCATAGGGTTTATTGCAGATAGTCCAGATAATTATCTGGAGTGATGATGACAGATTCTTTGACGGGATATGCTTCCATGAATGCTTTGGGAAATGATATGCCGCCTTTTCTTGGATTCCATTTCATTTCGAAGGCTGTCATTGTTCCGTCGCATTCTTCGATGTAGTCGATTTCTTGTTGCGTCTTGGTTCTCCAAAAATAGGAATTGGCATAATGGCCTGTGTAGTGGTTGTGCTTGATGCGTTCACTGATAAAGAAGTTCTCCCACAAGGCTCCAGTATCATTTCTCAATGCTAACGGTGTGAAGTTCTGAAGGATGGCATTGCGTATGCCATTGTCATAGAAATAAATCTTTTTGCTTTTCTTCAGTTCGTTGCGAAGATTGCGACTGAGCGCTGAAAGCCTGAAGATGATATAACTTTTTTCAAGCAGGTCGATATATTTTTCGACGGTTTTGCTGTCCGAACCGACTGTCTGTCCGATTTCGTTGTATGATATTTCACTGCCCACTTGCAAGGCGAGGGCAACCAGCAGTTTTTCTATCATGGAAGACTTTCGGATGTGGTCGATTTCCAACAAATCTTTATATAGATAACTGTCTGCCAGGTTCATAAGTGTCTCCTTGGCTTCAGTTGTATAGTTGAGGACATCAGGATACGACCCATAAATCAATCTGTTTTCAAGTGAACGCTGTGTAGGCAAGAGGCCTTCTGTGTGCATAAGTTCGGACGTGGAGATGGGGTAGAGCGTGTATTCCCATTTACGTCCTGTCAGAGGCTCATTGATTTTAGTACGCAGATTCAGTGAAGAAGATCCAGTTACCAAAAGTTGAATTTCTTTGAAATTGTCCTGAATGCGCTTTAGTGTCAAGCCTATGTTCGTGGCTCGCTGGGCTTCGTCCATTACAATTATCTTGTTGTCGGCAATGATGCGTTTCAGGTCTTCCATAGTAGGATTCTCCAATTGTTGACGAATGTCGGGTTCGTCAAAATTGAGTTTCAATACTTTCTCGGCTCTTGGCTTGAGTATTTCGTTGCAAAGAGTCGTCTTACCCACCTGTCTTGCCCCCATAAGAATGATGGCTTTGCCCTTGAACATTTTTTCTTCAAGTCTGGATTTCAGTTCGCGGTGAATCATATTTAGCTTTCCTCTGATGTGATTTGGATGCAAATATACTAAATATGCTTATTAAATCCAAAATAAATACGACTTTTCTGGAGTATAATCCAAAAAAGTTTTTTATTTTTTGGAATTGTGGGTGCATTCAACACCAATCGGTCTATAGATATTGTTGAGGTAAGAACTGAAAGAAATAGTGATAAATCTACCTTTCTATGGTCAATGGGTACGGTCTCCAAACAGTGCCTGGATGAGGTCGGGGCGTCCCATGCGGCGGAGTTCGCGGATGAGGGCTTGACGCTCCTGGGGTTTGTACCAGAAGAAGAACTGGCGCTGGGCTTGCTTTTCACGGGGCGAATGGGCGGAATAGACGGGCTGGAGGGTGTAGGGGTGCAGACCCGTGTACCAGGCTTCGGTGGCGACAGTCATGGGTGTGGGGGTGAAGTCCTGCACCTGCTCGAGTTGGAAGTTGAGACGTCGGGTGATGACAGCGAGTTCTGCCATGTCCTCGGCTGTACAGCCTGGGTGGGAGGAGATGAAGTAGGGGATGAGCTGTTGGTTGAGATGTTCCTCGCGGTTGATGTGGTCGAAGATGCGTTTGAAGTCGTAGAAGAGTTGGAAGGAGGGTTTGCGCATCATCTGGAGCACGCGGTCGGAGGTATGTTCGGGAGCGACTTTGAGTCGTCCGCTGACATGACGTGTGATGAGTTCGCGGGTATATTCGGTGTTGACACGGTTGATATCGGCATCGCCGGTGTCGTGCAGCAGGAGGTCGTAGCGCACACCGCTGCCAATGAAGCTCTTTTTGATGCCTGGCAGGTGGTCAACGGAGCGGTAGATGTCGAGCAGGGCAGAGTGGTCGGTGTTGAGGTTGGGGCACACCTTGGGATGGATGCAGGAGGGACGTGCGCAGCGTTGGCAGCGGTCGAGGTCCTTGCCCCTCATGCCGTACATGTTGGCCGAGGGTCCGCCGAGGTCGCTGAGGTAGCCTTTGAAGTCGGGCATACGGGTGATGGCTTCGACTTCGCGCAGGATGCTTTCCTTCGATCGGCTGGTGATGAACTTGCCTTGGTGGGCGGAGATGGTGCAGAAGGCACAACCGCCGAAGCAGCCACGGTGGAGACAGACCGAGAACTTGATCATCTCGTAGGCGGGGATGCGTTTGCCTCGGTACTTGGGGTGGGGCAGACGGGTGTAGGGGAGGTCGAAGGAGCGGTCGAGCTCGCCCTGCGTGAGGGGCTGGTAGGGTGGGTTGACGACCACCCAATGGTCGGCTACCTGCTGGAGGATGCGGCGTGCGTGGTATTTGTTGGATTCTTCTTCGATGTGGCGGAAGTTCTCGGCTTGCTTGCGTTTGTCCTCAAGGCAGGCTTCGTGGCTGTGAAGGATGAGAGGCTCACCTCCTAATCCCTCTTCAGATTGAGAGGGGGAAAACTCTGAGGCGGGAAAGAGCATGGCTGTCTGGGGTATGTTATGCCAGCCTTGTCCATTTTCGATATGTCTAACAAGCTCGAGGATGGGTTTCTCGCCCATGCCATAGATGAGGAGGTCGGCCCCGCTATCGACGAGGATGGAGGGACGAAGTTCATCGCGCCAATAGTCGTAGTGGGTAAGGCGGCGAAGGGAGGCTTCGATGCCACCGATGACGACGGGCACGTCGGGGTAGAGCTGCTTGAGAATGCGTGTATAGACGATGGTGGGCATCTCGGGCCGCAGGTCGTGGCGTCCGTCGGGCGAATAGGCATCCTCGCTGCGCAGACGGCGGGCAGCGGTGTATTTGTTGACCATCGAGTCCATGGCTCCAGGCGCGATGCCGAAAAAGAGTCGGGGGCGTCCCAACTTCTTGAAGTCGCGGTAGTCGCCGTGCCAGTCGGGTTGCGGCACGATGGCCACGCGCAATCCCTCGCTTTCGAGCAGACGACCGATGACGGCTGCGGCAAATGAGGGGTGATCGACGTAGGCATCGCCACTGAACAGGATGACGTCGAGCTCATCCCAACCACGCAATTCACATTCTTTTTTCGTGGTGGGCAGGAAGTCGGTCAGACGGTATTCCTTGGAGTTCATTTGCACAGGAAGTTGGCGATGGCACTCATGAGGCGGTTGCGCTCACGTGCTTCCTTGATGCCTTCGAGCGGGAAGCCGAGGGTGATGACTTTGTAGCCCTGGCCGTCGTAGGCGATGGCGGCAGGCTGGTCGTTGGCATATTTCAGCATGGCAAAGGCACCGTCGAGCGGGCTGAGTGTCTCGGGCAGGGGGATGGCATAGCTCTCGCTGTTCATCTCGCGGTAGATGTCGAACTTGAGTCCGCTGCCTTCTACGTGGTCGATGGTCTTGCTGTCGAGGCGTCCGGCCTGGGCGGCATGAAGCACGCGGCTCGGCATCCCATTCGTCTTGAAGAGGTTGGCACCGCTGACGAGGACACGTCCGCCGCGGTCGGCAAACTGCTGGATAGCCTTACCGAGCTGCGGATTGAAGTCGAGCTGCACGCCGCAGATGACGTCCAGCATACGGATGTCGCGCAGGGCGGTGTCGGTATTGCGCAGGAAGGCAGAGAGGCTGGTCGAGGCGAAGGAGTGTTTGCCGTCCAGCAGGAGTCCGGCTCCATGCAGGTAGGGATAGTCGAAGGTGTTGCCCATGATGACCTGTCCACAGAGTTCGTCGCCGCTATAGCCCAGTCCGCCTTCGGTCTCGATACCGATTTTCGACTTGCTCCAGCCCGTCTGTCGTCCGCAATAGCCGGCGAAGGCTCCGTAGGGAACGCCAGGATCGGCGTCGAGGTCGAAGCCTTGCATGGTGGTGGTGTTCACTTCGGCAGGACCCGACAGGCGGTCGAAGGCATTGACGATGAGCACGGTGCCTTCGTTTTTCGAGGCGATGCAGGCTGTGAGGGTCTCGCTGGGGAAGCTCTGTCCGCCTTTGTTGACGGCACAGATGCGGAAGGAGTACATGCGGTCCTTCTGCAGGGGAATCGAGGCGTTGGTGCTGCTGACCATCGTTCCGTTGTCGAAGCCGCCTTCACCCTCGCGTGTATATATTATATAATGTGTAGGTCGAGCCGTCGGTTCGAGTGGGTCGTCCTGTGCTTTCCATGTGAGGCGTGCGCTGCTGCCCTGCTCATCGAGCGTGATGGCGAAGTCGGTGACGGGCAGCGGTTGGATGACGTAGGGACGCTGGTGCATCGAAGCCACATATTTGACAACGGTCTTATAGACGGAACGTCCGAAGTCGAACTTGAACTTCGGGTTGTAGCCGAGGCGCATGTCGGCAAAGTTTTGGTGCGACAGCATCTCGAGAATGATGCCAGGCAGCTGCGGCACACGGGTTTCGCCGTAGTTGCGGTCCCACACGGAACGGACAATCCAGTTGTACCCCCGCAGGTCTTTGTATAGGTTGCCGAGCAGCATCTGAGCCAAGTCGCGACTGACGTAGCGGTCGAGGCCGGCATCGGTGCGTCCGTCCGCCTCGTTGGTGGTGCAGATGGAGAGTGAACCGATGAAGCTGTCGTCGCGACGCACGCCGGCATCGGTATGGAAGGCCATTTGCAGTTCGATGGGCACACCGACACCAGGCTGGTTGGGTTCATAGACACTGCCACCCGCCAAATAGTTAGAGCTGCGTGGACGTGCCTGTATATCGCTCTTGTAGTCGTCTTCGCCCTCGAAACAGTCATATACTGAGTCGGGCATTCCAGCCCATTGAGCACTGTAGCGGGCTGCCTCTGCCCAGCGGGGCAGTTGGCTGCGAGAGCCGATGGTGTCGAATTCCGTATTGCGGATGATGTTACCCATGCCACCGCCGAAACGCACGGCATCGGCCGAGACGACACCCTTGTGCTGACTTTCGTTGGTCAGCAGCACCATGCCGTCCTCACGCTGACCTTTCTCGAAATCGAACGTGCCGAGATAGACCCACGTGCCGCCACCCATGCGCTGGTTGACCGCGAAGTCGGTCTGTCCGCCACGGTGATAGACGATGTAGTGGGCATCATCGACCGAGTTGGGGTGCGACTGATAGCTGACATAGACCGCATAGCGGCCGGCGTGCGGAATGTTGGGAATCCAGTTGGCGGTCGAGGCGTGCTTGTCGGAATTGACCGTCTCGATCATGCGGGCGGTGCCAGCGGTGAACGGATTTTCCGAACGACCATACTGCCATTTGCGGAGCGCAAATCCAGCCTGCGAATCCATCTTCCATTTGTGTCGGGCATGCTTCATCGCCGCGGCTTCCATATACATGCCGCCGTTGGTCGGTTGGTCGTTATCGACCGTCACTTCGTTGTGCTGCCAGTCGCGTTCGCGTGGGGTATAGACCACGGCACCGGCATTTTCGAGCATCGGAAGAATGTAGGGCAGGACGAATGTCTGCGAGAAGAGGTCCTCACGGGTGCAGAAGAGTGGGGGACGCATCCATTTCCATTCGCCGGACTTCTTGTCGAAATAGCGACCGTGGCTCTGCCAGAGGGATATGTGTGTGCCTTCCAGTCCGTTCTCAGCCGTATAGGGGCGCGAAGTGTTCTTCACCCAGGGAGCACCGTTGTAGGTCTGCTTCCACTGTCGCGAAGGGTCCTTCTGTCCGCTGCGCAGGGCGTTGGGCACGAGGTCGCGGATGTCGCGACGGTCGGTCACGATGCTGAGTTGATAGCTCTTGTAGCTGGCAGGCAGCAGACTGCGGAAGTCGTTGTAGATGCGATTGACATCGGCTTCGGTGAAAAATTGGTCCTCGAAGCCGCCTTCACATTCCAGTCGAATGGTCTGTGCAGCGTCATCCACGCTGAGGCTTTTGACATTGGAACGCGGCTTGATGTTGGCATCGGGACGCGAATAACTGTTCAGATAGTCATTGAACACGGCCTTCAGGTCCTGAGCATAGAGCACCGACCATTGAGCACTGAGCATTGACCATATTCCGACGAAGAGAAAAAGAAACTTTTTCATGTAAGTTTTTGTGTATTTGGGTCGGAGCGCGGGCGTCTCGCCCGCATTCGTTACTGACGGGTACATCCGCGCTCCCAATTTTTAATTATTAATTATTAATTTTTAATTATTATTTTTTAATAGCTATTACCTGTTTCCCATATATTTAATCTTGTTGAATCCGACGAGGTGGTCGTATCGCTCGCCGAAGGGCCGGTGATAGACATAGACACAGTATTCGTTCTCCGTCTGGTAGAAATCGCCTTCACTCTCAGCCGTCGAACCCACCGCCTCGCCTTCGGGCACAAACAGGTACTGATAGTTATACGAGCCTTGCTTGAGCGGAATCGCCAGCTCGTAGGCGTGTTCCATCAGGTTGTACTCCATGCGATAAGGTTCGTCAAATCGTCCATTCGTCAGGTCGCCATGCAGGTAGAGTTCGCCACCGCTGAGCTGAGGCATTTCGAGGCGGAAGTGGGTGATGACGTATTCGCTCTCCGTCTCGTTGTCCACGTTGTCGCCGTTGCGCACCACGTAGCGGCCGTCTTGGTCCTGGTCGTAGATGTAGTTGGTACGCTGCTCGTCAGTCATGATGTAAGCATGGTACGAAGGGTCCTCAAACTGAACGCTCTCCACACGCATCGTCGGCACATATTCGTCGAGAATCTCCATGCGGCGATATTCGTTGCCGGCAGGGAAGATGAGGTTGCGGTTGTGGTTGAAGATGAGCGTGTTGACTTGCAGATAGGTCGGGCGTAGGCCTGCCACATGATTGTCCCACCGGCGGTTCTGCACGACGACGGGCAGGAGCTCGGTCTCAGGGTGATTGACCGTATAGGTGGAGTAGTTGACGTTGAACGACACCTGTTGATGTGACCTGTACGTGTCGATGTCGGTGTTGCTGCTCACGCTGATGTCGATGCCCACACGTTGCTGCATCACCGAGAAGCAGGCGGTGGCCACAGGTTCGGGGTCGCCATCCTCAAAGATATCGACGCGGTAGTTGCCCGTCACCTTCAGCCGCACGTCTTCGTTGGGAATGCGCAGCGAATAGTGGTTGTAGATGGACGACGTCGAGAGCGAAGGCTCATAGCCGTCGATGGGTTGCCCGTTGAATCCGTCCATATACTCGCTCTCCAGCAGTTCCGATTGCGTCCAGTCGGCATTGCAGTGGGTGATGGTGTAGGTGCGTCGCACGTAGGCGTGCTGCATGTCGTCGAACAGGATATCGACATATTGCCCGCTGCCCAGCAGCATCACAGGTTCGCTGTCCCACTCGTCGTTCACCAACACCCGCAGACTCTTCAGGTTGTTGACAAACACTCCGCTCTGCTGGGCATGGAGGGTGAAAGGTAGCAGCGAAAGTAAAAGCAGCGTCTTTTTCATGTTTTTTAGAACTTAAAATACCGTTTTGCATTCCAGTAGCAGATGTCCTCCACCATCTGCTCCACGCGTTCCATTTCCTCGAAGGGGATTTCGCCGTTCTCCACGTCGTTGCCCAGCAGGTTGCAGAGCGTGCGACGGAAGTATTCGTGACGAGGGTAGGAGAGGAACGAACGCGAATCGGTGAGCATACCGACAAAGCGGCTCAGCAGACCGAGCAGCGACAGGGCATTCATCTGCTTCGTCATGCCGTCTTTCTGGTCGAGGAACCACCAGCCCGAGCCCCACTGAATCTTGCCTGGCACACTGCCGTCCTGGAAGTTGCCCAGCATGGTGGCGACGACTTCGTTGTCGGCTGGGTTGAGGTTGTAGAGGATGGTCTTGGTGAGTTTGTCCTGACTGTCCAGACGGTCGAGGAACTTCGACATGGCCTTTGCCGTGTTGAACTGGCCGATGGAGTCGAAACCTGTGTCGGGTCCCAGCTGTGCAAACATACGTGTGTTGTTGTCGCGGATGGCACCGTAGTGGTACTGCTGCACCCAGCCGCTGGCGTGGTCCATCTCGGCAAACACTACGAGCATGGCACTCTTGAACTTACGCACCTCCTCGTCGCTGAGGTCGCGGCCGCACAGGGCTTTGTCGAAGATGTCGGCAATCTCCACGTCGGTATAGTCCTCGGCATAGAACTCCTCGATGCCGTGGTCGCTGAGGCGGCATCCGTTTTCGGCAAAGAAATCGTGGCGACGCTGCAGGGCATCCACCATGTCCTTAAAATCGTTGATATCGACATCGCTCGTCTCGGCGAGCTTTCCGACATATTCGCGGAACGTCACGACATTGTCCACCGCCATTGACTTGTCGGGACGCCAGGCAGGGTATACGTGAACTGATGAACGTGAACCGTTCTCTTCACTCTTCACGCCCATCGAAGCGTTCTCTTCACGTATCTGCTGGTGCCAATGCAGGTCATCGACAGGGTCGTCAGTCGTGCAGACCGTCTCGACATTGTATTTCTGCATCAGACCGCGTGGCGTAAGCGAGGGGTCGTTCTGCAACTTCTCATTGCATTCATCGAAGATTTCGCGAGCCGTCCGCGGATTTAGGATCTTGTCGATGCCGAAGGCCGTGCGCAGTTCGAGGTGTGTCCAGTGGTAGAGGGGGTTGCGGAAGGTGTAGGGCACCGTCTCTGCCCATTTCTCAAACTTCTCCCAGTCGCTCGTGTCCTGACCCGTGCAGAATCGTTCGGGTACACCGTTCGAGCGCATGGCACGCCACTTGTAGTGGTCGCCGCCCAGCCACAGTTCGGTGATAGAGCGGAAAGGCTTGTTCTCCGCAATCATTTGCGGCACGAGGTGACAGTGATAGTCGATGATGGGCATCTTGGCCGCATGTTCGTGGTACAGTCGCTGTGCAGTCTCTGTCTGCAGCAGGAAGTCTTTATCCATAAAGGGTTTCATAGGCGGGTGTATTTAAGTTAGATGATTCTTTCTGCAAAAATACACAATTTCCGCTGAACCACGAAAGGAACAGCGGAAAAAATGTGATAAAGGTGCGGGAACAGTCAGTCTTCATTAGAACTAATTCATGGTAAAAACTAAAACATTCTAAAGTTGAGTTATTTGTTATTGATACATTTGTTTGATTTCTTCCAAAAATCCGTCGATATCGATGATAGCGACTGACGGAAATGTAGTTTGTCTCAAGATGTCAAAGTGGTGGTCTTCGGTGACGATGAAACGAGCATTTGCCACCAAAGCACAGTCAACGAACTTGTTGTCGTCGGGATCCGATTTTATTAGATTAAAACGGTATGTTGGTTGAACACGTTCTACGTTTCGCCGTTTCAGCATGGTTAGTATAACCATTTCGGCAAGTCGGGGATTCACGTTTCGACCTATTACTTCTTCGTACTCATTGATGATTTCGTTAGAGACACAAAGAACATACTTCTCATCGAGAAATGCATTCCATATTGTGTTGTAGATGCTTCTTGATGAGATTGCCATGAGCAGGCAGTTAGTGTCAAGAACAATTTTTTGCTGCTTCATGGATTGACTGCTCTGTACGGAGTGCGCTCATGCAAATGTCTGAAACTCTCGACTTTTTCTTCCGTCATTTCTCCGTTTACCCACAGGCGGTTCATTTCTTCTTCCACTTTGAGGGCAAAGTAGTCGGAGATGGCTTGCCGTAGGGCGGAGGCAACTTCAGACGTCTTGACATGCGAAAGCATATCAAGTAAATCCAGTTGAGCTTCGTTAAAGGCAGTCGTTTGATGTGACTTCGTTGCCATTGTGTTTTAGTCTTCTTCTGTTAATCATCTGCAAAAATACACAATTTCCGCTGAACCACGAAAGGAACAGCGGAAAAAAGTGAAAACAGATTTAAGATTTCGGGTGGAGTTACTTGTGATTTTGACAACTAACGCTTTTCGGACAGACCCTCTGAGAATCGCGCAGAGGTCAGCAGCCGACCGCTCGGACGTGAATTTGCACCAAATGATCGAGCTGATTTCCGTCAGTCAGCCGAGCGTCGGCCGGTAGTCGGCGGACGCAGTGTCTGTAGTCGGCGGATGCTGTGTCGGCAGTCGGCGGACAAACCAGTCGGTAAACGGCACTCTGACGACCGGCAGACGGCGGACTACAGACGCTCAGACGGCGGACAACCGACAGAGTAAACGGCACTTTGCCGACGCTCAGACGGCGGACGGGCGATGGCTTGTCGGCGGACTGCCGACAGCCAGACAGCGGACAAAAATGAAATAAATTGGGACCCATTATGTGAAAATGCTTTTCGCAAAGCGGAAAAAAGGGATTTTTAGTCAGAAAACTCAACTTTCGGGATT
>ONOG01000011.1 GCA_900319385.1 uncultured Prevotellaceae bacterium | reverse complement strand
GTTGTCTTCTAAAATACTGCCTCTCCAAAAATTTTATCCCAATTTCTTTCAGTTTTCAGGCTTCGCCTGATCGGGCGGGCATGGGAACCCGCCCCTACGACAATCCGCATTTCAATTTTCCAGACTTTGCGCCCAAACTTTTTCGTGTTTTTCGTTTTTTTTCGTGTTTTTCGTTGTCTTGTTTCGTTCTTTTCGCTGTTCAAAAACCTATTTCCTCCAAATTTCTCCCACAAAATCGGGGGTCGAAACTGTTAAAATCCTTGCTTTTTTAACACTTGGAGTTCACGGACCGGACTCACAGACAAGGACGCCAATCCACCTCGACCTCACTCCTTTGGTCCATCCTCCTCACAAAACGCCCTTGAAACCACCAAAAACCGCATTTTTGAACGATTTTTGAAAAAAAATGGGCGATTTTTTTTAAAAAATTGACGAGAAAACAGCTAACTTTGCACCGAAGTCTGTATCTCAAAATAGTGACAATCACATTTCAATTATATTTACACTAACTAAAAAACAACTTCTGTATGAACAAAAAACAACTTCTCTGGGCATGGCTGCTCGCGCTGATGCTACCAGCCACGCTCTCGGCCCAGACGTGGACGGCGAGCGCGCCGGCCGATGGCGGAACGTACTATTTGTACAGTGTGAGCGAGAATAAATTCCTCGCTGCCGGCACAACGTTTGGCACCCGTGCCTCACTAACCGCACAAGGCGGCATACCACTCACCCTTACAGCCGTAGATGCAGACAACGGCGTTTATTCCATCTCGTCAGCCCCAACTTTCGAAGGACGTTTCCTGGGCGTGGGTACCAACGACACAGAGGGTTACCTTGATGTCCAATCAGGAGCTACCAACTATTCCGACTGGAAGTTCATCCCTGTGGATGGACAAGCCGACTGCTATCTGATTCAGTCAGTCAAAACCAGCAAGTATATGGTAGCCCATGCCAGCAAAGGCGACAGGACCTCGGTCACCAGCACAAGTACCCCTACCACCCGCAAGGGATACTGGAAACTGGTGACACCGGCCGAACTGATTGCCAATCTGTCCAATGCCACGGCTGACAATCCCATTGACGCCACTTTTGCTGTCTTAAATCACTCTTTTGCTGCTTCATCGGCCAGTAAGCCACGTTGGACTTATGACCGATACCAGGCATGGGGTGGTACGGACAATAACAAGTGCGTCGAACAGTGGAACAACACCTTCGACATGTACCAGACCATCACCGGACTGCCCAACGGCGTGTATAAGCTGAGGTGTCAGGGCTTCTATCGTATGGGAGGAGGCGGCAATGATGCCACAGCCGCTGCCGCCGCCCGCACCAACGGCACCGAAGTACTCAATGCCAAGTATTACATCAACACTACCGAAGGTTCCCTCAAGTCCATCTTCGACTACAGTCGGAGCGGAAGCTATAACACGACCTACAACAGTTCTGCAGCCTACTCGGTGAACGGCAGCAACGTCTATGTCCCCAGTACCCTGAACCGCGCATCAGAATGTTTCGAGGCAGGTGAATACTGGAACGAAGACATACAAGCCATTGTGACTGACGGCACCATCACCATCGGATTCCGCAAGACAGCGACCAGTTCAAATGACTGGGCAGCCTACGACAATGTCGTTCTCACCTACTACGGTGTCGATATGACGGCGATGGTCACCCAGGCCCTGGCATCGTGGCACAGCAAGTACGACGTCATTGCCAACCAGGCACTCGACCATACGGCCTACGACGCAGTGCTGAACGAAGCAACCGTCACCGCCTACTGCACCACCGAGGAGAAGCTCGCCGAATACGACGGCATCGTCTGGCAGGCTGTCTGCGACCTGCTGACGAACGGCACACCAGCCAACGGCTCGGGACAGTTCGACATCACCTCGCTCGTCGAGAATCCGACCTTCGACACCAGTGTGGCTGGATGGGATGTGACGGGCACTGCAGGCATCAACGCCACCTACGGCGTGGCTGAATTCTTCAACCAGCCCGACGTTTCCCTCACCCAGACCCTCGCCAACATGCCCGCCGGTACCTACACGCTGAAGGCCCAGGCCTTCTATCGCTCAACCGCATGGCGCGATGCGACGTACTACTATCGGCAGGGAACCGACGTGGTGAAGGCCAACTTCCTGTTGGGAAACCAGTCTGTACCCGTCTGCAACATCTACGACCAGTCACGCTATCAGCCTGCCTACCTCAGTGGCAACGCAGGCGGTTCGAACCAGAAGATGGCTCCCGACTCCATGCACGGGGCCAGTGCAGCCTTCGACATCGGTCAGTACTGGAACCTGCTCAGCACAACGACTGATGCTGCGGGCAACCTGACCTTCGGCCTGAACATCGTGGGCGGACTGGAGAACGACTGGATGTGCTTCGACAACTTCCGCCTCTACTACGGTGCAGCTGCCGCTGTGGTGGACCTCACGTCTGCCATGCCGACCGAGGACACGCAAGCCTCGACAGTCACGACCGGCATCACACTGACCGCAGGCGACTATAATAAGGTATGCCTGCCCTTCGACCTCGATGCCGCACAGACGGCTGCTGCCTTCAGCGCTGCCTACACCCTGGGCGGCGTGACGGCCGACGGCGTGGCTCAGCTCGTCCCTGCCTACACCATCGAGGCAGGCCGTGCCTACTTCGTCACCGTCGATGCCACAAAGTCGCTCGCCATCGACAGCCCCGTACGCATCCGTGTGGCTCAGCCCGACAGCATCCCTGTCATGTGGGAAGGTGCAGCCACGGTGGGCACGTTCGACGGTTTCACCTTCGACGTGAACCTGAGCGACGGCTACAGCATCACATCCTACGCACCGGTGGACCTTCAGAACATGGCGTTCACTGTGAACCAGGAGAACTGGCGCGTGCGTCGTTTCCTTAACGAGTTTACCTACGATGAAAACACGGCATCGAAGATTCGCGCCTACAACGTGGGCTATCCCGTGTCGCTCGACCAGCCGCACAGCGTCTTCATCCCCGTGCCGCAAAACTCGGCAGTCCTCACTCTCACCGTCAGCACCAGCAACGACTACACGGCCGATGCCGAGACCTTCAGCTTCGCTGCCGGCACCACGCTCTGCGAAGTGCCCAACCTCATTCCCCAGAACACTTATTATTATAAGGTAGAGGCTGGCGGCTCGGTCATCACCAAAGGACAGTTCACGACCGAAGGCCGCATCCGTATGATCAAGGCCAACTCGGGCATCAACATCCGCGACCTTGGCGGCTGGAAAACCCTCGACGGCAACCACCTGCGCTACGGAAAGATTTTCCGAGGTGCAGAACTCAACTATGGCACACCCGTCAGCGCAGCCGACCTGGCCGAGTTGCGCCGTCTGGGCATCGGAGCAGAACTGGATTTCCGCTACACGCCCGACACCAACAACGAGACGCCCGCCGTTTCGGCACTGGGCAACGACGCTCCCTATCTGTTCTTAGACCAAACGTATGCCGACGCTTCGCCGACCAACTTTATCAGCGACAAGGACATCTATCGCCAGGCCTTCCAACTCAACCTCGAGCAACTGCGTAGTGGCGTCGCCACCTACTTCCACTGTCGCATCGGTGCCGACCGCACAGGTTCCTACGCCCTGCTCGTCGAAGGTCTGTGCGGCGTGACGCTCGACCAGTTTGCCAAGGACTACGAACTGACCACCTTCTCCAAGTCCGGCACCCGCGAATGGAACCAGCCTGGTTTCAACTTGCTCGGCAAGCTCGAGGACATCAACGCTTTCCCTGGCAATACTCTGCAGCAGAAGTTCTTCTACTACATGAACCACGAACTTGGCATCCCCGCTGCCGACCTGTTCGAGTTCATCGAACTCATGGTCGAAGGCGACAATGAGAAGAGTCTGACGAACGCTGATTTGGCCTTCGCCACCGCCAACGACTCCTACCTCCAGTCTGCCGACGGCGTCGCAGCCATCTGTGCCAACGGCTCGACCATCGTCAGCGGTGCCAAGGCTCGGCTGAGCGACGGCACGACGACCACCGACCTCGACATGAGCATCGACGCCATCACCCTCAGCTTTGGCGAGATGACGCTCGAAGCCGGCAAGGACTACACGCTCACCATCCCCGCCGGTGCCATCGAGAAGGACGGCGTGGAAAATGCGGCAGAAGTCACCCTCTCGTTCCACACTCCCTACATCTTCGACGGCATCTACTACCTCTACAGCCAGTCGGCCGACGGTTTCCTGAGTGCCGGCAATGACTTCGGTACATCCGCCTGCGTCGATCGCTATGGACTTCCCCTGCGTTGGACCGTCGACAACGAGGGCCACGGAACGTTCCAGTACCTGCCTTCACAGCTCTACCTCTACGGACCCAACTGGGTATATGTGAACGGTGAAGCCAGCGAAGCCGTCCAATTCGAAGTCGATCGTTCGGCCGTCGAAGGCTTCGAAGGCTACCAACTGCGCAACATCGCACAAGAGACTGGACACCAGCACCTCTACACCCGTCTGCGTACAGCCGCCAACTATGCCACTCAGTACGGCCGTGTGGCAGCCAACGGAAACCTGGCTGAGGGTGGCAACTGCGACAATGTCGAGTGGACCGTATGGCAGTTCTACACACCGGCTCAGCAGCAGGCCAAGCTGGCTGCCGACCGCGAGGCTGAGACCCTCCGCGCCGTCACCGCTGCCGGCATCGCGGCCGAGAGCGTAGCCGACTTCGATCAGCAGCTCGCCGAACGCTTCACTGCCACCACCCTCACCAACGTCATCGCCACCCACGCCAGCGGCGGATGGACAGCTGGCTCGACGTGGAACACACAGGACGACCGCCTCACCTACCTCAACGTCTATAACACGGGCAGCTATGGCGGTGAAATCTACGAAAAGAACTGCTACCTCGAAC
Source organism: uncultured Prevotellaceae bacterium (assembly GCA_900319385.1). GTDB lineage: Bacteria > Bacteroidota > Bacteroidia > Bacteroidales > Bacteroidaceae > UBA3839. Next base: position 60,685 of record ONOG01000011.1, on the reverse strand, counting down.
AGACTGTCACCGTGCCGCATCCTGGACTCTACCGCATCGACCTCCACGCCCTCATGCGCCAGGCACGCCGCGCCTACTGCTTCGATCTCGGACATCAGGGCATCGAACCCTCCACCGCCTACATCGAAGCCAACGGCTACCGAGCACAGATTCCAGCCTGGTACTCCGACTGCACCGAAGACAAGAAGCCCGACAACGTGACAGAAACCCAGGAACTCTTCGACGCCGGCAAGTACGCGCTCAGCCTCTACACCTACGTCGCCGACGACTGCAAGCTCACCCTCCGCATCGCTGCCGAGTCGCTGGCACAGATGCAGTGGTGCATCTTCTCCGACCCCACGCTCACCGCACTGGTGCCCGCTGTCACCATCAGTGAGAACGCCACCAAGGCTCCCGCAGACTGCGACTATGCCAACGTGACCCTCGAACGCACCCTGCAACCCGGCATCTGGAACAACTTCAGCGTGCCCTTCGACCTGACAGCCGACCAAATCAGCAACTCAGCCCTCGCCGGAGCCACCATCTACGGCTTCAAGCAGTCAGACACCGAGAACATCACCTTCCAGACCGTCACCGCCATCGAGGCAGGTAAGCCCTACCTCGTACGTCTGCCTGAAACCGTCACCGAGAACGTCGTCAACCCGACCTTCGCCGGCGTAAGCATCGTCAGAGCCGAAGGCGAGACACAGGGCGAGGACGGCACGGTTCAGTTCGTAGGCCAAATCTACAACAAGCCGCTCACGGACGTTGCCGATGTCTGCTACCTCTCCACCGCGACTCAGAAGCTGAAAAAGCTCTCGGCCGACGGCGCCATCAAGGGTCTGCGCTGCTACTTCATCGTGCCTGGAGCATCGACCACGGCAGCCGGCATCAAACTCATCTTCGACACGCCCACCGGCATTGAAGAAGTAGAAACTACCAACAACGAAGTCCACTCCACCGATGTCGTGTACGACCTTCAGGGTCGCCGCGTCGCCACACCGGCCAAGGGCATCTATATTGTTAACGGCAAAAAAGTATATGTGAAATGAACAAGAAACAATATATCCAGCCCCTTGTCAGCCGCATGACCATGGCGGCTCAGCAACCCATCGCAGCCTCGAACGAGGTTGAAGGCGGTGGCATCAACACCAATCCCGACACGATGGAAGAGGGCGACGGCGGCGATGCTGCCAAGTACCGCGACGATAACACATGGGGAAACCTCTGGTAGTCCTACGAGCCACCCTATTATATAGAAAGAGGTACGCGCAACAAACGGCGCGTACCTCTTTGTTTCTGTAAGGCGGCCATAGACTCAGAGTACGACTTGCACCCACAACGAAGAAAGACAGGCCGCAGCCTGTCTTTCTCTTCATCGAAGTCGGGATGAGGCGACTCGAACGCCCGACCCCTACGTCCCGAACGTAGTGCGCTAACCAACTGCGCTACATCCCGATTTCATCGGTCCTGATTTCAAAACCGAGTGCAAAGGTACGACAAAAAAGTGAAAAGTGGAAAGTGAAAAGTGAAAAAATTAAAGGAAAGCAGAAAAAAAGTGCAGATTCGCACTCTGCCACGCGCGTAGCGAACAACGGAAACGCGATTTTTACGGTTTCTTACATTTTTTTTTGGAAAAATTTGTGGGTTCGGCAAAAAATACCTACCTTTGCACCCGCAAACGAGCAACATAGGAGTTCCGATTGCAAAACATGATGGTGCCATAGCTCAGTTGGTAGAGCATCGGACTGAAAATCCGTGTGTCCCCGGTTCGAATCCTGGTGGTACCACATCAAGGGAAAGGTAGAACGCTAAACGCAGCGTTTTACCTTTTTTCTTTATCTGGGGAAACGGACCCTACAGAACTATTCCATGCGGGCGGATGCCATTTTTTGCCTCGAAATTACGCAGTTTCATCCTATTTTTGTAATTTTGTGGCGGAAATATGGCTGACATCACGCTCAGCTTCACCTACAACCGATGCTCACAACCCATCTGCAACACTGGAAAGGAGGGCGAAAAGCCTGCTGCGCCACAGTCCTGATGGCTGCGACGCTGCTGATTGTGCTGCTCGGCAGTTGCCAGGCAGACAGGCGGAACGATGCGACCGTGCGGTCGGTCTATTACTGGAGCACGACGCTCAGGATGGACTCGGTGAAACAGGGTTTCCTCGCTGAGCACGACATCCGACGGATGTATCTGCGCTACTTCGACGTGGTGTGGGATGCCGAGCGCGGCGCACAGCCCAATGCGACCCTGCGGTTCGACGATGCCCTGCCGCAGGGCGTGGAGGTGGTGCCGACGGTGTTCATCTTGAACGATTGTATGCAGCACGAGTGCGGCGACTTGGCCGAAAAACTGGTGCGGCGCATCGTGCAGATGAACGAGACGCACGACGTGACGGGGGTGGATGAGGTGCAGATCGACTGTGACTGGACGCCCTCGACCGAGCAACGCTTCTTTGCCTTCCTGACCGACGTGCGCCAACGGCTCAAGGAGCACGGCATGCGGCTCTCGGCAACGATCCGCCTGCATCAGCTCGCGGGCCGTGTACCGCCCGTCGATCGCGGGGTACTGATGATGTATAACACGGGCGATTTCACCCGGCTCGACGACGAACACCCCATCCTCGACCTGCACGTGGCAGCGCCCTATCTGCGCCACCTGCCCGACTACGACCTGCCCCTGAGCGCTGCCTATCCGCTGTTTCGCTGGCAACTTGTGTTCCGCGGCAGCCAGTTTGTCGGCATTCTGCACGGCGACGACCTTCCGCTGCTGCCTACCGACTCGGTCGTGGTGCGCGAACCGACCCTCGACGAGATACTCGAGGCCCGTCGTGCGCTGAGCGACATACGTCCCGACGTGAACGACGAAGTCATCCTCTACGAACTCAACAACTACAACATCACCCGTTTTAACTCGCACGATTATGAAACGATTCTGTCTGATTAGCCTGCTGCTCACCCTGGCGGTGAACAGCTTTGCCTGTGGAGGCGAGCGAACCTACAACTATTATCTCTTCCACACCTGGGCAGCACCCACGGCCTACTACCTCTACCCCGACGATGTGGAGAATCCCGAAGAACAGTCGCGCATCGACCAGTTCTGGCGCGACTACACCGGCAACGCCCTGTGCCGCTACCTCGACGACCACGACGACATCGTCCGTCTGGCGAAACAGAAGCAGGACAGCGAGCTGCTCGCCTACATCCACCACCTCGATGCCTACCTCAATGCGGGCGATGTGCTCAACCGCGACGAGTGGAACTATCCGACAAAGGAGGAACTGGCAGCAGCCCGACAGAGCCTTGCCGACATGCAGACGGCAGCCAAAGCCTACAAGGGTCAGCGGCTGGCAGCCCAGTACCACCTGCTGCACATGCGTGCCAATATGCTGCTCGAGCGTCATCAGGACAACGTCGGCTATTGGGAACAGACCGCCAAGAAGCTGCCGCAGAGCGTCTATCGCGACATGATGGAGAACATCTATGCCGGCGCCTTGTTCCACACGGGTCAGCGAGAGCGAGCGTGCGACATCTTTGCTCGCCAGGGTGATGCCGAGAGCATCCAGTGGGCCCTGCTCAAGTTCCGCAACCTGGCCGGCATCCGTCGCATCTATGCCGACAATCCGAACAGCCTCTCGCTCTACTACCTGCTCGACGAATATGTGAACAACGTGCAGGAGTTTGCCGATCAGGACGGATTCACCGACTGGGACGCCGACCGCATGGAGATGGTGCACAACACCGCCAAGGAACAGCAGTTCCGCCGCGAAGCCCTCGACTTCTGTGCCTTTGCCCAACAGGTGGTGGACGAGGGCAAGACCAAGGATCCTGCGCTGTGGCTCACCGCCTGTGCCATGGTCCACTACGAACTGGGCATGCTCGCCGAAGCCAAGACAGACATCGCGAAGAGTGAAAAGGTAAAAGTGAAAAATAAAAATGCCAACACTTCCGTCGTCAACCGCTGCGTTGCACTGCTCATCTCGATGGCCGACCCGCAGGCCGACAAGCAGCACATGGTGAGCGAACTGCAGTGGCTCACCAACATCTACGCCAAATACGTTGCCGACCGCGACGACTATCACTACCGTGCCACGAACCGCGTGCTCATCCACGGCCTGGCACAACGCTATCACAAGGCTGGGAACCACGTGATGGAAACCGCCGTGTGGGGACTGCTCGATCAGCTCGACCGCAGGCGAGAGCCCAGTCATGAAGATTCCGACTGGAACCCGAACTACAACACCATGTACTTCTACCAGCTGGGGCAGCTGAAGACTGACGACCTCATCCGCTACCAGCAGCAACTCGACACCCCCGCCACCGACGTGCTCGACCGCTTCGTGCTCGACGGCGTGGAGCGCAATGCCGACTTCTTCAACGACCTGATCGGCACACGTCTGATTGCCGATGCCTGCTATGCACAGGCCATTCCCTATCTCGAGAAAGTGCCGGCAGCCTTCTACAGCGGCTTGAACGTGAGCTACTACCTCGCCCACCGCAATCCGCACATCGAGCGGTGGTACACACGCCAGCGTTCGAAGCAAGACCAGGAGGGGCCTAATCATGGCACGTTCACAGCCAACCCGAAACTCACGTTCTGCCGCGAGGTGGTGCAGCTGATGGACGAGATCGAACTGGCTCCCAATGCCGACACCCGCGCCCCACTCGCCTATCGACTCGGCACGATGCTCTACCAGGCCTCACCCTTCGGCGAATGCTGGAGCCTGTCGGGCTATGGAAACTCCTGCAACGGCGAGGGCGAAGAGGACAATTCGGTCTTCAAACACGCCCGCCGTATGCTCGAGCTGAGCCGCGAGGGCATCGCCTTCCAGCAGCGCCTGAAGAGCCTCTATGCCCTGGCCTACCTGCCTGTTGACCAGTGGTGGAGCGAGAGTGAAATCACGTCGTGGAACGGTGGCAACCCCATCTATCGCTACACGCCCAATCCGCACTCCTACCGCTACCAGGCCCTGCAAGCCCTCGACCGATTTGCCCAAGCCAATCCCTCGCGCATAGATCGCCACGTGAGCAAGTGCGATGTGCTGAAGCAGTTCCGCCGGTACAAGTAAAACATCCCTGTTTTTGTCCTCCTATATATAATATATAGGTGTTTGGCAAAAACAGCCCCGAAGGGACAGGCGTCCCTTCGGGGCTGTTTTTCTGCAGCACGCCAGACATTCAAATTCCAGTCATCTCCCCTATATATATAAATAGGTAGGAGCGTCAGTCGGAGTAGAATTCAAACTTCTCGACGCTGCCGTCGGCATGGGTGAAGCGGCCGCTGTAGCTGTCGGCACTCGTCTCTTCCTCACCGCCTTCGGCAAAGCCCTCCCACTGCGAGAAGGTGCCGTCGAACTGCCCGCGGTAGGCCTCGGTCTGCGGGTCATAGGCATTGACCACAAGGTGTCCGCTGACGTCGTACTCGTACTCCGTCGTCTTGTTCTCCGTCTCCTCGAAGCTATCAATGCGCAGGACGTATTTATCGACAAGTTCCTGTTTGTCGGAATAGTAGATCTGCAACGCCCCCTCACCCATGTCGAGGACAAACGTGGCGAAGCCACCTTCGTAGTCGTGATTGACCATGTAGCAACAAATGTCGCTGAGCGGTTCGTCGGGCAACAACGTGTCGGCGGGTGTGGCAGACGTGGCAAGCGAATCGGCGGCACCCGCACCCCCATCCGTCTGCGACCCTCCCCGACAAGCGACGATGGTGAGCAGGACGGCAAGGGCAAATAAAAACGAACAGTTCCTTTTCATAACTTTTACTCAACTTTGGATGTTGTTTTTTATACCATGAATGGCATGAATAGCATAAATGACCATCTGCGAAGCGACGAGGGCAACCATGAATAGGGAAGCCTTACGGCTTTATGACCTGCCGGAGAGGCATAGATGCGGAGCATCCACCATTCATGGTCGCTACCATTCATGGTTGAATACATGAATTCTAAGCATCCACGAGGGGGCTCTGATTCATGTTATTCATGCCATTCATGGTATAACAGATTGACATACATGGTATCACAACTTCCGAAACATGAAACTTTTATTGTTTTGATTTCGAGACGTACAAAAGTAGATAAATTTTAGGAAATAGCCTATAAAAAATGCATTTTTTTCGACATTTAATTTTTAATTCTTAATTTTTGTCGTACCTTTGCACCCGCTTTAGCGAAGCCGCTGGCGAGATGGGGCCGCCGAATGTGCTCCAAAAGGCACTGCGAAGTGCCGCAAGAGAGAGACTCGTGAATGCTTCGTTGGAACACCAACCATCAAATTAAACAACCTAAAAAGGAAATGGACTTAATCAAAGTGGCCGAAGAGGCCTTTGCTACTGGTAAGCAGCACCCACAGTTCAAGGCCGGCGACACAGTGACCGTGGCCTACAAGATCATTGAAGGAACCAAAGAGCGTATCCAGCTCTACCGCGGCGTAGTCATCAAGATTAGCGGCGAAGGCACCAAGAAGCGCTTCACCGTCCGCAAGATGTCGGGCACCGTCGGTGTAGAACGTATCTTCCCCCTCGAATCGCCCAATATCGAGTCGATCGAAATCAACAAGGTCGGTAAAGTACGCCGCGCCAAGCTCTACTACCTGCGTGAGCTCACCGGTAAGAAGGCTCGTATCAAGGAGAAACTCACCCGCAAGAAGGAAGAGGCCTAAGAGCAAGTACAAGGTACGAAGTACGGAAGTGCAAGTACCGGTGCAAGACAACAAAACGCCGTCACACCACGTGTGTCGGCGTTTTTCTGTGCACAACAGCAAGGGCAGAAGCGCCAAGCAAACAGGGCGGAAGTGCGCCTCCGAGTCGGCAGCACCGAAGATAAAACCCAGCAGAGGCGCGGAACAAACTCAAAATATCACTGATATTTGTAGAAATATCAATGGTATTTTTGAAAATATCAATGGTATTTTCAAAAATCTCAATGATATTTTGAGTTTTATCCGCACATTCGGCCAGTTTGAAGTGCGGGCTGCCGCTTGTCAATCAGCCGACAAGGTCAAGACGAAAGGCGGCGCGACCGACAGCAAAGGCTGGAACATTTGCGCACAAGAGGGCTTTGTGTGAAATTATAGGGCCAAATGCTTTATTATCTGACAAATTTGTCTTAAATTTGCACTAAATTTCGAAATCATCAATTCTAAACAGTATGGAAAAACTCGTTATCAATAGCTACGACGAATTTGCTGCCCACCTGGGCGAACAACTCGGGACGAGCGACTGGCTCGAAGTGGACCAGGAACGCATCAACCTCTTTGCCGACGCCACACTCGACCACCAGTGGATCCATGTCGATGTGGACCGCGCACGCCGCGAAAGCCCCTACCAATCGACCATCGCCCACGGCTACCTCACCCTCTCGCTGCTCCCCTACCTCTGGGACCAGATCATCGAAGTCAACAACCTGAAGATGATGGTCAACTACGGCATGGACAAGATGCGATTCGGACAGCCCGTCATCACCGGCAGCAGCGTCCGACTGGTCACCTCGCTGCAGTCGATCGTCAACCTGCGCGGCACCTGCAAGGCCGAAATCAAGTTCACCATCGAAATCAAGGACCAGCGCAAGCCCGCCCTCGAAGGCGTCGCCACGTTCCTCTACTACTTCAACAACTAAACCACCGGAAGGCATACGATGAAGCATTGCGTCAGTCTGTGCCTTCTTTTTTTGTACCTCTGCCTCACACCCGAAGCAGAGGCACAACAGGTCGTGACCGCCGACTCCCTCACGACCGACTCCGTCGTGACCGACTCGCTCGCGACAGACACGCTCCCAGCCGCCGACGCCATCTTCGACAAACTCGAGGACGTCTTCGACCGCTATGAGCAACTCGACGACCTCAGCCGGCGAAAGAAGATGAAGCTGCTGCAACACTACCTGGGGGCACAGTTCAAAGAACTGAACAACATCGACACCACCTACATCACCCCACAGCTCTACGACTTCGCCGCCATGCTCCAGACCACCACCACCTTCGAGCAGCTGCGCATCCGAGGCACCGGCGAACGCCGGCAATCCCTCAACTTCCGCCCCAAACCCACCTTCCGGCTCGGCGGCTACTTCGGCTGGCGATGGCTCTTCCTCGGCTACACCTTCGACATCGGCAGCTGGCTCAACAACGAGAACGCCAGCAAACACAAGACCGAGTTCGACCTCAGCTTCTACACCTCGCGGCTGGGCATCGACCTCTACTACCGCAAGACCGGCAACGACTTCCGCTGCACCAACCTCTCCGACCTCTTCGACGACGAACACCCGCGACCCGCCGACATCAGCGACGACTTCGACGGACTCAACATCCAGACCCGCGGCATCAACCTCTACTACATCTTCAACCACCGCCACTTCTCCTGGCCCGCCGCCTTCGCACAGAGCACCGTACAGCGACGCTCCTGCGGCACTTTCAAGCTCGGCTTCTCCTTCACCCACCACAAAGCCACCCTCGACAACTCACGCCTCGACCCGCGGCTCCAGCCCCTGCTCGACCCCTCACTCTATTTCGACGAAATCAAATACAACGACTACAGCATCAACTTCGGCTACGCCTACAACTGGGTGTTCCACAAAGACTGGCTCTTCTGCGCCAGCTTCACCCCCGCCCTCGCCTACAACGTCATGTATATCGGCCGCACGTCGTCGGCCGACACCCCCAAAGCCGAAGTCGATCGCTTCCTCAACTTCCGCGACAACCGACTCAACCTCGACTTCATCATCCGACTCGGACTCGTCTATAACGACACGAAATACTTCGCCGGCGCCTCCTTCATCCTCCACTCCTTCAACTACAAGAACGAACAAGTGCGCCTCCACAACGCCTTCGGCTCCCTCAACTTCTACGTCGGCTTCAACTTCAAGCGGAAGAAAAAACCCTAAGACCCGTCACCTCCTGTCAGCTGACACGGTCTTTATCACACAGAACGAGGAACACGCGGGCCGCGAAAAGCATTTTTTTAACTTTTAACTTTTAACTTTTAATTTTTTGTCGTATCTTTGCACGAACATCCGGCTACGTCCGGCTGCATTTCACGCAGTGAAAGCCGAAATGGTGGAATGGTAGACACGAGGGACTTAAAATCCCTTGGCCGCAAGGCTGTGCGGGTTCGAGTCCCGCTTTCGGTACTACAAGCATCAACTAACACTTACAATCAAAACACTTTATGAAAACTTTTACTAAACATTTACGCTGGCTCCTCGCGAGCCTGATGCTCGTTGCGGGCATGAATAGTGCGTGGGCACAGACTGACCCGTACTACACGCTCGACACTACGACAGAAGCAGCAAAAACAACAAGCAATTCCTATTCAGGTACAGGCACCGTAACCCTAAACGGCATTGAATGGGCTGTTAATGGAAATGGTCAGATGTATCCTTGGCGTATTGGTGGCAAGAGCCTTAGCAGTGTTGACCGTACCGTCAACACTAATACAGCAATGGGCAGTGCCATCAACAAGGTGGTCCTGACTGTCGGCCAAGCCAGCAGTATTACGGTCAACTCATTGAAGCTGACCGTAGCCAGCGATGCATCATTCAACACTGTATTGGACGAAGTGAGTGCAACATTTAAAGCCTCTTCAGACATTACGTTCCAGCCCACCACTGGTACTGAATGGGCTACTGGTGCTTACTACAAGTTTACGTTCAACGTTACCGTCAGTGGCAGCAGCAACAAGTTTGTTCAGTTTAGCGGTGTGAAGTTCTATGCACCTACTGCAGCCAACGCCGTTGCCACACCCACGTTCACACCTGCCGCAGGCACCTACACCTCAGCTCAGAGTGTAGAACTCAACACAACAACGGCCGGTGCGACCATCTACTACACCACCGACGGCACAGACCCGACCACCAGCAGCAGCGTCTATTCCTCTGCTATCAGCGTCAGCACGACCACAACCATCAAGGCGATGGCGGTGAAGAGTGGAATGGATAACAGCGCAGTAGCCAGTGCAACCTACAACTTCGTCAGCATCGAGCATGCTGGAACGGCAGAAGACCCCTACACCGTGGCTGACGCACGCGCTGCCATTGACGCAGGCACTGGCATCACAGGCGTTTATGTCAAAGGTATCGTATCTGAAATCGTAACAGCATACAACTCCCAGTACGGTAACATCACCTACAACATCACCGAAGACGGTACAACTGACGGAGACTTCCTGCAGGCATTCCGCGGCAAGAGTTACAACGGCGACAACTTCACCAGCGCCGATGACATCCAGGTGGGCGACGAAGTCGTCATCTACGGCAATCTGAAAAAATACAACACCACCTACGAGTTCGATGCCAACAACCAACTTGTTAGTCTCCAACGTACTGCAGCATTGTCGTTTGAGCACACCACCTATACAGCTACACTTGGCGAAAGTTTTACGACTCCTACACTGAACAATCCCAATAGTCTTTCTGTTACCTATTCATCTTCCGACACAAACGTGGCAGAAGTTGACGCTACAACAGGCACTATCACTCTCAAGGCTGGCGGAACGACAACCATCACAGCATCGTCTGGCGAAACAAGTGCTCACTACACGCTGACAGTCGTTGACCCCAACGGACCTGGCACTGCAAATAATCCTTATACTGTGGCACAGGCAATCGAGTTTATCAATACCCTTGGTAACAGCACTTCGGAGGATGAAGTTTATGTGAAAGGTATCATCTCGAGAGTTTACAGTTATAATCAAACTTATGGTTCTATCACATACTGGATTTCGGACGACGGAACGACGAACAACCAGATGGAAGTTTATGGAGGTCTGAACTTTGCAGACGTCAATGAAGGTAGATTTGAATCAAAGGATGACTTGCAAGCAGGAGACGAAGTGACGGTCTGCGGTCATGTGAAAATGTACAATTCAACTCCTGAATTCGACACGGACAGTCACCTTGTGGCTTTCAACCGTCCCGCCCAAAAGGCTGACCCCGGACTCTCATTTGGTGAAACGACAACCTTCACAATCACTGTTGGTGACGCCTTTACCGCTCCGACACTGAGCAATCCTAATAACCTTACTGTCACCTATTCGGGCGATAACGATAATCTTGCAACAGTCAACGCTGAAACAGGAGCATTAACTTTTGTCAGTGGCGTCACAGGCAATATTACCGTTACAGCCACTTTTGCAGGCGATGACGACTACAAAGAAGGTTCCGCATCATATACACTGATTGTAAATGCCGCTGCTGGCGAAGGTGACTACATAAAGTTAACCTCTACGACAGAATTGATAGACGGAGGACAATACCTCATCGTCTATGAAGATGGTTCTGTTGCTTTCAACAGTAGTCTCGAGACATTGGATGCAGTAGGAAACACCATTAGTGTTGTCATCTCTGACGAAAAGATTGCCAGCAATGCTACAGTAGATGCAGCAGCCTTCACCATTGAAGCTGTCGAAGGAGGATATAGCATCAAGGGTAGCAATGGAAAGTATATCGGAAAAACCGGCAATTCTAATGGACTTAATACTAGTGATGAAGCCCTTGTCAATACCATCTCATTTGATGAAGGAAATGCAGTCATCAAAGGTAATGGTGACTATACTCTTCGCTATAACTCAGCCTCTAACCAAACGCGTTTCCGCTACTACGCGTCTGGTCAAAAGCCTGTTGCCCTCTATCTGAAGAACGGCGTAAAGGACACGCGTGAGGAAACCAGCATTACGTTCAGCGACAATGGCCCATTCAGTGTGAACCTCGGCGATGAATTCAACGATGAGCCGACAGCAACGCTTGAGCCCGCAGCAGCAGGCAGTGCGAGTGACATCACATATAGCAGTAGCGATGAGAGCGTCGCTACAGTTGATGCGACAACGGGTGAAGTGACCATCGTCGGTCGTGGCACCTGCAGTATCATTGCCAAATTTGCCGGCAATGAGAACTACAAGCCCTGCGAAGCATTCTACTATATCACTGTTACCAGAGTCATCACCCCCAACCCGAAGAACATCGATTCTGAGTACTATGTCAAAGTGAAGAGCCTTGACCAAATTGAGGATGGTGATGCTGTGATCATTGTTTATGAAGATGGTAATATCGCCATGAACACGACACAGAATCCAAACAACCGTACTGCTGTAGCAGTCGAATTGAACAATGAAACCATCCAGTTGACCGATGGGACAGACGAAACGTTGAACAACATTCCTGTAACAGAAAAAATTACCCTCGTCAAAGACGGCGATTATTTCTACCTCTACGCAGGCCGTAACGAAGAAGGCACCGGAGTAGGTTTCCTCCACGCCGTCAATAATACAGAAAATCTCCTTCGCACCACCACAGAGCCCGAAGGAAATAATGCAAGAGCCGCTATTTCATTCGACGAAGACGGCAACGCCAACATCGTATTCCAATGCGACCGAACAGATGTCACAAGTCTGCATGGAACTGTAAGATGGAACAATAGCGCCAATGTATTCTCATGCTACGCAGTCCAAAACACTCAGCAGCCCATCCAACTCTACGTTGAGGTTGAGAAGCCTGATGAGACAGTAGAGACTGTTACGCTGACTGAAACAACCGACTGCTACAAGACGATGGTGGCTCCCTATGACATGGATCTGACACCCGAACCGACGGGGGCTGCTCTCACAGCGTACATCGTGACGGTAAATGACGAACAGACGGAGGCTGAATTCGTTCGAGTTTATCGGATTTTGGCTGGTACACCGATTGTCATTCATGCTGATGCTGCTGGCACATACGAGTTGACAAAAGCAGTCGATGGTGATGACATGGACGACGTTTCTGCTAATAAATTGTTGGCTAGCGAAGGCAATGTTACTGGCGATGGCACAGTATTCGTGTTGAACAAAGTGAACGACACACTGGGCTTCTACCCGCTGAAGAGCGGCAACACACTTGCTGCGGGCAAATGCTATCTGAGCATTGACAGGAATGCTGGTGCGAAGTTCATTGGCTTCACCATCGATGGCGAAGGTACGGCTACAGGCATCGAGACCGTAGAAAGTACGACGGGCAAGGTACGAGGTACGATTTACGACCTGCAAGGCCGCCGCGTCGCAGTGCCTGTGCACGGCCTTTACATTGTGAACGGCAAGAAAGTGTTTGTCAAGTGATTCTCCAACCTATAAACTTTTTGACAGTTATGAAAAAATCATATATCCAGCCCTTGGCAAATACATCTGATGTATGTTTCACATCTGGCTTGATGGTCGTTATTGGTTCTGAAGAAGTCGAAGACGGCTTCGCCAAAGAACGCGGTGAGGTAGTGGAAGAAGACTTCGACCCTACCATGATTGATCAGAAGGACGACTGGAAGGTTGGACTCTGGTAAAGAGCCTCAGCCCCATCAAGACGCAATCAGGGCAGCACTCGCTTGGGTGCTGCCCTGATTGGTTTAGCGTTTAGAGTTTAGTGTAAAGGTAAATCTGCTGGGCTCACTAAACCCTCAACACAAAACTCTAAACATTTCAGAAATCACTCGCGGCCCTTTTCGTCGAGGTTCGAGTCCTTGAAGCCGAGGAAGTAGAGCACGCCGTCGAGGCCGACGGTCGAGATGCTCTGCTTGGCGTTGGCTGCCACGCGGGGCTTGGCGTGGAAGGCAATGCCGAGGCCAGCCTCGCTGAGCATGGGCAGGTCGTTCGCACCGTCGCCCACGGCAATGGTCTGCTCGATATCGACTTTCTCCACCTGGGCGATAAGCTTCAGGAGCTCTGCCTTGCGGCGTCCATCGACAATCTCACCAGCATATCGGCCCGTGAGTTTGCCGTCTTCGTCCACTTCGAGTTCGTTGGCATAGACATAGTCGATGCCCCATCGCTTCTGTAGGTATTCGCCGAAGTAGGTGAATCCGCCCGAGAGGATGGCAATCTTGTAGCCGTAGCGCTTGAGCACGTACATCATGCGGTCGGCACCTTCGGTGATGGGGAGGTTCTCGGCGATGTCGCGCATAACACTGGTGTCGAGTCCTTTGAGCAGTGCGACGCGTTCGGTGAAGCTTTCCTTGAAGTCAATCTCGCCACGCATGGCACGCTCGGTGATGGCCTTCACCTGGTCGCCCACCCCAGCCCGCATGGCCAGTTCGTCGATGACCTCGGTCTGGATGAGGGTCGAGTCCATATCGAAGCAGATGAGGCGGCGCATGCGTCGGTACATATTATCCTTCTGGAGCGAGAAGTCCATCTCCTCATGCTGCGAGAGCTTCATCAGCTCGGCTTGCATGGCCTGGCGGTCGCGGGGGTTGCCTCGAAGCGAGAACTCGATGCAGGCGCGGATGTGCTTCTGCGGGTTTTTGATCGACTGACGGCCCGACAGACGTCGGATGGAGTCGATGTTCAGTCCCTGGTCGGCAATGATTTTGCTGGTGGCTTCGATCTGGCTGGCCGACAGGCGGCGTCCGAGAATCATGAGGATGTTGCGGTTCTTGCCCTGTCGTGCCACCCATGCCTCGTACTCTTCGTCGGTGACGGGAGCAAAGCCGATGTTCACGCCCAGTTCGCTGGCCTTGAACAGCAGTTCCTTCATCACCTGTCCCGAGTGCTGGTCGTCCACACGGATGAGGATGCCGAGCGAGAGTGTGGAGTGGATGTCGGCCTGTCCGATGTCGAGCACCTGCGTGTCGTACTTGGCCAGGATGCCCATCACGCTGGCGGTGAGGCCTGGGCGGTCCTGTCCGGTGATGCGTACTATGATTTGTTCTTGCATAATTAAATAAAAAGAAGACCCTCCCCCCAACCCCTCCTTTGTAGGGCGGGGAGTAGTTACCATCTATCTGGAAAGAACATTCTACTCCCCTCCCTGCGAGGGAGGGGTTGGGGGGAGGGTCTTTTTATTACAAGTTCGGATTGATCTTATTCCACTCGCTGATAGGCGGCACGATGCCGAGCGTTACGAGTTCGTCGCGCATCTTGCACAGGTGCTCGTACGAGGCGTCGAGCTTTGCCATTTCCTCGGGAGTTCCCTGGGGCATCTTGTAGGTGCAGCCACGCTCGTCGAGTGTGGTGTCCATCGCCATCATGATGTGGTCGTACTTCTCGTTCTGAACGTATGTGCCTGCAGGCCAGCGGAACTTCTCGCCGCCCATGACGGCACGAATCATCTCGACCGAGCAGTAGGCAGGGCTCTGCCAAGAGCTGCGTCCGCGCAGTTCGATAATCTTGGCGCCGCCCTTCGTCACAGCCACCTTCAGGTCTTCCCAATCCTGCTCTGTGCAGGCCGGTGTGCCGATAAGGTCGTGCAGGGGCTTGCCAGCCACCTTGACAGCGCTGCCGAAGACAGCCATCTGTTCGCCGTGGCCACCGTAGGTAGCGCAACCGGTCACTTCATACTGCTTCACGCCGAACTTCTTGGCCAGAGCCGACTGCAGACGTGTAGAGTCGAGGGCAGCCAGTGTGGTCACTTGTCCAGGTTTCAGACCGCTGTAGAGCAGCGTTACCAGACCTGTGAGGTCGGCGGGGTTGAAGATAACGGTGACGTGCTTCACGTCGGGGCAGTACTGCTTGATGTTCTTGCCCAGTTCCTCGGCAATCTTGCAGTTGCCGGCGAGCAGGTCCTCGCGGGTCATGCCAGCCTTACGGGGAGCACCGCCCGACGAGATGATGTACTTTGCATCCTTGAAAGCCTCAGCGACGTCGGTCGTAGCTGTGAGGTTCACACCGTCGTAGCCGCAGTGGAACATCTCCTCCATCACGCCTTCCATGCCCGGAGCATAGACGTCGTAGAGGCACACGTTGGGGGTCAGCTTCATCGTCAGCGCCAGCTGAACCATCGTCGAACCGATTGCACCACCGGCACCGACAATCACGAGTTTGTCATTGGTCAGAAAATCCATAATAAATAAATTTAGAATTAATAGTTAACAATTAAAATCTTGCAAAGACGGCCTCGGGGCCGTAGTATTTGCAAATATACAGCAAAAATGTGAAACGTCAAATCTTAACTGTCAAAAAAATGACAAAAAAAGCGACATTGCTCGGAAGTCAGGCTTCTTTGCAATGTCGGTTGAACGAAAACAGCGTCGCAGCGGCGGCTGAATCAAAAAAGAAACTAACGTGTTTAGTCGGCCCTGTACGTGCGGCCGTTCTTGATGTAGAGGCCGTGGGCGGGCCGAAAAAACACAGCTGCGCTGCACACAAAACTCCGCCACGGTTCACACCAAACTCCGTTTGTGCGCGGAAAAATCTCAAAATATCACTGATATTTTCAAAAATTCCAGTGATATTCTTACAAATTCCATTGATATTTCTACAAATTTCAATGATATTTTGAGATTTTTCCGCACAGCAGCCGAGTTTATTCTTCGCCGCAGCCGAGTTTGAAAGGCGCCGCGGTGGAATGTGAAGCGCGGAGTGTGAAACGTGAAGCGAAAGTAAAAAACTCAACTTTCGGAAGTTATGATTCCTTGTATATCTTTTTTTATACCATGAATTGCATGAATACCATGAACCAGAGTCCCTTTATGGATGCTCTGAATTCATGTCTTCAACCATGAATGATGGCAACCATCAATGGTGGATGCTCCGCATCTATATCTCTCCAGCAGACAATAAAGCCGTAAGGCTTCACCATTCATGGTTACCATCCTCGCTTCGCAGACCATCATTCATATTATTCATGCAATTCATGGTATAAAAAAACTTCCGAAAGTTGAGTTTAATAATTCGTGAAGCGCGGAGTGTGCAGCGTGAAGCGAAAGTAAAAAACGCAACTTTCGGAAGTTATGATTCCTTGTATATCTTTTTTTATACCATGAATTGCATGAATAACATGAACCAGAGTCCCTTTATGGATACTCTGAATTCATGTCTTCAACCATGAATGGTAGCAACCATCAATGGTGGATGCTCCGCATCTATATCTCTCCAGCAGACAATAAAGCCGCAAGGCTTCACCATTCATGGTTGCCATCCCCGCTTCGCAGACCATAATTCATATTATTCATGCAATTCATGGTATAAAAAAACTTCCGAAAGTTGAGTTTAATAATTCGTGAAGCGGTGGTGGCGGCGCGGCTGTTGCGAAGCGACGGAAATCCTTTTCGCCCGAAAAACTTGAATTTGTGGGATATAATCCCTAAATTTGCAGGCCGAAGACGCTATGATTATCCGCAACCCTCTCATCCCCTTTCCGCGATTCCTGGCCGTCAACATCTGCGGCCTCATCTTCACGCGGCGCAATGTACGGCTCACGCCTGTCGATCTCAACCATGAGCGCATCCACACACGGCAGATGGTCGAGACGCTTTTCGTGGGCTTCTACCTGTGGTATGTGGTCGAGTGGCTCGTGCGCCTCGCCATCGTACACAACGGTTTGCGGGCCTACCATGCCATCCGCTTCGAACGCGAAGCCTACGACCACGAGCGCGACCTCGACTACCTGCGCCGCCGCCGTCCCTATGCCTGGCTGAGGGGGACCTCCCCTACCCTGCCCACAAAGGAGAACTCCAAACTAATGAAGTCCCTTCATAAATCGACTTAGCCGCCGTGCGTAGGGCCGCACGAGCCACAGGCCGACGGGCAGGGCGACGAGCGTGCCGATGGTGTCGGCCACGAAGTCGAGCCACTCGCCCGAACGGCAGTCGGTCAGATACTTCTGCCAGAGTTCGAGTGCGCCGCCCAGCAGGATGGGAAACAGCACTGCCCAGAGCAGGATGGCGGGCGTGACGCGGCGGTCGTCGCGGCTTCGGTAGGCATCGAACCACACAGCCGTCGCCACTCCGGCGTACATCAGCATGTGCACCCACTTGTCCATCAGGGGAACATCGTCCAGGTCGGGCATCTCGGGAACGGGCATCACCGACAGCACAAACGCCGTGAGCGTGGCCAGAATCGACCAAAAATATTTCAAAAGAAAAGGTTTTTGCATAGTTTTACTTACAATTAGTGTGCAAAGTTACGGAAAATGTTGTAACTTTGCAGCATGGAACGCGAAAATTTTGGTAGTAAGATAGGTGCCATCCTGGCGGCTGCCGGCAGTGCCGTGGGCTTGGGCAACATCTGGCGTTTCCCCATCGAGACGGGTCGAAACGGCGGTGCGGCCTTCATTCTGGTCTATATCTGCTGCATCGTGTTGCTGGGCATGCCCATCATGATGAGCGAATTCATGATCGGACGTCACACGCAGTCGAACACGGCGCGTGCCTACCAGAAGCTGGCACCCGGCACCCCCTGGAAATGGGTGGGACGGCTCGGTGTGTTCACCGGTTTCTTCATCCTGAGCTACTACGCCGTGGTGGCGGGCTGGACGGTGGAGTATGCCTGTCTGGCCATCTTCAACTGCTTCCGCGGCATGACGACGAGGGCCGAGTTTGAGAAGGTGTTCAACGACTTTGCCTCCGACCCCGTGATGCCCGCCGTGTGGCTCATCTTCTTCGTGCTGCTCACCCACTTCGTCATCGTGCGCGGCGTGGCACGCGGCATCGAACGCTGGTCGAAGATCCTGATGCCCATGCTTTTCATCCTCATCGGCGTGCTGGTGGCGTGCTCGGTGAGCATGCCTGGGGCTGCCAGCGGCGTGGAGTTCATGCTGCGACCCGACTTCTCGAAGGTGAACAGCAGCACTGTGCTCAACGCCATGGGGCAGGCGTTCTACTCGCTGTCGCTGGGTATGGGCTGTCTGTGCACCTACGCCTCGTATTTCGACCGGAAGACGAATCTGGCGAAGACGACGCTGCAAGTGGTCATCATCGACACGTTGATCGCGCTGATGGCGGGCTTCATCATCTTCCCCGCGGCTGCGGCAGCCAACTACGGGCTCACCCCGCAGGACATCGGTCCGTCGCTCATCTTCATCACCCTGCCCAACGTGTTCCAGCAGGCGTTCGGAAGCCTGCCGGTGCTGTCCTACGTGTTCAGCGTGATGTTCTACCTGCTGCTCATCGTGGCAGCCCTGACCAGCACCATCTCGATGCACGAAGTGGTGACGAGTTATATGTCGGAGGAATTCAACCTGCCGCGCAAGCGTTCGGCCTTGGTCGAGACCACGCTGAGCATCGTGCTGGGCATCTTCTGCGCGCTGTCGTTCGGCGTGATGAGCGACGTGAAGCTGTTCGGCATGACCATCTTCGAACTCCTCGACTGGACAGCGTCGAACATCTGCCTGCCAGTCGGCGGCATGTTCATCGCCCTGTTCGCGGGCTGGTATCTGGACCGCCAGCTTTTCCGCGACGAACTGACGAACAGAGGCAGCGTCCGCGCTCCCTATTTCCGAGCGCTCATCTTCGTCCTGCGCTACATCACTCCCTTCCTCATCCTCGCCGTCATCCTGGGCAACTTCGGACTGTTCTGACACTGCGATTGCACGAAGCGAACTTCGACCACGAATGACACGAAGATTACACATCCGTTTTTTAACCACGAACGGCACGAATGACACGAATTGCATATTTACTGATGAAGGATATGCTATTCGTGTAATTCGTGTAATTCGTGGTCTCACTGCCGCTTCAGGTTGCGTTCAGCATCCATTCGCAGGAAGATAAACAGCAGAATGGTGAAGCCCCACAGCGAGGAACCGCCATAGGAGAAGAAGGGAAGCGGGATGCCGATGACGGGAGTGAGCCCCAACACCATCCCCACATTGATAAACAGGTGAAAGAGGAAAATGGACGACACACTGTAGCCATAGACGCGGCCCAGAGTGTCGGGCTGGCGTTCGGAAAGTTTCAAGAGACGGAGAATGAAGATAAGATAGACGACGAGCACGCCTGTCGAGCCGACGAAACCTTCCTCTTCGCCGACCGTGCAGAAGATGAAGTCGGTGTTCTGCTCGGGCACGTACTTCAGCTTGGTCTGCGTTCCATTGAGGAATC
This sequence comes from uncultured Prevotellaceae bacterium, assembly GCA_900319385.1. Classification (GTDB taxonomy): domain Bacteria; phylum Bacteroidota; class Bacteroidia; order Bacteroidales; family Bacteroidaceae; genus UBA3839. Next base: position 40,931 of record ONOG01000011.1, on the reverse strand, counting down.
CTTTGCCCGCGAGGCCTCCGCTGCCGATAGCTATCTTAGCCTGATTGACGTTGTAACCGGCGCCACGCAGGTCATCACGCTTGCCCAACAGCACTTCGATGCGCACTCGTTGGTGGTCGTCAAGATGTTCGAGCAGCGTGTCGCACAGATAGAACATCGAGGCTGAGAACAGCGCGAAGGCGGCGATGAGGGCATGACGCCACGACTGCCGCTTGACCGCAAGCCAGACGAGATAGATGGCTTGCAGGACAACCACGGCGAGCAATACCCAGCACACGTCAAACGGAATCACAAACTTGGAGAAGAGGAATGCCAGTACATCGGCAATCAGCACGACGTAGAGCATGAGACGGGTTTCGCTCCACTGCTGGCCATACACCTGTGTCATCCCCAGCGTGAAGAACTGTGCCAGGAGCAAGACCGAAAACTCGCCAACCGACACCGGCATCTGACCAATCATGTCTTCGCCAAAACGGATGCCTACGACGAAATACACGACGGCGGCAAAGGCCGTAAAGAGCAGGCTGCCGGTCATGCCTTCGCGATAGAGAACGAGGAAAAAGGCCAGATAGACCAGCGCCGAACCCGTCTCGCGCTGCAGCACGATGAGCAGCATGGGGAAGATGAACAGCCCGACGGTGGTGAAAAAGTCCTTGGGACGCCGCAGCTCGTAGCCGTAGCGACTCATGAACTTGCCCATGGCCAGCGCGACGGAAAACTTGGCAAACTCAGCGGGCTGAAGCTTGATGCCCGCTCCGAGCGGAATCCAAGAGTGGGAGCCCTTGGTGTCGGGCGCAATGAAGATGGTGACGATGAGCAGAAACATCATCGCCCCGTAGAGGAAGTAGGCTGAGAGCTCGTAGAACCGTTTTTCGACAAACAGCAGCATCGCCGCCAGCAAAACGCTTGTACCGATCCACACGAGCTGTTTGCCGCTGTATTCCTCGAAGCTGAACAGGTCGGGGTGCTCAAAGCTGTAACTGGCACCGCACACCGAGAACCACCCCCATACGAGCAGGACGAGGTAGAGGATGATGGTCCACCAGTCGAGGGAGAGGAAGATGCCCTTATTGGTCGTTTCGTTTAACTTTTCACCGTTCACTTTTCACGTTTCGCTTTTTCACCGTTCACTTTTCGATTTTTCTTTCTTCTGCTCCTTGGCCGTGCGGGCTTCGTAGCTGATGTGTCGGTGCTGGAAGGCCTCGGCTTTGGCCTCACTCGACGGCGACAGTTTGCCGTTGATGTACTGCTCCATCATCAGTGCACCGATGGGCACGCCGTAGGTGGCGCCCCATTTACCGTTCTCCACATACACGCAGATGGCAATCTTCGGGTCGTCCTTCGGCGCAAAGCCCATGAAGGCAGAGTGGTCCTGGCCGTGCGGGTTCTGCGCCGTACCCGTCTTTCCGCAGGCCTCGAATGGCAGGTAGGCAGCCCCCTTACAGGTACCGCCCAGCACCGCCTTGCGCATTCCTTCGCAGACAAATTCGTAGTATTTCGGCTCTACCTTCGTCACATGCTTCGTCAGCAGACTGTCGGCCAGCGCCCCACCCTTCACCTCCTTCACCACGTGCGGCGTGATGTAGTAGCCACGGTTGGCGATGGTGGCGCCGAGGTTGGCAATTTGAAGCGGCGTGAGCAGCACTTCGCCCTGCCCGATGGAGATAGAGATGACGCTGATGGCGTTCCAGTTGGTGCCGTGCGCCTTGTCGTAGTAGGGCGCGTTGGGAATGAGTCCGCGGAGCTCACTGGGCAGATCGATGCCGAGCTTGTAGCCGAAGCCCATCGACACCATGTAGTCCTTCCACGTAGTCATTGCCTCCTGGATGGTCTTGTACTTCGTACGGTTGTTCAGCATGTGGTAGAGTCCCCAGCCAAAGTAGCCGTTGCACGAGGTGGCGATGGCGGGCACGAGCGGCAGCGGTGCAGGGTGTCCGTGGCACCCCATCTTGAAGCCGCCGAGGCGGAAACCGCGCGAACATGGGTAGGCTGTCTGGGGCGTGATGATGCCTTCCTGGAGGAAGGTGAGGGCTTGTGAGGTCTTGAATGTCGAACCTGGCGGATAGGTACCCATCACCGCACGGTTGAGCAGAGGCTTGAGTGGATCCTTTCCCATCTCGATCATCCGTTTTCCACGCTCCTTTCCTTCGAGCTGGCGAGGGTCGTAGGTGGGTCCCGACACCATGCAGAGCACTTCGCCGGTCTTCGGTTCGATGGCCACGATAGCCCCGAGTTTTCCCTCCATCAAGCGCTCACCCAGCGCCTGCAGGTCGAGGTCGATGCTGAGGGTGAGGTCCCGTCCGGGCTTGGGTTTTCGGTCGAAAGCACCGTTCTTGTAATGCCCTTGAATACGTCCACGTGCGTCGCGCAGCAGCACTTCGACGCCTTTCTCGCCGCGCAGGTCCTGCTCGTACGAACGTTCAATGCCCTGTTTGCCCATGTAGTCGCCAGGCTCGTAGTAGGGGTCGCGCTCTATATCGGCCGGCGACACTTCGGCGACGTCGCCCAGCACGTGGGCCAGATAGGGGAAGGCATACTTCCGCACGGTGCGGCTCCGTATGTAGAAGCCTTTGTAGCGAAACAGCTTCTCCTGCAGCACAGAGTAGTCTGCAGCCGAGAGCTGTGTCTGGAACACCTGTTGGGTGTAGGAAGAATAGCCAGGGTTTTTGTTCCGATCCTTGATTTGAGACATCCGCGCGTCAAACTGTTCGCGGCTCATGCCCATCGTCCGGCAGAAGTCGAGGGTGTCCAGGCCCTCGAGTTCGTTGGCGATAACCATCAGGTCGTAGGCAGGCTGATTATAGACGAGCATCTTCCCGTTGCGGTCGTAGATGGTGCCACGCGAGGGATAGATGACGTTGTTATAGAAGGCATTGTTGTCGGCACTGGCCTTGTAGTCGTCGCTCATCAGCTGCAGGAATGCGAGCCGTGCGATGTAGGCCAAGACAATAAGCACGGCAATGCCGCCTATCACATAGCGTCTATTTTCGAGAATGCTTTTGCTCACGGGAAGTTTCGATGGAGTTCGTCAGCAGTTGGACAATGACTACAAACAGGAAGGCCATCACCGTACTGCATCCAATCGCCATCAGGGTGACGGGCCAGTTGCTGAGGGTAAAGGCATCGAGGGCGTAGAAGACGATATGGAAGAGCAACATGGTGAACAGTGCATAGAGGAGATAGGGCCGCGCACCCATGGATCGCATGGTGGGGCGCATGTCCTCAGGGGCGTCGGCCGGCGCAAAGAGCTTGAGGAGTACGGGCTGCAACATCGCCAGCAGGGTGCAGGTCGCCATCGCCATCCCCATCGTGTTCGACGCCATGTCGTAGAGCAGTCCGATGCAGAATCCCCACAGCAGCATCGCCACGCGCGACGTTCCCCGCCGCATTGTCAGCGTCAGGTAGGCAAGCACGACGGGCGTGGCATATCCGAACAGGTGGATATGATTCAGCAACAGGAGCTGCACCCCGAGGATCAGCGCCATGCGCCCAAGCCGTGTAAAGAATTCTATGCTCATCGTTCAAAGGTTCATCAGCGAGTCGGCTCTCTCCTCAAGTTGCCGGCGCTCGGGTTTTGTATAGTTGGTGATGACGGATACGTTGCGCAGCGTCTTGAAGTCGGCGCCCAGTTTGACGGTCAGCCGGTAGGCCATGCCGTCGGCCGAGTCGCCGATTTTCTGCACCCTGCCCACGGGGATTCCCTCGGGGAAGATGTCGCTGTAGCCGTTCGTCTCGACCCAGTCGCCCTTCTTCACCTTGGCATGGCGCGGAATGCCGTTCACGTAGCTCACGTCGGCATCGCCACGTTCCCACTGCATGGTGCCGAAATACTCCGACCCGCGGAGCCGGCACGAGATCTGCGAACGCTGGTTGAGCAGAGGAATCACGATGCTGTAGTGGGCTGAGGTGAGATAGACGATGCCGACCACGCCGCTCGAGCTGACCACACCCATCTCGGGTCGCAGTCCGTCGCTGCTGCCACGGTCGATGGTCATGAGGTTGTTGCTGCGGTGAAGGGTCATGCCCACCACTTGTGCCTGCACGAAGCGGTAGTCGCTTTCCGTCTCCACTTCGGCCACCGGCAGCGTGTCGGGCCGTGTGGTGAGGGCTCGCAGCTGCTGTTCGCGGTCGTGAAGCTGGCGTCGCAGCTGTTCGTTCTCCGCTTCGAGCTTGGCATTTTCCTCGCCCAGGTGGAAATAGGCCACCACGTCGCTGCCCAGCTTGTAGGCCGAGCCGATGGCTTCGTTGGCGGTGGAGAAGGCGACGCTCCCCTGATAGCTGTTGTACCTGATAAGCGAAAGCAGGCTGACGACCTCGAGAACGAGGAACACCAGCCAATACAAATAACGCTGCAGGAACTCAATCAGGTTGCGCATATTACCCTACTCGTTTAACGTTGAAGTTCAACGTTCAACGATACAGTTCAACGAACAGACTATCGCATCAGGAAGGAGAAGTTGTGCACATTCTTCAGGGCGATGCCTGTGCCTTTGGCGACGCTGTGCAGCGGATCCTCAGCCACCTTGAACTGAATCTTGATTTTGTCGGTCAGACGCTTGTCCAGCCCGCGGAGCAAGGCGCCGCCACCAGTGAGCCAGATGCCGTTCTTCACGATGTCGGCATACAGTTCGGGGGGCGTGTTCTCGAGGGCGGAGAGCACGGCAGTCTCGATCTTGGCGATGGTCTTGTCGATACAGTGGGCGATTTCCTGGTAGTTGACCGAAATCTCCATCGGCAGTGCCGTGATGCGGTTCGGGCCGTGCACGATATAGTTCTCCGGCGGGTTCTCCAGTTCGGTGAGGGCCGAACCCACGTTAATCTTAATACGTTCGGCCATACGTTCGCTGACCTTCACGTTGTGTTGGCGCGACATGTAGTCCTGGATGTCGGCTGTCAGTTCGTCGCCAGCCTCGCGGATGGAGCTGTTCGTGACGATGCCGCCGAGCGAGATGACCGCGATTTCGGTCGAACCGCCGCCGATATCGACGACCATGTTGCCCTCAGGCGCCTCGACGTCGAGGCCCACACCGATGGCAGCCGCCATGGGTTCGTAGAGCAGATAGACGTCGCGTCCGCCGGCATGTTCGGCGCTGTCGCGCACGGCACGCAGTTCCACTTCGGTGGCACCGCTCGGCACGCCGATCACCATGCGCAGCGACTGCGAGAACAGGTGGTGTCCGCTCCGGATCATCTTGATCATGCCCTGCATCATCACTTCGCAGGCTTTGAAGTCGGCGATCACGCCGTCGCGCAGCGGGCGGCAGGTGAGAATATTCTCGTTTGTCTTCTCATACATCATTTTCGCCTGTGTACCCACCGCAATCATCTTCTTTGTATTGCGGTCCATGGCAACGACCGACGGCTCATCGACCACAATCTTACCGTTGCAGGTGATGATTGTGTTCGCCGTTCCGAGGTCCATGGCGATGTCTTGTGTCAGACTGAAAAATCCCATATTCTTCGATAGTGAAATGTGAAAAGTGTATAGTGAAAAAAATCAACTTATAGACTTAAATACTTAAAAACTCACAAACTTCAAACGTTCAACGAAGAGTTTCATTTCTCAAACCACGCATGGATGGCTGTGTCGTAGTGGCTGCTCACGCCGAAGGCTCGGGTGGCAAACCAGCGGCGCTGCTCGCGGGTCGTCTCCGCGCCCTGCTCCTTCACGATGTTGAGCAGGGGCTCGTACTCTGCTTTCGAGGGTACGATGACCACGTCGTTGAAGTTTTTGGCTGCTGCACGGATGAGCGAAATGCCGCCGATGTCGATCTTCTCGATGATGTCAGCCTCGTTCGCCGTGCTCTTCACCGTGTCCTCGAACGGGTAGAGGTCCACCACGACGAGGTCGATGTCGGGAATCTCGTATTTCTGCATCTCCTCGCGGTCGCTCTCGAGGCCGCGACGTCCGAGGATTCCGCCGAACACCTTCGGGTGGAGCGTCTTCACGCGCCCGCCGAGGATCGAGGGATAGGTGGTCAGTGTTTCCACCTTCTCGCATTCATAGCCGAGGCTCTCGATGAAAGCCTGTGTGCCGCCCGTCGAGAGGAACTTCACTCCCTCTGCGTTCAGGGCCTTCAGCAGTTCGTCCAGCCCGTCCTTGTGATAGACCGACACGAGCGCTGTCTTGATCCTTTTTCTCTCTTCCATACCTTTTATACTTATTAAGTTAACGAGTTGACAAGTTGACGAGTTGACAAGTTGCAAGTCGAGTTAACGAGTTGACAAGTTGGCGAGTTGGCGAGTTGCATCCTCGGAACGTTCGGGCGACGTTCGAACTGCAAAGTTAAGCATTATAGTTGAGAGTAGAAAGTCGGGCGTCGGGAAATTTTACCTTCTCGACCGTTTTTTTTCTTACACACCGCATTTTGAAGTTCGTCGGACGCAACACAGAACTCCCTCAAGCGGCAGCCGAAAAAGCGACACAGCGGAGAAAAAACTCAGCCACGGTGCGGAATAAAGTCAAAATATCATTGAGATTTTCAGAAATTCCACTGATATTTTCAAGAATTCCATTGATATTTCTACAAATCTCAATGATATTTTGATTTTATTCCGCACCGTGGCCGACTCTTCTCCGTGCCGGCAGCGGATGTTGACGGCGGAGGGGGCGGAGGTAGGCTGCGGCGTCGGGGACGGCGGAGGGCAATGGTAGCGAAGGCGTGATGAGGAAGGGACGGAGGACGACGCAGGAGCACTGCTTATCAAAAAACCGTCAAACCATTTCAAAAATCCGTCAAAGTGGCGGCACGAGCCCGTCGTGGCTTGGACGAAACAAAGTTTTTGTATATCTTTGCGGTGTTTTCAACACATTTCATCCAGTTCTGACAATCACTTAATCTATCCATAAAATGAAACAACTATTCCTTTCCGTCCTTGCCATGCTGCTGACGTGCTCGGCGGTGTCGGCACAGGAAATGACGAAAGCCGAAGCAAAACAGTACTACACGACGGGCTCGCTGCCTCGGATCTCGGTCCACGACCCCTCGATCGTGTGGGAGCCGACGAGCCAGACTTGGTACATCTTCGGCACCCACCGCGGACAGGCCAAGACGAAGGACCTGCAACAGTGGACCTACCTCTCCGCGCCGTGGGGTGTGCTCAATGCCGACGGGAGCGTCCGGCTGGCAAACGACAACAACGAGCCTTTCGTCACGCACCGCGTGAAGCAGGTGAATGTGGGCGGACGCATGGTGAACTTCGGCAACTACGACGCCCTGGCCTGGACGCGTGCCTACGACGCTGCACAGGGTCTCGACGGGCTGATGTGGGCTCCCGACGTCATCTACAACAACGCGATGAAGAAGTGGTGTATGTACCTGAGCCTCGCGGGCGGATGGGGCGCCAACAACTGTGTCATCGTCCTGCTGACGTCCGACAACATCGAGGGACCTTACGTCTATGAAGGTCCGGTCGTCTTCACCGGATTCTACTCCTACGACGAACGCGTATCTTATAAGAAGACTGACCTCGAACTGGCCATCGGCACGCAGGCCGTGCTGCCCGCACGCTATGTCCACGACCCGGGTGCGACGTGGGTGAACGGCATCGACCCGACGGTGTTCTACGACGAAGAGGGCAACCTGCTCATGTGCTACGGCTCGTTCTTCGGCGGCATCTGGATGCTCGAACTCGACGAGCAGACGGGTCTGCGCGACTACAATGTGAAGTATGGGAGCGACTTCGACGCCCGACAGACGGCCGTGACGCTCGACCCCTACTTCGGTCGCAAGATTGCCGGTGGATGCGGTGCCACGGGCGAAGGTTCGTACATCGAACACATCGGCCAGTATTACTATCTCTTCGTCACGCACGGTGCCCTGGGCGAACGCGACGGCTACGAGATGCACGTGTTCCGCAGCCAATATCCGCAGGGACCCTACGTCGATACGAACGGCACACCGGCCGTGCTCGACTGGTGGGTAGGCAACGTGGGCATCGGGGCCGACCACCGTGGCGAAAAGATTCTCGGTGCCTACGGCCACTGGGGCTTTGCCACCGAGATCGGCGAAGTGGCACAGGGCCACAACTCCATCGTGGCAGCGCCCGACGGCCGCACCTACCTCGTCTATCATACCCGTTTCCACGACGCCAGCGGCGTTCACCAGGTGCGTGTCCACCAGGTGTTCCTCAACAAACAGGGTTGGCTCTGCGCCGCACCGTTTGAATACACCGGCGAAACGACGACTGACGCCGACATTGCCTCGACACAGGCGTACACCAAGAAGGAACTGGCCGGCACCTACCGGCTGCTGATCCACAAGTACGACATGGACTTCGCCAACCTCGAGCAGGTGGAACCCGTCAGCATCACGCTGACCGAGCGTGGACAGGTGACGGGCGACCTGACGGGCACCTGGAGCCAGACGGCTGGCACGTCGTACATCAACCTCACGCTGGGCAGCACGACCTACTACGGCGTGGCCGTGGAGCAGACGATGGAGCCCACGAGCATCAAGGCTGTGGCTCTGACGGCCTGCAGCCAGAGCGGCGTGAACCTCTGGGCATACAAGATGCGCGAGGACTATGCACTGGCCTACACCCTCAACAACAGCACGATTCCGCTGAAGAACGGCCAGAACATCGGCCGCAACGTCAACCTTCGCGGCATCGACCTGCAGGACAACGTGACCCTGCAATGGACGTCGTCCGACCCCGCACACTTCAGCACAACGGGCAAGTACAACCCAGCCGTACTGTCGGAGGACGAGCAGGTGGAGATGACCGTGAAGCTGACGGCCGGCACTTACTACTGGACCGAAACCTACACCGTCAACCTCAAGGCCGAATCCATCCCCAACGGCGATGTGTTCAGCGGGCTGCGTGCCTACTACAACTTCAACAACGTGGGCATACGCAATGCCTACGACACCAAGCAGCAGGGCAAGCTCTTGCACCTGGGCGACGGGGCAAACCCCGTGCTTGTGGGCGACTACGAGCGCGACGGACGCTGCGTCCACACCTCGTTCGGCATCCGCGACCACAACAGCTTCGTCCGCTTCCCCAACCCGCTGGAGGGACAGCCGCTCAGCGAAGGCCTCACCGTGGCCTACTGGGTGAAGCCCAACGACCTCAACCTCTACGACACCCACGCCTGCTTCCTCAACCCTGAAACCGGCGCCACGCTCTTCACCACCGGCAACTTCTACGTCGGCTACAGGCAGGACGACGACAACAAACTCGACATCAACCACCCCGACCTCAAGGCTACGGGGCTGCTGCCCGTCGGTGAGTGGCATTTCGTCACCCTCACCCTCACGGCCGACGAAGGTCTGAAGACGTATGTGGACGGAATGGTCCGCAGCCGGTCCAACTTCTCTGCGACCCTCGACGGTCAGACCATCAAACGCGCCAACCAGTTCGACTACAGCCAGATCGTCAGCCATGTCAGCCAGTGCCCCTACTTCTTCATCGGACACGGCTCCTACTGGGGTTCGGCCAACGCCAGCTTCGACGACCTCTTCATCTACGACCGAGCACTCACTTCGCAGGATGTCCAGGCACTCAACACACTGGTCAACCGCGTGTTCGACTTCACGACCCTGCCCACTGGCATTGAGGAAGTGCAAAGTACAACGTACGACGCGCAAAGGACAGATGGCGTCTATGACCTGCAGGGCCGTCGCCTCGCCGCCACCCCGGACGAGCTCCGCGGCTATCGCGGCATCGTCCTGTGGCAGGGCCGCAAACTGTTGATGAAATAAATAAAAGAAGACATACGTTATGAAAAGAACTCTCAGCCTCAGCACTCTCTGCGTGCTCGCCCTGCAGACGTGGGCACAAGTGACCTTCAACCTCGACGTGGCACGCCGCGGCGCTGCCATCAGCCCGACCCACTACGGCATCTTCTTCGAAGAAATCAACCACGCCGGCGAGGGCGGACTCTACGCCGAACTCGTGCGAAACCGCTCGTTCGAGGAGAACGAAACCAATCCCGACTACTGGACCGCCATCGGCAGTGCAAGCCTCTCGCTCGACCGCACCCAACCCCTCAACGCCCAGAACCCCACCGCACTGAAACTGACCTTCGGAAAAGTGGGCGACGGCGTGTCGAACAGCGGTTTCTGGGGTATGAACGTCGTGAAGGGACAGACCTACAAAGTGACGCTCTGGGCACGCTGCAACGAAGGCGAATACGACGGAAGCATCCGCGTAGCCCTGCGCTCCAACAACTCCAATATCGGCGCGAAAGCCATCAGCGGACTGACCAAAGAATGGCAGAAGTTCAGCATTGAAATCACCCCCACCAGCAGTTCGCCCAACGCCACTCTGGCCCTCATCGGACGTGCCGCCGGAACAGTGTATATCGACATGGTCAGCGCCTTCCCCCCGACATACAAGGGCCGTGAGAACGGATGCCGCATCGACATGGCGGAAAAACTGGAAGCGCTGAATCCAGCCTTCATGCGTTTCCCTGGCGGATGCTTCATCGAGGGAAACTGGACCGCCGAACATCCGCAGTCGAACCACTTTAAGTGGAAGGAAACCATCGGCCCCATCGAGGAGCGTCCAGGCCACTTCAACAACAACTGGGGCTACCCCGTGAGCGACGGACTCGGCATGATGGAGTTCCTGCTGCTGTGCGAAGACCTGGACTGCGAACCGCTCTACGTCGTCAACATGGGAATGGGACACGGCTGGGAGGACGCTAACGTCGAATGGTATATACAGGACGCCATCGACGCCGTGGAGTTCTGCAACGGCGATGCCGAAACCACCACCTGGGGACGCCGCCGTGCCGAGCTCGGACACCCGGAGCCCTTCAACCTGCGCCTCATCGAAATCGGTAACGAGAACTACTGGTTCGGACCCTACGGCTACCGCTACGGCGTGTTCCGTCAGCGACTGGCCGAACGTTTCCCCGAACTCGTCTTCATCGGCGACGGCGACGGAATCCTGTGGGGACTGCCCCACCCCGTCGATGCCGTTGACCAGCACTACTACATGACGCCCGCCTGGTTCACCGGCGAGTACCACCGCTACGACAACTATCAGCGCGGCACCTATAATATATACGTAGGTGAATATGCCGTCACAGGCGCCTGCGGACACTACGGCAACATGAACGCCGCACTGGGCGAGGCCGTCTTCATGTGCGGCATGGAGAACAACAGCGACGTCGTCACCATGACCAGTTACGCCCCCATCTTCTGCAACGAAAACAGCTACCAGTGGGCGCCCGACATCATCCGTTTCAATGCCTCGATGAGCTACTGCACACCGTCCTACTACGTGCAGCAGATGATGGCTCAGAACGTGGGACAGCAGAACGTCCGCTGGACCGAGCAGGGCAACAGCTACGAACTTGCCAACCGCGTCGGCCTCAGTACCTACGGCACCAGTGTGCGCTACGACAACCTGCGCGTCACCACACTCGACGGAACTGAGCTCTACGCCAACGACTTCAGCGACGACGACCTCAGCGACTTCACCAACCGAGGCGGCACCTGGGCGGTGAAGGACGGCGAACTGTGCCAGACCGACCAGCGCATGGCAGGCGCCATCTTCGGCCTCAACCAAGACTTCGGCAGCGACTACATCGTCGAGTGCGACGCGACGAAGGTCCGAGGCGACGAAGGCTTTATCCTGGTGTTCAACTACACGGGTTCGGACGACTACTGCTGGTGGAACATCGGCGGATGGGGCAATAAGCAGCAGGGCATCCAGCAGTGTATGAGCGGCTCGATCGGCGACGATGGGGGTGACAAGAAGAACATCACCATCGAGAGCAACAAGACTTATCACCTGAGCATCCGCGTTCAGGGCAACAGCGCACGGTGCTTCCTCGACGGAGCCGAAGTGAACAGCAAGACGCTCACCACCAAGTCGCAGCGCGTCTATCTCGCCGCCAATATCGACGACGACACACAGACACTCTACGTCAAGGCAGTCAATCCATACAACGAGCCGCAGCCGCTTGTGCTCAACCTGCGCCACGCCGTTGTGGAGAATGGCGACGTCGTCCTGCTCACCAGCCCCAACGGCACCGACGAGAACACGACCTCCAATCCCAACTATATCACACCGCAGACCCTCTCCCTCTCTGCTTCACAGCTTGAGCAGCAGTCCGTCAGCTACACCCTGCCGGCACACGCGTTCGGCATCTTCCGCCTGAAGGTCGGACCCGAACCCGTGCCTACCGCCGAACTGCCCGACCCGCTCGTCCGCTACTCGTTCGAACCCACCGAACCGACCGACGACAGCGGTGCATGGACCTACACGCCGCAGGCTGGGGGCAACGTCGCCGAACTCTTCGACGGCAGCCATGCCTTCTTCTCTGCCACGGGCGGTTATCTCGACATGGGTACAGACATGACTCACAGCGTGCTCGGTCAGCTCACGGGCGACTACAGCATCAGCCTCGACCTCATGCCCACCGACATGCAGCCGCTCTGGAGCTTCTGCTGGGCATACGGCATCAGCGACGGCACCGACCGCTACATCGGACTTGTCAACAGTCCGTCCAACCGCGACTGGTACTGCGAAGTGCGCAACACACCTGCCAACTCCGACATCCGCTCTGGCAGCGGCCTGCTGGCCAACCGTTGGCACAATGTCACCTACACGCAGCAAGACGGCGTGGGCAGCATCTACATCGACGGCAGCCCGCTCGGCACGGTCGAGGGCATCGCTACCCAGCCCGCCGACTTCGCCGCACAAATCACCGCAGCCTGCCTGGCCCGTTCGCCCTTTGCCGGCGACGCACTGATGGCGCAGACGTGGTTCGACGACTTTGAGGTCTATGACCAAGCCCTCAACAGCGAGCAAGTGGCTACGCTCTACGCACGTACCGCCCAACGTTCCTACCGCGACCACGTGCCCACCAGCATTGATGAAGTACAAAGTACGACGTACGACGTACAAAGGGCAGGTGGCGTCTATGACCTGCAGGGCCGTCGCCTGGCCGACACACCCGAGCAGCTCCGTGACTATCGTGGCATCATCCTGTGGCAGGGCCGCAAGCTGCTGATGCGCTGACGCCCGTCAAGACATTCCAAGAAAAAACACGTCGGAAAGTAATTTTCCGACGTGTTTTTGTTTCATTCTGCAAGGAATGTCGTAAATTTGCACTCTGATAATCAGCCACTATGACCTACCGTACACAAACACTTGAGGCGGTCAACCTGCTCCGGCGCCTCATAGCCACACCGTCGGTGAGCCGCGACGAAGGTGCTGCCGCCGACCTCATCTTCTGTTTTCTCCAGGAAAAGGGGGCTCATCCCCAGCGTCTTGACAACAATGTGTGGGCTTTGTCGGAGCCGTTCGACCCTGCGCTGCCGACCATCCTGCTCAACGCACACATCGACACGGTCAAGCCTGTGAGCGGATGGGAGCGCGACCCGTTCACACCCTCGCTCGAGGGCGACCGGCTCTACGGCCTGGGCAGCAACGACTGCGGCGGCGGACTGGTAAGCTTGCTGCTGACCTACCTGGATAAGTACAAAGGACAAAGTACAAAGGACGAGGGACAAAGGACAAAGTGCAATTACGTTTTCCTTGCCTCGGCCGAAGAGGAAGTGTCGGGTGGAAAAGGCATCGAGCAGGTGCGCGACCGGCTGCCGAGAATTGACTTGGCCATCGTCGGCGAACCGACGAACTTGCAGCCCGCCATTGCCGAAAAGGGGTTGATGGTGGTCGATGCCGTGGCTCACGGACGCGCCGGACACGCTGCCCGCAACGAAGGGCTGAACGCTATCGACATCGCCATCGCCGACATCCTGCGGCTGAAGGACATCCAGTGGAAAACATCTCCCTTGCTGGGTGAGGTGAAGACTACGGTCACCATCATCGAGGCCGGCACTCAGCACAACGTCATTCCCGACACCTGCCGCTTCACCATCGACGTTCGGACCAACGAACTGTATAGCAACGAGGAGGCTTTCGCCATCCTGCAACAGCAGTTGCAGAGCGAACTGAAGGCCCGTTCGTTCCGCTTGTCGTCGAGCCACATCGACGAGGAGCACCCCTTCGTGCAGCGCTGCATGGCACTGGGACTGAAACCGTTCGGCTCGCCAACCCTCAGCGACCAGGCGCTCATGCCGTGGCCGTCGCTCAAGCTCGGCCCTGGCGACTCAGCCCGTTCGCACACGGCCGACGAATACATCTGCCTCTCAGAAATCGAGCAGGCGCTGGAGCTGTATCGGAAACTCACGCTAAATCAATAATAAGATATATGAAAGAATCCACACAACAGGGACTCCCTGAAAATGCTTTCCGACCCTTGAAGGACGGAGAGAAGTATGAACCCGTCATGAAGCCAGGCATGGCATACCCCGAAGTGAACGCGTGGTCGGTGACGTGGGGAATTCTGATGGCCGTGCTCTTCTCGGCCGCAGCCGCCTATCTGGGTCTGAAGGTAGGCCAGGTGTTCGAGGCCGCCATCCCCATCGCCATCATCGCCGTAGGCGTCTCGACCGCCGCCAAGCGCAACAAGGCGCTGGGCGAAAACGTCATCATCCAGTCGATAGGTGCCTGTTCGGGCGTCATCGTAGCAGGCGCCATCTTCACCCTGCCCGCCATCTACATCCTGCAGGACAAATATCCTGAGATGACGGTTTCGTTCGTCAACGTGTTCATGTCGTCGCTGCTCGGTGGCATCCTCGGCATTCTGTTCCTCATCCCGTTCCGAAAATACTTCGTCAGCGAGATGCACGGCAAATATCCCTTCCCCGAAGCCACCGCCACGACACAGGTGCTCGTGAGCGGCGAAAAGGGCGGCAGCCAAGCCAAGCCTCTGCTTTTTGCAGGTTTGGTGGGCGGGCTCTACGACTTCATCGTCGCCTCCTTCGGCTGGTGGAACGAGAACTTCACGAGCCGCGTGACGGAATGGGGATGCACCGTCGCCGACAAAGCCAAACTGGTGTTCAAGATCAACACCGGCGCAGCGGTGCTGGGCCTGGGCTACATCATCGGACTGAAGTATGCGTTCATCATCTGTCTGGGCAGTGTGGCTGTGTGGTGGCTGCTCGTGCCAGGCATGGCATTGCTCTTCCCCGACACGGTGCTCAACCAGTGGAATCCGGCGATCGACACGGCTGTCGGTGCGATGACACCCGAGCAAATCTTCACCAACTACGGCAAGAGCATCGGCATCGGAGGCATCGCCATGGCGGGCATCATCGGCATCATCAAGAGCTGGGGCATCATCAAGAGCGCCGTGATGAACCTGAGAAGACCCAACAGATCCACCCCCAACCCATCCCCTGCAAAGGAGGGAACGAGGGAGGGTCTTGACCTCTCGATGAAGATCATCGCCATCGGTTCCATCGTCACCCTGCTCGTCACCCTGGCGTTCTTCTACTTCGGCGTGATGGAGGGCAACCTCCTCCATGCCGTCGTCGCCATCCTGCTCGTGGCCGTCATAGCCTTCCTCTTCACGACCGTAGCTGCCAACGCCATCGCCATCGTAGGCTCGAACCCCGTCAGCGGCATGACGCTCATGACGCTCATCCTCGCCTCTGTCGTCATGGTGGCAGTCGGGCTGAAAGGCACCGGCGGCATGGTGGCAGCCCTGATCATGGGCGGCGTCGTCTGCACGGCACTGTCGATGGCAGGCGGATTCGTCACCGACCTGAAGATTGGCTATTGGCTCGGAACCACTCCGCGCAAGCAGGAGGCCTGGAAGTTTCTCGGCACCCTGGTGAGCGCAGCCACCGTGGGTGGTGTGATGATTATCCTGAACAAAACCTACGGATTCACCTCCGGACAGCTGGCAGCACCGCAGGCCAACGCCATGGCTGCCGTCATCGAACCGCTGATGAACGGCGTGGGAGCACCCTGGCTGCTCTACGCCATCGGCGCCGTGCTGGCCATCGTACTGACCCTGTGCAAGGTGCCGGCCCTGGCCTTTGCGCTGGGTATGTTCATTCCGCTCGAACTCAACCTGCCGCTGCTGGTCGGCGGAGCCATCAGCTGGTTCGTCACCACACGCAGCAAAAATGAGGACGTGAACAAGGCTCGCGGCGAACGCGGCACGCTCATCGCCTCGGGCTTCATCGCCGGTGGTGCACTGATGGGCGTGGTGAGTGCCCTGATGCGCTTTGGCGGCATTAACCTTGTCGATGACGCATGGGTGAACAGTGCGGCGGCCGAGGCCCTCTCGCTGCTCGCCTACGTGCTGCTGATCATCTACTTCGTACGGGCTACGAAGACAAAGTAAACCGCACTCAATACCCCACTACTCCGCAGCACAAACCCCTCGGCGCTGCGGACTATACACCGCCACAGTGCGGACTCAACTCAAAATATCACTGATATTTTCACGAATATCAGTGATATTTTTACAAATTCCAATGATATTTCTACGAATATCAGTGGTATTTTGAGTTGAGTCCGCACTGTGGCGGTGTTTGATAGGTGCTAAAAACGGGGGTGCTCTGCGGCCGACCTGTGTCTGAATGGGGCTGCGCGGTATGGACGTTGGAGGATAGAATGTGTCGCCGGTGGGGAAAATGTGTCGGAGCAGGTCAGCGTACCCACTGCTCGGGGTTGAGTCGGGCTGTCTGGTTGCGCAGTTGGAAGTGAAGCACATAGTGACCGTCGTCGTTGCGACCGACGTTGCCCAGCGTCTGCTTCGTGCTGACCTTCGCGCCCTTGCTGACATGGACGCTCTGCAGACCGCTATAGACGCTGATATACTGCCCGTGGCGCACCATGATGATGTACTGACCGCCGTATTGGAACACGCTGCTGACCGTTCCGTCGAACACAGCCCGTGCCTGTGCGCCCTGCTGACCGCGAATGTCGATGCCCTTGTTGTCGAGCGTCACGTTGCGCAGACCTGGCACGGTGTAGGTGCCGTAGTGGCCGACGACGCTGTAGGAACCCGTGATGGGCATGGGCAGACGGCCTTTGTTCGACGTGAACGACGAGGAGAGTTTGCGGTCGGCAGCGTCCTCCTCAAACCAGCGACTGTCGGCCGGTGCAGCAGAGTTTTTCTCTGCTTTTCCGCCCTTTCCGGACTTGCCTGATTTACCCGAAGAACCGCCCGACTTCTTGCCTTCAGCGGCACGTTCGGCCTCAGCCTTGCGGCGGGCTTCCTCCTCGCGGCGTTTGCGCTCAGCCTCAGCCTTGCGTCGGGCTTCGGCAATCTCTTCCTGGATGATGCGGTCGATCTGGGCGTTGATGGCGGCTTCCTTCTTCTTGTAGTCCGCTATCTGCTGCTGCACGGTGGCGAGGTTTTGGTTGAGGAACTTCACATTCTTCTCGCAGCTCTGTTTCGACTGCTGCAGCTGACGCTGCCGTTCCTGCATCGCCACACGCGAGGTTTCGAGTCGGGTGCGGGCATCGAGCAGTTCGTTCTGCTTACGTTTCACCTCGGCAGCCTTTTCCTTCAGGATTTCGCCCTGCACACGCTGGAAAGTGCTGTACTCGCGAACGTAGCGCATACGTCGGATGAGTTGGTTGAAATTCTTGGCCGAGAAGATGAACATCAACTTCTCCTGTGCCGTCGCCTGTCGCTGCATATAGACCATGGCACGGGCGTATTTCCCTTTCTTGTCGGCCAGTTCGCGCTGCAGGCTGTCGAGTTCGGTTTCGAGACGTGCGATGTCGTTGGTCAGTGTGTCGATGTGGTGCGAGAGCGAGTCGATGCTCTGCTGCTGGCGACCGATGCGGTTGTCGAGGATGAGGACCGAGTCGAGGCTCTGCTTGATGTGGCGGTTCAGCTGCTCGGCACGTTCCTGCTGCAGTTTGCGCTGGCGCGCCATGTCCTGCTTCTGTCGCTGCAGCTCTGCCTTGGTAGGTTTCTTCTGCTTCTGCTGCTGACTCCCTTTGCCTTTCTTCGCCTGCTGGGTGGTCGTCTGGCGCTTTTGCGACGAGCCACGACGGTTCTGAGCTGTCGCGGTGAGCAACAGGCTCGAAAGGAGAATCAGACAGAGCAGACGGAGGGAAAGAAGCTTTTTCACTTATTTGACTAACGAACGGAAAATCTTTTCGGCATCGGCCTTGGTATATTTCGAGGGAGCAGGCGTGTGGGCCTGCCAATCGCTGTTCGAACGGACGTTGCTCAGCGAGAAAGCGAGCGAGGCTTCGCGCTGTCCCATCTGGAACGTCATCTTCATGTCGCGGGGGAAGGGGCGGCTGTCGAACTGCTCAAAGTCGCTGTAGTCGAAGGAGAACTTGGCCGTACGGTCGGAAGGACTGGTGATGGTGGTGCGGCTGAGCGTGTTGGTGAGGGTGCTCGTGGTGAAACGATAGTCGAGCATACGGTCCTTGTAGTCGATGAACACGGTGGGTGTCTGGTCGGTAAACTGGAAGTCAGCCGCCACGGGTGTGGCCTTTCCTGGCTCAAACAGTTCGTTCCAGAACAGGCTCTGCAGCGTGTTGAAGTCGATGTTGGCGCGCTGGAGGAAAGAGACCTCGGCATAGGGCACATCGATGTACTGCTTGTTGAAGCGGTCGATGATGAGCACACGGTCGCGACTGAACTCCATGCGTCCCACTTCGGCGATGCCAATCAGCGGATCGACGAGCGAAATCTGGATGACGTCGTCGCGGCGCATACGCAGGGTACCGGTGGTCGAGATGGTACGCTCGCCGAGGCTGACACTCACCTTCACCTTGGCCGTCACATTGCTGACACTGAGCCGATTGCCGAGCATTGTCTTCATGTGGTTCTGCTCCGAAAAGGCGGTGGCAGCAGGAAGGCTCGTCGTCTGCTTCACGGCACTCTTCTGACTGCCGCAGGCTGTGAGCAGAAGGAGCGTAAGCAGAAGGGGGATGGTTTTATTTTTCATAATACTTACGTTTACGTATTTTCTTGTTCAGAAGGGCGTTGTCTTGACCCAGCCCGAGGGCTTGCTTCCAATATTCGACGGCCTGTTCGGTCTGCCCGCACTTGGCATAGATGTCGCCGGCATGCTCGATGAGCGAAGCATCGTCGGCAGTGACGCTGTCGCCCAGCAGGACGAGCACAGAGTCGATATAGACTTTCGCCTCGTCGTAGCGACGTTGCTGGAACAGAATCCAGGCGTAGGTGTCGAGGTAGGTAGGGTTCTGCCCCTCCTTCTCGAGCGAGCGGCGCGACATCTGCTCGGCACGGTCGAGGTCCTGCTTGCGCAAAGAAAGGTAATAGGCGTAGTTGTTGAGCACCAAAGCATCGTCGGGACGATAGATGAGACACGAGTCGTAGGCTTCGAAAGCCTGCTCATCCTCACCCAGCCGATGGTGCAGGTCGCCCAGGATGGCATACATGTTGGTGACGAGGAGCAGGTTGCTCTTCGAGTCGGTCTTCTGAAGGCCCCGTCGCACGGCATTGATGGCAGAACGGTTTTTGTTCTGCTGGAAGTAGGCGATGCCAAGATAGTAGTAATAGACGGGGTCGTCCGAACCGTAATCGACAGCCGTCTTGCACAGGCGCATCACCTCGGCGGTGTCTTCCTCCTCGATGGCGTAGGAGAGCAGCTGGTTGCGGGCCAGTTCGGCTTCGGGTTCGATGCTGAGCATCTGGTGCAGGACGGGTTTTACGTCGGCGGTAGGCATGCCACGCGTGATCATGTAGCGCGCAGCCAGTTCGGTGATGCGCGTATCCTCCTGCGGCTGTGCCAACAGTTGGCGGAACAGGTGCATCATCTGCGTGGTGTCGCCGTTCTGCTGAATGTTGTCGTATGCCAAGGCTCCGACCAGGTTGTGCCGCAGGTCGGCATCGAGCTGAGGGTTGGTGATGAGCCGCTGCAGCGCCGAGTCGGCCCGCTCTGTCTCCCCACGTTCGCGGTAGAAATTGAAGAACGAGAGCTGCACGTTCACATTGTCGGGATGGTCGGCCTGCAACTGGCGATAGCGTGCAAGGGCTTCATCGTCGCGGCCGGAGTCGTGGTAGAGGTCGGCCACCATCGCCTGATAGCGCACGTCGTTGGGATATTCGTCGGCAAGGGCTTGCATCTCGGCAAAGGCACGGCGCTCGTCGCCCATGCTGTGGTAGGCATGAAACTTCTCCAGCGACAGTTGCTCGCTCTTGCCTTCGAGCAGTTCGACACGGTCGAGCGTGCGCACCAAGGCTTCATAATTCTCACCGCGCTGATACATCTCGGCGAGCATGAGCAGCAGGTCGCTGCGTTCGGGATACTGACGGGTCATCTGTTCGAGCTGATGAACGGTGTCGTCGTTGCGGTGCTGGCCGACATAGAGGTTCACCAGTGCCTGCTTCAGCCAGAAGTTGTCGCTGTCGAGCGCGGCTGCCTTCTCCAGCAGCGTGGCAGACAGAGAGTCCTGCTGCATGTGGCGGGCATAGTTCGACAGTTCATAGAGTGCACCCACATGGTCGGGACAGAGCTCCAGCGTGTGGCTGAACAGCTCGAATGCCTCGGAATAATGTCCGCTGAGCTGTTGCCGCAGGCCCTCCATGAAGAAGCCTTCAGCACGCTCATCGGGCGTCTCGAGCGACAACGGCTCGGAAATCTCGGGCAGGGTCTGTGCGCAAAGACCTGAGGACCAGACTCCGCTCAGTATGACAAAAAATAAGAATATGTGCGTTCTAAAAGTCATCCTTGCACGATGTGGTTAAGATGGGAGTGTGGGTCGGTGACATCATAAGCCCGTATGGCCGAAACCGCCGGCGCCACGTTCGGTCGCGTCGAGTTCATCCACGGGCTGCCACTGCGCCTGTTCGTGCCGCGCCACGACCATCTGTGCGATGCGTTCGCCATCGTTGATGGTGAAGGGAGACTGCGACAGGTTGACCAGTATGACACACACCTCGCCGCGGTAGTCGGCATCGATGGTGCCAGGCGCATTGAGCACGGTGATGCCGTG
Source organism: uncultured Prevotellaceae bacterium (assembly GCA_900319385.1). GTDB lineage: Bacteria > Bacteroidota > Bacteroidia > Bacteroidales > Bacteroidaceae > UBA3839. Next base: position 20,180 of record ONOG01000011.1, on the reverse strand, counting down.
CTTGATGGCCAGTCCGCTACGGGGCCGCACCTGTGCCTCGTAGCCTTTGGACAGCGCGATGAACAGGCCTGTGGGCACCAGCCGACGCTCCATCGGCTGGAGCGTGACAGGGGCGTCGAGATTGGCACGCAAATCCATACCCGCCGACTGGCTGGTCTCGTATTGCGGCAGCGGATGATGGCTGCGGTTGATGATTTTCACTTCCATCTGTGTTAAAATTTAGTGCAAAGATAGTGTAAAATGTTGAGAATTAAACTATCTTTGCAGTTATATTTTAACTTTTAGCATCTATCTTCCAACTTTGAAATGAATTGGGACCAACTTCTCTCCACCAAACGTTTCGGCCAAGAGCAGCTGCACTTGGACCGCAAGGACGACCGCACGGAGTTTAAGCGCGACTACGACCGACTGATTTTTTCTGCACCCTTCCGCCGCCTGCAGAACAAGACACAAGTATTCCCGCTGCCTGGCAGCGTGTTTGTCCATAACCGCCTGACCCACTCACTCGAGGTGGCCAGCGTGGGTCGAAGCCTCGGCGACGACGTGGCTCGTCTGCTGCTCGAGCGGCATCCCGAGCTGCACGACACACATCTGAGCGAAATCGGCAGCATCGTCAGTGCAGCCTGTCTTGCCCACGACATGGGCAACCCGCCCTTCGGACACAGCGGCGAACGCGCCATCTGTTCCTACTTCCGCGAGGGTGACGGGCAGCAATACAAGGCGCTGATGAGCGAGGCAGAATGGGCCGACGTGACCCATTTCGACGGCAATGCCAACGCTTTCCGACTGCTCACCCACAGTTTCAAGGGCCGGCGTGCGGGCGGCTTTGTCATGACCTACGCCACCCTCGCCTCCATCGTCAAGTATCCCTGGCCTGCCATCCGCTGCACCAAGAAACCGAAGTTCGGCTTCTTCCAGCAAGAACAGGAAGCCTACGAACGCATTGCCAAAGAACTGGGACTCAGAACCGCGGGGCAGGAAGACTCCCCAACCGAGGAAAGCTGGCGGGGACTTCGCCACCCCCTCGTCTATCTTGTCGAGGCTGCCGACGACATCTGCTACGAAATCATGGACATTGAGGACGCTCACAAACTGCGGTTGCTCACCACGCAGGAAACGCAGGCGCTGCTCCTCAACTTCATTCCTGCGGAGCGTCACCAGCGGGTGCACGAAATCTTTGCCCATGTCACCGACGTCAACGAGCAGGTAGTCTATCTGCGATCCAGTGCCATCGGTACGCTCGAACGGGAATGCGTGCGCACCTTCGTCGAGCACGAACGGGAGATTCTCGACGGCTCATTCACCGGTAGCCTCATCGACCACATCAGCCCTGACGTGGCCAGTGCCTACCGTCGGTGCCAAGATGTTTCGCTCCAGAAAATCTACCGCAGCAAAGATGTGCTGGACATAGAGCTGGCTGGTTACCGCATCATCTCCCAACTCATCGACCTCTTTACCACAGCCGCTATGCACCCCGAGCGCGAATACTCGAAACTGCTTCTGGCGCGTGTGTCGTCGCAGTACGAAGTCGATGCCCCGTCGCCCTACGCCCGCATCATGGCCGTGCTCGACTATCTCTCGGGCATGACCGACGTCTTCGCCCTCGACCTCTACCGCAAAATCAACGGCGAAAGCCTGCCGATGATATAATCCCACGAAAGTCTTGAGGTACAGATTACGCGGATTTCACGAAGAAAAACGTCTCGTGAAATCCGCGTAATCCGTAGTCAAAAAGCAGCAACAGTTAGAGGTGTTCGCTGATAACCTTATTTGCGCCGCTCGTCAGTTTGATGTATTCGGGGTGTTCTTTGGCGAACGATTCGATGTGTCGGACGTACTTGTCGTCGAGCATCTCCTTGATTGTGATGAGGATACCCGTCTCTTCCACGTCGCCGAAGCCGTCGTTGATGGCTGTGCCGAAGAGCTTCATCGTGGGCGAGAGGTTCATATAAGTGTTGACAAGCGGCGGAATGTTGAGTCCGGCGGCACGCACCTCACGGTTGAGGATGCGATAGTCGTCCTTGAAGTTTCCGGCGCTGAACACGGCGGCCAGTTCCTTCTCCGAGTGTTCCAACAGCAGAGGCTGGATGGGGAAAATGAGGCGATCCTTGTCCTCGAAATATTTCTTGAGGAAGAAGAGGATGAGGTCGCGGCAGCGGCGGTCGTAGGACGGATACATGGTCATCTTGCCGAAGAAATAGCGCACGCGGGGATTGACGACGGTGACGGCACCGATGCCGTCCCAGAGGTTGTCGAGCGTGAAGATGGCCTTGACGCCGGCACGTGTGCTCTGGTACTCAAGCGCGACGAACGAGCGGCCAAGTTCCAGTGTGTAGGGCAGGTAGTCGCGGATGAAGCGACCTGAGAACCGGAACATGTGACTGGTGGCGAGCAACGGCTGTCCCTGCTCGTCGAAGTCGCATTCGCTGCCCAGCATGTAGCGGTAGCCGCCGATGATTTTCTCGGCTTCGGGGTCCCAGACGATGAGCTGCTGATAGGGGTTTTCACAAGTGTCGAAGTCGTCGAGGTCGAGTTCTTTGCCCGTACCACCGCCGGCAGCACGGAAAGCCTCTTCGCGCAGACGACCCACCTCGCGCAGCAGGTTGGGACCATTGCGCCAGTCGAAGATATATACTTCGTTGTTCGATTTGTTGGTAAATCGCAGTCGGCCGATGGCTTCCAGCTCTTGTTTCAGCACAGAAACAGGAACTGGTTCTATAATCTTTTGTTCTGTCATATTCTGTTACAGTTCATACACGCGGTCCTGCATCCATTGTGCCCACTGCGCCGGTGTTTTGCTCTTGTCGGTGAAGGTCTGCCAGGGGATGGGCTGTCCGAAGGTGACTGTGAAGTGCTTGCCTACATTTTTATACATCTCATCGACGAGGAAAAGCATGGCAACGTTGAACTTCAGATTCAGGCGTTTGCACCAGCGGGCGATGTTGTAGAAACGCTCACTGTTCTGACCGCTGAAGTGGACGGGGATCACGTCGCGATGGTATTGCACGCTCTTCGTGATGAACGTCTTCTTCCACGGCAAGTCACGAATGCTGCCGTCGTCCCGCTTGCGGGAGCAAAGCCCTGCGGGAAACATCAGTACGTTCTTCTCGCTTTGGAAGGCTGACTCCACCATCTGTGGGAAGTTGCGGCACTGTGCTCCCGTCTTGTTGATGGGGATGCAGAGCGGTGCGAGTCCTTTGAGGTTCATCAACAGGTCGTTGACGAGGTAATACATCTGGCTGTCGTACTTATGGCAGATGAGTTTTCCGAGGGCAACACCGTCCTCACCGCCCAGCGGATGGTTCGATACGATGGTGAAGTAGCGTCCACCCTCGTTCGACGGCAGTTCGTCCAGGCCCCGCACATCCATATCCATTTCCAAGTAATCGACACATTCGTCGAGGAAATCGACACCGAACTTGCCCGCAGCACGTCCTGTAAGAAATTCGTTTACCTGATCCTGATGCAGGATTTTCTTCAGCCACGCGACCACAAAACCTGGGACATACTTTGCTTTCGCCCCAGCCTTGTCGCGCAGAATCGCATCTATATCGACGCGGAACTCTCTCTCTTCCTGATGTTCCATGAATGCAGTTCTAAACCGATTTGGTTGCAAAAGTACGGATTATTTTTCGGTTTTTCGAAGAATGAATCAAAAAAATGTATATTTGATGCCGTTTCGTGTCCCAATCGCGCGCGTATATATAATAGGTAGGTCAGTCTAACGTGTCGCGCAGCACATCAACCGACCGCAATTCACCTACCAAAGGCAGGTGAAGTCGGTAGAAGTCGAGCAAGACCTGGAGCACGCGACGGCGCTGTTCGCGCGTGAAGCGAAAGAGGTGCATCGTCGCGTAGTTCATGCGCATGAGCAGCGGAAGCAGCCGTGCCTCGTCGGGCGAAAGGAAGTCGCGGTGCATCGGCGGCGCAGAGACAAACGTTCCGCTGCGCAGGTCGAAGCAGCGGCCGGACGACTGTTCCTCGATGTTCGGCCAGATTCCCACAAACTGTGAGAGCCGCAGCAGGAACACCACATGGAAGTTGGCATAGCTTTCGCGTGCCGTATCGAGCCAGCGGAGCGACGTCGTCAGGTAGTCATAGAGCGGACCGTCGGCAGTCTCGCCCCGCAGCACACGGCTCAGAAATTCGGCCAGGAACATGGCCAGCATCTGCTTCACCGGCTGATACGGCAGGTCGGCATAGTTCTCCGTCAGTCGCACGCCCCGCACATGAGGCAGCCGTCCCTGTCCATGCACCTCGGCATCGAACTCCACCATGTTGAGCGGACGCCAGAACGCAGCCCCACTCGACCGTCTTCGGCCCGACGACGACACATGCGCCACGAACGACATCCGTCCGTGCTGCTCGGTGAACAGGTCAACCACCAACGACGAGTCGCCCACCTTCACCGTCCGCAAAACAATTCCGCGAATCCGCTGCATTTTTTCCAAACGTTTGCCAGCAGGAACAGCACGGCGTGCATGGCCAGCAATTCCGATACGGCTATCACTTCCCTCCCTGCTACCGACCACAAAGTTACACATTTTCACTCCTTTTTCAAAAAAACTTACGGAAATATTTTGCCAATCCGAGAAAAAGGCGTACCTTTGCACCCGCATTTGAGCCGCAAGGCATCAGACGCTTATTAGGTTGGTCCCTTCGTCTATCGGTTAGGACGAGAGATTTTCATTCTCTAAAGAGGAGTTCGACTCTCCTAGGGACTACCATCCGGAAGATGGGTGCGAGGTCACACGTGAGCCATACCACATCGTACTTCCATTTTAACTTTCAACTTTTAATTCTTAAATCAGAAATGGCTAATCACAAGTCTGCGCTCAAGCGCATCCGTCAGAACGAAAAACGTCGTCTGCACAACCGTTACTACGCAAAGTCAATGCGTACGCTGCTCAAGAAGTTCCGCAACACCGAAGACAAGGCCGAGGCACAGAGCCTCTTCCCCCAGCTTCAGAAGAGCCTTGACAAGCTCGCCAAGCGTAACATCATCCACTGGAAGAAGGCCGCCAACCTCAAGTCGGGTGCCGCCAAACTCCTCAACAAGATGGCATAACCTCACACAAGGGAATTCATCACTCCACCTCATAGCTTAAAATAAGAAACCGCACAGCCCACAAAGCTGTGCGGTTTCCTCTTTCTCTACCCTTCGCCACCAGAGCCCCCCCCATATCAAGAAAAAACAAACAATAATCACATTTTTTTAGTCTTTTGTTTTCATTTTATTAGAAAAAAAACATAAATTTGCTACGATTTGTGTGCCTACAACCTGACACACCTACTACCTGACAACTTCCTGCAACCAATACATCCTAACTAACATCACCATGAAACGAACAATGTTCAGGGGCGCCCTGCACCGTTGTGCCGCGCTCGCTTTCCTATTCGTCATGGCCGTCTGTGCACAAGCACAACGCATGGAATTCTCCTTTACAGGGCTGACCGGCGTCACGCAGAAGTACCTCACCGACGGAACCACCCTCGTCCAGTTGCCAGCAGGCACCGACCTCACCCGCATGTCAACCTACGGCATGAGTGTCACAGCCGACGATGCCGCCGCCTCGCTCAGCGACATCGTGCCCAACCCCGCGACCAAGACCAACTACGTCGATGGCGGCCTCAACGTGTTCTACTACAAGGGCAAAGCCTACAAGGTGCGCTTTGCCGCCGGCGAGTATTTCACCGCCGTCCTTTTCAACAGGGCATTGTATGGCGGACCGAGCAGCATGTCGCAGGACGACTTGGCGGCCTTTGCTACGCGCGTCACCAAGATGGGCACGGCCGACGGCCCTAACTACAGCTTCGACGCCCTGCCTGGCTATGTGCCCACGACCGACATTGCCTTCTTCATGGGCGACATGAATGCCGCCAACAGCCCGACGCCCATCATCCACACCCTGGGTAGCCAGTACCAGAACGTGGTGGCCAAGTGTGCCGTCGTCACCGGACGTTTCGACACCTATGGCACCAACTCCACCGTCACCGAGTACGGCCTCTGCTATGGCAGTTCTGCCAACCCCACCATCGAGAGCAACACCTACAAGGCAGCAACCGACATCGCCACCACAGACGACACCTTCGGCGACGAGCTCAAAGGCATCTTCGGTGTCTATTTCGACAACCTGACGAAGCAGACCACCTACCATGTGCGTGCCTACTGCAAGTACACCATGAACGGTACGTCGTACACCATCTACGGCGAGGACGTGACCATCACCACGCCCAACGTCAGCGGTATGACCTGGGCATGGGAAGGCGGCGAGACGCCCAGCGCCGAAGTGAAAGCCCGCATCGAGGAAGCCATGAACGGTGCCAAGGAATACTACAACAACTATTGCACCCTCTCCAAGTGGGCAGGCACCTGTTACAACTCGGGCGTACCGACAGCCGACTGTTCGCTGCGTGCCGACGGCTCTTGCTACATCCGCTTCGGACCAGTGGAACGCTACCAGTGGGTGGGCACGGCTCAGCACGAACTCAGCCACGGCTACGGAGTCGGACAGACCAGTGCCTACGCCGGCTATCCCAATCCTTTCAAGTTTGCACGCGCCACCCTCACCCTGCGTGTCTTCCTGCAGGACATGACCATGCTCATCTCTCACGACGGCTGGCACTACTGGCCCGGAGGCATCAACCAGCGAGAGGAAGTCACCAACGGTACAGCCAACAACAAAGGCACCTACACCTGTAAGAACGAGGAAATGCTGAAGTGCAACGCCATGATCCTGAACGGACTGGCACTCGACGGCATGAAGACGACATATGGTGTCAAGGCCCGCAACGATTTCGAGCCCGACGCCGAGTCGGGCACCACCTATGCCAAACCACGCAAGGTGACGGGCAACACGACGTTCGAGACTGCCCTCAATGCCTTCAACACAGCCGGCATCCCGCTCATTCTCTCGCCAGGCGACATCGACCTGGCCAGCGCAGCCAATGCCGACGGCAAAACGCTGAACACAGAGACCTATGCCATTATGACCCGTGCCCTGACCGAAGCACAGACGCACGGCGTGAGCGAAGTCAACCTCTTCACAAACGGACAAAACACATCCACACAGCTCCAGGCACAGCCCTTTGCTTTCCAGTTCAAGGGTGTGCGCTTCTACAACGGACAATCCAACTGGTTCTACGAACCGATGTATAACTCGGGCTCTACCTATCGGTGGATTGTACCCGATGCCATCTACACCAGCCTGCAGACCTATGTGAACAACCACAAGGCCGAAACCAGCATCTGGATGCAGCACCTGCCCATGAGCGCCAGCGATGCCGACTGGTACACCAGCAAGACAACGTACAATGCAACAAACACGAGCAGAACGGCCACCAGTACCTACAACTCGGCTGCCAGGCGCCGTTCTGCATTGTCCACACTGATCAGCAGCACAGCCCACGCTGCGATGTTCTCCGGCCATGCCGACAACTACGCCGACAACAACTACAACAGCCTGTTCCACGACTACACCGTGCCCAACCTGAACAACACGCCTGGCGACGTGCTCATCGTGCTGATGAAGGCCGGTACAGGCGTGGTCGAAGTGAAGCAAGTGGATTTCCGCGACTACCAGACCTATGCCCAGCAGTATGAAGACCCCGCCACCGAACTCACCGCCGGCGAGGACAATGCCGTGCTCGCCGGACTCGTGCAGGGCATCACCGACCTCAACACGGGCGACGCATCGCTCAGCAGTGCGGTGCAGACCGGAAAGAACGCGACGACAACCGCCGCTGTCAGCACTGCCATCACGAGCATCAACACAGCCTTCACTGCCTATGCCAACGCGCAGGACAGCGAACTCAACGTCAGCCCGCTGCTCGGCGCCAACCTCGACTTCAGCACCCCCGTCGGGGCGGCCCACTCAGCCCGCGCCGAAGTCTTCAAGATTCCTGGCTGGAACACCTATATGAATGCAGCTGCCACCACATGGCAGTTCATCGAATATAAGACCGACCTCGGTTCGCCCAGCGGCGGCAATGCACTCTATGTCCGTGAAAACTGGAAAGGCAATCCAGCCCTGCCCAGCACGCTCCAAGTCTATAAGGACGCCGTGCTACCCGCCGGTACCTACCGCCTTTCGTTCGAGATGCGTCAGCCCAGCAGCAACGCCACGTCGATGCTCAACTACTACGAGCTCGGCGGCGTGCGCACCGACTTCTCCGCCGGCACTACGTGGGAGACCAAGACTTTCCAGCTCAGCGTCAGCCAGCCCACCACCCTGCGTCTGTCCTTCGGATTCGTCGGAACGACGTCTGAGGGAAACTATCCCAACGAAGTCGATGTAGATAATGTCCGTCTCATCCTCGTGCAACGGGAGCAGACCACCGGCAAAGCCAGCATGGCCGACGACGGTTGGACACAGCTCACAGCCCTGCCCTCGGACTACAGCCCCTACTTCTTCACCCTCTACGACCACACGCAGGACCTCGGCCTCGTGCAGAAGGCGGGTACCAACCAAGGCACAGCCTACAAGACCATGTGGTACACCGCCGATGCCACGCCCGGACTCGACAAGAATGCCCTCTGGACCTTCGACTCCACCGTGGCCGACAACGTCGAGTACGTCGTCATGGCCAGTGCCAACGACCCCGACTACATGATGCAGACCGAATGGAACGCCGCCTGGCACTTCCGCACACACGACAACGGCGGCAATGGCGACACCCAGTGGGGACGCACGCTCCTCGCCTACGACAATGAGAAGTGGACCATACAGAACGGCAAATACCCCGACGCCGGTTATCTCGGCGCATGGTTGGGCACCATTGCCGACGGAGCAGAGGTTGCCCTCAACAAGACGGGCGACGCCACGGGCTACTTCGACATCTACAGTATGCTGCGCGGCCAGTACGTCGCCACCTACGAGTCCCTGTCCACAGCATCCGACGACAATCCGCTCAACATCAGCTACGTGCTCGAGAACCCGGGCGGCGAACGTCGCAGCACCATCGGCTGGAAAAACGAAGGCAACGCCTGGGAGACCCAGACCAACACGTCGCTCACGGGCAAGGTAGGCGGCTACTACCTGCAACGCTGGGCGGCTGGCAGCGCCGGAGCTTCCGACCTCTACCAAGTAATCCAGGGACTGCCCGACGGCAGATATCGCTTCTCGGCCATCGCCACCTGCTCCGGCAACAACTGCTATCTCTACGCCAACGACGTACAGACAGCCATGCCTGCCAGCACCACCCAGACCGGTGCCCGCACCCATGTGCTCATCACCCTCTCGGGCGGTGGCAACAACACACTGCGCATCGGTGCCAAGTCGCTGGCAGGTTGCGGCGCGTGGGTTGCCTTCGACGACGCACGACTCGAATATCTGGGCAGGCTCGACTCCTACTTCGTCGGCCAGCCCACCATCAGTCTCGCCGAGGGTGACTACATCCAGCAGCTCACCACCGTGACCTACAACTTCAACCTCGCCGCCTCCGACAATGCCGAAGCCACCTTCGCCCTGCTCAGCAGCACGACCAAGGCGACGCTGAAGAAAGGCTCTACCACTGTGGCCGAGGGCACACTCTCGCTCAACGACCGCACCGTCACAGCGACCTTCACCGGCGTCAGTCTCGACACCAACAGCAACTACACCCTCACCCTGCCGGCCGATGCAGTCGGCTATGCCGGTCAGCTCGGCAACGAAGCCGTCAGCCTCACGCTCCACACGCCGCTGCTCTTCGACACCAGCTGCTACCTGCTCAACAGCGCGACACAGACCTATCTGAGCCGCAACGGGTCGTGGAACACGCGTGCCGTGACCGACGACTACGGGCTCGCCGTGCAGATCGTCACCGACACGCAGGGCAAGACCCACCTTCGCCAGTTCGACAATCAGCTCTACGTCTATAGCGACGGCAACGCCGTCTATGCCGACGGAGGCACCGGCCTCGACCTCACACCAGTGGCTGTCGGCAGCAACAGCTACCGCTTCCAGACCGCAGGCGGCTATCTCGGTGTCAGCGGCGACGTCCTCGTTGCCGATGCCTCGGCCGATGCCAGCAGCCTCTGGACCCTCGAACCCCTTGCCGACCACGCCGCCAACTACACCCGTCTGGCCAACGCCCAGGCAGCCACGGCTGCCACGGCTGCCAGCATCGCGGGTGTGACCACGGCCGCACAGCTCGAGTCCGTCCTCACGACTGGCTATCTGGCCGATGCACTCAGCATCACCGGTGCCAAGGCAGAGAGGTTCGAAACCTACGGCAACACCGATGCCGACGGCACAGACGTCGATTACTACAGCGAGACCCTCAGCGGCATCGCCCCTGGACTCTACCGCGTGAGCGTCGATGCCTTCCAGCGTGCCGCCTACAACGAGAGGGTAGCTGCTGCCGGCGGAGCTCGCGGACTCATCATGCTCTTCGCCAACGACACGCAGACCCAGCTCAAGTCGGTCATGGACTACGGAGCCACGACTGCCTACGCCAGCGACTACGCATTCGATGGCCTGCACTATCCCAACAACGAGACCTCGGCCTACGCAGCCCTCGAAAGCGGCAACTACAACAACGTCGCATACGTCTATGTGCCTGCCGACGAGGGCGAGACCACCGGCACGCTGACCTTCGGCATCCGCATCCTCAACCGCATGGGCAACGGCATCGTCCGCGGCACCTGGGCTGCCTACGAGAACTTCAAGGTGGAACACCTCATGCCCGTCGTCACCGTCAGCGAACTGGCGACAGCTGCTCCGGCGGCTGCCAGCAACGTGGCTGTACGTCTCCAGCGCACCATCGCCGCCACCAGCGACAGCCAACTCGTCTGGAACACCCTCTGTCTGCCCTTCAGCATGACAGCCGAGCAGGTGAAACAGGCCTTTGGCGACGACGTCGTCGTCAAGCAGCTCAGCGGAGCCACCGTCAGTGCTGAGGGAAATGCCGTGCTCAGTTTCGAGCAGTCGGAGACCATCGAAGCCCACCTGCCCTACATCCTCAAGACCTCGACCGCCGGCAGCGAATACACCATCAAGGGTGTCAGCATCAGTACCGACGAGAATCCGGCCTCGCAGTCCTTCAACGGCGTCAGCTTCGTGGGCAATTATGTCAACCAGACCTACGTGCCGCAGGGCGACTACTACCTGCTCAGCGACGTGTTCAAGCAGTCGAAGGGTACGACTCGGATGAAAGGTCTGCGCGGCTACTTCCACGTCGATACCACAGCCGGCATCAAGTCGCTCGGCGCCAACTTCGACGGCGAAGCCACCGGCATCGAGGAAGTGAATAGTGAAACGTTAAAAGTGAAAACGGACGATGAGGTATTCGACCTGAGCGGTCGGCGCGTAGCCAGCCCGTCGAAGGGATTGTATATTGTCAACGGCAAAAAAGTATGGATACGATGAATAAGAAATCTTATATCAGCCCCGTTCTCCAGCGCATCCCCGTCAGCCCCGCCTTCCGTCTCCTCGGTGCGTCGGCCCCCGACGAAGGTATCCACGACGGAGGACCAGGCAACGACGACGACGACCCCAGTGCCAAGCCACGCACGGACGACGACGCCTGGGGCACCCTCTGGTGAAGCCTGACACGCAACCCTCATCCGTTGTCCCAAGTTGTCCTTCGTTGTCCCAAGTTGTCTTGTTTAACACAAAAAGGTGTTTTCTTGAAGACAACTTGGGACAACAAGGGACAACAAGGGACAACATTTTTAGTTTTCCTTTTTAACAAATCAAGGATTTTAACAGTTCAAGGCCCCGATTTTGTGGGAGAAATTTGGGGAAAATAGGTTTTCGAACAGCGAAAAAAAACGAAAACAAACGAAAAACACGAAAATTTTTGGCGGGGAATCCAGAAAATTGCGGTTCCGATTGTCGTAGGGGCGGGTTCCCATGCCCGCCCGATCAGGCAAAGCCTGAAAACTGAAAGAAATTGGGATAATTTTTTTGGAGAGGCAGTATTTTAGAAGACAACTTGGGACAACGAAGGACAACTTGGGACAACTTTATTATTTCATTGATTAAGAAGATGTTGTCCTGTGTTGTCCTGTGTTGTCCCGAGTTGTCTTCTAAAAAAATCCCCAAAGTGTAGTCTTCTGACTAATAATCCCTTTTTCCCGCTTTGCGAAAAGCATTTTCACGTCACAGATTCCACTTTATTTCATTTTTGTCCGCCGTCTGAGCGTCGGCAAAGCACCGTTTACTCTGTCGGTTGTCCGCCGACGGAGCGTCGTCAGTCCGCGGTCTGCCGGCCGTCAGAGCGCCGTTTGCCGACAGGTTTGTCCGCCGTCTGCCGACGCTCAGACGGCGCTTTGCCGACGCTGCGTCCGCCGACGGCCAACACGACCTCCGCCCATCACTGGTCAGAACAGCTCTTTTTACCCTTCCGTAGCTCTCGTTTTTCCGGCCAGACATGCAGCCGCTGATTTCTGCGCGATTCTCAGACGACGGAACAGACGAACGTTAGTTGACAAAATCGCAACTAACTCCCCATCCCCGCCAGACCGATTTTAACATTTCGTCTGGCGCACCCATCCTGTTCCCACCTCGCCATCAGGAAAGCTTGACTGCAAAATTCCACAACCATGGATGTTGCTTATAACTACCTTTTGTCGCCGACTGTTCGTAATTCATCCGACGTTTACGTGTTACAAATTTGTTAATATATACATTTTTTTTACCAATGACATACCAGGATGTTACAATTTTCCGTACCTTTGCAAGGATTTTCTACTATTAAGATGCACGACTGTCTATAATTGTTAGGAAAAGCGCCGAGAGTATCATTTTGAACGATTTTTATAAATCATTGAACAGAATTTATAGCTCTTTGAGGCGCAAAATACCTAACTTTGCACCCGATTTGCTACCATGTGCTGACAGATTCCCGTGCTGGCTGAACACTGGTTCCCCCTAAAACCAGGCTTTGAACATAGAATGACTACTCTGTAATAGAATGACTACTTATTACATATTATTATTCAAACAAAACATCAAAAAAATGAAAAGACTACTGCTTTTCACGTTGACGCTCGCGATGCTCACCGTCGCGAACGTGCAGCAGGTCCGGGCATACAGCACCGACGACCTGACCTCTGCGGGATGGACGCAGGTCACAGACATGACGTCCATGACGCTCAGCGATTATTACTTCATCCTGATTGATGCTGGATCGTCGCTCTATTCGGTCTCAAATTCACGTCCTGGCACCGACAGCAAGCCGACTTACCAGACGCTACAAGACCCTATTAGCGACGCAGGTCAAGTCTGGAAAATCAGCAACGACGGCTCTGCTTACTACCTTCAGAGTCTTGTTGATGGCTGGTACTTTATTGGTGCCCGTAATGCTAATCAAGGCTGGACTGACTACATGGCCGCAGAAAGCACTAACGGCAGCTTTGCCTTTGCTGTTACCGATGGCAAATTCAGCATCACATCGGTTTTTGCAAATGGATTGGTTGGACCATGGGAAGACGCTGACCATGTAAATCTTAACTATAAGTTACACTGGAATGCACTCGAAGACAACTTCTACGAAGAACTTGCCTGCAACAAAGGTACTGAACACGCGCCTGGTTTCTACATTTACGCTATCAGCCGCGCAACATACGATAACATACGTCGCTCCAGCAACAAACTGGCAGCCAATGGATGGACTCAGGTAACGGGAACAGACCAATTGGGTAAGTCCGGCTATTATTACACACTCATCGACGTATCGGAGACCGGTTATGAGAGTGGTTTGGTCATGGCTGGAGGTACTGGTCGCCCCAATTATCAGGCGATGAATATCTCATCGAACAACAAGATACAACTTTGGACGATGGCCAGCAAAGGCGAAGGTTACCAGATGAAGAACTGCGAATCAGACACATACGTATTTTGCAATGATGGTGCCGACTGGAACACAGGGTTTACCAACGATGCAGACAACCAATACACAGAATTCCGCTTTACTCTCAACAACGGCTTTTGGGTTATCAGCAATGTCAATTCGCTTGAGAGGTCTCTCGGACGTTGGTCCAACAGCCCTTATCGTCCAGGAACAGGAGAAAACATCGCAGCCAACAAGGCGGACAATGAAGGTAAGCGCCAATTTCTGATTTATTCTATCCCAAGCATCATCCTCGATAAGCCCGAGGGAAAGATGAATGCTACAGTGCAACGCGAACTCAACGCTGCATACGAAGCCTTCCTCGCTAATCCATCCGATGAAAATACTGCTACAGTCAACGAAAAGATTGCTGCTGCCAAAGCCAGCATTGCCGTCTATCAGCAGATTGCGACCCTCTTCACTGAACAGCAGATGGGTAGCATCCAAGGATGGACTGACGCAAAGGTTTATACCGACTACAACGATGGCGTTTATGAAACACTTCAGCAGGCCCTTGATGCCTACAAGACATACGTTGCGAACTACTGGAGGACCAACACACCAGGAGAGAACGCTGATCTCACAGGCTTCATCACCAACCAAGGCTTCGAGATGGGCGACCTGACGGGTTGGGACCTGCCGAAAGGATATTCTGCCGACACTGGTATTAGAGAACACAATGAAAAAGTCGGAAACTATATCTTTAACTCATGGTGGTATGGTAAACCCGTCGTACAGAGCATTGCCAACTTGCCGAACGGTACGTATCGCCTGACTGCTGCTTTTGCCGGTGGTGACAACGCCGAATCTCCCAGTTTGGTATTCCTTACCGCTAACGAGAATCACAGTGATGTCTTTGAGGCAACAGGTGAAGGTGATCCCCGTCCACTCCATGACTTCTCGTTTGATTTCGTTGTCACTGACAGCACTGTCACGATTGGTGCTATCGGCGCCAATGCAGATGGCACTTGGAACGAAGATGGACACTGGTGGTATCGTGCCGACAACTTCCGTCTGACCTACCTCAGTGCCGAAGCTACCATCGCACCCGAACCGGTTAACGCACCGATGAACGATAGCATTCGCACAGCCCAGCAGACTGCTTTCGACAATTGGAATGCCAACAAGACCATGGACAACTACAATGCTCTGCTCGCTGCCATCGAAGCTGCTCAGGCAAGTGCTGACAAGTACGTCATCATCGACCAGCGCATTCCGAAACTGGATGCCCAGAGCGACGGTAAGGTTACCGAGGATGCCCTCAAAGCCAAATACAATAGTGGGGAGTATGTTGAAGCCGACGATGTCTTCAAAGAATACAGAAACCTCATCGCAGCATACTACGCCACCAATGCTCCTACAGCCAATGATGACCTCACAGAGTTCATCATCAACCCGAGCTTCGAGTTCGGAGATACGTCGGGTTGGGGACACGCCGATCCCAACACGACCGACACTGGTGCAAGAGATGCCAACAATGATACCTACAAGTTCACGAACTCTGACGGCAACTGGGTATTCAACACATGGGGTGCTGACTTCCTCTGGGTGGTACAGCAACTGACAGGCCTGCCACAAGGAACTTACGAGCTCTCGGCTGTCTTTGCCGCTGAAAACGACAGGACCATCGAGTTCACGGCTGAGAACGTTCAGCCCGACGGCACCATCAACGAGAAGAAACTCACGTTTATGCCTAGGGACATCAGCGGATATTACGGCAAGGAAACCGGAATACCCCAAACGATTCAGTTCATGGTTTCGGACGGAACGCTGAAGATTGGTGCCCACGCCAACGGCTTCTTCAAGGTCGACAACTTCCAGCTGAAGTTCATCAGCCCCGACTTCATTGATGACATCGACTCTGTCGCGCCGATGAATATGTACGAAAAGGAGAACTATAAAAATGCTCTCGCTGCATACAACGCCAACCCGACTAAGGAGTTGCTTCGTGATCTCATCGAGAAAAAGGTAATCGTTGAGAACAGTATCAAGGCTTATGCCGCTGCAGACTCCACCCTGAAGCGCGTTAAAGCCATGATGAGCAAGACCAACGTCTATACCTACGACGCCTACTTCACCATCGACGATATGTACCGCAAGTATGGTCCAGAAGAAGGTTTCTATGGTTTCCGTATCCTCGAAGACGACGTGGCCTACGACCTCGAACGCATGTTCTTCGGTTCTGGTTTCTACCGCAACTACGACAGTGTTTATGCTGCCAATCCCAAATGGCTGGGTGACATTCCTGCCGTTCCGTTCATCGCCAGCGCTTGGGACTGCGGAAACAATGGTTATGCATATCGAGGACGTTATGAAGGCGATAAGTCTTGGCAGGAAGGCGACGACTACTATGCCAACACCTGGTCGACCGAAGGTATTGACGACGGTACCAACATGCTGAACCCCTACCTCGAGTATTGGCTCTACGGCGACCAGCTGCTTGCACCTCGCACGATGACCGCGACCGTTGAGGGCACACCAGGCAAGGAATACAGCGTGAAGATGTTCGTACGTGTACGCACCAACCAGCCGTACTTCGACGAGGCCAACGACCCGAACCACGAGAACCCCATCACTGCGGCCATGCCGAAGGGTATGAGCATCCAGATTGGCGATGGCACACCTGTTGTCCCCAACTGGCAGTTCATCGACAACCGCGACAGTTACTATAAACTCAACAACGAGAACCAGCTCTGGGTATGCAACCTCTGGGACTACGCCGAAGAAAACCTGCCGAAGGGCTACGTTGACAATGACGGTAAGCTCCGCATCAAGTTCATCATCGGCAACGAGTCGAACGTCACCTGGCTCTCGATGAAGGACGTCTATGTGAACTACAATGGTGAAAATCTGGATGAGATCAAAGCTCAGGTGGCAGCTGAGGTGGCCTATGCCAAGGCACACTTTGTCGATAATCTGGGCTTCGACACCAACGATTATGCTCCTTACACCAACGTTGATGAACTGACTACCTATAAGCGCGCTTCTCAGGTGAACGACGCATCCTGGAACTACTTCCTCCTCAAGTCAGTATATGCCAAGCTCTATGAGTACAACCACAAGGATGATAAGGGTACCTGGACCAAGAACACCCGCGAAATGAACGGCTTCTACTGGAAGAACGACTACACTGCCGACGATGTTAAGCACGTGGAATGGTACGAATACCAAGACGACTGTATCACACCGAGCGGTTGGGACCTCATCGGACGTGAAGACGGTTTCAGCACCGGTATCAAGAAACTGGGTGTCAACACTGACGATACGAGCATGTTGGCCCTCCCAGACTCGACCGGTCTGCTGACCAAGTACGAAACCAGTTATGGTGAACAACTTGGCTACACGCTCCCGCTCAAGAAGGGTGTGAAGTACATCATGACCTTCAAGTATGCTTACATGGGCGAAGGTGAATGCCCTGAACCCACAGACATCACGCTGAAGGCGGGAACCGGTTGGGCCATGGATGATACAGAGGATAGCCATCTGGGAATCACGCAGATCACTCCTCAAGGTCAGGGAACGGACAAGGAAGATCTTATCAATTGGAAGATGTACCGTGCCACCTTCACCCCGACCATCGAGAACGTGGATAACCCTGGAAAACCTGTGAACTACCTCATCACCTTCGACAAGGACAATACTCACGATCCTGAGCCCGTCATGCTGGGTGAGCTGACCCTCGTACGTTATAAGGAAGATGCAGAACTGGGCGACGCTCAGCGCCACATCAATGGTACGAACCAGACTGGCTATAGCTACACTCCCGACTTCGTGGGTGGTAACTTCCAGGTAACACGTCCGTGGTACACGAAGGCCTACAACACGCTCGTCCTGCCCTTCACACTCGACGGCAGCGAACTGAAGGAAGCCCTCGGTGAGAACTTCAACGGCAAGGTTTACTTCTACACCGGTGCCATCAACACTGGCGGCGAATACTACCAGCTGCAGTTCGAGGCACGCAAGAACGGCGGTATCTTCGCCAACGTGCCCGTCATGATCTGGAATCCTGAGGGAAGCAGCATCAACGCGCTCTCTCAGAAGACCTTCAATCGCACTGTGACACGCTATGTCGATAACGACACGAACGACGACAACCATCCGACCATCTTCGATGCCGATGGCTACGACTTCGTCGGAACCTACGAGACCATCAAGATTCCTGTCGGAGCTTCGTACATCCACAGCGACAACACCTTCCACAAATCGACGGGTAAGGCCAACCTCGCTGCCACCCGTGCCTACTTCATCCCGCTCGATATGAAGGGCGATCTCAAAGCAGGTGCCAAGCTCATGGGCTTCAGCATCGACGAAGTGCCGACTGGTATCGTAGCCATTGAAGAAGACGGCGAGATGCACGTGACCTCGGGCAACATCTACACGGTCGATGGTCGTCTGGTACGCGCCAACGCAACGACCCTCGAAGGTCTGCCCAGCGGAACATACGTTGTCGATGGAAAGAAATATTTTGTGAAGTAATCTAAAGCAAAGAAAGGTATTGAAATTATGAAAAAGATATATTCTGAGCCGAAGATGCTCACCGTAAACAGCGAAATCGAAACCGACCTCCTCATCATGTCGCTTGAAGACACAGACCCAACCAGCGGTACAGAACCTGGCACCGAGCCTGGCAAGACCCCTGGTGAAGATGATGACGAAAAAGAAATCTGGGGCGGTGCCAAGGGCCGTAATACATGGAGCGACGGCGGCCTCTGGTAATAACATCCCTCACTTATACACTCACGAAGGTGGCATTCCCGACAGCGGGGATGCCACCTTTTTTTGCATAGGGAGGCTGAACGCTGAGCTAATTGGGAGCACGGACGCCCTCGTCCGTAATAAACCCAAAATCGCTCAATAGACCTTATTATTGTAAGAACTGAAAGAAATTGAGATAAATATGGATAAATTTACATTGGTGTCCGGTAAATAATAGTCCCGAAGGGACGACGGATTACAGGCAGGGGTGAAAAGATGTCCCTCTGGGACATTTTTTATCTGGCGTCCGCGCTCCCAATGCCGTTCCCTGTATAGCTCATGGTAAGTTTTTATTGCATTTGTTTCGGAGTTCGACAATTTATTTTTAACTTTGCCCTGTCAATAGACTAACCACGCAAAAACTTTCTGGGAGCGCGGACGTCCCCGTCCGCTATGAATGCGGGCGAGAAGCCTGTGCTCCGACTCTGTGCGGACGGGGACGTCCGCAATCCAACTCAAAAAAGCTAAATATGAAACGACTCATGATTCTCCTGCTCGCCGCCACGATGACGCTGGGCAGCCAGGCACAGAGCCCCACCGAGGGCGTGCTGACCAGTACGTTCGTCGATGAAGGTACCATGAAGCAGGACCTGCTGCAGATGCTCGCCGACTTCTCCACGTACATGAAAAAGAACTGGAACGAGGCGCAGTGGCCCAACTCCGTCGATGAAGCCTGCGGTTTCTTCTCTGGCGAGAACACAGCTGCCGCCAACGAGCAGGGCGTCCGCCCCAATGCCGACCTGTCGATGGTGTGTGCCTTTCTCGTGAAGTACGGCCAGCCTGCCGGCGTGACGCTGCCCGACGGTGTGACGTGGGCCGACCTGAAGAACATGGCCCGCAAGTCGCTCATCTTCGCCTACAGCACCCACAAGGCCAACAAGCTGAAGGTATGCTCCGGCGGTAACTACTGGGGCAGCACCTCGACCGGCGACAGCCAGTGGGAATCCAGCCTCTGGGCCATGTCGGTGGCCTACTCTGCCTTCTTCCAGTGGGACGAGCTGAGCGATGCCCAGCGTACTTATATATATAATATGCTGAAGGCTGAGTGCAACTACGAGCTCACCCGCTCCATCCCCACCGGCTATCGTGGCGACACGAAGTCGGAGGAGAACGGCTGGGAAGCCGACATCCTGGCTGCCACGCTGGGGCTGTTCCCCGACGACCCGCTCGCCACGCAGTGGTTCGAGCGTCTGCGCCAGTTTGCCGTCAACAGCTATTCCCACGCCACCGACGTGCAGAAGACGACTCCCCTCGACCCGTGGTACGACACGAAGTCGGCTGCCGACCTCTACCTCGGCAAGAACATCTACGACGACTATACGTTGCAGAACCACAATATGTTCCACACCTCCTACCTGAACGTCGTGATGCAGGAGCTCGGCGAGGCTGCCCTTGCCCTCAAGATGTTCCAGCTCGGAACGACGGGCACGGAGAAGTGGCGCACCAACGCACTGATGCACAACAACCAGCCCGTCATGGACCACGTGCTCAACTGGCTCGCCACTTCCGACGGCGAACTGGCCATGCCCAACGGCAACGACTGGAGTCTTTTCCTCTTCGACCAAATCACCAGCTACTCCACCCAGGCCTGCCTGCAGCGCGACAGGAAC
>ONOG01000039.1 GCA_900319385.1 uncultured Prevotellaceae bacterium | reverse complement strand
GGATTTTTAGTCAGAAAACTCAACTTTCGGGATTTTTTTAGAAGACAACTCGGGACAACAAAGGACAACTCGGGACAACTTTATCATTTCATTATTAAGAAAATGTTGTCTTTTGTTGTCCTTCGTTGTCCCGTGTTGTCTTCTAAAATATTGCCTCTCCAAAGAATTTATCCCAATTTCTTTCGGTTTTCAGGCTTCGCCTGATCGGGCGGGCATGGGAACCCGCCCCTACGGCAATGGGCACTCCTGATTTCCGGATGTTTTCATCAAAATTTTCCGTTTCTTTCGTTTTTTTTCGTGTTTTTCGTTGTCCGACGATTCTATTTCCTCCAAAATTCTCCCACAAAATTGGGGGTCGAAACTGTTAAAATCCTTGCTTTTTTAACATTTGAGGGGAAACGTGCGGCGGGCTGTCAGGTTTTTCGTATCTTTGCACCAAGAATCATTTCTCACACATCAATCATGTCAACAACTCACCACCCCACCCGACGCTGGCAGCAACTGCTGCTCAGCCTCACACTGAGCCTTACCGCCCTCGCGGCATGGGCACAAGGGCAGTACACGATGGACTATCAAGTCGATTTCGACACGAAAGGCCACTACCTGCTCGTCAGCCTCGACTACACCGCCACAACCCCCACAACGTCGTCCGACGTCGTGCTCAACATGCCGGTGTGGGCTCCTGGCTACTACCAGATCCTCGACTTCCCGAAACACCTCTGCGACTTTGCCGCACGCACCAACGACGGACAGGCCATCGCCTGGCGGAAGGAGGGGAAAAACCGCTGGCGCGTACCTCTGCCGCCCGACGGAAAACTGCGTGTGAGCTACCGCATCTATGCCAACGAGCGCGACGTGGCATCGAGCCGTGTCGAACCAGACATTGCCTTCGTCGCTCCCTGCGGCGTGTTCATGCACGTCGATGGACAGCTCGACCACCCCTCGACGCTAACGTTCCGCCTGCCCGCAGGCTGGACGAAGGTGGCGTCGGGACTGAAGCAGGGCGATTGGAACACGAACGAGAAGGAACTGGCCGGCAACGGACAGGCTGCCCTCACCGCCACCTTCCAGGTGAAGGACTTCGACACGCTCTACGACTCACCCCTGCTGTTCGGCAACTTCCGTCTCGACAAGTTCTTCCACGACAACCGCTTGTATGAGTTTGCACTCGAAACACCCGAAGGGGTCGATGAACTGGACCTGAAGGGCAACTTCCGCAAAATCGTTTCGGCCGCCACACAGATGATGGGCCACGTGCCCTACACCTTCTACAGTCTCATCCACATGGGAGAGGGCGGCGGCGGACTGGAGCATCTGAACTCGCAGGCGTGCTACACCGACGGCACCTACCGCTTCGCCTCGCGCCGCGCCGAAGTGAAGTTCCTCGCCTTCGTGGCGCACGAATACTTCCACCTCTACAACGTGAAGTGCATCCGACCCGCCGAGCTGTGGCCCATCGACTACAACCGCGAGGCAATCACGCCGATGCTGTGGGTGAGCGAGGGACTGACCTGCTACTATGAGTTCCGCCTGCTGCGCCGAGCCGGCATCGCCACGCCCGACGAGGCGCTCGAACTGATCAGCACCTACTACTCGCTCTATGCTCCCTACGAAGGGCAGCGGCACCAGAGCCTCCGTGCGTCGAGCTACGACATCTGGCTCAACTTTATGAACAACGATGCCAACTCACGCGACGTGCGCGTCAACTACTACTTCAAAGGCCCCGTGGTCGGTCTGCTGCTCGACATCGACATCCGCCGCAAGACCCGTCAGCAACACTCGCTCGACGACGTGATGCGTCTGCTCTACCAGCGCTATTACCAGCAGCTGAAACGTGGATTCACCGAGGAGGAGTTCTGGGCACTCTGTGCCGAGGTGGCTGGCAGTCCGCTCAACGAGGTGCGCCGCGCCGTCGATACCACCGACGACATCGACTACGACTACTGGCTGCGCGATGCGGGCCTGTGCATCGGCGACGACCACCAAATCCGGCGCGTGGAGCAGCCCACGAAGGCGCAACGTGCCTTCCTGCAGGCCATGGAACTGCTATAACGAAGAATTTTATTAACCACGAGAGGTTTTTATAGCAACCACGAATTGCCCGAATTACGCGAATTTTTTATCACCGATGTGGGTGATTGTCATTCGTGTAATTCGGGCAATTCGTGGTTAAAAACTATTTATTCGTGGTTAGAACGAATAAGCGGTGTGTGCTGTGAGCCAGGGATGGCGGTTTAGGCGTTGAGGGTGTTGATCAGTTCGTCCACCGTGACGCTCTGCTGATCTCCCGTCTGCATGTTCTTGAGCGTGATTTTGTGGTCTGCCATCTCCGATTCGCCGACCAGGGCAACGAAGGGAATCTGCTTGGCGTTGGCATACGACATCTGCTTCTTCATCTTGGCTGCGTCGGGATAGAGTTCGGCACGGATGCCAGCCTCGCGCACGCTGCGCAGTGCCTGCAGGCAGTAGTCGGCCTCGCGTTCGCCAAAGTTGACAAAGAGCAGTTGCGTGGTGCTGACGGCCTCCTTCGGATAGGCATCCAGCGCATTGAGCACGTCGAAGATGCGATCGACACCAAACGAAATGCCTACTCCGGAGAGCCCTGGCATACCGAAGATGCCGGTGAGGTTGTCGTAGCGGCCACCACCGGTGATGCTGCCGATCTGTACGTCCAAGGCTTTCACCTCGAAGATGGCACCGGTGTAGTAGTTCAGACCTCGGGCCAGCGTGAGATCCAGCTCGATGGGGTTGGCCAGGACGGCCGTCGCTGCGCCCGCTGTCGGGTTTGTCGCGGCAGTGTCGCAAGCCAGGGAGCCGAGTCGGGAGAGGATGAACTCCGTCTCCTCGATGCCTCGCAGGCCGGTTTCGCTCTCGCGAAGCACCTCGCGCATGGTCGCCAGCTTCTCTTGATTGCTGCCGCTGAGCCGGATGATGGGCTGCAGCTGTTCGACCTGTGTCTCGCTCAGGCCCGCCTCGCGCAACTCGGCATTGACGTTGTCGAGGCCAATCTTGTCCAGCTTGTCGATGGCGACGGTGATATCGACGATCTTGTCGGCGGCACCTATCACCTCGGCAATGCCCGTGAGAATCTTGCGATTGTTAATCTTGATGCACACACGCACCCCGAAACGACGGAACACGGTGTCCACAATCTGCATCAGCTCGACCTCGTTGAGCAGCGAGTCAGACCCCACGACGTCGCCGTCGAACTGGTAGAACTCGCGATAGCGACCTTTCTGCGGACGGTCGGCACGCCACACTGGCTGCACCTGATAACGCTTGAAGGGCAGGGTCAGTTCGTCGCGGTGCTGAACGACATAGCGTGCGAAAGGCACGGTGAGGTCGTAGCGCAAGCCTTTCTCGCAGAACCGAGCAGCCAGCTTCAATGTGCTGGTCGTCGCCACCTCGTCGGGTGTGATGCCGTGGAGAAAATCGCCGCTGTTCAGAATCTTGAAGAGCAGTTTGTCGCCCTCTTCGCCATACTTGCCCATCAGCGTGGAGAGGTTCTCCATCGCCGGCGTTTCGATTTGCTGAAATCCGTAGAGGGCATAGACCTCGCGGATGGTTTGGAAGATGTAGTTGCGCTTCGCCATCTCGACAGGCGAAAAGTCGCGTGTTCCTTTCGGAATGCTGGGTTTTTGTGCCATGTTGTCTGATTTTTCACTGCAAAGGTACGACATTTTCGCCAAAAGCAGGAAGAATGCTTCCGAAAAGTAGATTTCGGTGGGCGAAAAACGACTTTTTGGAGAAAAAACAGCCTGTTCGTGTATTTTTTACACAAAAAGTTTGGTGGCACCGGATTTTTGTTGTAGTTTTGCGTAAAATTAACGCAGATTAAAAACTTGATTGACTCAAGTTTTGAAAGAAATGAAATGCAGTGCAGCAAAGCCCCAGCGGGGCTTGACTGCTTACAACCTCCTAAATTTGAATCATTTAACTTAGCTTAATATGGAAAAAACTTATTCTTACAAGTACCCACACCCTGCCGTGACGACCGACTGTGTGATTTTCGGATTCGACGGAGCACGCTTGCAAGTGCTGCTCGTCGAACGTGGCATCGAGCCGTACAAAGGTCACTGGGCTTTCCCAGGGGGATTCCTGAAAATGGACGAGACGGCCGAACAGGGTGCACGACGCGAATTGCAGGAGGAGACAGGGCTGACGACCGCCTACATCGAGCAACTACAGGCGTTTTCGGACGTCAACCGCGACCCACGCGAACGCGTCATCACCATTGCCTTCTACGCCCTCGTCAACATCACCGAAGTGAAGGGCGGCGACGACGCAGCCGACGCCCGATGGTTCCCGCTCGGCGAACTGCCCCTGCTCGCTTTCGACCACGACCACATCCTGCGTGTGGCTCAGAAGCGGCTGAAGGAGCAAATACATTTCAACCCCATCGGTTTCGAACTCCTGCCCGAGGTGTTCACCATGCCGCAGTTGCAGGCCCTGTACGAAGCCATTCTGGAGGTGAAGTTCGACCGCCGCAACTTTGCCCGCAAACTGCTCACCCTCGGCATACTCGAACCTGCCCAGCCCGACCAGGAGCGAAACGGCACCCGCACACCCGTGCTCTACCGCTTCAATGCCGAGAAATACCAGGAAATGAAGCAGCGCGGTTTCCGTCTGGAATTCTGACCCCAATTTTTAATTATTAATTATTAATTTTTAATTTCCCCTCTTGGCCATGAAAACAAACAGCATCATCGGAGCCATTGCCGGCGACATCGTCGGCTCGGCCTACGAATTTCACCCAGTGAAAAAGATGGATTTCCCGCTTTTCACGCCACAATCCACCTTCACCGACGACACCGTCATGACGATGGCCAACGCTTCATGGCTTTGCGACGATCCTGACCATACAGCGAAACAATTAGTAACAGCCATGCACACGTTTGGGGAGAACTATCCCCACCGTGGCTACGGAGGACGTTTCCGCATGTGGCTTTGGAATGAGGATAGCGAACCCTACAACAGTTATGGCAATGGGTCCGCCATGCGTGTGAGCCCCGTCGGATTCTATGCACGTACGCTCGACGAAGCCCTCAGCCTCGCCAAGATTTCGGCCGAAGTGACCCACAACCATCCCGAGGGCATCAAGGGCGCACAAGCCACGGCCGCAGCCATCTTCATGGCACGGCAGGGGGCATCGAAGACAGAGATACGTGACTACATCGAGCAGACCTTCCAGTACGACCTTCACCGCACGGTCGATGAGATGCGTCCCAGTTACCGTTTCACCGAAATCTGCCAGACGAGCGTGCCCGAGAGCATCATCTGCTACCTCGAGTCCGATACGTGGGAACAGACGGTGCGCAAGGCCGTCTCGATGGGTGGCGACGCCGACACGATGGCCTGCATCGCCGGCGGCATCGCAGCCGCCACGCCCGGCATGGAGGTCCCAGCCGACATCGCCGACCGCTGCTACGGGATCCTCGACCCCCTGCTCCGCCAACACCTTTCCTCCTTCGACCAAATGCTGGAAAACCGCCACAAACCCGCCTGACCACCGCACCCCAAACAAAAGGGAGGCATGCACCATTCCCGTGCATGCCCCCCCCCTTTTGTCTGTTTTGCAGGTCAATAAACCTTAATATTCGTCCTCGTTGAACAGGAAGTCTTCCTTCGAGGGATAGTCGGGCCAGATTTCTTCGATGGATTCATAGACGTCGCCCTCGTCTTCGATTTCTTGGAGATTTTCGATCACCTCCATCGGTGCACCGCTACGGGTGGCATAGTCGATGAGTTCTTCCTTGGTGGCTGGCCAGGGTGCGTCCTCGAGCGAGATTGCTAATTCCAATGTCCAATACATAGTGGTATAGAGTTAAAAATTAGAAATTGAAAAAATAAAAAATGTTGCTTTCATGGGTGACATGTTGTCTTGTGCCTGTGAAATTGGGCGCAAAAATAATGCAAAGTGTTGAGACTTCAAAATAAAAATGCGCTTTTTTTTGTTTTTTGTACGTCTTGGGTAAAGTTTGTGCTGTGGGAGTTGCGAGGCTTCGTTGTTTTGGGGCACAAAAAAAACCAGGCGCTCGGTGTTTCGGCGTCTGGAACAAGGGGAGGGGTTAACTACTGCGGAAAACGGAATCAGACGAGATGCCGGTTTTCCTTTTTGTAAACTGATGGCGAGCAGCCGTGGGCTTGCAAGAAGCATCGACGGAAGGTCGACAGGGAATTGAAGCCGGACTTCTCGGCAATGACTTCCAACGTGTAGTTGGTGGTTAGCAACAGCTCGGTGGCAAAAACCAGACGGCGTGAATTGACGTAGTCGAAGAACGTAGAGTTGAGTTCCTGATTGATGTAATTCGAGAGGTAGGTCCGATTGGTTCCGACTTTGAGCGCAAGTTCAGAAAGCGTGAGCTTGGGGTTCAGAAAAATCTGCTCCTTACCCATGCATTCTTCTAACCGTGAAACAAAGTGATATGCCATATCGTTTTAGGGGACTTTAGGGGTGATATTTTTGCGCTTATTCTTTCTATTTGTTCCTTTCGGTTGCAAAGTTATTCAAAATAAATCGCTGACTTTGTGTTTTTTCGACAAAAAAAGGGTCAAATCGTAAAAAAGCGAATTTATTGTACGCCTTGACCAACTTATATCACTAAATTTGTGGCAGTTATGTGCACAAAGTAAATTGGTATCTGCTTTTCCGCTCACTTAATCGTAACTTTGGCTTCGCCGAACTTACTCATGCTCGGGAAAACAAAACCGAAAAACTTCGTCTTTCGTTTTGTTTTCCGCTCACTTAATCGTAACTTTGCACGAAAGAACTACCCCACTATGGAAATACGTATTCAGACGCTGGGCGACCTTCAGGAGGCCGCTCGTCAGTTCGTGGCGGCCATGCAGGACCGCAAGATTTTTGCCTTCTACGGCGCGATGGGTGCTGGCAAGACGACGTTTATCAAGGCGGTGTGCGAGGCTCTGGGCGTCGAGGATGTCATCAACTCGCCCACCTTTGCCATTGTCAACGAATATCTGGACGGTGCTGGAGAGCCGATCTACCACTTCGACTTCTACCGGCTGCGCAAGGCTTCGGAGGCCTACGACATCGGTTTCGAGGACTATGTGGGCAGCGGCCATCTGTGCCTGATGGAGTGGCCCGAGGTGGTCGAGCCGCTCTTGCCCGACGAGACGGTGCGCGTCGAGATCAAGGAGGCGCCCGACGGGTCAAGGGTCGTGACGCTCTGAGAAAATGGCCAGCAAGGCCAGCAAGGCTAAGAACAAAGACCAAGCAAGAAAAGTTATGCAAGATTTCATTCACCTACACGTTCACACACAATACTCTATCCTCGACGGACAGGCGTCCATCCCCAAGCTGGTCGATAAGGCCATCAAGGATGGTATGCGCGGCATGGCAATGACCGACCACGGCAACATGTTCGGCATCAAGGAATATTTCAACTATGTCAAGGGGCTGAAGGAGAAGCAGCCCGAGCTGGACTTCAAGCCCATCTTCGGCTGTGAGGTTTATTGCGCACGCCGCTCGCGTTTCCTGAAAGAGGGAAAGATGGATCAGAGTGGCTGGCACCTCATCCTGCTGGCGAAGAATGCCACGGGCTATCACAACCTCATCAAGCTGGTGAGCCGCGCGTGGGTCGATGGATTCTACATGCGGCCCCGCACCGACCACGACGACCTGGAGCGCTACCACGAAGGACTGATCTGCTGCTCGGCGTGTCTGGCCGGCGAGGTGCCTTGGTACATTCGCCAGGGTCGCATGGACGAGGCAGAGAAGGCTATCGAATGGTTCAAGCAGTTGTTCGGCGACGACTACTACCTCGAGATGCAGCGTCATGAGGTGAAGGACCCCGAGCAGCGTGCCAACCGCGAGACGTTCCCCCTCCAGCAGATGGTGAACCGTCACCTCATCGAACTGAGCCAGAAGCATGGCGTGAAGCTCGTCTGCACCAACGACGTCCACTTTGTCGATGAAGAGAATGCCGAGGCCCACGACCGCCTCATCTGCCTCTCGACCGGCAAGGACCTCGACGACCCCACCCGTATGCTCTACTCCAAGCAGGAGTGGTTTAAGACGCGCGAGGAGATGAGCCAGATCTTTGCCAACGTGCCCGAGGCGCTGTCCAACACCATCGAGGTGCTCGACAAGGTGGAGACCTACGACATCGACCACGCTCCCATCATGCCCAACTTCGCCATCCCCGCCTCGTTCGGCACGGAAGAGGAGTATCGGCAGCGCATCACGGAGCAGGAACTGTTCGACGAGTTCACGCGCGACGAGCACGGCAACGTCGTCCTCACCCAGGAGGAGGCCGAGAAGAAAATCAAGAAGCTGGGCGGCTACGACAAGCTCTACCGCATCAAGTTCGAAGCCGACTACCTCGCCAAGATCACCTACGAGGGTGCCCGCCGGCTCTACGGCGACCCGCTGCCCGAGCACGTAGCCGAGCAGATCAAGTTCGAACTGCACATTATGAAGACGATGGGCTTCCCTGGCTACTTTCTCATCGTGCAGGACTTCATCAATGCCGCCCGCGACGAACTCGGCGTGTGGGTGGGACCTGGCCGTGGCTCGGCTGCCGGCTCGACGGTGGCCTACTGCCTCGGCATCACCCGCATCGACCCCATCAAGTACGACCTGCTGTTCGAGCGTTTCCTCAATCCCGACCGTATCTCCCTGCCCGATATCGACACCGACTTCGACGATGACGGACGCGGCAAGGTGCTGCAGTGGGTGACCGAGAAGTACGGAGCCGAGAAGGTGGCACACATCATCACCTACGGCACCATGGCGACGAAGCTTGCCATCAAGGACGTGGCACGTGTGCAGAAAGTGCCGCTCGAAGTCTCGAACGCACTCTGCAAAGCCATTCCCGACCGTCTGCCAGGCGACCTGAAGATGAACCTCGCCAACGCCATCAGCGTCGTGCCCGAGCTAAAGGACGCCGCCACCAGTCCCGACCCCCTGCTGCGCGACACCATCAAGTATGCCCAGATGCTCGAGAACAACGTGCGCAACACCGGTGTCCATGCCTGCGGCA
Organism: uncultured Prevotellaceae bacterium; assembly: GCA_900319385.1. Classification (GTDB taxonomy): domain Bacteria; phylum Bacteroidota; class Bacteroidia; order Bacteroidales; family Bacteroidaceae; genus UBA3839. The sequence continues at coordinate 9,195 of ONOG01000039.1, read as the reverse complement.
CCATCATCTGCCGCGACGACATCTCGGACTGGGTGCCCGTATCGACCGCCGACGACAAGGAGACGGGCGAGAAGCTGCGCTGCACGCAGTACGACGGACACGTGATCGAGGAGACAGGACTGATCAAGATGGACTTCCTCGGACTGAAGACGCTGTCCATCCTGAAAGAAGCCGTGGAGAACATCCGCGAAACCCTCGGCATCGAGGTCGATGTCGATTCGCTCAGCATCTCCGACCCCGCCACCTACCAGCTCTATCAGGACGGACGCACCATCGGCACTTTCCAGTTCGAATCGGCCGGTATGCAGAAATACCTTCGCGAACTGCAACCCACCGTGTTCGAAGACCTCATCGCCATGAACGCCCTCTACCGCCCGGGGCCCATGGACTACATTCCCGACTTCATCGACCGCAAGCAAGGCCGCAAGCCCATCGAGTACGACATCCCCGTGATGGAGAAATACCTGAAGGACACCTACGGCATCACCGTCTATCAGGAGCAGGTCATGCTGCTCTCGCGCCTGCTCGCCGACTTCACCCGCGGCGAGAGCGACGCCCTGCGTAAGGCGATGGGTAAGAAGAAAAAGAAGATTGTCGATCAGATGAAGCCCAAGTTCATCGAGGGCGGAAAACGCCACGGCTACGACGAAGCAGTGCTCGACAAGATATGGAGCGACTGGGAGAAGTTCGCCTCCTACGCCTTCAACAAGAGTCACGCCACCTGCTACTCGTGGGTGGCCTACCAGACAGCCTACCTCAAGGCACACTTCCCCGCCCAGTACATGGCCGGCAACATGAGCCGCAACCTCGGCAACATCAAGGAAATCCAGAAACTGATGGACGAATGCCGCGCCATGGGCGTCAACACACTCGGCCCCGACGTGAACGAAAGCCGCCTCAAGTTCTCCGTCAACTCGCGCGGCGACGTTCGCTTCGGCATGGGTGCCGTGAAGGGAGTGGGCGAAGCCGCCGTGCTCGAGATCATCCGCCAGCGCGAAGAAGGGGGACCCTTCAAGTCGATGTACGACTTCTTCCAGCGCGTCAACATGTCGGCCTGCAACCGCAAGTCGCTCGAAAGCCTCATCCTCAGCGGAGCCCTCGACTGCTTCGGCACACCCCGCGAAGCCTACTACACCCCTGGCCCTGGCGGCGAACTCTACATCGACACCCTCATGCGCTACGCCAACCGTTTCCAGGCCGACCGCGAGCAGGCCTCCAACTCACTGTTCGGCGACATGGGCATGACGGTCGAAATCTCCCACCCCGTGCCCCCCGCCGAACCCATCTACTGGTCCGACCTCGAACGTCTGGAGAAGGAACGCGACCTCGTCGGCATCTACATCTCGGCTCACCCGCTCGACGAGTTCTCCGTCATCCTCAACCACGTGTGCAACGTCTCAGCACCGGCACTCAACGACAAGAGCACGCTGCCCAAGACGGGCGAGTTCACCTTCGGCGGCATCGTCACCGCCTGCCGGCGCGGCACCTCGAAGAAGGGCAACCCCTACGGCATCGTCAAGATCGAAGACTTCCAGGGCAGCGGCGAGGTCGCCCTGTTCGGCGAGTCGTGGCTCAAGTTCCAGCACTTCTGCGTCGAAGGCACCGCCATCTACATCCGTGCCGCCATGCAAGCCCGCAAGTATGACCCCAACACCCTCGACCTCTCCGTGCTCGACATCCAGCTGCTCAACGACGTCAAGGACACCCTCGTCGAGAGCATCACCGTCGATGTGCCCCTCGACCACCTCAGCGTCGCCCTCGTCGAGGATCTCTCGGAGCTCATCCGCGAGAATCCGGGCAAGGCCGAGCTCTTCTTCAATATCCATGTGCCCGGCCAGCGCCACCTGCGTCTTCATTCCCGCTCCGCCCATCTCAACGTCAACCGCCACCTCATCAATTTCCTCAGCGAACAGGACGGCGTGGAGTTTAAGGTGAATGAGTGAGGCAAAAACAACGACACACGTGGATTCGTTTCCCCATCGCCATAGCATCCGTCTGCAAGGCTACGACTATTCGAACGCAGGTTTCTATTTCGTCACCTTGGTCACCCAAGGGCGTCTTCCTTTGCTGGGACACATTGCGGATGGAGAAATGTGCCTGAGTGATCTTGGCAACCAAGTACAGGAAACACTTTTACAGATAAATGAGAGATACGAGTGTGTCTCCCTCGTCGAGCATGTTGTCATGCCAAATCATTTGCATTTGATTCTCCATCTTGAGAAAGGCGGAAACGGAAAGCAGTCTTGTCCGCTATCGACAGTGATGCGCGATTTCAAAAGCCTCACCAATCACAGCTACACACAAAAGGAAGGAAAACCGTATTCCCGATTGTGGCAGCGCAATTATTACGAACATATCATCCGCAATGAACGGGCGTATGATTATATATGTTCGTACATTCGGGAGAATCCTCGGCGATGGCAATACGACAAGATGAACAAACTATGCGACCAACATGCCGACGAAATCATGCGAAACGTATTGACACTGTAGGGGCGGGTTCCCATGCCCGCCCGTAACAATGGTTGGGGGTCGATACCCCAACCATTGTTACGGGGAGAGGGGTTTGCTTTTTTCGGGCATCGAACCCGAAAATTGCATCGGGCGGGCATGGGAACCCGCCCCTACAGAATCCCCACCCCTACCTTATATATATTATACGCGCGCGAGGGCGTTGAAGCGCACACAGATTTTTTTTCTGCTAAAAATTTGGGAGAAATAAAACTTTCTTAGTATATTTGCACACTTAGAGAGAATTTTACACATACATACGTTTAACCTAACTAAAAAAACAAGTTAACACCGAAAGAGAGAAAAAGCAAAACAACACACCGGCAGCGGTCCTACCACTCAGACTGGGGGAACACACCAAGCGGCTTGCGCTGCCGAACCCACCCAAGCGTAACGACGGACGACGGAACATCGAACATCGAACGACGGAACGTTGAAAGCCCCTAAAACCCTCTGCGCCAGCAAGCCGACGACGCAGAACTACCATTCACAATTCACCTTATTTATTCACAAAATCAGTATGAAAAAGTACTTACTATCTTTGTTCGCCATGCTGGCCGTCGCCCTCGGAGCACAAGCCGGCGACGTGACCGACGTACTGGACAACGCGTGGACAGGCGTATCAGGCACCTCCTATACGGCTGTGACCGATCTGGATGGTTCTGTCTCCGAGGCTGTCTATTCTGTACAGTGTGCCGGTGGCAACGATGCCATCCAGCTGCGCACGAACAGCAACAACTCGGGCATCGTGACCACGACCTCGGGCGGTGACGCCAAGACGCTGAAGATCACATGGAACTTCAACACAAATGCTGCCCGTGTGCTCCAAGTCTATGGTTCGGCCAAAGCCTATTCGGCACCGACCGACCTGTACGACACAACGAAACAGGGCACGCTGATTGGCGAACTGGCATACGCCGACGCCACCAGCGGCGTTTCCACACTCGACCTTGGTAGCGAATACCAGTACATCGGCATCCGTTCGAAGAGCGGCGCCGTGTATCTTGACAAGGTGGAACTCACCTGGACGACAGGTGGCGGCCCCGTTGTGGCTAAGCCCACATTCGACCCCGCCTCCACAAGCTTCGTCTCTGAGTTGTTGGTGAAGATCAACTCCTCGGTTGAAGGAGGCACCATCTACTACACCACCGACGGCGCGACCCCGACCGTCAATTCCGAAGTTTACACCTCATCTACGATGATTATCCTTCATGAGACGACTACCGTCAAGGCAATCGTTGTCGATGCGAACGGCAATGCCAGCGGAGTGGCCGAAGCTACTTACACACTAGTTGCTGGGTCCGACATCTCCGACGTTCTGTCAGGTGAGATCGGCACATACGGTGTTTCTGGACAGATTGTCGCAGCAGGCGACGCTGGCTTCATCGTTCAGGATATGACCGACTACATCTACTACTACGCTGGCGGTGGCAACACTTACCTCCCAGGTTACTGGGTACAGGTCATTGGTACCACTTCAGAATATGGGGGCGCCAAGCAGTTCACATCTGCTGCTACTGTCATGGTTGTAGATGAAGAAGGAACAGTCACTTATCCAGATGCAGACGTTCTGACAGGTTCAGACTTCGACTCTGCACAGGAGAATGCTGAAATCGAGCATGGCTACTATGCCTTCACAGGCACACTCACCATCAGCGGCAAGTACTACAACATTGCCATTGACGGCGCAGAGACAGCCATAGCCGCTCTCGTCAAGCCGCTGGATGACATCTCCGCCCTCAACAACAAGGTGGTCGATGTCGAAGGCTACAGCCTCTATGTCAACGACAAGTATGTTTACTTCATCGCTACCAAGATTGAGGAACACGTTGAGAAGTTCACCATCACCATGGCTGACGGCGTAGAAGGCGGCTCGCTCGAAATCGAGCCCGCAACGGCTGCCGCAGACGAGACGGTCACCGTGACCGTCATTCCTGACGAAGGCAAGGTGCTCGAAAGCATCTCAGCCAACTGCGTCAACATCAACCAGGCTGTTGAACTCAACGAAGGCGAAACTCCCGAAATTTACACCTTCTTGATGCCCGCCGACGACGTCGTCATCAACCCCGTCTTCGCTGACGCTCCATTCGAGCCCACAGAACTCGACGTGACCGCCTACCAGAACGGTTGGAAGACCGACATGGCTGGCAACGGCGTAGGCAACTACCCCAAGGACATCGCTATGAAGGAGCACTACAACGGCAGTACAACCGAACTGACAGGCGTTGTCCTCTATCAGGACATCGAAGGTCTGGAACCGGGAACCTACAGCGTTACGATGTATGCTAACGCATCGTACACACCGGGCCGCGGATTCAATTCCGAAGCCCTGAACGGTGACCTTGCCCGCGTACAGGTATTTGCCAACAACATCGAGATGACCGTTCCTGTTATCCACCAGGTAGATGTAGGCACGAACAACGTGTTGACAATGAACAACGTCATCGTTGGTGACGACGGCAAACTCTCGATTGGTATCCGCAAGGACTGGGCAGGTTCCAACTGGCACACCATTCAGATTACGAAACTCGTTTGGGAAAGCCCAAATCAAATCAGCGATCCTGATACCTATAACGAATACTGGCAAGGCATCCGCGACGCCATCCTCGCTATACCGGAATACAATAACGTACGTGCTGAATACACCACAGGTAACGAGCGCGAAAACCTCGAAGCCGCTGGAACTAGCGACGAAGTCATCGCAGCTGCAGGTCCGTTCTACCACGCTAAGACTGCTGCCGACGCCGCCAAGGCTCTCATTGAGCGCGAAGAGGCTTATGCAGACGCAAGCGCCACCAACGGCATGCTCACCGACTTCATCGTCAACGGTACATTCGACGAGCGCGACGTAACCGCTCCTTGGAAGACAACAACCGGTGCACAGAACCAGGCAACCGCCAACAACCAGAGCGGCGCCTTCGGCATCAACAACAGCTTCTTCTTCGAGAACTGGAACGGCTCCGCCTTTACAGGTAAGATGTACCAGGAAGTTCCTGGCATTCCTAACGGTACCTACAAACTCAGCATCGCTGCCTTCGTTCAGACATTCTCAGGCGACGGACAGGTCGATCAGTTCGTCTATGCAAACGAAGACAAGACCTACCTCACCACAGGCACACCTACAGCCTACGAGGTTTGGTTCGTTGTTGAAGACAACTTTGCAGAGGTCGGCCTCAACCAGACTCGCGCCGTCAGCCAGTGGATGGGTATCGACAACATCTCTCTGACCTACTTCGGCCCGGGCAACGTCATTGCCGAGGCTAAGTTCGCCGACATCCTCGCCGGATACGAAGAATGCACAGGCCAGAAGATGAAGACTACCATCTCTGACGACCTCGAGACTGCCAAGGCTAACTTCGATGCTGAACAGTCCGAAGCCAACGCTGCTGCCCTCAAGGCTGCTGTCGAGGCTGCCAAGGCTTCTATCAAGCAGTACATTGACAACCGTCCTGCTATCGACGCTATGGAAACGCTGATGAACAGCACCAACGTTGTAACAGAGGCTGCCTACGCCACCTACCACGACCTGTGGGAAGGCTATAACACTGCATGGGAAGAAGGCACACTCGACCAAATCGTTGTCAATCCTCTCGCTGTAACCGGATGGCAGCACGACGCAGGCATCCAGTCCAACCAGTACTTGCTCTCTGCTTGGACCGACGCTAACGGCGAAGCTGTTACCGACTACAACAAGGCTCTCTACATCAACACTTGGTCAACCGAAGGCGTAGCCGGCGCTAACAACTACAACGGCGCAGACTTCGCTCCTCCGTTCTTCGAGTACTGGACAGACGCCAACCACACGCTCGGCGCCAACACTTGGACAGCCACACTTACGGACGTTGCTCCAGGTTCTTACACACTGACAGCCCTCGTTCGTGTACAAAGAAAGAACGATGTCACCGATGAACCTACGGGCATCACGCTCACAGTCAACGACAGCGAACCTGTTCCCGTTACGACTGGCGATCCTGCTCCGAACAATGCACAGTTCTTCCAGGGCGAGTTCACCGTTCAGGGTGTTGTAGGCGACGACGGTATTCTGACTGTCAAGTTCGACATCGCAGACGGCAACAACATCAGCTGGCTCTCGTTCAAGGATTTGTTTGTCACACCGACAACCTACACCATCAGCGTTCCTGAACTGGCAGGTGCTACCATCACGACCGATCCTGAAGGCGAGGCTGCTGCTGGCGAGACGGTGACCATCACTGTTGAGACCGAAGAGGGCTTCGACATCGATGCCGTACAGGTTCTTGACGCGACAGATGCTTCTGTAGCAGAAGTTGAAGCGGGTGAAGCCCCCGGCACATACATCTTCACGATGCCTGCTGAGAACGTCTTTATCGACGTAACACTTGTTGAAGTTGACCCGAACGACTACACGTACCTCATCGAGAACCCGGCTTACCTGCACGAAGGTGACGCTGGCACGGCCGACTACGCCGGCTGGACATGGTCTCCTGCTCCTGGCGAAAGCGGCTGGAAGTATCGCGACTTCGACGAACCGATGAACCTCGTTACCTACAGCGGCAACGTGAACTTCTCGTTCGAGCAGACCATTCCTGAGGTTCCCGCAGGTGTCTATCGTCTGTCTGTCTATGGCTTCTACCGCGCTGGTAGTGCACAGGACGAGGCTGACCGCGTGACCAACGGCGACGTTACCCACAACCTCAACATGTTTGCCGAAGTGGGTGACGCCATCGTCACACAGCCCATCATGAACCTCTACGAGGGTGCTGCCAGGGAAGACGTTACGGGCAAGGGCAACCACTGCATTGTTCCTGGCAACGAGGACCTCTTCGTTCCCAACGGTGCGGATGACTCCCGCGCCTTCTACATCGCAGGCTACTACCGCAACGACATCGAGATTACGGTACCCGAAGACGGTGAAGTGAAGATCGGTATCAACCACCCGACTGGCATGACCTACGACGGCGACTACGCTCCTATCGGTGCATGGGAACTCTATCGCATCGGAGATGTTAACACCGAGGTCATCACCATGGCCGACGGCACCACCGTTCCCGTCATCGAATCGACCACTGTCAATGTAGTGCTTGAGCCTCAGAAGTCTTACAGCGAAGACACCGCTGAGTTCGACACCTCGTTCATCACCGAGATGTTCGGCATTGAGTCGATGGCCGACGTCCAGACCTACTGGCTCGACCGCGAATGGAATGCCACAGTACCAGTCTATGGTGGAGGCACCATCGACGGTTGGCGCAATGCCGAAGGCGCTCCCGCACAGTGGGCTGAATCGACCAACGGTATGTGCGTCAAGATTGAGGATCCCGCATCGGGCATCATCAACTACATCGGTGCTCACGACACCAACTTCCAGGTGGGCGACGAGTATGTGGCCGACTATGCCTTTGTCTATGACAACCAGGCAGTCATCCTCAACATCGTCATCAACTTCGAAGAGAAGCAGACACCCGAAATCGTCCTCGACTTCGTAGGCGAAATCAACCTCGAGACCACGCTGCTCGCAGGTGTCAACTACGATCAGGACGGTGGTTGCATCGACGCCAATCACCACCCAGAGCTAATCCCGACCTTCGACGTAGCCGAAGTGGCCGAAATGCTCGGTGCCGAAGAAATTGCCAATGCCAAGGCCTACATCGTCAATGCTGACGACAAGATTGTCGAGAACGATCCTGTTTCCGACTGGTGGCGCGACGGCGAAGGCAACCTGGCCGCTTGGAACACCGAAGACGGATTCTGCGCAAAGCTCAACAACCCCGCCAGCGGACAGATCGACTATGTCGGTACCGTCGTGACAACCCACGAGGCTGGCACGAGGAAGGTAGCCCGCTTCGCCGTCACCCTCGACGACGCTCAAGCCGTGATGATCGTCCTGACCATCAACTGGGTTGACCAGGATGTATGGACCGGCATCGACAACATCTTCGCCGACAAGAACGGTGAACAGACCATCTACGACCTCAGCGGTCGCCGTGTTCGCACGATCACCAAGGGTGGCATGTACATCGTCAACGGCAAGAAGGTGCTGGTTAAGTGAGCGTAAAGCCCGATGCATCGTTCGGACTCGATGCCCGAACAATGCAAACACCATGTAAAAAGGGTTGGGACATCGAGTCCCAACCCTTTTTTCGGGCGGGCATGGGTAATCGCGAAGCGCTTTCGCAGAAAGAACACGCCCCTACGAACACACGCCAGCTGCAACAAAGATTGTCCCATAGGGACAAGTAAGGTAGCCAGCCATGGAGCAACATCGCAAGATGTTGTGCAATGGCTGGTTTTCGCATAGTGGGGAAGGTTGCGTGCCGTAGGTACGCCGCCACACCGCTTCGACAAACATACGCCATTCCGCCATTGCAACCGCTGCGGCGTACCTACGGCACGCCCCGTCTCTCATCATGCGCCGACCAGCCATTTCGCAATGCCCAGGCATTGCTTCATGGCTGGCTACCCTACCTGTCCCTACGGGACAACCGTCTTTTCTTCAATATTTATTGGTGTCCGGTAAAATAATAGTCCCGAAGGGACGACGGAATACAGGCAGGGGTGAAGCAAAGCGAAACCCCTGCTATCGTACATGACAGAAGCGAAGCCCCGAAGGGGCGACAGGTAAGATGAATAGTTTGTTGTTCAAAATGTTTATCTGTGATCCGTCGCCCCCTCGGGGCTTTATTTCCTACTTCACACCAAGCAGGGGTT
>ONOG01000028.1 GCA_900319385.1 uncultured Prevotellaceae bacterium | reverse complement strand
AAATCCTTGTTTTCCGCTTTGCGAAAAGCATTTTCACGTCACGAATCCCGATTTATTTCATTTTTGTCCGCCGACGGACCGTCGGTTGTCCGCCGTCTGAGCGTCGGTAGTCCGCCGTCTGGCTGTCGTCAGAGCGCCGTCTGCCGACAGGTTTGTCCGCCGTCTGCCGACGCTGCGTCCGCCGACTGCCGACACTCCGTCGGCGGACAAACGAAAGGTGAAAGGCAATAGAGTGAAAAGTGAAAGGTGAAAAGTGAAAAATGCGGGCGGAAGATAACACTTCGTGGCGGCGATATTTGCGGACGAGCGGTCGGCCGGTGATTTCTGCGCCATTCTCAGACGCCATAGCAGTCAAGCGTTAGTTGTCGAAAATGCAACTAAGTGGGTGGAAACGGAGGGGGAATTTTAACATTTCATATACTGTCGCCCGTGTGAGGTTTTTCAGCCGAACGCCCCAGCCTAAACCCTCAACGCGAAAGCAGACGTTCATAGCATAAAAACGCAAACTTCCGAAACTTTCGCAAAAAAAATGAAGGATAATTGGGAAAAATGTGGTAATTTTGCAAGGATTTTGTCCCACCCGACATACTGACTTACTACCATACGATGACTACTACAAGACTGACTATACTGCGATTGAGCTGGATGCTGATATTGGCAATCGCCGTGCTGACTGCCGGCGCACAGCAGCGCACCGTCCACCTGGGACCGGAACAGGGAATGCGAAGCGGAAAAGTGTTCGACATGACACAGGACCGCCTGGGACGCGTGTGGATGGCGACCGAGGGCGGACTGCACTGCTGGGACGGGTATCGCTTTACCATCTACGACACGCAGAACTCCGGCATCTCGAGCAACGAACTGAACACCGTGCTGGCCGACCGCGACGGCGTGCACATCTGGGTCGGAACCCGCCGCGACGGGCTCTGCCGTCTGAACACACAGACGGAGGAATGGACCGTGCTGACACGCGAACAGGGGCTGCTGTCGAACGGCGTGACACGCCTGCACCATGCCTCGGACGGAGGTATCTGGGTGAGCAGCTACCTGCGCGGCATCGACCACATGGCGCCCGACGGCACGCTGACCCACTACGGGGAAGAGAATGTGGACGGGCTGGAACCGCCCAACTGGACCGCCATCGACGACGGTCACGGAAAACTCTACATCGGGCACGTCGCTTCCGGACTCTCGGTCATCGACCTCAAGACACGCAGCCTGCGCAACTACCGCCGCAGCGATGCGCCCCACGATGCTGCGTCGCAGCCGCTGAGCAACGACATCTTCGACCTCTGCTTCGACAACGACGGCCTGCTCTGGGCTGCCACCACCGCCGGCGTGAGCGTGTTCTCGCCACGCGAAGGCCGCTTCGTGCGCCACATGCCGCTGCCCTCCCGCGCCTGTGCGCTGCTGAGGCGAGGGAACGGGACGATGGTTGTGGGCGAGGGTGACCGTGGCGAACTGAGCCTGATGGAGGACCGCGATGGCAACCTGTGGCGGGCCGACGGACATCACGGTGTCGGGGTGGAATGCCACGAACGGCCCCTCTTCCTGCGGACCGACACGCTGTTGCCCTCGATCGAAGTGCCGAACGTGAACAGCACCGTCTTCGACACCTGCCGCGTAGGCAACCGACTCTACATCAGCACGACGGACGGACTCTGGCAGCGCGACGCCGACGGCCGCCTGACCGAACGCAGCGACATCAACCGACAGATGGAGGTTGTCATCGTCCACGGTGTAGCCGTCGATCGCGAAGGCAAACTGTGGATCGGCACTTTCGGCGACGGACTCTACGTGTTTACACAAAGCGGAAAGCTCGTGTCGCACCAGTACTCGCCGTCGGCCGACATCAACATGATACTGCTCGACCGAAAAGGACGCATGTGGGTGGCTCACCACCACGGCCTCAGCCGCTACGACTACACGCGGCGCCCCGACAGCCTGCGACTCTACGACCGTCCCGAACAGCTGCGCAACCCGCTGCTCGTGGCGGTGTGCGAGGACCGCAACGGCTGCATCTGGACCAGCGGCAACGGCGGCATCGCCTGTCTCGACCCCGAAACCGAACACTGGCGCAACTATACCCACGCCGACGGCATCCCCTACGGCGCCTTTCAGGAACGTCAGGCCCGACGGCTGCCCGACGGACGTCTGGCCTTCGGACAGGAACAGGGAGCCTGCGTCTTCAGCCCCGACTACGTGAAGCAACGACGCACCCTGCCCTCGGTCTTCATCTCCTCCATCGTCCAGTTCCGACTGAACGCCGAAACAGGCGCCGAAGAACTGGTGCACATTTCGCAGACCGACGGACAGCCCCTCGTGTTCAACCACGACGAAAACTCGATTCAGGTGACCTTCGGCATCGACGACATCTCGAAGGCCGAAGCCGTGAACCTGCAATACAGATTTGTGGGCAGCGACGGGAAATGGTACGACGTGGGCATCGAGCGACAACTCACCCTGCACGGCATCGAACCAGGCCACTACACGCTGACCGTACGTGCCCGCATCGGCAGCTCCGGCGAGTGGAGCGACGAACTCATCACACTGCCCATCGTCGTTCGACAGCCCTGGTGGTGGACGTGGTGGATGCGGCTGATCTACGCCGCACTGGTGGTGGCATTCCTCTGGTATCTGTGGCACTCCTACCAGCAAAGGCAGACGCTGCGCCGACGACTCGCCGAACGTCTGGCCGCCATGTATGCCCTGCCTTCTGCTACCGCACCCGCACCGACGGCACCGGCACCAGCCACTCCCGACACGACAACCGACAGCCCGCACACGGACGGACAGCCCCAGGATGAACGCCCCGAGGACGACAAGCAAAACGACGACCTGCCGAGCGAAGCCTCGATGAGCCGGATCGAACGTGAATTCATCAAACGGCTCGACGACATCATCCTCGCCCACCTGCCCGAACCACAGCTCGACGTGCAGTACCTCTCGGCCGAGATGGCGATGAGCCAGTCCACCCTCTACCGCCGCTTGAAAGAGTACACCGGCATGGGTGCCAACGAGTACATCCGGCGTCACCGCCTGGCCCTGGGCATGCAACTGCTGCGCGAAGGCTACAACGTGTCCGAAGTGTCCGACCGCTGCGGATTCAGCACACCGCAGTATTTCAGCCGCTGCTTCCGAGAGGAATACGGACAGCTGCCGTCCGAAATCTGAGGCCCTGCCCCACCCCCGACAGGGAACTACGACAGGGAGAATGCCGTTTTTTTGCCCGTCAATATTTGGTGGTGAGCAAATCATTGCCTATCTTTGCCGAATATAAAACCCGATGTATATGAAAAAGATTCTCATGGCAGCCATGATGCTGCTGCTGACAGTGGGTGCGCAAGCACAGAACGAAGTGGGCGAATGGAGCCTGAAACCCTACGTAGGTGTCGGCTCGGCCCGACTGACCAACATGCCCAACATCCCGATCGTGGGCAACATCTCACTCAAACGCGACTTCCTGCCCGGATTCGTGGCCGGCGCCGAAGTGGAGTACCAACTGCACGAACGCGTGAGCCTGACCACCGGACTGGGCTACGCACTGCAAGGCGGCAAGTGGAAAGACTTCAGCATGGCAGGTGCTTCGGTCAAGAACACCAAACTGCTGCTGGGCTACATCCAGCTGCCAGTCCTGGCTCAGGTGTACCTGGTCGATGGACTGTCGCTCAAGGCTGGTGTGCAACTGGGCTATCTCGCCCATGCCAAAATGAAGAGCAAACTGGATGCACCCGGATATTCGGAGGAGATAAACGAAAGCCTGGTGGACGACGCCCATCGATTCGACCTGTCTATACCCATCGGTGCTTCGTTCGAATTCGACAACAACTTGGTGCTCGACGTGAGCTACAAGATCGGTGTCACGAAAGTGGAAAAGGAAGACGAGGACCTTCGTGGCGACATGCGCAACCGCGTGTTCACCATCACCGTGGGCTACAAGTTCGACCTGTAGGAAAGTGAAAAGCGAAAAGCGAAAAGTGAAAAGTGATAAATGAAAAGTGAAAAGCGGAAAGACGCTGCCATCTGCAGAGGTGTAAAACCGCATGACGGATGAAAAAACATAGGTTTTGGACAGTTTTTTCACTTTTCACTTTTCACTTTTCATTTTTTTTGCGTACCTTTGCAGACGGAATGTGCTGATTGGCAGCACAGAGCGCGAAGACGCAAAGTTTTTTTGGATGTTTGAAAGAGGTTAAGAAGACGAGGTTCACACCATTACTGAGTGGAGGTCTTTCTGAAGCTTGACGTAAAATGTGGACTTTGCCGGACTTTAGCCCTGAGGACTTCTCGGAAGACTTTGCGCCTTCGTGTGTTTGTGCGTGTGCCAGCGGCAGATTCCGCTGATGTTATCAAGATGTATTAACCAAAAGAAAAAAAGATGAACGTTATCACCAAGAAAGTCTCGCTGCCTGACGGACGCGAAATCAGCATCGAGACAGGAAAGCTGGCGAAACAAGCCGATGGTGCCGTCCTGCTCACAATGGGCAAGACAATGCTCCTGGCCACTGTATGCGCCGCCAAAGATGCAGTACCCGGAACAGATTTCATGCCTCTGCAGGTGGAGTACCGCGAAAAGTACGCCGCCGCCGGACGTTTCCCCGGAGGCTTCACCAAACGCGAAGGAAAAGCTTCGGACGAGGAAATCCTCACGTGCCGACTCGTTGACCGTGCACTCCGTCCGCTCTTCCCGAGCAACTATCACGCCGAGGTCTATGTCAATGTAAACCTCTACTCGGCCGACGGCATCGACATGCCCGACGCACTCGCAGGCTTTGCCGCATCGGCTGCCCTCGCCTGCAGCGACATCCCCTTCGAAGGACCTATCTCCGAAGTGCGCGTAGCACGCATCAACGGTCAGTTCGTCATCAACCCCACCTTCCAGCAACTCAAGGAAGCCGACATGGACCTAATGGTCGGCGCCACCGAAGAGAACATCATGATGGTGGAAGGCGAAATGAAGGAAGTGAGCGAACAGGACCTGCTCGAAGCACTCAAGGCTGCCCACGAGGCCATCAAGCCCCAGTGCCGCCTGCAGAAAGAACTGATGAAGGAACTCGGCACCGACGTGAAGCGCGAATACTGCCACGAGGTGAACGACGAGGAACTGCGCGAAGACGTCAAGAAGGTGTGCTACCAGCCCGCCTACGACGTGACGAAGCAGGCGCTGGAGAAGCATGCACGCGCCGAAGCCTTCGAGAAGATTCGCGAGGACTATAAGGAAGCCTACGCTGCCGCACACCCCGACATGAGCGAGGACGAACTGGCAGAGAAGAATGCTCTCGTTGACCGCTACTACCACGACGTAGAGCGCGACGCCATGCGCCGCTGCGTGCTCGACGAAGGCATTCGACTCGACGGACGTAAGACAACAGACATCCGCCCCATCTGGTGCGAAGTCGGAACATTCCCCGGACCTCACGGATCGGCCATCTTCACACGTGGCGAAACTCAGTCGCTCTCGACCTGCACACTGGGCACAAAGCTCGACGAGAAACTCATCGACGGTGCCCTCGTACGCGAGTACAGCCGATTCCTGCTCCACTACAACTTCCCCCCATTCTCGACCGGTGAAGCCAAGGCACAGCGCGGCGTAGGCCGTCGCGAAATCGGTCACGGCCACCTCGCATGGCGCGGCATCAAGGGTCAGCTGCCCGACGACTACCCCTACACCATCCGCGTGGTGAGCGACATCCTCGAATCGAACGGTTCGTCGTCGATGGCCACCACCTGCGCCGGAACCCTCGCACTGATGGATGCCGGTGTGCCCATCAAGAATCCCGTATCGGGTATCGCCATGGGTCTGATCAAGAATCCAGGTGAAGACAAGTTTGCTATCCTCAGCGACATCCTCGGCGACGAAGACCACCTGGGCGACATGGACTTCAAGACCACCGGTACGAAGAACGGACTGACCGCCACACAGATGGACATCAAGTGCGACGGACTCTCATACGAAATCCTCGAACAGGCACTCATGCAGGCAAAGGCCGGCCGTGAACACATCATGGGCGAGATGATGAAGACCATCAGCGAACCCCGTGCAGAACTCAAGCCCCACGTGCCCCGCATCGAACAGATCATCATCCCGAAGGAATTCATCGGCGCCGTCATTGGCCCGGGCGGAAAGATCATCCAGCAGATGCAGGAAGACACACAGACCACCATCACCATCGACGAAGTGGACGGTGTGGGCAAGGTTCAGGTCAGCGCACCCGACAAGGCTTGCATCGACGCCGCTCTGGCCAAGATCAAGGCCATCGTGGCCCTACCCGAAGTGGGCGAAGTGTACCACGGCAAGGTGCAGAGCATCATGCCTTACGGCTGCTTCGTTGAGTTCATGCCCGGCAAGGACGGACTGCTCCACATCAGCGAAATCGACTGGAAGCGCCTCGAGACCGTCGAGGAAGCCGGCATCCACGAAGGTGACGAAATCGACGTCAAGCTCATCGACATCGACCCGAAGACGGGTAAGTTCAAGCTCAGCCGTCGCGCCCTGATCGAGAAGCCTGCCGACTACGTAGAACGTCCGCAGCGCGAGCGTCGTCCGCGTCCCGAGCGTGGTGAGCGTTCCGAACGTGGCGAGCGCAACTTCGACCGCGGCGACCGCCGTCCCCGCAACGACCGCCATCACGACGACCGTCCGCAGCGCCAGACCTTCCGCCACGACGACAACCAAGGCGAAGGCGACGCTCCGACACAGGAAGGTGGATTCCGCAGCGCCCTCGACGACCTGCTCGGATAAACCTCAACCTTCAAACCGTTGACGGTTCCACAGCCAACCGCTCACCGTCAACGGCTCAACAAAAAACTCCTGAAGAGCAATCTTCAGGAGTTTTTTTTCGTAGATATGTCTTGCGACGAAGGGGGTTACCAAAGGCTGCCCCAGTCAACATCGTTGTGGCATTCCTTCACGAGTTGGTCGTCTTCACCCAGTTCTGGGTCGTCGTTATTTCCCTGCGGAAACGACTCGGGCACCTGCATCAACGCACTTGCAAATTGAGTGAACTGCAATTCTGGATGGATATAGGTTTTCTTGTTCATAACATACACTACTTTTAAGAGTTATTTCACCAGAATTTTCTTCACACTGCCGTCGCTCAAGCGGACGATATTCATTCCACGTTGCAATGCCTGCAGACGTTTGCCGTCAAGCGAGTAGATGCCCATGACCTGAGCGTCGGTCTCGGTCTCAATCTTTAGCACAGCCGTCGGTGTGTCTTCCTCGTCGAACGAGAAGATGTAGCCCTTCACGGCAGGCTCATTGTTCGTGTTGACAAGGATGTACGCCTTGTGAGGCATGATGCCTGCTTCGTCCTTCACCTTATAGAAACCGACGACGGGTTCGGTTGTCTCTTCCGTCGTGTAGGTGACGTTGCCTGTGGCCTCGTCCACTTGTTCAATCGTCTTGTCATAGGTGATGGTCTGCTTGCCCAGCATGTAGTAGACGCCCAGCGGGTTCTTGTCGCTGGCGGGTATGTACTCAAGGTTTCCGTGCAAGATGTTTCCGCTGATCATGCTTGTCTCCTCGTTCGTACGGTAGAAGCGGAACTGGCGGTTGGCATCGTTGCCACCCTTGTACAGGATGACGCCTTCGCCGGCAGCGATGGTGCTGCCTTCATGCTTCTCAAGATGCATGGTGTTGCGCACCTTGCCGCCCACTTCTTCCTTGGCGGGATTGATCTGTGTGACGTAGTAAACCTCGACGCCAGCCGGCACCTCGGTGTTGTAACGGATGGCCGTCGTGGCATATTCGGCAGCCGTGATAGTCTCATCGTAGTAGTAATCGTAGCGGTAGAGTCTGAAGTCGTCAATTTCGAACCAAGTCTTCGAGTGTGCACCAATGGTCAGGCTGCTCTCGCCGTCGTGATAGTAGAGCGGCAGTTCGAGATGAATGGCTTCAGGACGTGATTTGTCCACAGGCGTTGTGAAGGTGCTGCTGCCCATTTCGAGCGTGATGGAGTTGCCCGTATCGGTCGTGGCCACAGCCTTCAGCTTGTAGAAACCTTCGGGCAGACCCGTGATGGTCTGGCGCACGTAGAAGTCGTTGGGTGCAGGTTGTGCATTGTTGTAGACATTGTAAACATAGTTGCCGTCCACATCGTTGAAGTTGCGGGTCCATCCGTCTCCGCTCACATTCTTGTTCGAAATGAAAGCCTCTGCAACGTCGTGAGGAACTGTCCAGCCTGGAACGACGTAGTTGGTGTACTCTGTGCTGGTCGTCAGTTGATTGCCATTCTCGTCGAGTTCAAACGACGGGTTGACGATGCGGCTGGTCAGGTCGTCGTCGAACCAAGCCTCAATCTGAGCGTTGAGTGCTTCGAGGTCGGCCGTCGTCGTGTCTGTCCAGCGAACGCCTGTGCGTTGCAACAGTTCGGTCATGTCTTCGCGCACCTCGTCGTCGAGCGGCAGGAAGGTCAGGTAGATGTTACCCTTGTCCCAAGCCTTGCAGTAGCGGTTGTAAACCAGCAACTGCTCGTAACTGATGAGCGCCCAGGCATTGAGTTTCGATTTGTTGCGCTGAGGCGTCAGGGTAGTCGGGGCTTCTGCACCGAAATAATAGTCTCTCGCGTTGATGCGATCGTAGAAATGATAGGCTGTGTTCACGGCTTCGGAGAACTCTGCACTGGCCGTCTGAATTTCAAATGTCGTGGCACCCTCGGTGGTAATCAAGTTAGCCACGTAAGTAGCCTGGCCAGCCATGTAGTCCATGTGGAGACGTACACCACCATCCGTGCTGATGGAAGCACCGCTTGCGTCACCCCACATGGCGAAACGCTTCACGTTCGAGAGGTTCGGGTCGCGAACCAGCGTGGCATCGGTGGTGAGGAAGCCGTTACGTCCGCTGTCCCAACGACCGAAGTTCACATTGTACAGGTACCACTTGTCAGCCTGGCCATACTGGGCTGTTTCGCCTGTCCATTCCCAGCGGTCCTTGATGTCGGGAAGTTGGACGGCAGGCTTCTCGGCCTTGAACTGTACGACGATGGGACCGTGGTCGCCCAGGGCTGTCATGTCGCCATTGCCATAGACCGTGTTGACCACATAGTCGGTCTCGCGGCTATAAGTTTGCGGCGTGAGTGTCATGGCACCCGTGGCTGTCGGATTGATGTAGATGACCTTGTCGACCACCTCGTTCGAGAGTGAGCCTGTACCTACGGTCGGATATACACCGCCTTGGTTCAGTTCTACCCAAACATCCTTTACTACATAGTTGCCTGTTGCTTCAACGACGTCGATGAAGTTGGTCACGATGTTTTCACGTGTGTAGCGGCTGTTGAAGTCGCCCATCACAATCTTCGGGCGGCTGGTGAACGAGTTCTGGACAACGGCCTGGGCCAGTTGGGTCCACTGAGCATTGCGTGAACCAACAGCGTCGCCGTCGCCGGCATCCATGTGAGTGATATACACATCGACCGTCATGCCGTCGGCCAGTGTCACTTCGTAGTAGCGGAAGCCCTTCTTGATGTACTGGTTGCCTTCGGTGCTGACACTTTGGGTGTATTGTGTCCACGACTCGCCGCTGGCCTCGCGTCCGTTGTCCTTATTCCAGAAGAAGTTGAGGCCGTCGGTGTCAGAGGGAGGATTGAGGATAGAGCCTACACCCACTTCGCCGCGCCAAGTGCCTTGGCCGTAGGTGTTGCCGAATTCGCTGACAAGTTCGCTGTTGTAGTTGAAGTCTTCCTGAACAGCGAGCAGGTCGTAACGCTTGTTGCTAATCATCAGATACTTGCTGATGTCCTTGGCACCTTGTGCGCCACGGCCGTCAGGATTGACGTGAACATTGAACAGGTCTATGTTGATAGTAGGCAGACCGTCCACATTGAGCGAAGCCACGGTGAACGTAGCCGTCTGACCTTCTTCGTTGATACTGGTGATTTTCAGTGTCGAACCAGCAGTTGTTGCCCTAAAATAGGTGCGACCTGCATTGAGAATCAGTTTGGCTTGTACCGACTTGGTCGTCGGATTGGTCTCCAACAGGTTGTTGCCGTTCTGTGTGAAGAAGACGTTGGCGATGTTGCCTTCGAGGGTGTAGGGACCCATGGCCGACACGTCGTAGTAGTACCACTGGCCCACCGTCAGTTCGTCGGTGAGGTTGTTGGGCAGCGGCAGTGCCACTTCGCCGTAGTAGGTGAGTCGCACGTTGTCGAAGTAAACCCAGTTGGCGTTGGTGTCCTTCACCTTATAACCTATCATGAGGTTGTTGCCGTCGGTCAGGAAGTCGAGGTTGTAAGTTTGTGCGCTGCCTGAGATGGCGATGCGCTGGTCACCTGCATAGAACTCGGCACCCGTGATGGTCAGTCCGTCTTGTCCCTGACGCAGGGCCGAGGCGGTGAAACTCAGACGGTAGCGGCCGCCTGGCAGTCCGATGATGTTCTGACGTGTCTCGCAGTCGTCGAGCGGATTGGCTGCATCGACCCATTTCTCAAGGAACATGGCCACGGTGCCTGCAGCACCATTGTCCATGAGGCCGAAGTTATCGCCTGCTCCCTGTGTCCAACCGGGAATATTGGCCAGTCCGGGGTTCTGACCTTCGTCGGTGTTGGTAGCGTCGATATCAGGGTTCTTCAACATCCACGTCACATCAACGGGATTCTCACTGGTGGCGATGTCGAGATTTTCGCGGTCGGCCTTGCTGATGAGCAACCAGTAGTAACCGGCATCGTTGGCATCGGCAGCGACGAGTGCTTCGTTGCCCCATCGACCGCTGCCACCTGCCCAGTGCAGGTAGTTGCCGCCTTTGTTGGCCTTCAGTTTATAGACATTGGTGTAGCCACCGATCGACACGGCCTCGAAGGTCCATGTCGTGTAGTCGTCGCGACTGGTCTCACAGTCCACCCATCCAACGTTGCCAAGGTATTTGTCGCCAGTTACCTGAGAGAGGTGAATCTTGAAGGCATTGCTGCTGCCGGAGATGTTGATGACCTGTCCGGCACCATCGACGATGGCGTGCGTGAGATAGGTCGTACCCTGAGTGAGGTAGCGGCGTGCACCTATATTATATAGGTAGAAGTCGCCAGTGCCCGCAGCCGCTCCGTTGACGACGGCCGTGGCAGGTACGCTGATGGTGAGACGTGATACGGCCGATACAGTGAAGTAAATGCGACCGTTGAGGTTCAAGTGGTCGGGCAGGGCAGTGGTGGTGACAGTGCCGTAGATGTTCTGTGCGCCGTCAGCGGTATAGGTGAAGTTGCTCAGACTGCCCGAGTTTGCGGTGAAGGTGTAGTCACCCTCAGCCGGAGCGTCGTAGTAGTACCACGTGTTTGGCGAAAGGTCGGTCGTGCAGCCGGGATAGGGTACGGCAGCCGCACTGATGTTGGTCGGCGAGTTAATGGTGAGCGTCGTGGCAGCCGTGGTTTTGAAGTAGATGCGCTGCTGCACGTCGAGCGTCTGTGTCAGAGGCTCAGTTGTCACGGTTCCGTTCACGTTCTGGTCGCCATTGAAGGTGTAGGCAAATGTGCCGAGGTTCGAAGCCAGGAACTGATGGATGCCCACGGCTGTCGGCTCGTAGTAGTACCATGTGTTGGCCGTGAGGTTCACGCCATTGCCCGGGAAGGCGATGGCTTCGGTGCTCAGAGCCCTTGCGTCAGGACCTTTGTAGATGAGCGAGAAGTTGTCGAAGGCACTCCAATAGACTTCAGCCTCGTCCTTCACGCCCAAACGCAGCGTGCCGTCGGTCACCTTGGTCGTGACCTCTACCTTATAGTAACCTTGCAGGAACGAATAGGCTGCATTGTCCAGGTTGTTGTTGCTGTTGACAGGCGAATTCTCGCTTGAAATCAGTTTCAGCGATGTCTGGTCGCTGTTGGCATAGAGATACGGAACCTTGCTCGCTGTCCCGTCGGCACGGTAGAAACCTTGTGCCGCAATGGTGTAGATACCATTCGGCATCGACGACAGCGTCTGATAAAGATCGTACGTCTTGCGATACATCTCAGGACAATAGTTGGCCTGCGAGGCATCCCAGGTGTCACGTCCCCAGTAGTCGGTCACTTGCGTACCAGTCCAGTCTGTCGGTACGACATCACGGCCGAAAGTGGCGCCATTGCCCTTGGCAAACCATGAGTTGCCCAAGAGGAACGTGGCATCGACAGGGTTGGTAAGTGAGGCATCGTTCAGGCTCGCCTTGAGATTGTCTGGTGTTACCAGTTTCCAATAGCCGTTGGCATTGCCAGGGTCGCTGCCTACTGATGTTGTCCACGTGCCATTGCCATCCCAATAGAGATAGTCCGAGCCGTTCTTCATCTTGTAGGTGTTCGACTGGCCCGACACGGCTTCGAACGTCCAGACTGCGGACGTGCCGTTGTCCATGAAGCCGTCGGAACCCAGATACTTGCCCGAGTAAATCGCGTTAGTCGAGATGGTGTAGCCGTCACCACTGACGGCGAGCGTGAGTTTCATGGCTCCGTGGGGTTCGATCGAGGCCCGTGAACCCCAACTTGTACCCGAAGCCAAGAACTTTTCAGCACCTACGTTGTAGATGTAGAATGTGCCTGCTTCTGGTTGGCTGGCCGTCCACGACTGTGCCGTCACATCAACGGCACTCATCAGCATACACAGAAGCATGGTGATGCTGAGGATAAAGTTTTTGTTCATGTTAGTAAGTTATTGTTAGGAGAGTGAGTAAGCTTTCCATTCGGGCAATTTCGGCCTGTTATTCTGTAGTTTAGACCACAGATTGTGCAAAGTTATGGTTTTTCTCCGACTTTTGTGTTACATTCGTGTAAAAAATGTATGATTTGAACAAAAATATACGGAATATATGCTAAAAAACATCTTATCGCAGGGTGCGGATGTGCGCAGCCTGCGATAAGATGAAAGGGGGACTATAGAATAGGTAATGGGGGTCGAAAGTCGAAAAGCTTAGAGTTCGCTGCTCTTCTTGGCGAAGGTGTTGCCCTGGTTGAGGTCACCGGTGTCGAAGCCACGACGGAACCAGCGCTGGCGCTGGGCGGAGGTGCCGTGGGTGAACTGGCGCTCGTCGGGGTTGTAGCCGGCGCGCTTCTGCAGGTGGTCGTCGCCGATGACGATGGCGGTGTTCAGGGCTTCTTCGAGGTCACCCTTCTCGAGCGAACCGAAGAGGCGCTGCTCGTCGTGGCCCCAGACGCCGGCGTAGAAGTCGGCCTGGAGTTCGATCTGCACACTGATGCGGTTGGCCTCGGTCTGCGAGAGCTGTGCCATCTGCTGGTGAGCCTTGCCGAGCGTGCCGAGCAGGTACTGCACGTGGTGTCCGACTTCGTGGGCGATGACGTAGGCCCAGGCGAAGTCGCCCTCGGCGCCGAGCGACGATTTCATCTCCTTATAGAAGGAGAGGTCGATATAGACTTTCTGGTCGGCTGAGCAGTAGAAGGGGCCTGTCGAGGCGGTTCCCTGTCCGCAGCCGGTCTGGATGCTGCCGGTGTAGAGCACGAGTTCGGGCACTTCGTACTGACGTCCTATCTCCTGGAACTTGCGGGTCCACACGTCTTCGGTCGATGCGAGGACTTTCTTGGTGAACGAAGCGAGTTCTTCTTCCTCGGGCGAGCCTTGATAGGGCTGTCCGTCGCTGGTCTGTTCGGTCGTGGTTGTACCCATCTGGCCGACCACTTGCAGGGGGTCGATGCCGAGTTTGGGACCGAAGATGAAGAGGAGGGCGATGATGATGATGCTTCCGCAGCCTGCCTTGCCGCCTTTACCACCGAACATTCCGCCGCCGAGGCCTCCCAGTCCGCCTAAAATACTGCCGCCGCCCGATTGTCCGCGACGGTCTTGCACGTTGGTGCTTTCTCTTCTGCCTGATAAATCCATAATCTGAAAAGTAAAAATTATAAATTAAAAATTAATAATTAAAAATTAAAAGCCTGCCGGTTGACGAATCCGACTCTACCGGAGGGGTTGGGGATGGTTGAAAGTTAGAAATTAAAAATTAATAATTAAAAATTAAAAGCCTGCCGGCTGGCAACTTCCCTCCTTGGGAGGGGGTTGGGGGAGGCTGAAAGTGAAAAGTTGAAGATTGAGAATTGATTGTTCGTGAATTACTGCCTGCGAAGATACGGAAAAAAAATGATTTGTCGGTACGCTGCAGGGTAAATTTTTTTACAGAGAGGGAAAACAAAGGACTAAGTACAAAGTACAAGGTACAAGGTACAACGAAGAGAGATGTACTGCTGCTGCGACACTTTGTACTTTGTACTTTGTACCTTGTACTTTGCATCTTGTACCTTGTCCCGTGTACTTCGTATTACCAATCGCTGAAGAGTTCGAAGCCGAACTTAAAGCCGAAGCCTTCGTAGCCGTGGGGCGAGAAGGCGAAGAAGGTGGCGACAGAGCAGAGGCGGTTGGTGAAGCCGTAGCCAAACTCGACGAAGGGGAAGTAGTTGCGCACGGCGAGGGCACTGAAGTAGATGCGCTCACGCTCCATCAGCGCTCCGATCCAAGGCATACGGCAGAACAGGAGGAGTGGCGACTCGTAGGTGCCGTTGAAGCGGACGTAGTAGTCGGAAGCGTTGTACCATTCGCTGCGCAGGAGTTCAAATTCGCCGCTCCAGTCGTCGTTCCAGCCGCCAGGGAGGTTGTTGCGACGGAAGTAGGCGTAGTCGAGGAAGTAGCGTTGTCCGCTTTTCGAGAGGTAGAAGCCCACGCCTGCCCGCAGCGAGAGCGTACGTGTGCAGTGGAGGGGCACGATCCACTGTCCATCGAACTCGCAGCGGCTGTAGCCGATGTCGCCGCCGAACACACGTCGCAGTCCTTGCTCGTAGTCGGCGGTGAGCACGGGACCGCGGCGTCCGAGGGGCGTCCATGTCAGTTCGAGCATGGGTGCAAAGGTGTGATAGACGTTGGGCTTGCCCACGAGGTTGAAATCGTATTTCGACACAGCCGAACGGCGGTGGAAGACGAAACCGAGCTGTCCCGACAGGCGGCTGGAGAACCCGTAGTTGAGGGTGGTGCGGAACGAGAGGTCCTTGAAATAGCTGAGGTTCATGCGGTCGAAATCGATGGTGTCGCCCCGATGCATCTGCTTCACCTGCTCAAGCACGTCCGACGTACTGATACGGTTTCCGTTGGCGACAGCCACTTGCAGGTAACCGTTGCGTCGCTCGTTGAAGTACCATGTCATGGGTGTGTCGAAGTAGATGAGGTGGTCCTTGAACGCATAGCCGCCACGCAGCTCCCACTGAAGCCGACTGTTGTGCCCCATGCGAAGGTAGAAGTCCATCTTGGTGCGGTAAATCAGTCCGCGCGACTTGCTGTAGTCGAAGTAGAGGGGGTTGAAGATGGGGCCGACGCTGAACTGATGCCGCTCGGCATTGCCGAAATTGGCATGCAGGGTCGAGAGCATATTGTCCTGTATGGCGTCCCACACAGCATCGCCCGTATGCTTGAGCCATTCGCTACGCCTCGGCAGGGTATCGACAGCCAGCGTGTCGGGCTGCTCGTCGGCATGCAGAGCGTTGAGCGAGTCGAGGTAGGCAATGGCATGGAGGTCGGTCGGACTGAGCGGCACAGGGCGCAGCTGGCGCATCAATTCGATCGAATCGACATTGACCAAGGTCGGCGACAGCGTGGTGGGCAGGTCGCTGATGCAGGTGAACTGTGCCGTCAGTTTGTTTCCGATGAAACGGACCGTCGCAGCGAGGTCGCAGCGCTGCACACGCAGCGACGCCCGGCCGTCGGGACCCATCGTGAGGTCGAGCCTGAAGCGGATCATGTCGTACTCGCCTTCCAGACAGGCACACAGCATGCGGCCGGTCGTGGGGTCGATGGTGGCCGTACCGCTCACGAGCTGCGTGTTGAACAGGCGTGGAGTGATGGTCACCGTGGCGGTGGCAGAGTCAACCATCTCCACACGATAGCGGTAGAACTGGCGGTTGGAAGGGCGGAAAGGTGAGAGCAGATGGTCGCCGACGAGGGTCGATTCGTAGGGACGAACCGACACGTAGTCGCGCACGTTGGCCAGTGTGTTGCGCCGATGGCGGATGGTGCTCACGTGGACATGGCAGAGCGAACTGACGTCACGGCGCTTTGTCGCGACGACCGTCGAATACATTTCACCCAGAAACTCCCGCTGTTCACCGTGAGCGATGTGGAACAGATTCGGTATGGTGAGCATGGTGAAATTGCGGCGCGGGACGTTGAAATGATATTTCAGATAGACATTCGAGCGCACGGTGTCGCCGTGCAGGCTGTCCTCGTCCGCTGCCCAGGGCTGCTGACTCACCTGCCGCGGCCATTCAAACATGCGCTGCAGCACCTCGTCGCTCTGTGCCTGCACCTCGACAATACAGAACAAAAGCAACACGAGCCCTATCAACCGGCTGGCTTTCACTCTCTAAACGATTCGATGAATAACCCTGCAAAGTTCGCCAAAAACCCATTAAATGCCAAAGAAAACTCCAGATTTTTTGGGGCTGCCATGTAAAAATGGATGGCCGTGATGTATGTCCCCGTTTTCAGCCAGACACACCGATGTCCGATTCAGGTCATTTAGATGGTGATTTCGTCCAGTCCGCACGGCATTTTAAGTCGCTGAGAATCGCGTAAAAATCATCGACCGACCGCTCGGTCGGAAATTTCGCAACTACGACGCGTTGACTTCCGACCCATTTTTCACTTTTCACCTTTCACTTTTCACTCTATTGCCTTTCACTTTTCTTTTGTCCGCCGTCTCGTCGTCGGCAGTCGGCGGACGCAGCGTCGGCAGACGGCGGACAAACCTATCGGCAAACGGCGCTCTGACGACCGTCAGACCGCGGACTGACGACGCTCCGTCGGCGGACAACCGACAGGGTAAACGGCGCTCTGACGACGCCCAGACGGCGGACTGCCGGCAGTCAGACGGCGGACAAAAATGAAATAAATGGGAATACGTTACGTGAAAATGCTTTTCGCAAAGCGGAAAAAAGGGATCTTTAGTCAGAAAACTCCACTTTCGGGATTTTTTTAGAAGACAACACGGGACAACATGGGACAACAAAGGACAACATCTTCTTAATCAATGAAATAATAAAGTTGTCCCAAGTTGTCCTTTGTTGTCCCATGTTGTCTTCTAAAATACTGCCTCTCAAAAATTTTATCCCAATTTCTTTCAGTTTTCAGGCTTCGCCTGATCGGGCGGGCATGGGAACCCGCCCCTACGACAATCGGAACCGCAATTTTCTGGATTCCCCGCCAAAAATTTTCGTATTTTTCGTTTGTTTTCGTTTTTTTTCGCTGTTCGAAAACCTATTTTCCCCAAAATTCTCCCACAAAATCAGCCCGCTAAAAGGTAAAATTTCCCCTGACGTTAACATTTCATGTTTCGTGCTGAAATGCAAACGCCCACCCATCATATTTTCTCACATTCTGCTTGGTGTTTTCCATAATTTGCCGTATCTTTGCCAACAAATTTCCATTCATCATCAAAAGACTGACTGAACATGAAACGAGTATTCTTCACCACACTGACCGCGGCACTGCTCTTCTGTGCCTGCAACAGCGGCACTTCCGCACAGCAAAAAGTCAACGACGACACTGCCACGCGCGACAGCATCATCCAGCGCGTCACCGACATCTACACAGCAGTCTGCAAAGCCTATCCGTCGGACCACGGATTTGATGCCAACGGCGACTTCTACGAACTCAACCTGCCCAACCTCGACAGCCTGTACTGCACACGCGGATGGAACGAGCTGCTGGCTAAAGTGGCCGAGAAAGACGAGCAATCGGGCGATGAAATGCCCTTCTTCGACTTCGATTACTGGATTATGGGACAGGACTGGGACAACGTGCACTTCGACAAGGTCGTCGTGACGGAACTCAACGGCGACACGGCCACGGTCAATCTCGACTGGTACAACTTCGACAACTGCACGACCATCCCCCTCGTCCTGCTTCGCGAAGATGGCGAATGGCGCATCGACGACATCGACGGGCTGAAACAGGGGATGCAGGTGTACGTTGAATCGGACTTTTGAACATATTTCGGAATGTGAAAAATAAAGAGTGAAAAGTGAAAAGTGAACTGACTCCCTTTATCTACAGAGCAAGCAGAGCTTGCGAAAGTTGAATCAAAAATTAGTGACATCAAAAATTAGTGACACCCATGAAACGAACTCTCATCACAACACTGGTGCTTTGCCTCACGATGACGGCCGGAGCACAGAAGACCACACGGCAAGAACCCTTCACCGGCTATCTGTTTGCCTACTTCGAAGGACGCGGAGACGGACAGGAAGAGCTGCGCTTCGCCCTGAGCGACGATGCCGTCCACTGGCGGGCACTCAACGAAAACCATCCCATCGTGACGTCGGACACCATCAGCGAGAGCGGCGGAATCCGCGACCCGCACATCCTGCGCGGCGAACATGGCGACTACCTCATTGTCGCCACCGACATGCACACCTTCGACCCCAAACAGGGATGGGGCTTGAATCCAGGCATCGTACTGCTTCGCTCCGACGACCTCGTCCACTGGACACACTCGCGCATCAACCTGTCGAAGGCCTTTCCCAAACACTTCGGCGATGCCTACTGGGTGTGGGCACCCCAGACCATCTACGACCGCAAGGCAAAGAAGTACATGATCTACTTCACCCTTCAGCGCAGCGACCGCAAGAGCCTCATCAGCTACTATGCATACGCCAACCGCGACTTCACCGCCTTCGAAAGTGAACCGAAACAACTCTTCGCTGCCAAGTATGGCTCCATCGACAACGACATCATCGAAGGTCCCGACGGAACCTTCCACCTCTTCTACAAAGGAAACACAAAGGACGAACAGGGACGGGAAGTGAACAACGGCATCCAGCAAGCCACGTCGAAAAACCTGAAAGGCCCCTGGAAGGAGGACTTCGTCTATCTCGACGCCTACGCCGGCACGCCCACCAGCGTCGAGGGCAGCAGCGTCTTCAAGTTGAACAACGAAGAAAAGTGGGTGCTGATGTACGACCTCTACAGCAGTGGCCGCTATGAATACCAGACGACGACCGACCTCTACAACTTCACCCGCCAGCCACAGTCGTTCACCAAAGACTTCTTCCCGCGCCACGGCTCGGTCATCTCCGTGACACGCACCGAGATGCAGCGACTTCAGGACCACTTCGGACAGGCTGCCACCTACCTGCTCGAAAGCCACGGCAATCCCCTGTTCCGCCACCACTACACGTCCGACCCCGCCACGCTCGTCGTGGGCGACACCCTCTGGCTCTTCACCGGACACGACTCCAACGGGCGCAAGAACGGCTACTGGATGAGCGACTGGTGCGTCTTCTCGACCACCGACCTGAAGCACTGGACCGAATATCCCTGCCCGCTGCAGCTCACCGACTTCGCCTGGGGTGTGAAGGGCGAGGCCTACGCAGCACAAGTCATCGGCAGGGGAGGTAAATACTACTGGTACGTCTCGACCAATCAGTGCGGCATCGGCGTCGCCGTGGCCGACCGTCCGCAGGGACCCTACCACGACGTACTCGGACGTCCGCTGCTGACCAACGACGACTGCTTCGCCTCGAAACACTCGTGGGCATGCATCGACCCCACCGTCATCATCGACGACGACGGGCAGGCCTATCTCATCTGGGGCAACGGGCAGTGCTACATTGTCCGGCTGAAAGAAAATATGATTGAGACGGAGGGCGACGTACGGCAGATTACGTTTTCCGAGGCCTTCCCATTCGAGGAAGCGCCGTGGATTCACAAATACCAGGGTCGATACTATCTGACCTACGCCAGCGGATTTCCCGAGCGCATCGCCTATGCCGTGGCCGACAACATCTGGGGACCCTACGAGCCGAAAGGCATCATCAGCGAGGTCGCAGGCAACAGCGACACCACCCACCCCGCCATCGTCGAATACAAGAACCGGTGGTACTTCTTCAGCCACAACGGGGCGCTCCGAGGCGGCAACAGCCACCACCGCAGCGTAGTCTGTGAACCGCTCCGCTACGATGCCGACGGCAACATCCTGCCAATTCCGCCCACAAGTGCCGGCATTGAACGATGAGCGTGAAGCGTTGAACGCTTCACTTCTATTGCGTTGGATTTATCGGATATAGACTTTTCGTCGTCGTCCCTGTTCATCGACAACGATGTTGAGTCCGTCGTAAGGCTCTGACTGCGCAATGCCCTGCAGGTTGTAGTAGAGGGGTGAAGTGCGGTGTGCCTCAATGTGTGGGGCATCAATGTCGGTTGCGACATCGAGCCTGTGAATGGTGTCGTCGAGCCATACCAGACGTTCGGTGTACCATGTGCGGGCCCGCTGAATAAGCCTGTTCAGTGTGGACACATAGGGAAGGTGTTCATAGCGTTGGCGGTCCAGACGCGCACTGGCTTCGATGTCGGTCTTGTTGGGAATGTGGTCGAGGCTGTCGATAACGTCGAATATCTGCTGCTCAAATCCTTTTGCCTTGAGCTGCTTCCACTGACGGATGTACTCTTCGAGCAACGCCGGACTGCTGGCCAGCATGTGGGAGAAGAAGTAGGGCGTGCCCGTGTGGACAGGGGCAAACTCGTCTGGGGAGATGCTCATGTTGTCGTTGAAGTCCCACATGCAGGGCATGAAGACACGGGTGTCGGCCGTGTTGTCGTACTTGGCCACGTATTTGTTGGATCCACGGTGGTCGCTCGAGCCAAGGATATCCTGCCCGAGCAGGTATTTGGCAAAGGATGGGAGGTCGATGCAGTCGGCGTATGTGCCGTCGTCCATGGAGGACTGCATCTGCTGCAAGGTCTGTCGGATGTAGTCGGTGTCGGCATCGTCCAAGGCATCGGCGTCGGGGTATTTCAGCGTGAAGTGCTGACGTTCGCCCCAGATGCTCTCGATGTAGAAGTTTTCTTTCCAGTAGTAGTTGTCGTGTTCGACCATAAATCCCGTCTCGTCGTCCAGGTCGATGCGTCCGTCCTCGGCTTTGACACTCTCGATGAGATGGTAGAGCCCGCGGTAATCACCGTTGACGACGACGTTGGCAAATGTGCAGCTGGGTGTCCAGTGGAAGTCCAGCTGACGGCTGAGGAATAGTGCGAGAAAGGTTTGCACCTTGGGACCGTCGAGCAGTAGCAGCCAGTGCTTGCTCTTGTACTTCTCTTT
The DNA here is from genome assembly GCA_900319385.1 of uncultured Prevotellaceae bacterium. Taxonomy (GTDB): domain Bacteria; phylum Bacteroidota; class Bacteroidia; order Bacteroidales; family Bacteroidaceae; genus UBA3839. The sequence continues at coordinate 10,404 of ONOG01000028.1, read as the reverse complement.
ATTCCGTTGCAGTAAGTCGCTTTTCTTCTCTAACTTTAGATTGTAGGGCTTTTTGTCATAGACAATCGCACTGGAGTTGCCCCGCACGCGGATGGACATGCCCGACTTTCCAGCCTCGTACTCCCCGCTGTCGTACAGCACCTTATCACGCAGGGTGATGACCATGCGTCCGGGTGCCTCAACCACGTTGTCGAGCATTTTTCCGTTGGGTGTACTAACTATGTCGAAAGTGGGCTCCACGCCATCGACCGTGGTGATGGTGACAAGCAAGATGTCCATCTCCGACAGCCCGAGGGTGTCGGCACTCATCTGTGCCTGTGCCACGGAAGGCAACAGACACAGAAGTAAAAATAGGAGGTAAGTTCTCAATCGCTAAAACTTTATCATTCAGTCCATGTGGAACACCTCGCGCAGCGGAATGGTGACGGGACTGTTGTCGGGATTAGTCTCCATGATGTCAGCCATGTAGGCCCACCAGCGCTGTGTCACCTCGTCGGCACCCATGTCCTGACTCGACTGCTCACCCTCGATTTCCTGATAACCGAAGAGGATATTGGTGTCGCGGTCCCAGTAGATGCTGTAGTTCTTGACTCCGGCATCCCTGATCTGGCGTTGCAGTTCGGGCCACAGAGCGGCATGGCGACGCTCATATTCGTCCTCAAACCCTGGCTTGAGGAACATCTTGAATGCAAATCGTTTCATAGAATTGCTGAATGTTGAGTGCTAAACCTTTACTCTGTGACAGGATATTTGGGCGAGGGTCCCCACTCGTTGGTGCCAGGCTTGCTGTCCTGAGCGAAGATGAACAGGAACACGATGGCCACAATGCCGCAGCAGCAACTGTTGAGCAGCATCAGCGCATACCACCAGCCGCTGTAGTTCAGGTCGTGCAGACGACGCACACCCAACGAAATGCAGGGCAGGAAGGTCACCAGGCCGAAGAGATAAAGGGGAATGCTGCCCACCCAGTAGCGGCCGCTCTGCATGAGCACCTGCGCCACTTCTTCGGGTTCCATTTTGCCCAGTTCATCCAATGGAACATCGATCGAACCGACCATGATGGCGTAGAGCAATATGCCGATCACCGAGTTGATGAGGGTCGGCCACCAGAACTCGCTGCGACGGCTGCGACTGCTGAAATCGACATAGTTCTGCCAAAACAGTTTGTAGGCTTCCCACATGTTGGGAGCGGGTGCCACACCACCGGTGAAGGAACGCTGCTTCATCCCGCTGTCGGGTTCGAAGCGGTGGATTCCATAGGCTGCGGGACTGTCGGGCGTGGTGCCCTGAGCAGGAGTTTGGGGGTCCTGTCCAGTTTGCTGAACAAACTGAGAGTTTTCGTCTTTGTTATAGCTCATAGATAAAATAGTGATAAGTGATAAGTGATAAGTGGAAAATACTTCTGCAAAGGTAAGGAAAAAAAGTGTTGGTTGTTGCAACCGAGTTGCAGAAAATGCAGATTTTCAGCCGAAAATATTTGCTGCAAGGGAAAAGCTCCGTAACTTTGCAGCAAAAATACGACGCTATATGGACGAAATCCTCCACATCATCAACGAAATGTCGCCCTACCTGCTGCTGGGCTTCCTCTTTGCCGGACTGATGCATGCCTTCATTCCGCGCACGCTCTACACCAAATATCTGTCGGGACAGAACATCCGTTCGGTCATCAATGCCGCCCTGCTCGGCATCCCACTCCCGCTCTGCTCCTGCGGCGTGCTGCCCACAGCGATGTCGCTACGCAAGGAGGGTGCCTCGCACGGAGCCGTCGTCTCGTTCCTCATCGCCACCCCACAGACGGGCGTGGACAGCATCATCGCCACCTATTCGCTCATGGGTCTGCCCTTTGCCATCCTGCGACCCATCGCTGCACTGGTGACGGCAGTGTTTGGAGGGGCTTTGGTCAACACACAGCAGGCCAACAACCAGCAGACCCACCCACAACCCCTCCCTGTGAGGGAGGGGAGCGGTCACTCTTGCTGCTGCCATGAGGAGAAGGAAGAGCATTGCTGCGGCCATGAGGAAAAGGAAGAGCATTGCTGCTGTCACGAGGACTCAGAAACTGCTCACCTCCCTCACAAGGAGGGGTTGGGGAAAGGTCTGTTGGCAGCCCTTGAATACGCCTACGTCGATTTGGTGAAGGATATCGGGAAATGGCTCGTCGTCGGCCTCATCGTGGCTGCCCTCATCACCGTCCTCGTACCCGACGATTGGTTTGCAGTGTTCAAGGACAACACCTGGCTGTCGATGCTCCTCGTGCTCGCCATCAGTGTCCCGATGTATATCTGTGCCACGGGCAGCATCCCCATCGCCGTCGCCCTCATGCTGAAGGGACTCACTCCTGGAGCCGCCCTCGTGCTGCTCATGGCCGGACCTGCCGCCAACATGGCGAGCATCCTCGTCATCCGCCAGCAGCTCGGCACACGCACCCTCATTGCCTACCTCGCCTCGATTGTGTTCGGAGCCATAGCCTTCGGCATCGGCATCGACTACCTCCTGCCACGCGAATGGTTCACCGAAGGACTCGTACAGTCAGCCGCCTGCTGCGAAACGACAGGCACATGGTTCCAGTGGCTCTGCACCGGCCTGCTCATCGCTCTGCTCATCAACGCATTTGTGTTCCAAAGGAATAAAAAGTGTGGGTGCCATACCCACGCACAGCAGACCCCTTCCCAACACTCACCAAAGGAGGGGAGCAATCACTCTTGCTGCTGTCATGAGGAAGAGGAGGAAGAACATTGCTGCTGCCACCACGAAGAGCCCAAGAAAGAAGAAGGACACTGCTGTTGCTGCCACCATGAACAATGATTATCTCAACGAGGAAGCCATCCTCGACCACGCTGGACTGCGCGTCACCGCTGTCCGTACCCTCATTCTGAAAGCCATCCGTCGTGACTTTCAGAATGCTTTTTCGCTGGCCGACCTCGAGGCGGCACTGCCCACGGTCGATCGCTCCACCCTGTTCCGCACGCTGCAGAGCCTGACCGAGGCTCATCTGCTGCACGACATCGACGACGGCACCGGCACACAGAAATACTGCCTCTGCCACCACGACGACACGACACACTGCCCTGGTCATGTCCACCTGACTTGTGTCCGTTGTCACCGCACCTACTGCCTCACCTCGGTCCAAATACCAACGGTTCCTCTGCCCGAAGGATTCGAGGCAGAGGAAGCCGAGTATGTAGTGAAGGGTGTATGTGCTGAGTGCAGCAGGTCACTTCACCCGAACGATATTCAGTGAGTAGGCCGGCACATCGACCAGTACGCTGCCGTTGGCAGGCGAGAGCGAAGTCTCGACCGGATAGATGTGGGTCGGCGTCTGGAGCGTATTCTCGTCGGTGCCTTTCGCGGATGCGAGACGGATGACGCGGGCCTGCTGAGCACTGAAGTTCTTGAGGTCGATGCGAGCGGTGGTGCTGACACTCGAGGTGTTGGTCACCTTCACAATCATTTCGCCCGTTGTCTCGTCGAGCGTGGCAGAGGAGAAGATACCCTCGGCGGTGTTGCGCTTCAGTTGGGTGTCGAAGACGAGTTCGTTGTCGAGCCATGCTTTCACGTTGTCGCCGGTCACCTCAATCGTCACGTCGTACCAGCGGCCGTCCTCGATGCGTCCGTGCTTCGTGGCTGTCTGCGTCTTGCTGCCGCCGACCACCTGCTCGATGCCGTGCTGCGTGTTGCCCCAACCGCCGAAGTTCACCCAGCAGTAGTTGTCGCGGTCAACATAGTTGAAGACGACGATGAAGCCTTCTGCACCGCGGTCCTTACGCGCGCGTGTCTTATATACATAATGGTCGCCGTCGTAGAGGGTCGGTTCAACAGCCACGCACTGCTGGCGGCGTCCTGTCTGGCTCACTTCGCCGTTGTTGACCTGCCAGTCGCCACTGATGGCCTCAACTTCGCCCTGCGTCTTGAACGTGGCGCGAGTTTCCCACGTGGCAAATCCGCAGCGGTTCTTTTCGGGTGTCACACGTGCCACAGAGGTCACGTCGTAGGGATTCTCCTGCTTGACGCGGATGACCTGCGTACCGACGTTCTGAGCCATCAGTGCCTGCACGTAGTACGACGGTGTGCCCATCACGGCGCTGCTGCTGAAACGAATCATGTCGGGACGCCAGCGAGCATCGTTCTCGTTGACAAAGATGGGGGCGTAGCTGTTGAGGGAAACGACGTCGCTGTTGTTCTCCATACCCATCATGAAGACAGCTTCGCCCAGGGCAGCGTTCATGTTGCCGAGGTCGCCGAAGCCCTGTGTCACAGCATATTCTCCGACATAAATCTTCGAACCGCCACGCTTGTAGCTGTCGTACTTGTGGAAATTGTTGGCAAACCATGCCGGATTGCGGTAGTAGTGCTCGTCGAGCAGTTCCACCGTTTCGTCCGAATCCCACGTCGGGTCGTCGGTGCCCCAGGCAGCCACATCGCCGATGAGGTGAATCTTCGGGTATTTGGCCAGGATGGCATCCTTGAAGATTTTGAAGCGCTCGTAGTAGTGGTCGCTCGTGCCCGTCTGTTCGGGTTGGTTGTTCTCGTTTCCGATTTCGAGGTACTCGATGTTGAAGGGTGCGGGATGGCCGTTCTTGGCACGCATCGCTCCGTACTTGGTCGTGACGTCGCCGTTGGCATACTCCAGTGCAGCCAGTGCTTCGTCGATCCACGGCTGCAACTGGTCGAGGGGCGTGCAGCCGCCATGCCAGATGCCGATGTTCACCACGTAGAGGGGCTTGGCACTGAGGTCCTCAGCCATCTGCAGATATTCGTGGAAGCCGAGGCCGTCGGTCGTACGATAGCCCCAGTTCACATTCCAGTGGCCTGGACGCTCTTCGATGGGACCAATCGTACGCTCCCAGCGGAAAGCATTCTCAGGTGTAGCCTCACCCTCGACGAAGCAGCCGCCAGGGAAGCGCATGAACTTCGGGTGCATGTTGTAGAGCATCTGCATGAGGTCGGGACGCAGACCGTTTTCACGGTTGCGGAACGTGGGCGGGAACAGGCTCACGACGTCGAGGTCGAGGATTCCCTTGCCGTCGAACACGAGGGCAAACTGTGCCTGCGGGTCGTTGCCGGTGGCAGTGAGTGTGGCGGTATATTTCTTCCAGTCCTTGCCGACGACCGCCTCAACCGCCGTTTCGGCAAAGACTTTCTCGCCCTTCACGTCGCACAGCGTGGCACGGATGCCGCCCTTGTACGTACCTTTCGCCCAGAAACTCAGCTTGTAGCTGCGACCCTGCACAGCGTTAATGCCCCAGAAACCTTCGTTGACGAGGCAGGCCGGAGCCGCTGTCGTGGCGTTGATGTTGAGTTCGAGCGCATGTCCCTGCACGCTGTTCAGCAGTTTCACCTTCTTCGAAGCCTTCAGCAGCTTCATGTCGATGCTGGCACCGGTCGTGGCAAACGTGCTCCAAGCCTCGGTCGAGACAGGCGCGCCATAGCGTGGAGCATCCTCGAACGAGCGGTTGCGAATCAGTTCGGCATAGATGCCGCCGTCGGCTGCATGGTTAATGTCTTCATAGAAAATACCGTAGTGGGTCGGACTCACCTTCGGTCCGCGCTGCGCTGCATCGACCGTGACGACGACCTGCGCCGAGGCGGTGGCAGCGCACAGGGTGGCTGCAGCCAGCAGAGTTGCTTTTAATTTCATAAATAGAATGATTTTAGTGAATATTGAACATAATAAATTGTCGGTGATTTCGTGGTGCAAAGTTAGGATAAATACGGCAGAAAGGCTATCACTCATTGGTCAATTCCTATCACAAATAGCCCAAATGTTCCCGTATGCATGGGCAAAGTTAGCAAAAATCTTTCAATATTCCTGCATAGAGTGAGGAAAAGGTGCATAAAACTTGGCAGAATGTCACATTTTGACTAATTTTGCAGCACAAACACACTTTCCTGTCTCTGATTATTGACCATTTATCATATACAAAAGAATGCGCATCACCATCAAGATTGGCAGCAACGTGCTCACACGCGCCGACGGTTCGCTCGACGCCACACGCCTCTCCGCCCTCGTTGATCAGGTGGCCGAACTGCGACGGCGCGCCATCGAGGTCATCCTCGTGTCGAGCGGTGCCGTGGCCTGCGGACGCAGCGTGCTCAGCCACCATCAGAACCTACTGACCAAGGACAACGTCGATGAACGCCAGCTGTTCAGTGCCGTTGGCCAGGCAAAACTCATCGACCGCTACTACGAACTGTTCCGCGAACACGGCATCACCGTGGGCCAGGTGCTCACGATGAAGCAGAACTTCGACACACCAGAGTCGTATGCCACGCAGCAGAACTGCATGGAGGTCATGCTGCAGAACGGCGTCATCCCCATCATCAACGAGAACGACACCGTCTGCGTCACCGAGCTGATGTTCACCGACAACGACGAACTCTCCGGCCTCGTGGCACGCATGATGCGCTGTCAGCGCCTCATCATCCTCTCCAACATCGACGGACTCTACACCGGACACCCCGCCGACCCGCAGTCGCGCCTCATCCGCCACGTCGCACTCACAGACGACCTCCACCACGTCATCTCGGCCGAAAAGTCCTCGGCAGGCCGTGGCGGCATGGAGTCGAAATACCACATCGCCACCGAGACTGCCCGCGCTGGCATCGAGGTGGTCATCGCCAACGGCAAACGCACTGACATCCTGCTCAACCTGCTCGACCAGCCCGACACGACGCCCCACACCCTTTTTAGCACACAGCCATGATTACTGCTCAACTCCAAGCCGCCCGCGAGGCATCGTTCGCCCTCGCCCAACTCACCGAGACTGAAATCAACGACACCCTGCTCCGCGTGGCAGATGCCATCGTCGCACACACCGACGACCTGCTCGCTGCCAACCAGGGCGACCTCGAGCGCATGGACCCGCAGAGTCCCCTCTACGACCGTCTGCAACTCACAACGCAGCGCATCGAAGCCATCGCTGCCGACATGCGCCACGTGGCTACCCTGCCCTCACCCCTCGGCCGTGTGCTCAGCCACACCGTCCTGCCCAACGGTCTCGACATCGAACGCGTGAGCGTGCCCTTCGGCGTGGTCGGCGTGGTTTACGAAGCCCGCCCCAACGTCACCTTCGACGTCTTTGCCCTCTGCCTCAAGTCGGGCAATGCCTGCGTGCTGAAAGGCGGAAAGGATGCCGACGAAACCAACCGAATGGCGGTGAAGATTATTACGGAGGCCCTCACACAACAGGCCCTCACACAACAGGTGATCACCCTCCTGCCCTCCACCCACGAAGCCACCACAGCCCTGCTCCATGCCCGCGGCCTGGTCGATGTCATCATCCCGCGTGGCGGTCGCCGCCTCATCGACTTCGTGCGCGAGGAAGCCACCGTGCCCGTCATCGAGACGGGAGCCGGCGTGTGCCACACCTACTTCGACCTCGACGGCGACGTCGAGATGGGCGCCCGCATCGTCAACAACGCCAAGACGCGCCGTGTCAGCGTCTGCAACGCCCTCGACTGCCTGCTCGTCCATCAGCAGCGCACTGCCGACCTCCCCACCCTGCTCCGTCCCCTCGCCGACAGCCAGGTCGTCATCCATGCCGATCCCATGGCCTACACCTGGTTGTTGAGCCACGACGGCTACCCCTCGCGCCTGCTCCAGGTGGCCACCGCCGACACCTACGGCACCGAGTTCATGGACTATGCCATGGCGCTGCACATGGTCGCCGACCTCGACGAAGCCCTGCGCCACATCCGCCAGTACGGATCTGGTCACAGCGAGTGCATCGTCACCCAGAACGCTGCGACAGCCGACCGTTTCCTGCGCTCGGTCGATGCCGCCTGTGTCTATCACAATGCTCCGACCTCGTTCACCGACGGTGCACAGTTCGGCCTCGGCGCCGAAATCGGTATCTCGACCCAGAAACTCCACGCCCGCGGCCCCATGGCCCTCGAAGCCCTCACCACCTACAAGTGGATCGTCCGCGGCGAGGGACAGGTGCGCCCGAAGTAATTGCCCTGATTCTGCCGAAACGAAACCACAGAAATCACAGAAATAGTATGGCTAATGCAACGGCCTTTCTGTGTATTTCCGTGATTTCTGTGTGCTTGAAATGCATCAACGGTCACGCAGAAAGAGCGTGTATTGGTTTCTGTGTGACAAAAAAAGAGGGGCAATCCCCTCACAGCCGCACACCGAACGACGTATTGACGAACCATTCGTTCAGGTGGCCGTGGCTGTTGCCGTGCCAGTAGCGGCTGTTGTTGAACTGACCGTAAGCATTGACGAATTATCATTTTTTGATAATTATGAACAGCACAAATAACCCACCCACTTAGTTGCATTTTTGACAACTAACGCTCTCCGTTCTCACCCGCTGAGAATCGCGCAGAAATCACCGGCCGACCGCTCGGTCGGAAATATCGCAGCCACGACGCGTTGACTTCCGCCCCATTTTTCACTTTTCACTTTTCGCTTTTCACTCTATTGCCTTTCACTTTCCATTTGTCCGCCGTCCCGTTGTCGGCAGTCGGCGGACCCAGCGTCGGCAGACGGCGGACAAACCTGTCGGCAGACGGCGCTCTGACGGCCCGCAGACCGCGGACTGACGACGCTCCGTCGGCGGACAACCGACAGGGTAAACGGCGCTCCACCGACGCCCAGACGGCGGACAACCGACAGCCAGACGTCGGACAAAAATGAAATAAATGGGGATTCGTGACGTGAAAATGCTTTTCGCAAAGCGGAAAATAGGGATTATTAGTCAGAAGACTACACTTTGGGGATTTTTTTTAGAAGACAACACGGGACAACAAAGGACAACAAAGGACAACAAAGGACAACAAAGGACAACATCTTCTTAATCAATGAAATAATAAAGTTGTCCCAAGTTGTCCTTTGTTGTCCAATGTTGTCTTCTAAAATACTGCCTCTCCAAAAATTTTATCCCAATTTCTTTCAGCCTGATCGGGCGGGCATGGGAACCCGCCCCTACGACCATCGGCATTTCAATTTTCTGGACTTTTCACCCAAAAAATTTCGTGTTTTTCGTCCGTTTTCGTGTTTTTCGTTGTTTTTTTTCGTTCTTTTCGTGGTTCAAAATTCTATTTTCTCCAAATTTCCCCCACAAAATTCGCCCTCCGAAATGTTAAAAACCTTGTTTTGTTAACTTAAAATCCGCAAGTTCATCCTACTCAACCGTCGCACGTTTTTTTGAGAACCCAGAATAAACTTTTTTGCAAGATCGGCCCGCCGTTTCAAAAATTATCTTTACCCTTGCACTTGACGTACTGCCCGACGTCGCCGCGAACGTTTTCGTTCAGCCAAATGAACAAAGTCAAACTTGTTTGAACTTTGTCATGGCGAGAAAACGAAGGATGAAATCCAGCGGCACAACGCCCCACCCTCGCGGCCACGCTCCCTGAGCGCAGGGAGGCAGTACGGGACAGAAATCGAAGGTGTTGTAAGAACAACGAATTACACGAATTAGACGAATTCTTGTCCTCTGACATGAAAAGTGAAGAATGAAGAATCCGTGTCATTCGTGTAATCCGTGGTGAAAAAAATACGTGAGTCTCTTTAGCCGATGCGCTCTGCGCCGTCATTTGACAAGCAGTTTCTTGCCTTTCTTGAGTTGTTCGAGAGGGTAGAAGTCCTGAGGCGTCGTCTGGCTTTGAGAGACGAAGTAAGCATGGTGCGCGGGATTGACAAATGTGGCGCCATTTGTCGCATTCCACTTCCATCCTGTTTCCTGCAAGTCTTCGTTCAACACGTAGTAGTAGTTGCCTCCGTACGTCAGCTGATCCTCGTCGGAACCTCGCAACTGATTGTTCGCGTCAACCACCTTCTTCCGCATCGTGGGGACCATGACGTATGTACCAGGTTCGGCTTTCAGGAGCACACCCTGGCCGGCAGGGAGAACCGATCCGGCTTCGGAGAACTCTCGGCTAACGACGATATTGCCGTTTTCCTCTTTTAAGGTGAATGCCTGCACACCTTCAGGGAGCAGGAAGCTCTGGTTGCTGTAATAGAAGGTTGTATAGCCGGATGCGTGCTGTAATAGAAGGTTGTATAGCCGGATGCGGGCACTTGAACAGTGACTAATGGATTCTTGTAGGTGAGGGAGAAGCCTTGGAAATTCAGCCACTGGTTAATGCTGGTGACATTGGCAGATAAGGTCATCTGATGGTCAGCGACGATAATGTCGCTGAGTGTCGTCTGCGCCTGGTCGCTTGTCAGCGTCTGTGCAGCACCGGCCATCGTTTCTTCGGTGTTCAGCAAGACTTCATTGTTCTTAACTTCCTGCAAGGTGGTCAGATTCCCCTTGACGGTATTTCCCGCCGCAGCCGTGGCAACAGGCTGCCGCCCTGTGCCATCACTACGGTAGAATGAATGGAACACAGCCTCATAGACGCCATTGGGAAGGTCGGTCTGTGTCTGCTGAAGTTTGAAAGACTGGTGCA
>ONOG01000014.1 GCA_900319385.1 uncultured Prevotellaceae bacterium | reverse complement strand
CGGGACAACAAAGGACAACATCTTCTTAATCAATGAAATAATAAAGTTGTCCCAAGTTGTCCTTTGTTGTCCCATGTTGTCTTCTAAAATACTGCCTCTCCAAAAATTTTATCCCAATTTCTTTCGGTTTTCAGGCTTTGCCTGATCGGGCGGGCATGGGAGCCCGCCCCTACGGCAATGGGCACTCCTGATTTCCGGATGTTTTCATCAAAATTTTTCGTTTCTTTCGTTTTTTTTCGTGTTTTTCGTTGTCCGACGATTCTATTTCCTCCATTTTTCTCCCACAAAAATAGGGTGTAGAAATGTTAAAATTCCCCTCGTTTTAACATAATTCTCCTATTTCGGATTTCATTCTTCGGTTTTTTCACCTTTCACTTTCCACTTTTCACTTTTTTGTCGTAACTTTGCAATTCGATTAACATCAGACGTTTTCTCGCCAAGACAAAGTTCGAACAACGAACAAGTTTGACTTTGTTCATTTGGCTTACCGAAAACGTTCATTAGCAAAGAGAGAACGGATGATTCCATTATTAGATACACATCTGCCACAGTTGAACTACCAGGAAATCTTGCAGAACATCGGCATCTTCGAGATGGTGGTGAAGGGTATGATTATCGGCATCGTGGCGTCGGCACCGATGGGGCCGGTGGGCGTGCTGTGTGTGCAGCGGACGCTGAACAAGGGTCGTTGGTATGGTTTCGCCACAGGTGTGGGTGCTGCGCTGAGCGACATCATTTATGCGCTGATGACGGGTTTCGGCCTGTCGTTCGTGAACGATATCATCACCGATGCGCGTGTGGCATTCTGGATTAAGCTGGTGGGCAGTGTGTTGCTCTTCCTGTTCGGATGGTGGACATTCCGGTCCAATCCTGTCGATAAGGTGAAGCCGGTGTCGCACAACCGCGGTTCGCTGGTGCACAACTTTGTGACTGGATTCTTTGTCACTATATCCAATCCGCTGATTATCTTCCTGTTCGTGGCGATGTTTGGTCAGTTCACCTTTGTGCTGAGCGACAACCCGTGGCCGCAGTTCGTGGGCTATGTGTTCATCGTGGTGGGTGCGCTGGCATGGTGGTTCCTGCTCACATGGGCCATCGACAAGGTGCGCAACCGCTTCAATGTGCGGGGCATCTGGGTGATCAACCGCGTGATTGGCGTGGTGGTGATGACGGTCAGTGCCATCATGGCGCTCTACTCGCTGGGCCTGCTCTACTGGATTCCTGGCATCGAACAGGGGTAACGACCTCCTGACCCCGCCCACGGCCATTCCCGAGGGGTGGGGTTCTTGACATTTGACTATTAACGTTTAATTTTTCTTTTCCTTGATTATAGCACAGAAACTAAGGGAGCAGAACGTGGCTGAATACCTGCTGTATATGTGGCAGGTGGAGGATATGCTGCGGGCTGTGGGGCTGAATGTCGATAAGCTGGACGAGACCTACTTGTCGCGCTTCCAGCTGGAACCGGCGCAGAAAGCCGAGATGCGGCAGTGGTATGCCGACCTGGCTGAGATGATGAGGCAGGAAGGAGTGGCCGAGAAAGGACACTTGCAAATCTGTAAGAACGTTCTGATCTGGCTCAGCGACCTGCATCAGCAGTTGCTGCGTTCGCCAAAATTCCCTTACTATTCGGCGGCCTACTACAAGGCATTGCCCTTCATCGTGGAACTGAGATCGAAGAATCATACCAAGGATTCTAAGGATGAAAAGGATTGTTTTGTTGAGAAGAAGGATGAAACGAAGGACGGAGTGCAGGAAGAGAAATCGGAGCTGGAGAACTGCTTCGATGCGCTCTACGGACTGATGCTCCTGCGACTGCAGGGCAAGCCGGTGAGCGAGGAGACGAAGAAAGCCATGGACAGCATTTCGACCTTTATCGGAATGCTCGCCGACTATTATAAGAAAGATAAGGTAGAAGATTTAGGATTATGAAGATATTGATTACCGGCTGCAACGGACAGCTGGGCAACGAAATGCAGCTGCTGGCTCCCGAGAACCCGCAGCATGAGTTCCTGTTCACGGATGTGGAGGAACTGGATATCACCGACCACGATGCCGTGGAAGCCTTTGTGCAGGACCATGCCATCGACGGCATTGTCAACTGCGCCGCCTACACGGCTGTCGATAAGGCAGAAGAGAACGAGACGCTGTGCAACCTGCTCAACAATCTGGCGCCTGGCTATCTGGCTGAGGCCATCGAACGGAGGAAAGGCTGGATGGTGCAGGTCTCGACCGACTACGTGTTCGATGGAACCAACCACACGCCCTACACCGAACTGGAACCGACCTGCCCCAACAGCGTGTATGGCCGCACGAAGCTGGCTGGCGAACAGCAGGTCGTGGCAAAGTGCAGCCGAGCCTTGATTGTCAGGACAGCCTGGCTCTACTCGACCTTCGGCAACAACTTCGTGAAGACCATGCTGCGCCTCGGACGTGAACGTCAGGAGCTGGGTGTCATCTTCGACCAAATCGGCACGCCGACCTATGCGCGCGATCTCGCCAAGGCCATCATGGTAGCTGTGAACAAGGGCATTGTGCCAGGCATCTACCACTTCTCCGACGAGGGCGTCACGTCGTGGTACGATTTCACCAAGGCGATTCACCGCCTGGCCGGCATCACGACCTGCCATGTCCGTCCGCTCCACACCAGCGAGTATCCCACGCCAGCCAAGCGTCCGCACTACTCCGTCCTCGACAAATCCAAAATCAAACAGACCTATGGCCTCGACATCCCGCACTGGGAGGAGTCGCTCAGCGAATGTATATCAAGGATTTGAAGGATTGGATAGGTTTTTATGTTAGATGAGGATTTGGCAGAACGGATTACTTATTTCAGACGCTTTGAGAACTTCTTTAATCAGAAAGGGAAATAGAAATCCTTTTTAATCCTTAAAATCCTTGACAGAGTATGAATGAAATAGATCGCCGACGTACCTTTGCCATCATCAGCCACCCTGATGCAGGTAAGACCACACTGACAGAGAAGCTCCTGCTGTTCGGAGGACAGATTCAGGTGGCAGGTGCTGTGAAGAGTAACAAAATCAAGAAGACCGCCACGAGCGACTGGATGGAAATCGAGAAGCAGCGCGGAATCAGTGTCTCGACTTCGGTGATGGAGTTTGACTATACGCCCGAAGGCAGCGAAGTGGAGTACAAGGTGAACATCCTCGACACGCCAGGTCACCAGGACTTTGCCGAAGACACCTTCCGCACGCTCACCGCAGTCGATTCAGCCATTATCGTCATCGACGGAGCAAAGGGTGTGGAGGCACAGACGCGCAAGCTCATGACCGTGTGCCGCATGCGGAAGACCCCCGTCATCGTGTTCATCAACAAGATGGACCGCGAGGGCCGCGACCCCTTCGACCTGCTGGACGAGGTGGAGCAGGAATTGCAGATCAGCGTGCGTCCGCTCTCCTGGCCCATCAACCAGGGTGCACGCTTCAAGGGCGTCTATAACATCTACGAGCATAATCTGAACCTCTTCACGCCCGACAAACAGAAGGTGACGGAAAAAGTCTCTGTGGAGCTCGGCTCGTCCGACCTCGACGCCCGTATCGGTGCCGAAGACGCACAGAAGTTGCGCGACGACCTCGAACTCATCGACGGCGTCTATCCCGAGTTCGACGTGCAGGACTACCTCAACGCCGAGGTTGCCCCCGTTTTCTTTGGCTCAGCTCTTAACAATTTCGGTGTGCAGGAGCTGCTCGACTGCTTCGTCGAGATTGCTCCACGCCCACGTCCCACCACCGCCGAGGAACGTCTGGTGCAGCCCGAAGAACCCAAGTTTACGGGCTTCATCTTCAAGATAACCGCCAATATCGACCCCAACCATCGTTCCTGCACCGCCTTCTGCAAGGTGTGCTCCGGTCGATTTGTCCGCAATGCGCCCTACCTGCATGTGCGCCAGGGAAAGACCGTGCGTTTCTCTTCGCCCACGCAGTTCATGGCACAGAAGAAGAGCACGATTGAGGAAGCCTGGCCTGGCGACATCGTCGGCCTGCCCGACAACGGCATTTTCAAGATTGGCGATACGCTCACGGAGGGCGAGCAGCTGCACTTCAAGGGGCTGCCATCGTTCTCGCCCGAGATGTTCAAGTACATTGAGAATGCCGACCCGATGAAGACCAAGCAGCTGGAGAAGGGCATCAACCAGCTGATGGACGAAGGTGTGGCGCAGATGTTTGTCAACCAGTTCAACGGCCGAAAGCTCATCGGCACCGTCGGACAGTTGCAGTTCGAGGTCATCCAGTATCGCCTGGAGAACGAGTACAACGCCCTCTGCCGCTGGGAGCCTGCCAGTCTCTACAAAGCCTGTTGGATAGAGAGCGACGACGATGCCGAGCTCGAAGCCTTCAAGAAGCGCAAATACCAGTACATGGCCCGCGACATCGAAGGCCGCGACGTCTTCCTCGCCGACTCCAATTATGTGCTCCAGATGGCCCAGCAGGACTTCAAGCACATCCGCTTCCACTTCACTTCAGAGTTCTAATCGCCAGCCATCAGAAGCAAGGGGTTTGAGGATTAAAAAGGATTCAACGGAAGGAAAATAAGATATTATGCTACAAGACGAAGTAAAGAAAGCCATCGAGGTGATGCGGCAGGGTGGGGTGATCCTCTATCCGACCGACACTGTGTGGGGCATTGGTTGCGATGCCACCAACGAGGAAGCTGTGAAGAAAGTCTATGAACTGAAGCGTCGTGCCGATTCCAAGGCGATGATTTGTCTCGTCGATTCGCCCGACCGTCTGGCTCGCTACGTTCGTCGTGTGCCCGACGTGGTGTGGGACATGGTCGAACTGGCCACCACGCCCCTCACCGTCATCTACGAGCATGGTTCCGGCCTGGCTCCCAACCTGCTGGCCGACGACGGCACAGTGGGCATCCGTGTGACGAACGAAACATTTTCCAAGGCCTTGTGCTACCGTTTCCAAAAGCCCATTGTCTCGACCAGTGCGAACATCAGCGGCGAACCCACACCGCGCTCGTTTTCCGAAATCAGCGACGAGGTGAAGGCGGCAGTCGATTACGTCGTGTGCTACAACCAACGTTCGAGAGAGAGGCATCAGCCCTCGAAAATCATCCGAGTGAAGGAAAACGGAGAATTTGAGATACTGAGATGAAAGGAATGTCGCTGCGCTGGCGACGGCGCGAAGTAGGTTTGCTGGACAGCCTGACGGGCTGGTTCGTCCGCCGTTGGTCCAGCCGGCAGATAGTCCTCGGCCTGAGCCTCGTGGTCGGACTTTGGACCGGTCTCGTGGCTTTTGTGCTGAAGTGGTTGGTCGATGCCATCCGCGTGCTGCTCACGCAGGGCATCACCGACAGCGGTCAGCTGTGGCTCTACCTCGTATTCCCCGCCGTCGGCATCTTGCTCACGTCGCTTTTCATCCGCTATGCCGTGCGCGACGACATCAGTCATGGCGTGACGAAAGTTCTCTACGCCATCTCTCGCAAGAAGGCACGCATCAAACCGCACAACCGCTGGTCGAGCATGGTGGCCAGTGCCATCACCATCGGATTTGGTGGTAGTGTCGGAGCCGAGGCACCGATTGTGCTGACGGGCTCTGCCATTGGCAGCGATTTGGGCAAACGTTTCCACCTGCCGCCGCAGACTCTGATGCTGCTGGTCGGCTGTGGTGCTGCTGGTGCCGTGGCAGGCATCTTCAAGGCACCGATTGCCGGTGTGATGTTTGTGCTCGAGGTGTTGATGCTCGACTTGAACATGGCCTCGCTTCTACCCCTGCTCGTGACGAGCATCACGAGTGTGTGCGTTTCGTATGCCCTGTACGGGACGGGCACTATGTTCGACTTTTCGCTGGAGACAGCATTTTCCATCAACATCATTCCCGCCTGTGTCGTGCTCGGTGTGACCTGCGGACTGGTGTCGCTCTATTTTACGCGCTCCATGAACTGGATGGAGGGCATCTTCGGACGGCTGCACAATCCGTGGCTCAAGTTTCTGCTGGGTGCTACGGTGCTGGGTCTGCTCATCTATTTCCTGCCGGCGCTCTACGGCGAAGGCTACAACGTGATTGGGCAGTTGTTGCAAAACGCAACGGCCGAGGAAGTGGTCCAGAATACGCTCTTCAGCGGTGGCGGACAGCGGGCTTTGCTGCTCTATCTGGCGCTCGTTTTGCTGCTGAAAGTCTTTGCCTCGGCTGCCACGAACGGCGGCGGAGGCTGCGGCGGTGTGTTCGCCCCGAGTCTGTTTGTCGGAGCGCTCACGGGGTTTGTGTTTGCTGCGTTGTGGAACCAACTGCTGGGTATCGCCGACGGACGTGCCGGTCACATGTCGTTGCAGAACTGTGTGCTCTTCGGCATGGCAGGCCTGATGTCGGGCGTGATGCACGCACCGCTCACGGGCATCTTCCTCATCGCCGAGCTCACAGGCGGCTACCAGCTCTTCGTGCCTATCATGATTGTGTCGTCAGTTGCCTATCTGACCATCAATATGTTTGAGCCGCACAGCATCTATGCCATGCGTCTGGCTCGCAAGGGCGAACTCCTCACGCACGACAAGGACGATGCCATCCTCACCGTGCTGAACCTTGGTTCGCTGCTCGAGAAGGATTTCTCGCCCGTACATACCGACTGGGATCTTTCAAAAATCATTGTTACCATCGTGCATAGCCACCGCAACATCTTTCCCGTGGTGGATAGCGCAGGCCGCTTGGTCGGTGTGATGACGCTCGACTCGGTGCGAAAGTATATGTTCCGTCCCGAGTTGTACCACCAGTACCGCGTCCGTTCGTTCATGCAGACGCCCCCTGCCGTCCTCACCACCGCCGACACGCTGAAAGTGGCTGCGCAGAAGTTTGACGAGACCCGCGCCTGGAACCTTCCCGTGACCGATGAGCAGGGTCGCTTCATCGGCTTTATTTCGCGCAGCGGACTCTTCAGCAGCTATCGTAAAACTTTGGTCAGCTTTACGGCTGAATGAAAATTAAAAATTAATAATTAACAATTAAAAATTGCCTGCGGGAGGGCAACGCACCCCCAAACTCCATCTCCTCAGCCCTCTGAGGGCAGAGAAGAGGAGCCCAAACCGGCAGGCTTTTAATTATTAATAATTAATTATTAATTTTTAATTCTTAATGATTAAATATTTATGCTGATTCTGGACGTATAGCCCCTGCGTCGGATTATCGACGCGTCGGCCGGCCAGGTCGTACCAGGGCGCAGGGGTGGGGAGGTCGTGCTGTGCCTCGTCGCCGACTGAAGGGATGGCGGTGGGTTCGTCGTCGGCACCCGTCGTCAACGTATAGTCGCCGCTGCCGACCACCAGTGTGGCCAGACCATTGGCATAGTCCACGCTGACAATGCTGTTCTCGCCAGCTTTGACCGTCGTCTCACCCTCTTTCACCACCAGTCCGTCGGCACAGGGAATGACGAGGGTCGCCTCGCTGCCGGCGGGCACGATGAAGTGGAAAGTCACGCCGTCGTCGCTGCGCTGCCAGCTGGAGCGCACAGGACCGTAGGGGGTCTGTGTGCTGATGTCGCACGATGTGAGGTCGGCGGGCAGGTAGGGTGCGATGTGCAGGCGGTCGAAGGCCATGCCGTCGTTCCGGATGCCGCCCAGCTGGGTGTAGAACCACTCCTCGATGTGGTCCATCATGCAGTGGTTCTGCGAGAAGGCACCAACGTCCCAGTATTCCGGAGTCGTCGTATAGCCCTGAACCACCCAGTAGCCATAGCTCGGGCAGTCGGTCTGGTTCGCCATTTGCCACACGATGTCGTTGTAGCCATACTGCGCCAGCGACATGAACACGCACTTGAGTGCAATTTCTCCCGTCTTGATTTTGTAGCCGTCAGCCTCCACACGTGCGGCCAGCACGTCGGCTACTCGCTGTTCGTCGCCTTCGGGCACCAGACCGTAGTAGAGCGGCATGGCCTGCTCGCTCTGGCGCCCGCCCTCGTGTCCGTCCACGCTGTGGTAAGTGGCTGTCGATGCGTCGTAGAACTTCTTGTTGAAGGCATTCTTCACCTTTTCGGCCGTTTCGCGATAGTTGCGCAGGTCTGCTTTGTGCCCCAACTGCTTCGCCATTTCAGCCATGGCGAGGTTCAGATAGTAGTAGGTGCAGGTTTCCGTAAACTCGGTCGGCACCATCGGGCTGACGCCGGCGGTTTCCTGTCCCCAGTCGGAGAGCACGCTGAAGGAATTGTTGATGAGGTAGTTCGTCGTGTTGTTGGCGAAGTGCGTCATCAGCAGCTTCATCTGCGGATAGTATTGCTCCATCAGCGACGTGTCGCCATAGTAGCGCCAGTTTCGGTAAGGCACCAAAATGGCGGCACCGCCCCAGTTCACATCGTCGCCATAGACGTTCATGTAGTAGGGTGCGACCGAGGGCACATGGCCGTCTGCCTGCTGAGCGTCGAAGCAGTCGCGGACGACTTTCTTGTAGAAATTCTCCATCTGGAAATTCATGTTCAGCGATGTGTACATCTCGTTGGGCACGTCGAGCCAGCCCAGTTTCTCGCGATGGGGGCAGTCGGTGATGGAGTTGTAGAGCTGCGAGGCGATGGCGTCGCGGCAGATGACGTGAATCTGGTTGACCAGTTCGTTGGACGTTGTCACCGTGCCGATCAGGTCCATGTCGCTGCGCACCCGCAGTGCCGTGAAATCCTCGGGGCGTGGCTCTTCGTCCAGGCCGATGATTTGCAGGTAGCGGAAGCCGTGATACATGAATTCCGGTCCCCACACCTCGCCCGCTTCGTCGCCGCTGAACGTATAGACGTCGTACGTGTCGGAAGGGCCGGTGTAGAAGTTTTCCATATACACCGAGCCGTCGGGATTGAGGCTCTCGCCGCAGCGCAGGCTGATTTGCTGCCCAGGCTTGCCCTTCAGACGGAAGCGGTACTGTCCGGCAAAGTTACGTCCGAAGTCGATCATCCGCAGGGTGTAGCCACCGCTTTGGATGGTTTTCACTCCGACAGCCTCCCACTGCTCGACCACGCGCAGCGGTTCGTACATGCGGCTGCGCAGCACGCCATGTCCGCTCACGCCGCTGTGCGGACTCTGGAAGTGGGGCGTGATGACGCTCACACTTTGCCAGGTCGATAGGTCGGCAGTGCCGTCGGCGGTGCCAGCCACCTGCAGGCGGGCGTCGAAATCCTCGCCGCCCCACCAGTTGCTGCCTGTGGTCGGACTGGCAGTCCATACCCACGAGGCGTCGGTGACGAAGGTGTCGCTCGTCCCGTCGGCGTATTCCACCAGCAATTCCGTCAGCAGGGCGGTCTGTCCGTTGTTCTGCACTTCGCCCTTGGAGAAGCGTCCCTGCAGGTAGTCTATGTCGTAGATGCCGCCAGCCACCTGCGCCACGAGCTGGTTGCTGCCCTCGCGCAGCAGGCCGGTCACGTCGTAGGTCGAGTAGAGCAGCGTCTTCTCGTATTCACTTTCGCCAGGTTCGAGCACGGCATCCGTGACGCGCTGTCCGTTCAGCTGCATCGTGAACACACCCAGAGCCGAAGCATAGATGCGGGCACGGCTGACGGGCTTCGTGATCTCCACGTTTCGGCCGAAATACGGCACCTTCGACTCGCGCTGAGCCTTCTGCTCATAGACGATGTCGTAGGCAGAGCCGTCGGTCGAGGTCTGCAGCGTGAAGGCAGCGGGGAAGTTGGCTGCGATGTCGTCGGGCTGCCCCGTGGCATGGTCATTCTGGCGCGGATAGAGCAGCACGCGGTCGATGGTCTGCACCGAACCTAAGTCAATCGTCAGCACCACCGGCACCTGGACATTCTGCTGGGTGGTCCATCCGAGCGACGAAGCGTCGGCCACCTTGCCGTCGGTCAGGTTGCTGAGTGCCCAGCCGAAGGACGGCAAATCCCAGTTGTCGGCAGCCTTGCCCACACTCAGGCTCGCCGTACGTGCCACATTGGCGTCGCCGGCATACACCTCCACTTCGCTCAGCTGGACGAACGAGAACCCTGCGTCGGTCGATGCACGCAAGCCCAGTTCCGTCACGTTCAGACGCAAGTAGCGGCACGTCTGCGCCTGGTCGAACTTCACTTCGAGGGGTTGGAGCGTCTGATGCTTGACACTGCCGGCATGAATCCACTGCGCCGTCCATTCCTCGGGCGTGAGGAAAGCCGTCTCGAACGTCGAACTGGCTGTGGCTTTCGTGCCGTCGGCGTCGGTCACCGTCACGCTCCACACGTAGGCGGTGCGGCTCGTGAGTGCTGTGCCGCCGTACTGGATACCCGTCTGTTGCGCACTTTCCACCATGCCCGACTGCCACACTACGGTGCCGTCGGTCCGGCTCACCGTCAGTTCGTAGGACGTCTGCCGGCAGCCACGCTGGTCGCTCTCCAACTGCCAGCTGAACCGTGGCGTAGCCGTGTCGATGCCCAAAGGACTGCGCAGGCCCTCCACCTTCAGTTCGCCAATGCGAATAGCGGCCTGTGCGGCCACACTCATCGCGCATGCGCACGCGATACTAATAATGATGCGTCTCATATTTGTAGATGTTAAAAGTTAGCTCTGGTTGGCAAAGTTACGGATTTTCATTGAAAAAAAGTATAAATCATCTTGCGATTATTATCAACATTCGTGCAAACTGACCTTCACTCTGCCGCCAGGCCCAATGCGCACAATGCTCAGCGGCGCCGCACTCGATTCTTGCCTGCAGCGCAGCGCAAACCCAACCGATGTGCGGACAAAAGTCAAAATATCACTGATATTTCTACAAATACCATTGATGTTTTCAAAAATACCATTGATATTTCTACAAATCTCAATGATATTTTGAGTTTTTTGCGCACAGAAGTCGAGTTTTTACCGAGCCATAGCTCAGTTTTTTTCCCACAAGTGCCGAATTTGAGCCGTGGCGAGGGCGTAGTTTTTCGGCGTTTCGCTTTCCTTTTCGACGAATAATCCGTAAATTTGCAGTTGATTTCAAGCAAGACAAAGCATCATGAAGAAGGAAGAACTGCGCATCGTCTATATGGGTACGCCCGAGTTTGCCGTCGAAAGCCTCCGCGCACTGGTCGAAGGCGGATACAACGTGGTCGGCGTCATCACCATGCCCGACAAACCGATGGGCCGCCACGGCAGTGTGCTACAGCCGAGCCCCGTCAAGCAATATGCCGTCGAACACGGATTGCCGGTGCTCCAACCCGAACGGCTCAAAGATGAGACGTTCGTGGAGCAGCTCAGGGCGTGGCGGGCCGACCTCCAAATCGTCGTGGCCTTCCGTATGCTGCCCGAAGTGGTCTGGGCCATGCCGCCGATGGGCACCTTCAACCTTCATGCCTCCCTCCTGCCGCAGTACCGCGGTGCGGCACCCATCAACTGGGCAGTCATCAACGGCGAGACAGAGACAGGCATCACGACCTTCTTCCTCCAGCACGAGATCGACACCGGACGCATCATCCAGCAAGTCCGCGTGCCCATTGCCGAGACCGACTGTGTGGGCGACGTGCACGACCGCCTGATGATGCTCGGCGGACAGCTCGTCACAGAGACGGTCGATAACATCCTCGCCGGCACCATCCAGCCCATCGACCAGAGTCAGCTGTTCCACAGTGCGGACGAGCTGAAACCTGCACCCAAGATTTTTCGCGACACCTGCCGCATCGACTGGACACAGCCCGTGCGCCGCGTCTATAATTTCGTCAGAGGCCTCAGTCCCTATCCCGCAGCATGGACCGAACTGCAGCAGCCCGACGCCCAGCCCCTGAGCCTCAAAATCTACAAGGCAAGCATCGTTCCCGCCCCTGCCGTCGGGAATGTAGCGACGCTGTCGCAACCCTCCGGCTCCATCCGCACCGACGGCCGCAGCTATCTCCACATCGCCTGCGCCGACGGCTGGCTCGACATCGCCGAACTGCAGCTCGCCGGCAAACGACGTATGCCCGTCGCCGACTTCCTCCGTGGTTCGCACATCGGCGATCAGCACCGCGTGAGTTGACTCCAATTTGTCCTTATTGTGTACAATGTGTTAAAAAAGTGTGACAATCGGTAAATTTTTTGTCAAAGGATTTGGCACTTCCGTAGATATTCTGTTAATTTGCATCCGGTTTTGGGACTAAGCCCAACGTGCCGACCCCAGAATCTTATTTTTTAATTTTTAATTATTAATTTAAAAAACGTTATTGCTTATTGCACGAACATTACGCTAAACTAATCTGAAAAAAGCCTAATGGTTTCGAACAAAACAGTCAGCAGCCTAACCAGCAGAAGACGTCTCGCCGACGAAACCGACGAACAGTTGGTCGCTGCCTACATTAAAGGTAATAACGCCGCTTTCGACAAACTACTACAGCGCTACGAAAGCAAAGTTTACACCTACATCGCATACTCCGTACAGGACGAGGAGACCGCACAGGATCTCTTCCAGGACTGCTTTATCCGTATCATCACCAAGTTGCAGAACGGACAGTACACCGAAAACGGTAAGTTTGCCTCGTGGGTGATGCGCATTGCCCACAACCTGATCATAGACCATCACCGTCAGCGTCAGGCCAATGTGCTCCTGTCCAACGACGAAAGCGAAGTCGATCTCTTCAGCAACGCCGCCATCAGTGTCGATGAAAACCGCGAGCGCGAAATGATCGACGCCCAGACGCTGAACGAGGTCAAGGCTCTCATCCGCCTGCTGCCGAAGACCCAGCGCGAAGTCGTCCTCATGCGATTCTACCAGGACCTCAGTTTCAAGGAAATCGCTGAGCTCACCAACGTCAGCATCAACACAGCCCTCGGCCGCATGCGCTACGCCCTCATCAACATGCGTAAGCTCGCCAAGCAGTACGACATCAGCCTCGCAGTGTAAGGAAAGGCGCACTCCGAATAGTTTGACTGTCAAAAACAACGCGGATGACATGGAAGAAGAAAACCATGTCATCCGCGTTGTCCGTATCTATGCAGGGCTTCAGTCGGAGTGCAGAGTGCGGCTTACTTTTTTGCAAAAAAAAATCTGCGAGGTTCACACCTTGCAGATCCAATTTTCGCGATGGGCTCTGAGCCCAAGGGTAATTGTTTTCGCTTAGCTTGTAGCGGCTGATTATTCAGCAACAACAGCAGCAGCCGAGTCAACGGCAGCAGCGAGAGTGTCAGCAACAGAGTCAACAGTCTCAGCTACTTCTTCAACAACGACAGTGTCAGAGTCAGCGACCTGAGTGTTCTGAGTTGTACCTGTGCAAGAAGCGAAAGATACTGCTACGATAGCTGCGAATGCAAATACCAACTTTTTCATTTTACTTTTACTTTTTAATTGTTAAACATTAAGTTGCTTCTTAAAAACGCTGCAAAGTTACGGACTTTTCCGATACGTTGTTCTCGAAAACGCGGTTTTTTTTTGTTTTTAACACAATTTTTTCGATTTTTTATGTAACTTTTCCGATATGGTATGTAAAGTTTGGTGAAAAAGGACAGTAAGTTTTGCGTTGTTTGCGTGCACACTTTTGTTTTACACTTTCACCAGATCGGACATGATGTCGTCGCTGACGAAGAGTCCTTGACGTGTGAGTCGCAGGTAATGCTGCCCGTCTTTGCTCAGTCGGCCTGCGCCGAGGTGGGGTTTCGCCATGGCGAGGCAGTAGCGATAGAGCTGCGGACCGAAACGGCGTAGAAGGCTGGGCAGGTGGATGCCTTCGCGGGTGCGCAGGCGCGTCATCACATATTCATTATAGTGTTCGGTGGGGCTTAATGTTTCGCTGACCAGGCTGAGGGGGTTGCTGAGGTAGGCTGTGAGGTCGTCGGGGTGGTAGTAGCGTGTGCTTCCGTCGTAAGAATGGGCACCAGCTCCGAGCCCTGTGTAGGGCGTGTCGTCCCAATAGCTGCTGTTGTGTCGCGAACGGTGGCCTGGCAGTGCGAAGTTACTGATTTCGTAGTGTTCGAAGCCCGCCTCGGCAGTGCGGTCGATGAGCTGCTCGTACATGGCGAGGGTGGTTTCGTCGTCGGCCTCGTGCAGCTGGCCGCTGTCGCGAAGGCGGGTGAGCGCTGTGCCAGGTTCGTACATCAGGCTGTAGGCTGAGAGGTGCTGGATGCCGAGACTCAGCGCGGTGGTGAGGTCGGCAGAAAATGCGCTGACAGCCGCGTCACGGTCGCGGTGTACGGGTTGGGAGTGGGAAAAAACGGGGAAGCCGAACATGAGGTCGATGCTCAGGTTGTCGAAACCCTGCGCCTGCGCCATGCCGACGGCGCGGATGGCTTGTTCGGCAGAGTGACGCCGGCGAAGAAAACGGAGCAGACGGTCGTCGAACGTTTGGATGCCCATCGACAGGCGGTTGACACCCAACGCACGGAGCTGGTGCAGGAGGTCGGGCGTCACGTCGTCGGGGTTGCACTCCAACGTCACCTCGGCATCGGCGTCGAGTTGCGCATGGCGATGAATGGCGGTGAAGAGTCGGTCGAGCTGCGGGGCCGTGAGTTGCGAGGGGGTGCCGCCTCCGACGTAGAGCGTGGCGAACTGTCCCGTGGCCCTCGCTGCGATTTCCTGGCTCAGCGCTTCGACATAGCGGTCGCGCAGATCGGCTTGCGTGGTCGAGTAGAAGTCGCAGTAGATGCAGCGCGACTGGCAAAAGGGAATATGTAGGTATAGGCCGGCCATCGGACAATAGGGCTCAGGCGTTGGTCTGCGTCTGCTCGTCGGAGCCGCAGAGCTGCGTGCGGTAGGCTTCGACCGCCTGTTTGGCAATTTCCAGAGCCTCGTCCATCGGGCAGAACAGTCGGCCGCCGGCAGCGTTGAAGTGGCCGCCGCCATTGAAGAAGCGCTCTGCCATTTCGTTGGCAGGGAAGTCGTCGTAGGAACGGATGGAGACGCAGATTTGCTCTTTCTCCGTATCTTCGCGCAGGGCGATGCTGAGTTTCTGTCCCTTAATTTCGAGTGGCATGTTGACGATGCCTTCCGCGTCGCCCTTCATGTAGTGGAAGCGTTGCAGTTCCTCGCGGGTGATGCTGAAGATGGAGGCATGCAGGTCGTGCATGACGATGAGCTTTTCGTACAGGATATAGCCCATCAGGCGGTAGCGACCCTCGGTGTTCTGGTTGTAGATGTTGCGGATGATGTGGTCTTTGTCGATGCCTTTCTTCATCAGCTCCGCAATGATGTTGAAGATTTCGGGGTTGTTGGAATTGTAGGAGAAACGGCCTGTGTCGGTGCACATACCGGCATAGAGGTCCTCGGCGCAGTGACGGTTGACATTTTGAAGGTCGTCCAGGGCGACGAACAGGCGGAACAGCAGTTCGCAGGTGCTCGACATCTGGGGCCGCGAGATGGTCATGTCGCAGAATTTGGACGGGTTCTCGTGGTGGTCGATCATCAGTTTTTTACCTTTGATAAAGCGGAACGGCGTCTGCATGTCGTCGATTCGTTGCAGGTCGTTGAAGTCCAGGCAGACGACGAGGTCGGCCTGAGCAATGAGCGTCTTCGAGAGCGTATAGTTGCGGTTGTACTGTAGGATGCGGTCCGCCCCGTTCATCCAGTGTAGGAAGTCGGGGAAGTAGTTGGGGACGATGACGGTGGCCTGCTTGCCGCGTCGCACCAGGTATTCCTGCATGGCGAGGCACGATCCGATGGCATCGCCGTCGGGCGAGGTGTGGCAGGTGAGCACGACGTTGCGTGCGTCGTTGAGCAGTCGGCGCAACTGTGTGGTTTCGTCGGGTGTGATGACGGGTTTTAGCATAAGTTGTGCATTTTCGTTTGGTTTTCGTTGCAAAGTTACGGAAAAAACCGTAATTTTGCCGTAAAATCTGAACTTAACCTTATTATATGGAAGAAATGACACCTAAGAAGCGGCGCTCCGCTCTGCCGTGGATCATTCTGCTGGGTGTGGTAGCTGCGTTTTTGGCAATCGGATGTTCGTGGCTCTATGGGCTGTGGAATGAACAGAAGGAAGCCAATGCCGAACTTACCGAACTGGCTGAACTGGACAAGCAAGAGATGGAGGACCAATACCGCCAGTTCGATATTCAGTATGGCGAACTGCAACGCCAAATCCGCAACGACTCACTCCTCCAGCTGGTGGATAAGGAGCGTGAACGCACGCAACAACTGCTGAAAGAACTGGAGCAGACGAAGGCGACCGACGCACGCGAAATAACCCGACTCAAGAAAGAAATCACCTCGCTCCGCGCCGTCCTGCAGTCTTATATCGTACAGGTCGATTCGCTCAACCGCGCCAATGCCAACCTGCGTGCGGAGAATACCGAAATCAAGCAGCAAATCACCGAAGTGACGCAGCAGGCTGCGCAGGTGAGTGCCGAGCGCAATGTGCTGCGCGACAAGGTGGACCGCGCCGCTCAGCTCGACGCCACCGGTTTCTGGGTGACAGCTCAGAACAAGCGCGGAAAGAATGCGCAGAAGGCCAAGGACGTCAAACGTTTTTCCTTCGGATTTACGATTGTCAAGAACGTCACGGCGCAAAACGGACAGCGCATCGTCTATGCCCGCATCATCAAACCCGACAACTCGGTCTATAAGCCCCAGGGCACGTTCGACTACGAGGGCACCAGTGTGGAATATTCGGAGAAGAAATACATCGAATACGACGGCGAAGAGCAACACATCACGATGTACAGCGATGTCGATGAGTTTCTCGATGCCGGCACTTATCGTCTGTTCGTTTTTGCCGACAAGCAAATGATCGGGCAGGCCAGCTTCAGCCTGAAATAATCAATAATCAAAGCTATGAAAAAGGTATCCCCCTCTCTCCTCGCAGCTGACTTTGGCAATCTGGAACGCGAAATGGAGTGGTTCAACCGCAGCGAGGCGGATTGGCTCCACCTCGATGTCATGGACGGCGTGTTCGTGCCGAACATCAGTTTCGGCTTCCCCGTGATGCAAGCCGTGGCACGCCTCTGCACGAAACCCCTCGACGTGCACCTCATGATCGAGCGACCCGAAAAGTTTGTCAATGAGGTCAAGGCTCTCGGTGCGATGATGATGAACGTACACTATGAGGCCTGCACACACCTGCACCGCACGATTCAGGAAATCCACGCCGCCGGTATGAAGGCTGGAGTGACGCTCAATCCGTCGTCGCCTGTATGTCTCCTCACCGACATCATCTGCGATGTTGACATGGTGCTGCTGATGACGGTCAATCCAGGCTTTGGCGGTCAGAAATTCATCGAACACAGCCTCGCTAAGGTTCGTGAACTGCGGCAGCTCATCGACCGTACGGGTTCGCATGCCCTCATCGAGGTCGATGGCGGTGTCAATGCCGAGACGGCACCTCGATTGGCGGAGGCTGGGGTCGATGTCTTCGTGGCAGGCAGCTATGTGTTCGGTGCTCCAAACCCCGAAGAGCGAATTGCTGCACTCCGAAACCTCTAAGTCTTTTGTTAACCACGAATTATACGAATTATACGAATTGTTTCGATGTTGTTCGATTCGATCTAAAGCAAAATAAACATTCGTGTCATTCGCGTCATTCGTGGTTGTGAACTCCCCCTCATCCATGTGGCAGAAATACTCTGTTGTGCGCCTCGCCATTCCGTTCATGACTGGAATCTGCGGGGCGTCGCTGTTGATGGAGCACGTGACCTGGCGGCCCGACATGCTGTTCGTCGTGATGTGCTGCCTGCTGATGGTGGCTGTGGTGTGCCACCGCGTCACGAGCCACGCACCGCTGTTTCGCCACCTCTTCGCCACCTCCATCTTCGGGGCATTCCTCCTTGTCGGTGCTACTATATATATAATAAGGTATAACGACGTCGCCACGGCAGTCCATCCGCAGCAGGCTGTTTTTCGTGCCGCGGTCGTCGAAGCTCCGCAGCCCAAACGTCGCACCGCCGCTGTTGAGCTTACCACCACCGACGGTGCCCACTTGCTTGCCTACCTCCAAACCGATTCTGCCCATTCGCCGCTCACCCTGCAACGGGGCGACACACTCCTGTTTTCTCCCCTCCATACCCACCTCACCTGTCCTGCACGTCGCGACTCTGTCGCCATCACCCCTGCCGACACCTCAGCCCTCGCTCGCTACACCGCCAGCCTCTTCTTTCGCGGCATCTCCGCCACCTGCTACGTACCGTCCCAGCGTTGGTCGCACACTTCGCCTGCGCAGCGCGACACGACCTGGAACGACCGTCTGCATGCCTATTATGCACACTCGCCGCTCGACAGCACCACGATGTCGATGGTCGAAGCCCTCACCATCGGCCGGCGCGAAGGGCTCTCCCGACAACTGCGAAACGACTATTCGGCGGCTGGCGTTGCCCATGTGCTGGCGCTCTCAGGTATGCACCTCGGTCTGTTGCTCACACTGCTCAACTTCCTGATATTCCGTTTCTTGTCTTATGAATGGCGCCAGCGTACCATGCTCGCCGTGATTCCCCTGCTGTGGGTGTTCACCTACGTGGCAGGCATGCCGTCCTCGCTCGTCCGTGCCACCGTCATGGCGACCTTTCTGCAAGTCGGTTTTGCCTTCGGCCGACAGTATATCGTGCTCAATGCTCTTGCGCTGGCCGCTATCCTCATGCTCGCCGCCGACCCCCTTCAGCTGCACAATGTCGGTTTCCAACTTTCGTTTCTCTCAATGCTGGGAGTAGCATTGGTTTTCAAGCCTCTTTTCCTTAAGTCAAGTCCTTCTGCTAAATACTCAAAGCCAATCATTCCCAAGCTGTTGCGAATTGTACGCCCTTGTCTTACGTTAATAATGATGACGGTTTCGACCACCCTCTTCACGGCACCCGTCGTGGCCTACCACTTCGGTCAGCTGCCCGTCTATAGCCTTGTCACCAACCTCGTTGTGCCGCCCCTTGTCATGCTGCTCATGTGGGGTGCCATCGCGTGGCTGTTGCTGTTTTGGTGGCCCGAGGCACAAGCTGTGGTGGCGCATGGGCTTGACGTGCTGGTCGGTGTGCAGAATGCTGTGGTGCAGACCATTGCCCAGTGGCCCGCAGCGACGATTCAGCTGCAGCCCACCGCCATCGTCGTCCTGCTTTACTACCTTCTCCTCGCCGCCGCACTCCTTTTTCTCTTCAAGTACATTCGTTCAAAATCTCTAACAGCCTAAATGCCATGCTTCACTTCACTTTCAGCGATATAGATGTGTAAAATGATAAATATTTTAGGACATAGAAGAAAAGTAGGCGGTTAATTCAGAAAAAATTCTTACCTTTGCGCTGTGCGTTGTGAAATGCACACCCTCCCAACTTTAACGACGCATTTATAACTATCAAAAGGATGAAAAAAATTATTGATCTGTTCCGCCATCGTTCGTATGGTGACTATCGCGTATCGCATCATCGTGCCGACTATGAGCAGATTGCG
Source organism: uncultured Prevotellaceae bacterium (assembly GCA_900319385.1). Taxonomy (GTDB): domain Bacteria; phylum Bacteroidota; class Bacteroidia; order Bacteroidales; family Bacteroidaceae; genus UBA3839. The sequence goes on along the minus strand of ONOG01000014.1, from coordinate 64,562 downwards.
CAGAAGCACAACTGTTCGCCTCAGCACGTGTACGAAATCGCGCACGGCAAGCGAGTCAAGGGATTTGACGATCGCCTGGTGCGCGAGGCGTTGGTCATAGCCGGCATCGTGCAACAACGTCCGTTGCCAGAGTAAGTGTAGAATTTTTTATCTGCCGTCAAGGCAGGATGATGGTGCGGATGCGGTCGCGGAGCACGCCGCCGTAGCCACCCTGAGAGTCGGAAACAAGAATGAGCACTCGGCGCCCGTCGGTGAGTCGCGGCCCGAAGCACATCCCCTCGTAGTTTGCCCACGAACGGGCTGTGAGGTTGATGTGAGTTCTCCACTCGGTAATGAGTTGTTTCCCAGTTGTTTCTTTTTGATTGATAGAGTATAGCTTGCAGTTTACCCAAGCCCAGATTTTCTTTTTCGGAACGTAAGCTTCACGTTCCAAAATCAGCAGTTTTCCGTCGTCGGTAGCGCAGATGGCGCTCACGCCGTGCGCATGAATCATCCCCTTTTTCTGGGTTCTTGACGGGTCGAGCGTGTAGTGCTGTGTGCCGAGCAGCGTGCCTTGAGCGTTGATGCTGAGCAGTCGGCATTGTCCCTCTCCGTTGTTCTCCTCCATGACCCACAGGCACAGCCGGAACTTGTCCCACGCCAGGGCTTCGAGTCCCGTGCTCTTTGAGAAACGGTCGAGCAGGGTGGGGCATGGCCAGGGCTTCGCTGTGCCGTCGGTGGCATAGGCGTAGATGCGTCCTTCCGCCTCGCTCACCATGAACAAGGTTTGCAGTTCGGGCACAAACGCAAGGTCTTCCGTGTCGCGGTTGGGGCCGCCGCTGGCGTGAAAACCCTCGTTGCGCACGTTGCGAATCTTTCCTGTGACGCTATCGACGTCGATGTTCCAAATGCTGAACCCGTCGGCCGACTTGTCGTCGCACACCGCATAGCGTGTGCCACCGATGTGGGTGATGCCGCTGTAGTTGCCGGCAGGAATATTGTAGCGGCGCAGCGACTGCTGCCGCAGGGTGCGGACTGTGGGCTGCGCTGATGCCGTCAGTGCGCAATAGGAGAGGACAATGGCAATTATTCGAGCGTTCATGCTGCAAAAATACTGTTTTACTTGCGATTGGCAAAATTTTCAATTTTCAATTTTCAATTTTCAATTTATTCTTTCTAAATTTGCAACTGATATGATTGATACCAGCATTTTGCAAGGAAAACGAGCCGCCTACTTCACACTGGGCTGCAAGCTGAATTTCGCCGAAACGTCCAGCATCGGCGAGCAGTTGCGCAGCTATGGCGTGCAGACGGCGGCGAAGGGAGAACAGGCCGACATCGTCGTGGTCAACACATGCAGCGTCACCGAAGTCGCCGATCACAAGTGTCGCCAGGCTATCAGCCGACTGGCAAAGCAACATCCAGGCGCCCTGGTCGTGGTGACGGGCTGCTATGCCCAGCTCCAACCGGCACGCATCGGGCAGATTGAGGGCGTCGATCTCGTGGTCGGTGCGCAGGAAAAGTCGCAGGTCGTGCCACGACTGATGGAGAAGATGGGCGTCGCAAGCGAAGACCTGCCGAAGAGTGACGACGGCTGGTGCGGAGCCTGTTCGCATGGCGACCGCACACGCTATTTCCTCAAGGTGCAGGATGGCTGCAACTACTTTTGCACCTATTGCACCATCCCCCTCGCTCGTGGTAGGAGCCGAAACGGATCGATCGCCTCGCTCGTGGAGCAGGCAGAGCTGGCAGCCGCCGAGGGAGGAAAGGAAATCGTCATCACGGGCGTGAACATAGGGGACTTCGGGCGTTCGACAGGCGAGACTTTCCTCGACCTCATCCGCGCCCTCGACCGTGTCGAAGGCATCCAGCGCTATCGCATTTCGTCGATCGAACCCAACCTGCTCAGCGACGACATCATCGACTTTGTGGCGCAGTCGCGTGCCTTCATGCCGCATTTCCACATCCCGCTCCAGAGTGGCAGCGACGAGGTGCTGCGACTGATGCACCGTCGCTACACCACCGACCTGTTTCGACAGCGCATCGAACACATCAAGCGGGTGATGCCCGACGCCTTCATCGGTGTGGACGTGATTACCGGTACACGCGGCGAACGTCCCGAACTGTTTGAGCAGGCCTACGACTTCATCGCCTCGCTGCCTGTCAGCCAGCTCCATGTGTTCACCTACAGTGAGCGGCCTGGGACCAAGGCACTCGAAATACCCTTCGTCGTCAGCAACGATGAGAAGCACGAACGGACGAACCGTCTGCTCGAGCTGTCGGGAAAGAAGACCTTCGACTTCTATGGGCAGTATGTGGGGACGGTGCGTCCTGTCCTGCTCGAACACGCACCGAAGGGCCGTCCCATGCACGGATTTACTGACAACTATATCCGTGTCGAGCTGAAGAACACGCCTGAGCTCGACAACACCATCCGCAGCGTCGTACTCGGAGACTGGAACATCAAGCGCGATGCGCTCCGAGGCGACATCCAAAGCGACTGAACTTTAAACTATGACGAAAATAGCAATCGTAATTCTCAATTGGAACGGCGCCGACATGATGCGCCGCTACCTGCCCACGGTGCTGCGCTGTTCGAAGTGCGAAGGTGTAGAGGTCGTCGTGGCAGACAATGCCAGCACCGACGATTCGGTCGGAATGCTGGAACGCGAATTTCCCGAAATCCGCGTGGTGAAACTCGACCAAAACTTTGGCTATGCCGAAGGCTACAACCGTGCGCTCCGACAGATAGAGGCCGAATACTACCTGCTGCTCAACAGCGATGTAGAACTCCGACAAGAGGATTGGCTCCAACCGCTGATTCAATATATGGACAGCCACGCGGAGGTAGCCGCCTGTCAGCCCAAGATTCTTGCCCTGCGCCAGCCCGACCATTTCGAATACAGCGGCGCAGCCGGCGGCTATCTGGACAGTTATGGCTTTCCGTTCTGTCGCGGTCGCGTGCTGAGTTCTGTCGAAACCGACGAAGGACAGTATGACACCGTGCAGCTGGTTCACTGGGCCACGGGATGTGCCCTGATGGTGCGTTCGGCCGACTATTGGGCTGCTGGCGGTCTGGATGGACGGTTCTTTGCCCACATGGAAGAGATAGACCTCTGCTGGCGGCTCCGCACGATGGGGCGGAAGGTGGCCTGTGTGCCCCAAAGCACCGTCTATCATCTGGGGGCTGCCACCCTGAAGCAGGGCAATCCGCGCAAGACCTTTCTCAACTTCCGCAACAACCTGTTGATGCTCTACAAGAACCTGCCGCAGGGCGAACTGAAGCGCGTGATGCGATGGCGCACAGTGCTCGACGTGCTGGCGGCGTTGCACTACCTTGCCTTGCTCGATTGGAAAAACTGCAAGGCTGTCTTCCGTGCCCATCGCGAGTATCGTCGCATCCGTCCCGACTTTGTGGCTGACCGCGACCACATACAGCAAGGGCAGACCATCGAGGCTGCACAACAGCATGCGCCCTTCTGCATACTTTGGAAATACTATGTGAAGGGCTGCAGAACGTTTTCCGACATGATGTAATGTGCCGAGCGGCACGTGGTTAAAAAAACGTAATTTCATTTATGTTTTTTTGCTGTTCATGGAAGATGTGCTAACTTTGCGTCGTTAACACAAATACACTCAGACTATATGAAACGTACATCACGACCCCTCTTGGGATTCGTTGCTGCCGGAGCGGTGGCAGCGACCCTGTTTGCATTTACCACGACGCCGTCCCTCAAGTCCAGCAGCTCGGTGGCTGGCAATGTGGACGCAGTCACGGCTCCGACCGAAGTTAATCCAACTAATAACCCCAATCTAAATCAAAACACAATGAAGACAATCTATGATTTCACCGTCCTCGGCAAGAAGGGTGAGGAGGTTGCCCTGAAAGAGTATGAGGGAAAAGTTTTGCTTGTTGTCAACACCGCCAGCCGTTGCGGTTTCACTCCGCAGTACGAGGCGCTGGAGGCAATGTACGACCGCCTGAAAGATCGCGGACTTGAGATCCTCGATTTCCCCTGCAACCAGTTCGGAAACCAGGCTCCCGAGAGCGATGAAGAGCTGACTCAGTTCTGCTCGTTGACCTATGGCACGAAATTCCCTCAGTTCAAGAAGATAGAAGTGAACGGAGAAAATGAGATTCCTCTCTACACCTGGCTGAAGGAGCAGAAAGGTTTCGAGGTCTTTGACGAGGGCGACAAACTGGCCGGTCTGCTCGACAAGATGATGCGTGAGGCCGATCCCGACTACGACAAGAAACCTTCGATCAAGTGGAACTTCACCAAGTTCCTCATCAACCGGAAGGGTGAAGTCGTTGCACGCTTCGAGCCGACACACGACATGGCCGACGTGGAGAAACAAGTCGAGACCTTGCTCTGATATTACTCATTCTTATCAAGGATTTGAAGGATGGACAGGATTTCTTTGTAATCCCTGCCAAATCCCTCAAATCCTTGATTAAAACACGACAACAATGAAGAAAATCATGATGATGGCTGCAGCCGTGCTGATGGCAGGCTGCGCCGTGGCACAGGACGTTCAGCTGCCTGAGCCGAACAAGAATGTGGCGATGACGCTGATGGATGCCCTTCAACAGCGCACTTCGCAGCGTTCGTACAGCGACAAAGCGGTTGACGGTGCCACGCTCTCGCAAGTGTTGTGGGCTGCCTGCGGCATCAACCGTCCCGACAGCAAGCGCATCACAGCTCCCTCGGCCATCAACGCGCAGGACATACAGCTCTACGTGCTTCGCGCCGATGGTGCTTTCCTCTATCAGCCGATCAGCAATAGCCTGAAGAAAGTGTGCAGCGAAGATCTTCGCCAGCCGATGGCTGGTCCGCAGCAGTTTGCGGCCGATGCACCTGTCGGACTGCTGCTCGTGAGCGACCAATCGAAGTTCCGTGCTCATGCCGAGCGCTACGGTGCAATGGATGCTGGCTATGTCAGCGAAAATATCTACCTCGCCTGCACGGCTCTGGGTCTGAACACTGTGGCTCGTGCCATGATGGATGCCAAGGTGCTGAGCGAGAAGCTGGGACTCGCAGAGCATCTGGTGCCGATGCTCAATCATCCTATCGGCTGGCCCAAGTGATAGGACTGCAAAAGCAAAAAAGAAGGCTGGTCTGCATTCATTTGCAAACCAGCCTTCTTTGCTGTTAACAGTGGTGTACTGAATTTATTCGGCTACTTCAGCCTCTTCTTCAGTTTCGGGTTCTTCTGCGGGTTCTTCAGCAGGAGTCTCTTCTGCCTTGGGAGCTTCTTCTTCCTTCTCCTCAACGGGAGCATTCTCGGCGATGACTTCGAAAGGAATTTCGACAGCCACTTCCTTGTGCAGCTGAACAACAGCTGTGAAGTGACCGAGCTCCTTCACTGCCTTGAGCACAACCTTCTTGACGTCGGTCTCGATGCCCTTGGCATTGAGTGCTTCGGCAATCTGGGCAGCACCTACGCTACCATAGATGTTCTTCTTGTCACTGACCTTAGCTGCGATGACGAGCGAAACGCCTTCGTACTTCTTGGCAGCCTCTTCGGCGTCGGCCTTGATCTTAGCCAGCTTGTGAGCACGCTGCTTCAGTTCTTCGTTCAGCATCTTCACGGCCTTCTCCGTAGCGAGCACTGCGAGACCCTGAGGGAGCAGGTAGTTGCGGCCATAACCGTCCTTCACTGTGAGGACATCGTCCTTGTAGCCGAGGCCCTGGACGTCTTTCTTCAAAATAATCTTCATACGTGTGTCCTCCTTTGTTTATTTCATCAAGTCGGTTACAAATGGGAGCAGAGCGATGTGGCGTGCACGCTTGACGGCCTGTGCGACGCGGCGCTGATACTTAAGCGAAGTGCCTGTGATGCGGCGGGGCAGAATCTTACCCTGCTCGTTGAGGAACTTCTTCAGGAATTCGGGATCCTTGTAGTCGATGTACTTGATACCGCTCTTCTTGAAACGGCAGTACTTCTTTTTCTTCTTGTCGACTGCGTGCGGAGTCAGATAACGGATTTCAGATGTCTGTGCTGCCATGATTAAGCCTCCTTGTTTTGATATTTGAGACGACGCTTCTCAGCATACTGAGCGGCATACTTCTCGTTCTTGACTGTGATGTAGCGGAGCACACGCTCGTCGCGGCGCAACTGCAACTCAAAATTTTTAATCACTGTCGGCTCAGCCTTGTACTCGAGCATTCCATAGAAGCCTGTGGACTTCTTCTCGATGTTGTAGGCCAGCTTCTTCAGACCCCAGTTCTCCTCGCTGAACACTTCGGCACCAGCCTTCTCCAGGAGATCCTTGATCTTGTCTACCGTTTCCTTTACCTGAACTTCAGATAAAACGGGAGTAAGAATGAAAACGGTTTCGTACTGATTCATACTACGAAATTAATAATTAAATAATGTAAATGATAAATTCTCATGCTCCGTCGGATGGTAAAAATCCGCAAAGCGACTGCAAAGGTACGACTTTTTTCCCAAAAAAAGATGACGAACAGCATATTTTTTCACACAAAACAAAAAAATAGGCCCAAATATTTCGTCTTTTGGCGCTTTTTTCGTTATTTTGCAGCCGATTATGGAGTATTAACAACTAAAAACATACACACAATGAACAATTCAATGAAGAAAAACCTGGGCATCTGCCTTGTCGTACTGGGAGCCGTCCTGCTGATTCTCCCTAACTTGTTCTCGTTTATGGGTGACTTGCTCGACCAGAACGTTTACACGGCTGGCAGTGCGCTGCTCGTCATTGCGGGCATCATCGTCCACATCTGGATGAACAAGACGCTTCCGCTCGACGACGAAAAGGAAGAGGATTGAGGCAGCGTTTCGCATCGCAGCTTAGCGGACTCCACATCGGGGTCCGCTTTTTTGTTCGCAAATCTACCGTTTCAGCCAACGTTTTCTATATACCTTTTATGGGTCAAGTTCATACCTCTTATGGGTCAAGTTCGTGGAAATTTTGCGCACTCCGCCCTGCCATCATTCGCCTCTGAGAATCGCGCAGAAATCACCGACCGACCCTTTGCTCGCAAATATCGCCTGTACGGAGCCCATATCTGAGCCTGAAAAACGGGTTGTGCCAGCCCTATGACGGCCGACAGCAACGTCGGCGTCGGCAAACGGCGCACTCAGTGTCGGCAGTCGGCGGACTGAGCGTCGGCAGACGGCGGACAAACCTGTCGGCAGTCGGCGCTTTGCCGACCGGCAGACGGCGCTTTGCCGACGGGCAGACGGCGGACAAACTGCTACTTTGTCGGCACTCTGCAGACAGGTAAACGGCGGACAACAGACGCCAAATGTGCGGTTTTTCAGCACACAGAAATCACGGAAATACACACAAACCTGGATTGCTGAGTTTTAAGGAAAGGATTTAATCGTCTTATTCCCAGTCACTTGCCCTGTTTTTGTGCATTTCTGCGATTTCTGTGTGGCAAAAATGTTATTTTCTGTGTGCTAAAAAAAACGCGATTTTTTGCCAGACGATCATTCTATTTCGTCGAAAATTCTCCCACAAAATCGTGCTGCAGAAATGGTAAAATTCCCCTGACGTTAACATTTCAGTTTTGGATAGGGAAACAATGCACTACGTCTGATTTTTCAGCTGAACGCCCATAAAAAAACAAGTGCCCGAAACGCGTCGGACACTTGATGGTGGATGAAGGGTGGGGTGTGGGCGTTGCCTCACTCCTTTTTCTTGATGAATGCGCCTGGTGTGATGCCGAACTGTCGCATGAAGCAGGAGGTGAAGTAGGCAATGGACGAGAAACCAGTGCGTGCAGCTACTTCCTTGATGCGGAAACGTCCGGAGCCGAGGAGCTCGGCAGCCTTCTTCAGTCGGCACAGGCGGATGAAGTCGTTGGGCGAAAGCGAGGTGATGCCCTTCACCTTGCGGTAGAGGGTGGAGGTACTCATGTTCATCTCGTTGGCCAGCAGTTCGACGGTGAGCTGCGGATCGTCCATATATTCGGCCACGATGGCGTTGAGACGCTCGAGCAGCTGTTCATCGACGGTGTTCGAGGCGACGGTGACGACGTTGGCATAGGGCGAGGAGAGCATGGCCGAGCGGATCAGTTCGCGTCCACGTAGCAGGTTGTCGATTTGTGCGCGGAGTTGGATGGTGGAGAACGGCTTCTCGATGTAGGCATCGGCTTGTGAGTGGAGTGCATCGAGGTGGTCCTGCAGCGACACCTTGGCTGTCAGCACAACGATGGGGATGTGGCAGTAGCGCATGTCGCCCTTAATCTTCTGGCAGAGTTCGATACCGTTCATCACGGGCATCATGATGTCGGTGACAACGAGCGAAACGTTTTCTTTCTCCAGGATTTCGAGGGCATGCTGACCGTTGTCGGCCTGAAGAATGCGGTAGTCGGCAGCGAGCTCTTCGCACACAAACTCGCGCAGTTCCTGTTCGTCATCGACCACGAGCAGGGTGGGGATGGCTGAGTCGTTCTTTCCGTCAGTTGCGGCTGTGCCCTGTGCTTCGGCCGATGATTCGTCTTCCTGTGCGGGGAGAGGTGTGGCTGAAGCAGCGGTGGCGGTGGTTTGGACGGTGAGTGGCAGCGTGAGCAGGAAGCGGTTCAGCTCCGTCTGGTGTTCGTCGTAGGTGAGCGTGCCGCTGTGCATCTCGGCCAGCGAACGGGCGAGAGGCAGACCGAGTCCGCTGCCCTTGACGGTGGCGTTGACCTGCGTGCCGTAGTATTGGTAGAAGGGTTTGAAGATTTTTTCCAACTGGTCGTGGGGAATGCGTGGGCCGTCGTTGCTGACGGCGATGCACACTTGGTCGCCTTTCTGTTCGAGGCTGACGCCGACGTGCTTTTCGCAGAACTTCATGGCGTTGCTCAGCAGGTTGCTCAGTATCTTGGTGAGTGCCTCGCGGTCGGCCATGACGTTGGGGATGTTGTCTTGCGGAATGTCGATGGCGAAGGTGGCGCCTTTCTGACGGGCAGCGGGCGTGAAGTCGGTGCACACCTCGCGCAGCAGGGTGGAGATGTCGGTGGGCAGGAAGTTCATGAGGAACGATGACGACTCGATCTTGCGGAAGTCGAGCAGCTGGTTGACGAGGTTGAGCAGTCGCTGGGCATTGCGTCGCAGGAGTCCAACCTCGTTCTTTTCGCCGCGTTCCATGCGTTCGATCGAGCCCATGATGAGCGAGAGCGGTGTGCGGATTTCGTGTGTGATGGTGGTGAAGAACTGAATCTTCGACTGCAGCACGTCGCGATAGCGTTCGTTTTCCACCCGTTCGTTCTCAATGCGACGCTTCTCGCGGCGACGGCGAGTGGCTTGGCCGTAGATGTAGTAGCCCAGCGCGCAGAGCAGCAAGGCATAGACAAGCCATGCCCACACGCTGTTCCACCACGGGCGGTGGACGATGAGACGCAGGCGTGAAGCCTCGGCAGCGTCGTCCCAGCGGCCATTCTGGCGCGAAGCCTGTACGACGAGGGTGTAGGTGCCCGGCGAGAGACCGGCGAACGTGAGGCGCTGTGCACCCTTGCATACGGTCCAGTCCTGATCGAGGCCTTCGAGGCGGTAACGGTACCAAATGGCTTGAGGAACGCTGTATAGAGGGCAGGCAAAGTCGATCGAGATGGACGACTGATCGTAGCGCAGGTGAATCTCGTCGGCATACAGAAGCGACTGTTTCAGAATGTCGGGGTCGCTCTCGTGTGTCACCTCACGCCCTTCGACGCTCAGTCCGGTGAACAGTACATGGAGCGGCTGCTGGTCGCTGGCTGCTGCTGAGGACGGTGTGAAACTGACAAGTCCGTTGAGCGTGCCGAAGAACATACGTCCCGTGCTGTCGCGCAGGCCGGAGTTGTAGTTGAACTGCTCGGTGGGCAGGCCGTTGCCTGTGCCGTAGCGGCTCACAGCCGTGCCGTCGTAGCAGTAGAGGCCGTCGGTGGTCGAAATCCACAGGCGTCCCTCGCCGTCTTCAGTCAACTTATCTATGCCGATGCCCGAGCGAGCCAGTTCATGCAGCGGTTGGCTGCAATGGTCCTTGCCGTCTATCATGTAGAGGCCGTTGCTCGATGTTCCCACCCATATCTGGTTGCGCGAATCCTCGAAGATGGTTGACGCTCCTTTGATGTCGTCGCAGAGGTGTTGCAGTTTCTGACCCTTGCTGTTGCCGCGGAACACTCCGTTGAGAAGGTCGGCCACCCACAGGCGTCCTTTCGAGTCTTCGTAGATGTCGTGAATGAAGCCGTCGCCCTTGCCACCATAGGTGGTGAACATACGTTTCTGGCGGTCGAAGGCCAGCACACCCAGGTGCATGGTTCCGGCCAGGACCGTGCCATTGCTCAAGCGCTGCAGTCGGACGATGGCATTGGTGCGCAGTCCGGCCTGGCCGCTGTGCATGTTGTCCACAACTTGGTCGGAGTGGGTATCGATGATGTATATACCTTTGTCGAATGTTCCCAGCCACATCTCGTCGCCGTCCTGCATGAGGGTTTGGATGTTGCGCGAGATGGGGATGCCTTGCCAGGTCAGCTGCATCGGTTGCAGACCGTCGTTGAGTTGGAACACGCCTCCGTCCTCGGTGCCGACCCACATGCGGCCTCGGACATCGACGGCCATTTCGCGCACTACCTTGGCGACACTGGCACCGAAGCTGTTCCCTGGTTGCAGCACTTCGAACATTTCGTCATTGCCGTCGGGCACGTAGTTCATGCCTCCGAAGAAGGTGCCGGCCCACACGCCGCCTTCACGGTCGCTGAAGAGCACGTGTACGGCATCGTCGCTCAGCGAATAGGGATCCCCAAACTGTTTCCGCATGTGCATCACAAGTCCGCGCTTGAGGTTATAGACGATGATGCCGTCTTCGGTGCCCATCCACAGCTCGGTGGTACCATCGCTGCACGGACGTTGCAAGGCGGTGTGCAGGAAGTCGGGGTGAGTGTTGAGCGGTTCCTTGAAGATGTCTTCGGTGCGGCCAGTGGCAGGCGAGAAACGATAGCCATGCAGTTTGTTCGTCAGCAAGGCAAGGTCGCCGTCGTTCAGTTCGATGATGGTGTTGATCCACTCGCTCTCGTCGCTTTGCTGTGCGTTGAGCACCTCAAAGCCGTTGAAGTTGTTGGTACGTTCTTCGTAGCGATAGAGTTTTCCGTCGGCACCGCTCATCCAAACGTTGCCACTGCTGCTCGTACAGAAAGCGAGGGGGTAGAAATATTTGTTGTCGTCGAAACTTTTCACCTTCTCGCTTTGGGGGTCGTAGAGCAGCAGTTTGTTTTCCAGCCGAATCCACAGCCGCTGCTTTTGGTCGAACTCCAGATCGAAAATTTGTGTACGCAGGTTGTGTCCCTTCAGCTCCAGCGGTGTGAAGCTGTCGGACTGTGGGTCGAACACGACGAGGCCGTTGTTGGTGCCCACCCACAGGCGTCCGTCAGGTCCTTCGGCCAGTGTGGTTACTGTGTTAGAAGGGATGGACGACCTGCTGTTCTGATTGTTCGCATAAAAACTTTGGAACCGGCTGCCGTCGAAGCGGTTGAGGCCGATGTTGGTTCCTACCCACACAAATCCGCGGCTGTCCTGCATGGCGCAGTTGACGTTGAGGTTCGACAGTCCCTGCTCGCGTCCGTAATGACGGAAACGATAGGTTTGTGCCGAGGCAATCAGTGCGCAGAGCAGGCAGAGTGTACAGAGATAACGTTTCATGTTATAAGTTCACGAGTTGACGAGTTGACGAGTTGTTGCTTTTCTTTTTCCATTCCCCATCTCTCCATAGTTTGGAGTTCCCCTCCTTTGAGGGGGCTCAGGGGAGGCTTTTTCCCTATTGGCTTAGAAAGCGAGGCCCTGCGTGCGGCGATATTGTTCATCCATCCGCTTCAGCTCTTCCACACTTTGTGTGCACACTTCGTTCAGATCGACATTTCCGTAGGCGTCCTGCATACGGTAGAGGGGGTCGAGCTGGGTGGCAGTCACCCACGGCAGCCACAGGTTGACGTCGTCGCCGCGGTTGGTCACCAGTCGCAGGGCTTCGGTCTGCAAGCCGCGGTGTGCATACTTGAGTTTGCCGTCGAAATCCATCGTCTGCTTCGTGTTGTAGGCCAGCAGGCGAGCGATCTTCAGCATGTATTCGTCGCCTGTGAGCAGCCACAGGCGCAGGTACTCGAACGAGTTGTACGAGAGTCCGCAGTCGGCACCGCTGTGTCCGGTGGCGATGATGGTGATGCCTGCCGTATTCTTGTCCGACGTCCAGGGAGCCTTGATGTTCGGCTGGGCAGGGATGTTGAACGCATACATGTAGGTGACGGTGTAGTAGGCGGCCTGCACGGCGGCATCGAGCCAGCGCTTCTCCTGCGTCACGTCGTAGAGAGCGAGGCAGGCCTCGATCATCTTCTGTCCGCTTTCGCGATCCTTCACGTAGGGGTTGTCGATCACACTACCTATATATTTATAAGGTGTATGTATCTCCTTCAGGCAAAACTCACCCGCTTTCACGGCAGCTGTCTTGTACTTCTCTTCCAGCGTTACGGCATACATCTGTACGAGGAAGCGCACGACGTTCGAGGTCAGGTACTTGCCTGCATCGACCACGGCGCCGTTGTTGTCGTAGGCCTTCGTCAGACTTCCGTCCGACGCTTGCTGGCTCAGCATCCAGTCGGCGGCGCGGCGGCAGAACTTCAGCCACTGCGGCTTCGAGCCCGGACGCCAGCGTTCGGCCACAACCCACGCCTCGATCATCGCCTCCATGCCGCCCTGCATGTTGCGCAGGTCGTTGTAGTTGCGGAAAGAGTTCCACGGGTCGATGTCCCACCAGATGCGGGGCATGCCGGCATCGTTGGGGCTGCGGCGTGCCCAGAAGTCGAGAGTCTGTTCGCCCTTGATGCGGTACGATTCGTTCTCCTGTTCCACGCCATAGCGGAAGAGGTAGTAGGCGCAGGCCGTCTGCATGCCCACAAAGCCCATGTCGTACGAACGTTCGACCACTTCGCCGCTCTGTGTGCGTACCGAGAAGGGGAAGCCTGGTGCACCTTCGCTCTTCATCCAATAGCGGTCGAGCAGCTCGGTGCCGTATTGCTGGATGAGGCTTCCGCGGGCTTTGTTCAGCACGTCGGGGTCGTAGATGTCGAACGAGTGCTGCCAGTGCGTGCGCAGGGCCGAGGGGAAGTCAGCCTCCTTCGAGGCATGAAACTCCAGATTGTAGCGATGCAAGACGGTCTTGACTACAGGGTGGCTGCGGCGTGCCCAGCGTCGGTCGGCAGTGCCGCCACCGTCGCTGTACGAATGTTCGCCCTCGCTGCCAGGGTAGCAGTAGGCCAGCTGTGGGTAGCTGCGTGTGAGGCAGTAGCCGATGGAACCGTAGCGGAAGGAGTTGCTCACCAAGTGGTTCATGCCCCAATCGACGGCATCGGTCCCCATGTTTTTGTTGTCGTCGCACAAGGCCAGCGTCGCACCCGTCGTCGAGTGGCGCATCATGGTCAGCGGCAGTGCCGTACGTTCTTCGCGGGCCAGGATCCACTGGTCGCCGAAGTCGTGGCCGATGCTGGCGTCGGTCATGTTCTCACCGTTCATATAGACGAGCGACGGCAGGAAATACTCGTAGGCCGACACCGCACGTTGGCGTTCGTCGCCCAGGATGAAATACGTGTTGAACGAGGCATCGGCGGCATTCGTCTTCACCAACTTCACCGCGCGTTGCAGGCGAAGCGACTGACGGTCGGGTTGCACGAGCCAGGTGTCGGTGAACAGAAATTCCGAACCGTTGGCTGTGGTCAGCGTGGCGGTGGCGACGATGCGTCCCTCGGTCTCAGTATTCAGATTGTCATACAGGGCCGTGTACGTGGTGGCAGCGTCGTTGCTGGCGGCAAACACTTCGAGTGTAGCAGCGCAGCCGTCCTGCGGCACGTAGTTCGTCGTGCCATCAGTGAGCCGGATGCTATAGCCACCAGTTTTTTCGACGAAGGTCAGTGTCATGTCGGCAGCCTTGAGTGTCGGAGTGTCGGCGGCCATGCACAGTGATGTGCAGAGCAGCGCAGCAGCCGTAAGTGTGAATCGTTTCATTTTCATACCCATAGATGCGTTTTTTTATGTTTACACCGCAAAGTTAGTCAAAATTCGGCGTACCGCCTTTCTCTCATCAATCATTTTTTTTCGCAAATCAATCATGCGCGTTTTTGGACCGAAATTTGCAAACGAATGATTTGGTGATTACACCTTATTTATATTAACTTTGCGTCAGAAATCACTATAATCTAATTTTTATGAAAAAGTCATTCATCCTCATTTGTGCCCTCTGTCTGCTCTGTGTACCCTGTGCCCAGGCGCAGGTCATCCTCAACTTCGATGCCAGCCAGACCACGCAACTGACCGACGACGACTACTTCGCCAACTACCTCGCAGCGAACACCTACGCCGTCGACCCCACCTACTATCCCCAGCTCTTGCAGAACCCCTTCTACCAGCAGACGGTGCTTCAGCCTGAAGCCTCGGCACTGCAAATGCAGGCAATGAACAATGCAACCTCCAAGCGTGGCAACTATTTCGGAATCGCCACTTGGGCCACCACGGCTACTTTCGACAACGTGAGCCTTACCACAGCCGACGGCTCAGCCCTCTACGCCACCGACTTTGCCGCAGAAGGCGACGAATGGAACAAAAACGGAGGGACGTGGACCTTTGCCGACGGCACGCTCAGCCAGACCGACGCCAACGACCTGGGCAGCCTCATGGTGTGCTACCAGCTTACCGGACACGACGCCACGCTCCAGCTCGATGCGACGAAGACGGGTGGGGCAGAGGGCTTCCTCATCGCCTTCAGCTACCTTGACAGCGAGAACTATACGTGGTGGAACATTGGCGGATGGGGAAACTCGCAGCACGCCATCGAGCAGTGCATCGACGGGCAAAAGTCACTCCTCGCCACGGCAGCAGGCTCTATCCAGACGGGACAGACCTATCGGCTGAAAGTCGAGATGCGGGGCGACCACGTGCGATGCTACATCGACGACCAGCTCATCCACGACATCCAGTTCGACAATGCCTCGACCCTCTACGGTGCAGCCTCAATCAGCGACGATGCCTCGCGCGTCTTTGTTCGCATCAGCAACCCCTCTGCCACGGTTCAGGACGTCGTTGTCCGTCTGAAGGATGCCGCGGTGCAGAACGCCCAGCACCAGCGTCAGACGCTCTCGACCGAATTTTCGCCCAGCACGCTCCGCAACCTCAGCGTCGGCACACCCCAGCAGTCGGCCCTCAGCCCCGTGCTCACCTCTGCCATGCGCTTCAGTGTCCCTGCCCGCAGCCTCAACACCTTGCAGCTCGCCGTGGCCGACGTACCCGTACCGACCGCCATTCAGGACCTCAGCGAGGAACAGCCTACCGATGCCCTGTCTTCGTCGTCAGCCGCTGCCGATGGCATCTACGACCTCACCGGACGCCGCTACGCCGACACCCACACCCTGCCCCGTGGCCTTTACATCGTCGGCGGGCGCAAACTCCTGCTGCGCTAAGTCGGCATCCCGACTGCGCTGCAGCACTCCCTCAATGTAGTTTCCATACTTCGCATATAGGCACTCGGACTCCCATCCCAGTGCCTTTTTCTTGTCTGTATGCCGTACCTCAAACATCCCCATGCCGCACCTTCGTCAACTCTCCACAGCACATTTGGAAATTGTTATGCTCGATAACACTATTTTTAGTGCATAAATTTTTCATTTTTCACTTTTCACTTTTCACTTTTTGTTGTACCTTTGCCGTGGAAATACATTTTGACCGGTTTTTTACCAAAATCTAATCTAATCATGAAAATTGAGAACATTATGGCCCAGCTGGAGGCCAAACATCCAGGCGAGAAAGAGTACCTGCAGGCAGTGCATGAGGTGTTGCTTTCGATTGAGGAGGTGTATAACCAGCATCCAGAGTTTGAACGTGCGAAACTGATTGAGCGGCTTGTCGAGCCCGAACGCATCATCACCTTCCGCGTACCCTGGGTCGATGACAAAGGCGAGGTGCAGGTCAACCTCGGCTATCGCGTGCAGTTCAACTCAGCCATCGGCCCCTACAAGGGCGGACTGCGGTTCCACGCCAGCGTGAACCTCTCGATTCTGAAATTCCTCGGCTTCGAACAGACGTTCAAGAATGCCCTGACCACGCTGCCGATGGGTGGTGGCAAGGGCGGCAGCGACTTCTCGCCCCGCGGCAAGAGCGATGCCGAGATCATGCGTTTTTGCCAGGCTTTCATGAACGAACTCTACCGCTACATCGGTCCCGAAATCGACGTGCCAGCCGGCGACATCGGCGTCGGAGCACGCGAAGTGGGCTATCTGTTCGGACAATATAAGAAGTTGACGCGTGACTGGAGCGGCGTGCTCACGGGCAAGGGCCTCGAGTTCGGCGGCTCGCTCATCCGTCCCGAGGCCACTGGCTTCGGCGGTCTCTACTTCGTCAACGAAATGTTGCAGACAAAAGGTATTGACATCAAGGGTAAGACCGTGGCCATCAGCGGCTTCGGCAACGTGGCCTGGGGTGCCGCAACCAAGGCTACGCAGCTCGGCGCGAAGGTGATCACGATCAGCGGTCCCGACGGCTACATCTACGACCCCGACGGCATCAGCGGCGAGAAAATTGACTATATGCTCGAACTGAGGGCCTCGGGCAACGACATCTGCCAGCCTTATGCCGAGGAATTTCCTGGCGCTACCTTTGTCGAAGGGAAACGTCCATGGGAAGTGAAGTGCGACATCGCACTGCCCTGTGCCACGCAGAACGAACTCAATGGCGACGATGCCCGACAGCTGATCGAGAACGGCACGTTGTGCGTGGGCGAAATCTCGAACATGGGTTGCACGCCCGAAGCCATCGATGCCTTCATCGCAGCCGAAATGCTCTACGCTCCAGGCAAGGCAGTCAATGCCGGCGGTGTGGCTACATCGGGACTTGAGATGACGCAGAACGCCATGCACCTGGCCTGGACGGCAGACGAAGTGGACAAGAAACTCCACCAAATCATGCACGCCATCCACAAGCAGTGTGTCAAGTACGGCACACAGCCCGACGGCTATATCAACTATGTGCGCGGCGCCAACGTGGCTGGCTTCATGAAAGTCGCCAAAGCCATGATGGCACAGGGGATCGTGTAACGTGTTGCAAGGTCTGCTCGACTTCTTTTTTCCCCGCACTTGCGTCATCTGCGAAAGGCGGCTTGCACCGACCGAGCGTTCGGTCTGTGCAGGCTGCCTTTCTGCTTTGCCACGCATCATCTATAAGGGTGGCGACGAGCACGGTCGCATCGAACGGCTGTTCTGGGGCAAAGTAGCCATCGAACGTGCGACCTGCGGTTTTCGCTACGACAGCGACGAGGTGCGCACACTCGTCCATGCCTTCAAGTATCATGGGCAGCCCCATGCTGCTGCCGACATAGGCGAAGTGCTGGCCGACGAACTCTCAGCCACCGATTTCTTCGACGGCATCGACGTCCTTGTGCCCATGCCCCTTCACCAAAAGCGGCTGCGGCAACGCGGCTACAACCAGTGTGACTACATCGCCCGCGGTCTGCAGCGCGTCACGGGCCTCCCCATTGTCGGCGAAGTCCTTTTTCGCGCCGTCAATAATCCCACGCAGACCCACCTGACGCAGATCGAACGTGAGCAGAACGTCGCCAATATCTTTGCCATCCGACATCCCGAACGTCTGGCAGGCCGACACGTCCTCCTCATCGACGACGTCATGACGACGGGTTCTACGCTCCTCTCCGCCATGCAAGCCCTCGCTTCCATCCCCGCCATCCGCATCTCTACCCTCACCATTGCCTACGCCGGCATGGTCAAACCCGAACTGGTGTAGAGCTGCAGCGACGCTTTCACCGTCGTCAAAAAAGGAAAGGGACATGACCGCTGTGCGTAGTCATGTCCCTTCTTCGGTTCTCGGCGATTCACTTTTTCAGCTTTGGAATCCGGTTGGCCATGTTGATGGCCCCCGTCGGGCACACCAGTCGGCACAGGTGGCAGCCGACGCAGCGGCGGCCGTTGATGTGTGGATGGCGGTCGGTGTCGAGAGTGATGGCCTGATGGCCGCCGTCATGGCACGAGATGTAGCAACGTCCGCAGCCGATGCACTGCTCTTGGTCGATGCGCGGAAGCACCATCGTGTCGCGGTCGAGGTCGCTCGGACGGACAAAGTTGGGCAGACGTTCGCCGACAAGTTCTGCCACGTGGGCGACGCCACGGTCGTGCAGGTAGTGGCGCATACCCAGCAGAAGGTCGTCGATGATGCGGTAGCCGTACTGCATGACGGCGGTGCAGACCTGCACGTTGCGGCATCCGAGCTGGATGAATTCGAGGGCGTCGCGCCAGGTCTCTATGCCTCCGATACCGCTGTACGGCATCTTCTTCATCAGCGGATAGCTGGCCATTTCGAGAATGTGGCGCAGGGCGATGGGCTTGACGCTGCGGCCCGAGAGTCCGGAGATGGTCTGCTGACCGTTCACCGCCGCCCGCTCGTCCATCGTCACACTCTTGATGGTGTTGATGGCAGATATGGCGTCGGCGTTGGCATGGAAGGCCGCCAGCGCGGGACGACTGATGCGTGTGATGTTGGGCGTCATCTTCGGAATGACGGGGATGCTCACACTGCGCTTCACGTAAGAGGTGTAGAACAGCACGAGTTCGGCGTTCTGTCCGACGTCCGACCCCATACCCGTCAGTCGCATTTGCGGACATGAAAAGTTCAGTTCGATGGCATCGACGCCTGCCTGTTCGGCCATTTTACCCAGTTCAATCCACTCTTCCTCAGTCTTTCCCATGATGGAGGCGATGACGATTTTCTGGGGATAGTCCTGCTTCAGACGGTGCAGGATGGCAAAGTCCTCCTCGACGGGGTTTTCTGACAACTGCTCCATGTTGCGGAACGAAGTGAAGTCGCCCTTGCTGCCTTCGCGCGGAACGGCGTCGAATCGTGGGGACACTTCGCGGATTTCGTCCATGCAAATCGTCTTGTAGAATACGCCAGCCCAACCGGCGTCGAAGGCGCGTGCCACCATTTCGTAGTTCGTACACACAGCCGACGAGGCGAGGAAGAACGGGTTTTCGCAGTGCAGTCCGCAGAAGTCGATGGAGAGGTCCACATCGGCTTCGTCGGGCGACACGTCGGTCGTCGGCAGGCTCCGTACCAGTTCTCGGATGCGGATGGGACGGTCGTAGTGGATACAGGCAGCTTCGGCAGCCGCCAGTTCTTCGTCGTTGCACTGGCTGACCCACTGGCCTGCCAGCTGAGCATTGCCGAAGCGTACGGCGCGGATGGCGCGGGCAGGGTCGCCGTTCTTGCAGGCTTTGCTACAGGGTGCATCGGCACAAAGAAGACAGTGCGCCGCCTCTTCGTCGATAAACATCTTTCTTTTCATGGTCGGGGTGTTTGGTGTTAAATAGTCAGGTTGTCGCTCGCAAAGGTAGGAAAAAATTTATGAAATGCCATAAAAAGAAGAAAAAAAACAGCACCCTCCCCTCATCGCGATAGCATTTCGCGACGAGGGGAGGGCGGTAGCGGGACTATGAGTCTGTGCTTTACACAACACCCTGTGCCATCATGGCCTTGGCAACCTTCATGAAGCCGGCGACGTTGGCGCCCTTCACGTAGTTGACATAGCCGTCGGGCTCGGTGCCGTACTTCACACAGTTCTCGTGGATGTTCTCCATGATCCAGAGTAGCTTGGCGTCAACATCCTCGGCACTCCAGCTCAGACGCTCCGAGTTCTGCGACATTTCCAGACCGCTGACGCTCACACCGCCGGCGTTGCTTGCCTTACCCGGAGAATAGAGAATCTTCGCTTCCTGGAACACGCGGATGGCACCTGGCGTCGAGGGCATGTTGGCACCTTCGGCCACTGCGATGCAGCCGTTGGCTACCAGGGCCTTGGCCTGCTCTTCGTTGAGCTCGTTCTGCGTAGCGCAGGGCAGTGCAATGTCGGCTTTTTCGAACCAGGGCTTAGCTCCGTCGCCCACGTACTTGGCAGTGGGATACTGGTCCACATACTCGCGGATACGGCCGCGGTACAGGTTTTTCAGTTCCATGATATAGTCGAGCTTCTCGCGGTCGATGCCGTCGGGATCGTAGATGTAGCCGTCGCTGTCGCTCATGGTCATCACCTTGCCGCCCAGCTGCAGCACCTTCTCGGCTGCGTACTGTGCCACGTTGCCGGCGCCCGAGATGAGCACCTTCTTCCCTTCGATGCTGTCGCCTTTGGTCTTCAGCATGGCGCGGAGGAAATATACGGTGCCGTAGCCCGTAGCTTCGGGACGGATGAGTGAGCCGCCGAATTCGAGGCCCTTGCCGGTGAGCACGCCCGAGAACTCGCGTGTGAGTTTCTTATACATGCCGAACATGTAGCCTACTTCGCGGCCACCTACGCCGATATCGCCTGCCGGAACGTCAACGTCGGGACCGATGTGGCGTGTCAGCTCAAGCATGAAGGCTTGGCAGAAGCGCATTACTTCGGCGTTCGACTTGCCGCGGGGCGAGAAGTCGGAGCCGCCCTTGCCACCGCCCATGGGCAGCGTGGTGAGCGAGTTCTTGAATGTCTGTTCGAAAGCCAGGAACTTCAGGATGCCGAGGTTCACACTGGCGTGGAAACGGATGCCACCTTTGTAGGGACCGATGGCGTTGTTATGCTGCACGCGATAGCCCATGTTGGTCTGGTACTGGCCCTTGTCGTCCACCCATGTCACGCGGAACTGATAGACGCGATCGGGAATGCACAGTCGTTCGATCAGGTTCACCTTGTCGAACTCGGGGTGCTTGTTGTACTCTTCCTCGATGGTTCCGAGAACTTCTTCTACCGCCTGATGGTATTCAGGCTCGTTTGGAAAGCGACGCTTCAGGTCTTCCAAAACTTTTTTTGCATCCATAATGTTTTGTTTTTGGGTTAAGAAAAATTCGTTACAGTGTTGTGTCCGTGTTGTGACTTTTTGATACACTTTTGCTGAAATAAAAATCTTTTCGATTTCTGTTTTCGCCCACAAAGTTAACAACTTTCAGTAAAACGACCAAAAAAACTTACAAAAAAAACTATCCAAACTGCGAAAAAAATTTCATTTTGTCACACTATGGGTGTTTCCAGAGTGCAATCGGTCGGTATTCATAGCGTATTTTGTACCCATTAGTACCTTTCTTCGCGCGCGCGTATATACTAATAGGTAAAACGAGGGCTGCAGCAGGGCAGTCGGCACTCCGCTCTCAACGCACACTTGCAGCGCGCCACGCTTTCGGCAGCAGTGCGCCACAAACTCAGCTACGTTGCGCCACCAATTCAGCTACGCTGCGCCACAAATTCAGCCACGCTGCGCCACAAACTCGCCAGTTGTACGGACCAAACTCAAAATATCAGTGATATTTTCAGAAATATCAATGGAATTTGTAGAAATATCACTGAAATTTGTAGAAATATCAATGATATTTTGAGTTTTCTCTGCACACCCTCCGAGTTTAATGTTCGGCGCAGTCGAGTTTATGCGGCAGTCGGTCTGAGTTCGAGGGGCGGAGCGGCGGGATGGAAACCGTGATTTGCAGGCGATGAACCTGCAGAGGACGCAGAGGTAATCAGATGTCCCATAGGGACAAGTATTGGTAGCCAGCCATGGAGCAATGCCACGGCATTGCGCAATGGTTGGTGAGCGGATAGAGAGGAATTTGCGTGCCGTAGGTACGCAGTCACGACCTCAATGTGGTTGATGCGGCGTAGCTACGGCACGCCTTCTTCATGCCATACGGAAACCAGCCATTGCGCAACATCCTACGATGTTGCTTCATGGCTGGCTACCACTACTTGTCCCTATGGGACAATGTTTACCCTTAGCCCTCCACCGCGAGGTGCGACTCTGCGTCTCTGCGTGGATAAAAATACAACTTGCGGAGCTTGAATTAGAACCAATTCATGGTATCATGCTTTGATATACGCGGAATCACAACTTCCGGAACTTGAGTAGTTCTTGCTTGTCCGCACCCATGCCACCCCGTGATGTCTGACGTAGCAGAGATGATGGGTCGTCTATAGGCGAACATCTGTGAAATAGCGGGGGGTTGACCGAATTTTGCAAAACTATGAACGGAAAGTGGAAGGTGGATTGACGGAATATTCGTAAATTTGCAGCGAAAAATAAATTTCATCTAACAATCAATCTAAATGAACAGAAAAGCATTTTTGTGGATGGTCGGACTGCTCTTCGGTGTCGTCCTGACTGTGTCGGCACAGCGGAAGCAGTGCATCGACGCCGAGTGGAAATTTCTGTACGGCGACGGACGTGCAGCGGTTGACGATGCTTCGGCGGTCGCTTCGTGGCGCAGCCTTGACTTGCCTCACGACTGGAGCGTCGAGACCGAGGCTGCGCAGAAGGCCGGCGGACGCGTCATCGGTCCGTTCTCGACCAACAGTGTCGGCGGCTATCAGACGGGTTTCACCGTCGGTGGCGAAGGCTGGTACCAAAAGACGCTGAACGTCACGGCGCAGGACCTTCAGGGGCGTGTCGAACTCTACTTCGAGGGTGCCTACTATCACGCCTGGGTTTATGTCAACGGCTCGATGTGCTACGAGAACGTTTATGGCTACACATCCTTCAAGTTCGACGTGACCAGCAAGCTGCACGAGGGCGAGAACAACGTAGTGGTCTGCGTGCAGAACCTGGGCAACAACACGCGCTGGTACGGCGGCAGCGGCATCTATCGCCATGTATGGGTGCTGCGCACGGGTCGTGTGCATATCGACGAATGGGACACCTTCGTCCAGACGGAGGACAACCGCTATGTGAAGGTCAGCACCACTGTGCACAACGACTGGAACACGGCAGTCGAAGGCAAACTGAATGTGGACATTCAGGACCTGGACGGAAATTCGCTGGCCTCGACATCGGTACCCTTCGACAAGGTGCCGCAGGGCGAAGCGAAGGACGTCGATCTCACGCTCACACTTGAGGATGCGAAGACGTGGAGCCCCGACGCCCCGAACCTCTACCAGGTTGCGGTCTCGGTGACCGACGCGTCGGACCGTGTATATGACTCGTTCACCAAGCGTTTCGGCTTCCGTACCCTCTCGTTCTCGGCGAGCGAAGGATTCCTGCTCAACGGCGTGAACACGCTGCTGAAGGGCGGCTGCGTACACCACGACAACGGTATGCTCGGCGCGGCAGCGTTCGATGATGCCGAGCTGCGCAAGCTCCGCCTCATCAAAAACCTCGGCTACAACGCCGTGCGCTGCAGTCACAACCTGCCGTCGGAGCACTTCCTCGACCTGTGCGACTCGCTCGGCCTGATGGTCATCGACGAATGCTTCGACCAGTGGCTGCTGGAGAAGAACCGCGAGGACTACCACAACTACTTCGCCACACATAGCGACGACGACATCGCGTTGATGGTTCGTCGCGACCGCAACCACCCCTCCATCATCATGTGGAGCATCGGTAACGAGATTCCCGGCCGCATCGAACCTGCCGGTCAGGCGGCTGCTGCCCGCCTGCGTGCCGACGTGCTGGCGCTCGACAAGACCCGCCCCATCACTGCCGCCATCTGTGGATGGGATGCGGGCGATGCGTGGAACTTTGCCAGCGGCAGTTGGGATGCCCAGTCGGACAACGCCTTCAAGAGCCTCGACGTAGGTGGCTACAACTATATGTATGATAAGTATGAATATGACCACGGCAAATATCCCGACCGCGTGATGTGCGGCCTGGAGAGCTATCCGAAGCAGGCGAGCGAGAACTGGGCACTGGTCGAGAAACATCCCTACGTCATCGGCGATTTCGTCTGGACGGCGATGGACTATCTCGGCGAGGCAGGCATCGGTGCCGCACTGCCCGACGCCGCACCGCCATTCTTCGCCGGATGGCCTTGGTTCAACGGACATTGCGGCGATCTCGACCTCATCGGACAGAAGAAGCCGCAGTCGTACTACAAAGATATCGTCTGGCGTGAGGCTCCGGTGACCATGGCTGTCGTGACCACCACCTCGCAATGGAACTGGTGGGGCTGGCAACTGGAAGAGCAGTGCTGGACCTATCCTGGCCGCGAAGGGCAGAACGTGACCATCAATGCCTACAGCCGTGCCCCGCGTGTGCGCCTCTATCTCAACGATGCCGTTGTGGGCGAAGGCACGCCAGGCAACACTTTCTGGTACGGATTCACCGTCGCCTACCAGCCTGGCACGCTCCGTCTGGTCAACCTCGATGCCGAGGGCAACGAGGTGGCAGGCGAGGAGTTCGTGCTCCGCACCACCGGCAAGGCTACCGGCGTGCGCCTCGTGTTCGACGACGATGTGAACCAGATCTCTGCCGAGCTCAACGACCTTGTCTATGTGACGCTCGAACTGATCGACGACGAAGGCAATGTCGTGACGAGCGACTCGGAGACTCAGTTGAACGTGACCAACATCGGTGCCGGTGAACTCATCGGTTGCTGCACAGGCAGTCCGAACGACATGGAGAGCTTCCGCACCCTGACCCCCACCGCCTTCCGCGGACGTGCCCTCGCCATCGTGCGCTCGAACGGCACGGCAGGCACCGTCGATCTGCAGGTCGAGCTGAGCGAGAAGCCCAAGGACTTGAGCAACCTGTTCTTCAAAAATGCGGATTTCGAAGAGGGAAGCCTGACGGGATGGACCGTGAGCAGCAACGACCTGATTCGGTATCGCGGCAACTCGTGGAACGACCCCACACTCTCCAACTTCCTCGAGTGCTTCGTGGGTTGGACTTCGGCGGCGACGCTCGGCGGACAAAGCATCTCGCAAAGCACGAAGGTGCTGCCCGAAGGTCAATACACACTGACGTTCGACTATAACGGAACTTTTAATTCAGGTGGCAGCCACTACCAAACGTCCGGCACCATGGCGGGCGTCACGGCTGCTATCGGCGGCCAGACCCTGGAACTGACCCGCATCGACGGCGGCACTGCTCAGCACGCCACGATGCAGTTCACCCTGTCTGAACCGCAGGCTGTCACCTTCCTCATTCAGTTTGCAGCCGAAACCAACGCCGACTGGTTTGCGCTCGACAATGTCGTGATGCAGTACGACGGCACGTTTGACCTGGAGAACAACTACGAGGACCGCACCCTGTCGGTGCCTGCATTCGGCGGTGCCAACTGGACGAAACAGCCTGGCAATGCCTCCGGCGGCTACACCGAGGCAAAACTCGGCTCCGCCATCTACAACGGCACTGGGCTGGCCTACTGGTCGGCCACGGCACCGACGGCGACCGACCTCTTCCGTCAGGACATCAGTTCGCTGCCAGCCGGTCGCTACGGCATCGCAGCCTTCTGCGCCGCCAACCTCTGGTCGGGCAGCGACAACGACCGCAACCCGCAGCCTGGCACCGAGTTTTTTGCGACGACCAGCAGCGGTACCGACGTCAGCACTCCTGTCACGACCGACACCTACGGCCTCTACAGCCTGGTGGTCAACCTCGACGAGGGCGAAACGCTGACGCTCGGCATGCGTGCCGCAGCCGAGAACGGCAACAACTGGTGCTACCTCGCCGGCATCACCCTCGTGCGGCTTGTCGAGAGCGAAGCCACAGGCATCGAAGAAGTTGAAAGTGAAAAGTCAAAAGTGAATAGCGACACCCCCTCTGTCGGAGTGGGACGTGGGGAGACCTATGACCTCGCAGGCCGCCGTGTCTCGCCTGGCTCCCTCGCCCCTGGTATCTACGTGCACGACGGCCGGAAGCTGTGGATTGGTGTGCGATGAAGTGAATTTTCTCATCTGAACACTTGCAAGTCTTATTCGGCTTTTGCCAGTTTTTTCCATGCAGAGCCGCAGAGAGCACAGGGACCTACCCTGTGCTCTCTGCGGCTCTGTGTGGGAAAAAATACTCGCGAAACTTTCAACTCTTAACTTTTTGTCGTAACTTCGCAGTCGGAATGCTCAGGCTCGATCAGGACATTAAGTATCTGCAAGGAGTGGGACCGGTGCGGGCCGACCTGCTCGGCAAGGAACTCGACATCAAGACCGTCGGGGACCTGCTCGCGTATTATCCCTATAAATACATCGACCGCACCCACTTCTACCGCATCGCCGACATCAACGGAACGATGCCTTATGTGCAGCTCATCGGACAGATACTCTCGTTCGAAGAGTTTGGCGAAGGCCGCAAGCGATACCTCAAGGCACACTTCAGCGACGGTACCGGCGTCGTCGATCTCGTGTGGTTCCAAGGTGCGAAATACATCGTCGAGCAGTACAAGCTCCATACACCCTACATCGTCTTCGGCAAACCCCAGCCGTTCAAGGGCCGTTACAGCGTGTCGCACCCCGAGATGGAGGAGGCACCCACTGCCGTCTCTCAGCCCCTTGCTGCGGGCGAAGGCGGCGGAACCCTGTTTCAGGAAGCCCTGCCGCAGGTCGAGCTGGCCCCCGAGACACGGGCTGCGATTCACACCGTCTCTGCCACAGGAGGGGGTGGGGCGGCGGCTGTTTTCCCATTCCGCCCCCACTACCACACCACCGACCGTATGAAGAAACGCGGCTTGGCTTCGGCACAGGTGGCCAAACTGACGGCCAAACTGCTCGAAATGCTCGACCAGACACTGCCCGAAACCCTGTCGCAGTGGCTGGTGGACAAACACCATTTCCTCTCGCGCGACGAAGCCCTGCGCAACATCCACTATCCGCAGTCTGCCGATCTGCTCCGGCGTGCACAGGCACGGCTGAAGTTCGAGGAACTCTTCTACGTCCAGCTCAACATCGTGCGCTATGTCAAGGACCGCAGCCGCAAGTTCCGTGGCATCCTTTTTCCGCGCGTCGGACAGGTGTTCAACGACTTCTACTTCAACCACCTGCCCTTTCCACTCACCAATGCCCAGAAGCGTGTCGTCCGCGAAATCCGTGCCGACATGGGCAGCGGACGCCAGATGAACCGACTGCTGCAGGGCGATGTGGGCAGTGGCAAGACGCTCGTGGCGCTGATGTGCGCCCTCATCGCCATCGACAACGGCTATCAGGCCTGCATCATGGCACCCACCGAAATCCTGGCTGAACAGCATGTCGAGACGCTCCGAAAATTTCTGGGCGACATGCCCGTCACGGTCCAACTGCTCACCGGCAGCGTGAAGGGGAAACGTCGCAAGGAGGTGCTCGACGGACTGATCACCGGCCAAACGAACATCACCGTCGGCACGCATGCCCTCATCGAGGACAATGTGCAGTTCGCCCACCTCGGTTTGGTCGTCATCGACGAGCAGCACCGCTTCGGTGTGGCGCAGCGTGCGAAGCTGTGGCAGAAAAACCTGACGCCGCCCCACGTGCTCGTCATGACCGCCACGCCCATTCCCCGTACACTGGCCATGACGCTCTATGGCGACCTCGACGTGAGCGTCATCGACGAATTGCCGCCAGGACGTAAGCCCATCCAGACCATCCATCAGTACGACAGCCACCGCCGTACCCTCTATGCAGGAATGCGCCGTCAGCTCGAATTGGGCCGGCAAATCTACATTGTCTATCCGCTCATCAAGGAGAGCGAAAAGATGGACCTCAAAAATCTCGAGGACGGCTACAAGCAAATCTGCGAGGCATTCCCCGACTGCAGCGTCTCGAAGGTTCACGGACAGATGAAACCAGCCGAGAAGGACGTCGAGATGCAGCGCTTTGCCTCGGGCGAAACGCAGATTCTCGTCGCCACCACCGTCATCGAAGTCGGCGTCAATGTGCCCAACGCCTCGGTCATGGTTATCGAGAACGCCGAACGCTTCGGCCTCAGCCAGTTGCACCAGCTGCGTGGCCGTGTGGGACGTGGGGCAGACCAGTCGTTCTGCATCCTCGTCACCAAACCAGGAATCAGCAACGACACCCGCCGCCGCATCCAGATTATGGTCGATTCGACCGACGGTTTCGAAATTGCAGAACAGGACCTCAAGCTTCGTGGGCCTGGCGACCTCGAAGGTACGCAGCAGAGCGGCATCGGCTTCGACCTAAAGATTGCCAACCTTGCCAGGGACGGCATCATTCTCCAAATGGCACGCGACGATGCCCAGTACGTCGTCGATAACGACCCTGCCGAGGCCGCCCCCGTCAACGCCATCCTCTGGCAACGGCTGCGCGAACTCCGAAAGACCAACATCAACTGGGGAAGCATCAGCTGAGTCCGAAGTGTGGACGTCCTGGCAGCCGTGTCGGAATGCGGAACGTCTCGTCCGCCATGTTTTTCTCTTTATTTTTTACAATAAGCGCGCGAATTTTACGTTAATTCTTTTGGCATTCTGCAAAAAATGTTGTATCTTTGCAGACTGCTTAGAATGTAGCAGTAGAGAGAATGAGACAATTAAAGATTACGAAGAGCATCACGAACCGTGAATCTGCATCGCTCGACAAGTACCTGCAGGAAATCGGACGTGAAGATCTGATCACAGTCGAAGAGGAAGTCGAACTTGCCGGACGTATCCGCAAGGGAGACCGCCGCGCTCTTGAGAAGCTGACGCGTGCCAATCTCCGCTTCGTCGTTTCTGTGGCAAAACAGTACCAGAACCAGGGACTCAGCCTTCCCGACCTGATCAATGAGGGCAACCTGGGCCTCATCAAGGCAGCCGAGAAATTTGACGAAACGCGTGGATTTAAGTTCATCAGCTACGCCGTATGGTGGATTCGACAGAGCATCCTTCAGGCCCTCGCCGAGCAGTCGCGCATCGTCCGTCTGCCACTCAACCAGGTCGGCTCGCTCAACAAAATCAGTAAGGCTCTCTCAAAGTTCGAACAGGAGAACGAACGTCGCCCCAGTGCCGACGAAATTGCCGACGAGCTCGGACTGCCCGTCGATAAGATTGCCGACACGCTCAAGGTGCAAGGCCGACACATCAGCGTCGATGCACCCTTCGTCGAAGGTGAGGACAACTCGCTGCTCGACGTGCTGGTCAACGACGACAGCCCCATGGCCGACCGTTCGCTCGTCAACGAATCACTCTCCAAAGAGATCGACCGTGCGCTCGACACGCTTACTCCCCGCGAAAAGGAAATCATCCGCATGTTCTTCGGCATCGGAGAACAGGAAAAGACGCTGGAGGAGATTGGCGACCGCTTCAACCTCACCCGTGAGCGCGTGCGTCAGATCAAGGAGAAAGCCATTCGCCGCCTGCGCAACAGTAGCCGGAGCCGCCTGCTGAAAGGTTATCTCGGATAGCCCTCCATTTTTCTCAAAACCAACCAGTAACTGAGACTGCAACCCATCTCGCCTGAGACCGTTGCGGTCTCTTTTTGTATAACTATAACAAGGGCATGATGCAACTCTACATTCTTTTTCGTCCAAATATTTTTTTCTTCCTCAGTTTTTTCGTACTTTTGCACTTGAGCACGACTTCGATATCCTGAGAGCAGGGCTGGCGTGCAGAACATACGAAACGATTATATTACATACATTAGCAATTTATTCTGCATATCTGGAAATGTGAGAAACTTCTAAGAAATGTTGAATATGAATAAGTGTTAATGTCTGCGCTTAGGGCGTAGGCATCACTTATCATTCAACAGGGCACTTCTCACAGCCTCCAGATATGGATAAGCGTCTACGCTTTTTCTATGTCTGGAGGTTGTCTTGTGCCTTAGCAGGGATAAGTGCTGATGTTTTAAAACATCACATTGACTATGACCTATGAAACAATGTCTTCCACTCGTCAAGAGTTGCTTGAAGACCTCGAACGGCGTGTCGCCGACCACATTCTTGAACCTGGCAATGAGGCTTTGTTGAGAAAACTGATTTGTAGGGCAGATAATGATAATGAAGCACTTCAGATTTCTGCTCTCGGAACAACCTACAGACGTACAGGCTTGCACTTTGACAAACGTCTTGAGCCATTGACCAGTGATATTCATTATTACTATAAATAGTCTATTGACATAAAAATGTGATTTTATAATTATAGTTTTACCAACAATAACACTCAAAAATCACACTATTTTAATATAAGTGAATCTGTTTAAAAGCCTCAACACACACAAAAAAGCGGAAACGCCTATCAGTAAAGGCTTTTCCGCTATTATTACAATATTCAAAAATAATCAAAAATGAATGTTGTTAATTTACCATGTGTCTAAATCATATTTTGAAGGTGTTGTATTGCCAACCTCTCTTCCGTTTATTATCATATATAATTCTGCTTCAAAATGTATATACCAAGCCTTTCTATCTTCATCAGATAATTTTGTGTTTTCGTCATTATCCCATTTTTTCTTTCTATACGAATCTCGTGCTTTTTGAAGAATTGAAGTCTGTTTGTCAAGTTCAAATACGGTCTCTTTGGTTATAAATTCGTTTTCAGAATCATGATATGTTAGATAGACATATTCCATTTCATCTGAAGATACACCGCCAAAACCGTTTTTACCGCTGAATTTAAAATGAAGTATACATATAGAATCATCTGAGAACATTGTTTCCACATTGCTTATCTGAATTGATGAAGGGTCTTTTGCGAGTTCTTTCATGGTTTCCTCCATCTGTTTTTTCGCTTCACTTTCTAAACCATTTGTGCAGCCAAACATTGATACCAATGATACACAAATGATAAAACCTACTAATTTCGGACTAATTAATTTCATAATTCTATTTGTTTAATTCATTTTCATCATCCATTCTCTTCATCATCATTTTAATATTTTGACCAAGAATAGTAATATCTAAATTCTTCTCAGTAACCTTATCTATCTTTATTGACATTACCTTAGTGTTATTAATAATATCATAGATATAAATAGTATCGTTACTTAATTTGAAAACACCTACATTTTCCGAATCATTTCCAAGTTGAATGAGTTTAACCTTGTCATCTTTAAACACGAATGAAGAAAGGGCGTCAGGATGCTCGTTTGTGTTTATAACTTGACCATTTGCTTCTAATGTGGTTGTGTACCAAGCACCTTGCAACATTTCTTGTGTTTGATTGATTGTCCCATTATCCTTGCTGCTCTTATTATTACACGAAACAGCAACTAAAGGAATAAGTAAAAAAAGAATTATTTTCTTCATGTCCAAGATCTATTTATTGTTATGGTGTGCAAAGATAGCAATTAATGAAAAAACATCCAAATTAGCAACACAAAAACCACTAAACATAAGGCAACTTTATTTCTGAGGAAATCTGCTTAAATGACAAACCACATGGTTCTATGGCAATTTTGTAATTTACTATAGAAGCCCTGTAATCAGACATACTCTGTGTCATATAATCTATATCTCTATAAAGTTTTCTAATATAACTCAAACAATCGGAACATACTTTCAATTTGGCCCTCCACAAACAAGAGCAATGTCTGTTAAAAACTCGTTATAATCATCAATCCTTTTGTTTAATTCATTTATATCACCTACAAAATAATGTTCATCGCTCAATTTATGATTTTTCTTGTAAGTGTTGCAAAAGGATTCTACAATCTCATTTACAAACCACGGAGTAAAGCTTGCTTGTTCTAAGCCTTTACTGAGGCCCTCATCAGTGCCATTGCCGCATCTGTCCCTGCACTCTCGTACACCTTGCGACCAAAAGTCTTTCGCATGGTGTGGGTAGAAAAGTGCTCGATTTTGAGATTGTACTTTTTCTTCATTTAAATGACGAATTCCTTGTTTGGTTAACAGTTGAGAGACGTCATGAATATTCGACCTATAGCAGTGTTTCTCTTCTTGAACGTCAAAGAATGTTATAATGCTGCGCTTTTTCAATTCTCGATTTTCAATTCTCAATTATTGTTCGTACCTTTGCATGATAAAATGTACAGGACAATGAAAAAGATACTGAAATACACCTTGTTGCTCGCGCTGCTGCTGCCGATTTCGGCTACGGCGCAGGAGACAAAAAAGAGTAAGGAGGAGCGCCGAGCCGAGAAACAACTGGCACAGGCCGAGAAGGAACGTGCCAAGCAGGAAGAATGGGAGAAGAAACATGCGCCGTCGGAGGCGGACGTGGTTTACATCTTCGGCGTCGGGACGAACTTTAATGACTCGACGGTCTATCTGTCGGAGGTGCTGCCGGTGACTCACTTGCGGCTGACGAAGAAGTATAAGTTCCTGCCGTATCGTGCAGACTTCAGCCAACAGTTCAAGGACTATCTGATGGAGCACTACGGCGTGCAGCACGAGACGACCTGCGTGTTCTACGCAGCTAAGCGCAGCAAGACGTCGAAGCGGTTCTACAAGATGAAGAAACGCTATCTGGACATGGGCACGAGCAACCTGATTGTGGTGCCTGCCGACAGTTTCAAGTTTACCAAACCTGACTACGACAACGTGGCTTTCTGACATGAAGAAGCAATATAGAGTGGGTCGCCTGCCGTATCGGGTCATCTTTGCCGAAGGCGGCAAGAACGATGAGCGCATCATCCCTTCGAGCGCACCGTTTGAGGTGCCGGTGGACGATGCGCCCGTATTGTTTGAGCTGACGGTCGATGATACGTTCCGCTCGAAGGAGTGGGGCGAGGAGGTCGGCCAGTTCGACTGTGGCGGGAATAACCATGGCGTATATCTGAGGAAAGACGGCTCGTACGAAATCCACATCACCGACTTTCTCGGACGTCAGGCTTGTCTGCTGGAGGCATCGGCCGACTTCAGTCGGGGTACGGTGGCTCTGAATGGCAATTTGACCATGCGCACGTTTGGTCTGAACAATGCACTGATGATGATGTATGCCTTTGCGGCTGCCGATCAGGATACGCTGCTCATGCACGCTTCGGTGGTGCGCGAGAAGGGCCGTGGTTACCTCTTCCTCGGCGTGAGCGGCACGGGCAAGAGTACGCATACGGGCAACTGGCTGAAATACATTCCTGGCACGGACTTGATGAACGACGACAATCCAGTCGTGCGCTTCGTCGATGGTCAGGGCGTGGTGTTCGGTTCGCCGTGGAGCGGAAAGACGCCGTGCTACCGCAACATCGAGGCTCCCATCGGGGCGTTCGTGCAGCTGAAGCAGGCTCCTTACAACAAGATTCGTCGGCAGACGGTGGTCGAGGCATTCGCCTCGCTGTTGCCTTCGTGCAGCGTGATGAAGTGGGACAAACGGATCTATGGCGGCATCACGACTGGCGTGACGCACATCATGGAGCACGTGCCGACGTTCTATCTGGAGAACCTGCCCGACGAAGCGGCTGTGCGCTTGTCGCACGACACCATCACTTTATAACCTTGGATTGTAAATTATAAGCTATCAGGATGCGAGTCGTACAGCTGAACAATGCAGAGTTCCTGCCGCATGTGTGTTCCCTTGTCGCCGAAGGACATCAGGTGTCGATACGGGCAAAGGGAAACAGTATGCGTCCGTTTCTTGAGAGCGGCCGCGACGTGGCCGTACTGGCAAAGGCTGAGAGCTACAGAGTGGGCGATGTGGTGCTGGCTGAGATAGAGCCAGGTCACTACGTTCTGCATCGCATCGATGCCCTTCACACGCCCGAGGGACAGCCTGTCAAGACGCCCACCAGCGACCCCGAGGCACGCGTCACCCTGCGCGGCGACGGCAACATACGCGGCACGGAGAGTTGCCTCTTGCGCGACATTCGCTGCATAGCCTGCGCATTTGAGCGGAAGGGAAAGCGATGGGAAACTGCTGACTCACGCTTCTGGCGCATCTACAGCCGTGTGTGGCCAGCTCTGCTGCCCGTTCGCCGATATCTGCTGGCGGCCTACCGTCTGCTCTGGTTGAGGGAACTGCCTGCACGGTGGCGAAAAAGATAATAAGAAACTTAAAAGTCGTCGGAGCGCGGGCGTCCCGACTTAAAAACATAAAAACTCAAAAAACCAAAACTCACATACATGAAGATCAAGGAAGGATTTGAACTTCGCGACATTTGCGGAGAGAACATTGTCATCGGTCATGGCTTGGAGAACATCGACTTTACCAAGGTCATCAGCATGAACGAGTCGGCTGCCGACGTGTGGCATGGCGTCGAAGGCAAGGATTTTACCCTCGACGACATGGTCAAAGTGTTGACCGACAACTACGAAGTGGACGAAGAAACAGCCCGCCGCGACTGCGAAAAACTGCTGGCCGACTGGCGGGAAGCTGGTTTTTTAGCTTGACCTTCTTCACTTCCACACCCCGCGTTCAAAGTCTATCTTGAACGAATCCCTGTAGTTGAGAACCATCTCCGGATGGTTCTCATCTTTTGTTTGCGAGAGTTCGCCTGTCAGTGGGTTGCGCCATTCGATGGGCAGGATGATAATCTTCGATTCTGGCAGCGAGGGGTCCATCCAGCGATCGCCGACGTAGAGATAGACGGTCTGCTCCGTGCCGCGGATGGTGAGAATGGACGAGGCCTGCGTGTCGTAGGCGATACGGTCGCCGATGTTGCGCAGCGGTGTCCAGTTCATGTGCAGGTGGTTGCTTGTCGATAGCTTGGCTTGGTTGGGGTCCCAGCCCGTGCAGGCCGACGAAATCATGTAGTACGTGTCGTCGATGTGGACGATGGCGGGTGCCTCGCGGCGCATCCCTTCGCAGAGCACTGTCTTCGTGAATACGCGCCGATAGTCGGTCATCATCATAAAGAGACCGAGATTGGTGTTTTCGTCCGTCGTCGAGATGAAGTACGTTGTGCCGTCGTTATCGACAAACACGTTGCAGTCGCGCGACTTCGTGCCCATCGGACGTCCGCTCCACACGTACTGGTAGTCGCCGTTCACCGAGTCGCACTCGAACACGGCAGCCTCACTGGCCGAATAGTCGTGAGCCTCCCAGTGGCACCACACCACGTACTTTCCCGTCTCCTCGCAGTAGAGCAGCTTGGGACGCTCGATCATACGCTTGGTTCCGAGGTCGGGATGGCTCTTGCGGTTCTGGATGATCTTCCGTTCAAACTTCCAGTTTACGAAGTCGGTCGAACTGTACAGATTGACATCCGGCATCCACGTGCGGCTGCGATCCTCGCCGACGAGGTACCACACGCCGTCCTTGTGCAGGAAGTTGCCGCCGTGCGCCTGAACGATATAGCCTTCGGTGTCCACCCATTCGCGTCCGTTCTCGATGGTGACAAACTGGGCAGAGGCGGTGAGGGTGAAAAGTGAAAAGAAGTACAAGATACAAAGTACGAAGTACGACTTGGGGGAGAGGTGACAAATTCGTGGCAGGAAGCCCCAGCAGGGCTTGTCAGTGGTAGCCAGCCATTCCAATGGCTGGGTGGAATGGGTAATGCCGATGAGTCGTTTCATTAGGTGTTTGGTTTATGTGTTGATAATTCCAACTGCGAAGATACGATGAAACGGGCGGAAAACCAAAGGAATGCCCCGAAAAACATCGAAAAAAGACTTTCTTCTGCTTTTGATGCTTTTGATGCTTATGTTCTCTCTTTCATTTTTTTCTCCTTTTCATTTGTGTAATCCGAATTATTTCACTACTTTTGCATAGTTAATCCGATTGTTGAACACATCGACCAAGTCATGGAAGATGCGCCCACAAAGTTGAAGGTGTCGGTGAATGTGTTGAAGGTGTCGGTGAATGTCTCAGATGCTGACTGGCAGAAGATGCACGAACTTCATGACCAATGGATGGAGCAAGAGAAACAGACACTTGACGACCACCACAAACAGCAGGAAGATAGTTGGCAGAAGCATAGCCAACGACTCACAGACATCGTGAAGAACAACGATGTTTTTTGGATTTCCACGAACCTGTTCTATGTGGTTGGTTCCCTTTCCCTACTTTCAATCATAACGATTGCAATGGAGATTGATTTCTATGTGTATTTCCACTGGATCCAATAACATAGCCCATTGCAATTAGTAAAATAGTTATATCTGCTTAGGATTTTAGTTAGCCTATTGTGACTCTGCAAAATAGTATGTATCTTTGTACTGTCACTATAATATTAGTGGCAATAATAAATATGGAGATAACATATATCAATGGTTTCATAAGTGAAGCATGTTTGAGAGGCTTGAAAGAATTCGAGCAAGTGAGGGATGCCATTATTGTGGCGAAGTGTAAGGGATTTCCATTCAGAGGAAGGCCTAGGGATATGGCAAGGGATGTTATTGCTCATGTCCTCAATGTTTTGTGTTCTGAGATAGGATTATTCCCTGTCATTATTGAGAGCTTTGGCGGAACGGATTCCAAAGGAGATTACACGACAAAAGTAGTATTCCAAGCCATAGCTTAACCTCAAAGAGGAGGTGTGTTCGAAAAGTCACACTTTCTCTTTTTTTATATGCAGGCTCGAATTAGTCCAAATATGATTGTTAGAAAAATGCCAGCAATTATGTACCCATAAGCACCTTCCCATGCTCCTTTGGCTGCAACTTTTGATGTTTCTTTTAGTCCATTTAGGAAATCTCGTACTAGATTCCTTGCATAGTTTCTGGCACTTTCGATGTCATCTTTTAAGTTGTCATCTTTTACATCATAGTCATAGTTCCAATATTCCTCTCTCGCCTGCCATTTCTTAATCTGATGGTTTCTTCTTTGACAATCGAAAATCTGGTACTCTATATCATATCTCGCCCTGCTTTCTTCATCACATAATATCTTGTAGGCCTCATTGATATCTTGCATTATTTCAGTTACATCAAAACCAGGATTCTTGTCTGGATGCCATTTTAATGACAATTGTCGATAAGCATTTTTTATGTCTTGACGAGAGGATGTCAATTGAACACCTAATATTTGGTAATAGTCTTTGAACATATTTCAATTATTCTTGTAAAATGGAACTGTTGTCTTCTTTCTTTTTTCCTTTCCCTTTCCATATAGCTCTCAAGGCACCAATTAAAGCAGCAAAGACGATGAGTCCTAAGAAGCCTGGTGTCGAATGACCAGAACCACCTCTAATTCCAACAATTGCCCCGAAAACTATAAAAAACAAAAACACAACTCCAATTGTCACAATGATTTTAACAAATGTGCTCATAGAACCGTTTTGCTCAGTCTCATGTTTCTCTTTTTCATTTTTTCTGGATGCATGCAGTTCTTCTTCAAAATCTTGTTGGGTATTGTTAGTATCTTCATGGTTGTTTTCGTGAATCTGATAGTAAAAGCTTGTACTTTCTTTGTCAGAAGTTTCACTAAAATTAATACTATCTAAGTGTTTATCCTCCATTCTCAGATTCTCATTTTCTGGTTCATTTACAACCGATTCTTCTATTATTTCTTCTGTTTGTGGTGCTTCAGCTTTCTCTTCAACCAGTTGGGCATTAGTTAAAGGAATACTCTTTGATGTTCTTTTTCTCAATAATTTGTAACACCAAAATCCTACAAGCAATATGAAAGCTATTACACATAATGCAACATACCATGCAATTGAACCTGATTTAGGCTCATATTTGTAATCGATATTTCTCCATTTTCCATAATTAGCATTACTGGCTTTGTTCTTTTGGCTAAAACTACTTATATATTCTGTATTTTGCCAAACTACTTCACCTTTCCTGTTGATATAACTTGTAATGAAAGGCTCTCGTATAGAGTTGTACACTTTGCATAGATTACGGCCAGCAATTCCACAAGAATCGTATTTTAATGGGATGGTATAATTAAAGTCCTTATCAACATACCCCCATTTTCCTTTATATTTCACTGCAGCTAAGCCAAATGAGAATGGCAAAATATTTTGATAAGGTTCTTCTTCTGGCTGCCATACCATCATATTTTTGTCAACGAATACCCACTCTTTATTTCCAACCATAACGCCAGCATAACCCTCAGAGAAATAAGTAACTGCCATTTTGACAAAATCATCAGACATGTGCCCCTTACACATGTGGTTATTGTCCATTATATATATTTTTTCATCATCGGATAGTTTGCCGTCCGTTTTGTATATAGAGCCATCATAATCAAGAAAATTATAACCCATACCGAAGAACGCTCCTAAGCCATTAGGCTCAATGACTGCTAAACTGTCTTCAGTGAAGTTGTTGTAACGATTTGCAACACTTAGTTTCTCAATAATTTGACCTTTCCCGTCAACCAGATATGTAGCCCAACCCGTTTCAGTGTCACCGCCCTTACGTTCTATTTTTTTCTTTACCAACTTGCCTTCTTTCGTTATTTCACCATCTATAGTTTCGACCTCTCCGATTTCTATATTGTAAATAATCTCTGCAATAGCTCGATTGTAGTGACAAGGGGTCAGATAGGAAAAATTAAAATCACTTACTTTATTTCCAGCTTTATCTATAAAACCATATTTCCCTGTATTCTCCACAATTGAATGGTTCACAGAATCTGTCTCTACTTTTGTTAATACAGGAGCGATGTCCTCAGAAAAATAAGAGGCCTTAACATAGCTTATGGGGATGACAGTATCGCCAGATA
The DNA here is from genome assembly GCA_900319385.1 of uncultured Prevotellaceae bacterium. Taxonomy (GTDB): domain Bacteria; phylum Bacteroidota; class Bacteroidia; order Bacteroidales; family Bacteroidaceae; genus UBA3839. The sequence continues at coordinate 26,417 of ONOG01000014.1, read as the reverse complement.
TGTTAATATATCCATTAAGCAGTGAAATAGAATCTGTAATGACTGCTAAACCACAATTAAACGTATGGTTGATACAAAATTCATATAATAGATTATCAGCATTCACACCTTCTCTAATAAGTTCACATCCGACAAACGGTTCTGGGAATTGAAACTTTCCTTCATGATTCACGTATGAATACTTTACTTTCAATGTATCATGAGGTTGTAATAATAGAGACCAAGTATTTCGCTTTTCATTATTATGACTGATGATGGTATCCAATACCACAATAGCTAACCCAGAATTATTGATTTTCCTAACCTGTAAGTAAGCAGGTGGCAAAATTTCATTTCCTAAAGAGTCAATCAATCCATATTTGCCATTCTTTTCTATTACATAGGAGTCAATGTACTTTATTCTATCATCACAAGATATAAGTACCATTGATAGAATAGCAACCAATGCACATACATATTTGATGTGGTCAACCATTTTAATCGATATTTTTGTAGGTCTAATATTTTTAAACATTGTCTGATGCATAGTTATACTCAGCATTTTACGAACATTATAAAAAGGCGCAGACCGCCACCATAATCCTGCCAGGCTTACCACAGCCTCCAATCATCTACGGGGAAGTCTACGCCTATGGCGCGACTTCACGATGATTGGTTATTTGCTCTCTAATCCTTTCGGTGTGGTAATTTGGCAGGATGTGAGCAATATGTCTAGCAAAGATGGCTTTAGCCATAATGCTTTGCAAAGGTACACATATTTCTTCAATTGACATAGCTTTTAGCCCCATATGGTTGCATTTTTAGGCAAAATTTGCTTAAATACGCGCGAAACGGCAAATCTATGCCTCATTCTCGATTATAATTTGTACCTTTGCGACCAAAATATAAGATTAGCTGCCAAATGGATTTGAATACTCTGATAGCAGAATGTACAGCATACGACTTCAAGGTCATGCTTGAAGAAAAGAAACCTAAGAGCTGGCTAAAGAGCGTAAGCGCTTTTGCCAATGGCTTGGGTGGTTCCCTTTTCTTTGGCATTGATAATGATGGCATCGTCAAAGGACTTGAAGATGTGCAGCATGTTTGCGAAGCTATTAGTAGTAAGATTCTGGATTACATGGATCCTCTGCCAGAGGTGGAGATGATTCCCCATGATATAGACGGTTTACACATTTTGCAACTCAAAGTCAATGCAGGGCATTATACTCCGTATTACTACGTTGGGGATGGTCAGCGCATAGCATTTGTCCGTGTTGGTGATGAGAGTCTTCCTGCCACGGCAGAACAGATGGTTCGCTTGGTACTGAAAGGGTCCAACAAAACTTTTGATTCCCTTCACACAGACTATAAAGCAGAGGACTATTCCTTTACGATATTGGCGAACTCGTTCAAAGACCGCACTAAACAGGAATGGAACAAGAAATATCTCTTGTCGTTTGGACTGGTAACTGGCACAGGGAATCTAACGAATGCTGGCGCATTGTTCGCCGATGATTGTCCTTTATGGCAGTCTCGTCTTTATTGTACCCGATGGGATGGAACGGAAAAGGGCGATGCCATCAACGATGCGGAGTTTACAGGCAATGTCCTTATGTTGCTTCGTGAAGCCATGAGTTTTGTGAAGTCAAACACCAAGAGAGGATGGGAGAAACTGCCTGATGGACGAAAGAACAAACCTGAGTATGCAGAACGTGCCGTTTTGGAGGCTATGGTAAACCATTTCATCCATCGCGACTACACCGTAATGGGTAGTGAAGTTCATCTTGACATTTACGAAGATCGGCTTATTCTCACATCTCCTGGTGGAATGTACAATGGTATGCTGATACAGGATTTGGACATCAAAGATGTGTCTTCAGAAAGGCGCAATCCCATACTTGCAAACGTAATGGCTCAACTTGACTATATGGAGAAGCGTGGTAGCGGACTCACACGCATCTGCAATGAGACCAAAGCCTTGGAAGGTTATAAGGACGAACTGAAACCATTATTCAAATCAACTCCGACCCAATTCCAGACCATCATCTTCGCCTCTTCCGACACCCCGAATGTCGGAGACCATGACGGAGACATGTCGGAGACGAAACTCACTGAGCGTCAGCAGAAAATCCTCAATCTCATCAAAGAATCTCCGACAATCACCGGCAAACAAATGTCGGAGACTTTGTCGGTGAGCCAACGCACTATCGAACGTGACTTATCCACTTTACAGAAGAAAGGTGTTCTGAAACGTGAAGGCAAGGATAATGATGGAGTGTGGGTGGTGAAGGATATTAATATAAGACCGTAATCATATAATATGTAAAAGATATGGAAGGTTTTTGGGCTTCTTTAGTAGGTGATGTGTGGAACATTCATCTAGCAATCATGGGAATTTTAGTTTCCGTGATGACATTGTTATATGCATCTTTGAGTGGTAAAGTGGAGGAATTAAATAGTATAAAGCAATCAGAAGAATATGCCTTGATGAATCGAGCTACAGCAATAAGCAATTCTATTGAACGACTCCGTAATTTAAATAAACGAGTTATGATAGGGCTTGTTATATCCTTTTGCTTATTCGTTTTAACTACAATCATTAAATATCTGCCAGAGGGATGTATTACAATGTGGGTTGCAGCGTTTATCGTTTTTATCACTCTCGGACTTTTTATATATGGCATAATATTAGCATATGACATTTATTCTCAATATCAAAAAGAAATATTCTAATTGTATATAATATGGCTAAATCTTTTATAGAATCTTTTTCGGAAGCCACTCAGGACAAATTGACAAAGGCGATGTTAGAATGCTCAATGCTCTTTTCTCTTAATAGAAATGCATCGCTAAGCGACGGAAGGAAGGATATGTTCCTTCAGAGTGTGTTTGCAATTATATGTAGTGATAGCCGTGAATGGACAGTGAAGGATGTGCACGATGTGTTCTATGATCGGTTTTCTAAAGATTATGACCATGAGATTATAAGGAGAGCCATGCAAAAACTAACAAAGGAAGGTCTGTTAATCCCCAAGAATAATGGATTAGTACCTCATGAGAAGATTGCTGAGAAGATGAGAGAGGAAGATAGCAATATAGGAGAAAGAACAGAGGCAGTTTTTAATGAGATTATTGAAAATACTGAACGACAATTAGAAGAAAAACTCAGTGTAGAGGAATGCGCACAAATGAGAGAGAACATTAAGAATGCGCTCAATTTGTATGTACGCATGTATGGGTTTGAGTCATTTGTGAGCAAAGAAGTTAAAGCAGCAACTGACATTGTGGACGATGAAGATATCGTGAAAACCGCAATGAATAATTTGTCAGAAGAAAAGGGGGAGGCGTTAGTGGGGGTGTTATCGGATTTATTAGAATATCCCACACAGGAACAAGCTGCAATAATGGCACTATGGGTTAAAATATTCATAGGAACCCAAGTGATGCGTTTGGATCCTCAACTGAGTGAACTTGAAGCACAAAACCTTAAAGATAAGAAATTTGTTTTAGATACTGATTTTCTATTATATTGTCTTGTGTCTCATCCCAAACAGAGCAGAAGCTATCAGCGGCTGTTGAGAGTATTACGCAAGGTGGGGTGTCAGTTGATTATCCCAGAAGATGTAGTAATAGAGGCACTAAAACATGCTCAATTTGCAGAAGGAAACTACAGACGTTTTGCAAAGATGCTTAATGCTGTGAAACGAGAGGCTATAGAGTTGAGAGCGAACAATGTGTTTGTGAAAGATTTTTGCTTGTATGATTTAGAAAATAGTCATCGTCAAACTATTAAACAATATATGAACAATAATTTTCTAAGTGATGACGATCCTTTGGATTTTATGAAGCAAGTGATTCGTGATCAGCTTAGAATTGAACCAGACAATGACGACAAACTCGAAGTTAATCAAGAATATCAGAAATATATGGAAGAACTGACAAAAAAGATATATCATAGAACACTATATACAGATAGTGACAAATGGCGTAGCGATGAAGAAGCAAAAACTTTATCAAGGACTGATGCAAGACTATATTTGTCAATCTTATCACTGAATAAGAGAATAAAGAATTCAGACACTGGCGAGTTGCTTAGAGCTAATGCATATTTGGTTACAGGAACGACTAAAAGCATAAAAAGCGCACAAGAAATGGGAATTCACAGGAATTTTGTTACAAGACCAGAGCTGCTTATTAACCTAATGGCAGAGATTGGCGAATTTGATGATCAAAAGCAAGGTTTTGTGAATCTTTTTGACAATCCCTTTCTGGCCCACGTGCTTGACACAAACTGGGAGATGATAAGAAACTTGTCGGAAATGGGATTAAATATGCATGATAAAAACATTACGAAGTTAAAGAAAGATTTGGGAGATGTATATCATAAATATTTGACTAAAGATGCAGGTGTGGAGGTAATCGATACAACCCCAAACTTCGATGTGGTGAGGATAAAGAGGGCAAAAGATTTCTTTGCTTTTGCCGAGGAGGTGAATAAACGAAATTATCAGTTGATGCCAGAGTTGCAGGAGATGGTGGATGAATATAAAAATGAAACCAAGAAGCGAATGACTGCAGAGGAAAAACAGAGAATTGCGGAAAAACTCCTTGCCCAAAAAGCTCATGGTTATCAGGTCTATTTACAAAAGAAAGTTGGAAAGAATAAAGAAATTAGAAAAATGAAGAAAAAGAAATAAAGAGTCCTACGAACCTAAAATAAAGTTAAAAACGTTAAATCTTTATCTTTTCATCTATATACTGAATCCTCATAGTCACTTTTCTACCGTTTAAATCGCAAATCGTTGATATAAAGTAATTTGCAAATACTCGCAATGTACATCCATTTCGACCGTCATTTGCGATGCTGTTGAACCGCCTGTGTGTGATTCTTCAGTGTTTGGCGGTATCGACCTAAGTACATGCACATTGTTCGTTCCCGAAGAATCGTTATCTCTCTATGAGAGCACTGCACCGTGGAGTGAGTTCATGAATATCGACAGCATTCCGACGGGAATCAAGGATGTGAAGACTGATGGATTGAAGGGACAGGAGATTCAAGGAGTTTACGACCCGAACGGACGCTGCCTGAACGGCTTGCAGCCAGGGCTGAACATCATCCGCATGAGCGACGGAACGGCGAAGACGGCTTGGATGAATTAAGACGGTGCTGAGTAATTGAGTTTTTGAGTTTATGAGTTTTTAGGTTTTTGAGTAATCATTGATAAATAACGCCCCCGCATTTGTCTTCTGCTTGAGGCAAATGCGGGGGCAGTCTTGTATTCTACTGTCAATACAGCGGTTCGCCGCGGTAGAAGTTGAGAATTTTCTGGCGGAAGATGGCTGTGTACTTGGCCTGCAGGTGGTCGGCCTGGGCACGGAGCAGGCGGGTGCGCGATTCTTCGTACTCGGTGGCGTTGGCTTTGCCGTTCTCAAACTTCTTTTGCATCAGTTCGAATGCCGACTCGGCTGCTGCTTCGGCCACGGCACTGGACTCCAGCTGTCGGCGAGCGTTCTGTGCGTTGTAGTAAGCCTGCTGGATTTCCTTGTAGAGAGCTTTTTGCGTAGCTTCAAGCGACAGCTGCTGGTTTTCGACCTGCAGACGGGCCTGACGCACCTGGTTGCGTGTCTGAAAACGGTTGAAGATGGGGATGGAGAGCGACAAACCGATGTACTTGTTGAGATTGTTCTTCAGCTGACGGAAGAAGGGGTCGGCGGTGAATCCGTTCGTCTTGTAGAAACTGGTGCCGATGCCTCCGCTGAGGTAGAGGGTGGGGTAGTGGCCGGCCTGGGCAATCTTGACGTTGCGCTCTGCACTTTCCAGTCGCAGGCGTTCGGCCTGGATCTGGGGCCGTTGCTCGGCTGCGATGGTAAAGACTTCGTCGGGAATGTTGGTCGGTGCGCTCACGTTGCCGCCGTCGGCTGGCAGGACAGGTTCTTCCACGTCGAAGCCTTCGGGCGAGGAGAGTTCGAGTAGTTGGCTGAGTTCGAGCAGCGAGAGCTGGAGCTGGTTCTGCTGTTGGGTGAGTGCGAGCTGGTCGTTGGCGAGGGTGGAGCGAGCCTGAGCCACGTCGGCTTCGCTCTTTTTGCCGTTTTCAAACAGACGCAGCAAGCGGTCGAGCTGTGACTGGCTGAGTTGCACCTGCCGCTCCTGCACTCCCCTCATCTCCTTTTGGTAGAGCACATCGAGGTAGGCAGAGGTGACTTGGATGGCAATGTTTTCGCGGGCACGCTGCAGGTCGGCCACGGCTGCCTGCAGGTCGAGACGACGTGCGGCGATATTGTTTGGAATCTGGAATCCTGTGAAGAGCGGAATCTGTGTGCCGAGGTCGAAACCTGTGTTCTGCGTGTTACGGTTGACGTATGTGCCGTCGATGGTCTGTCCACGTCCGAAGTTGAAGCTTTGGTTGGCCGAGGCACTGAGCGAGGGCAGCCGCGAGTTGCGGGCGGTGCTCAGTTGCACTTCGCTATTCTGGACGGCAACTTGCTGTTGCTTGACGGTGATGTTGTGGGCAATGGCGTACTCGATGCACTGGCGGAGGGTCCAGGACTGGGCAGCCACATTGGGGAGATGTACAAAGTACAAAGTACCGAGTACAACGAGTTTGATGAGTTTTTTCATAGGATACTTATTGTTGTGCTACGATTTCGATGCCGCGCACGTGTTCGCTCTTCTTCAGCCCGCTCTTCACTTCGATGTTCACGCCGTCGCTGATGCCGGTGGTGATGGCGCGACGCTGGAACTGCTGCGGACGCGAGGTGCTGTCGGTGACGACATAGACAAAGGTGCTGTCGCCGCTGAACGAGAGCGAGGCTTCGGGAATGGTGAGCACCTTCTGTGCCTTTGCCAACACGATTTCGCCGTTGGCAGAATAGCCAGACCGCAGGGTCATGCCTTGGGGAATCCGGATGGCGGCCTTGATTTCAAATTGGTTGGCACCGTTGGTCTCGACACCTTTCGGCGAAATGTACTCCAGCGTGGCGTCGAGGTGGGCGTCGGGCAGGGCTCCGATGCTGATGCTCACGGGCATACCTTCGTGCAGCAGTCCGACCTCGGTTTCATCGACATTGCCGCGGAAGATGAGGTCCTGCATGTTGGCCACGGTGGCGATGGTGGTGCCGTCGTTGAAGGAGTTGGAGAGGATGACGGAGTTACCAATCTTGACAGGAATGTCGAGGATGAGGCCGTCGATGGTGGAGCGGATCAGCGTGGTGGACATCTGTGCATTGGAGAGCGATACGCCTTCGCGCACGATGTTGAGGGCGTCTTTCGCGTTTTTCAGTTCCTCCTGTGCCTGGCGGTATTTCACTTCGCTCTGTTCGTATTCCTCGGCACTCACCACCTTGTCGTTCCAAAGCCGGCGCATACGTTCGTAGTCGGTGGTCGCCTGCTTGAGGTTGATCTGTGCCAGTTTTACGCGGTTTTCCGACGAACTGAGGCTCGACATGTCGGGTATGACCTTCACTTTGGCAATCACTTCGTCTTTTTTTACCATCTCGCCTGCCTGCTTGTAGAGCTCGGCAATGATGCCAGAGATCTGCGGCTTGATGTTCACTTCGTCGCGCGGTTCGACTTTGCCAGTCACGACAGTAGTGCGTTCGAGGTCGAGCACGCTTGGGGCGTTGATTTCGTAGAGCGTAATCTTTGGTTGCGACTTCTGGTAGAGGAAGACGAAGGTGCCGAGGAAGATGAAGGCGAGCAGTGCAACGCCAATCCATTTTAGAATTTTGTTCATATGTGAGTTTTTAAGTTTATGAGTTTTTGAGTCGGAGCGCGGCGTCATTTCCGAGCAGCACTCGCCCATCCGTACCCTTTTGCCCGTCTATATGGGTGTAAGTTCTGACCCACCCCCCTTGCTCCTCCCCATGACCATGAGGGAGGGGAAAGCCATCCGGCAGGCTTTTAATTTTTAATTTTTAATTTTTAATTATTAATTATTAATTATTAATTTTTAATTCTTATTCGTCGCTGCGCATCGCTTCGACAGGACGGATGTGCATGGCCCGCAAGGCGGGTGCCAGTCCGGCGAGGATGCCGAGCAGGGCGATGAGCAGTGCTGCACCGATAGCCAGCCAGAAACTGATTTGGAACGAGGCTCCGGCGCCGGCTGGGTCGCTGCTGCTTCCAACGGCTGTTTCGACTACTTGGAGAATTAGGACAGACAGCGTGATGCCACTCATGCCCGCCAAGAGGGTGAGCATCATGCTCTCGCTGAGTATCTGGCGCAGGATGTCGCGCGGTGTGGCACCGATGGCGCGGCGGATGCCAATCTCGGTGGTTCGCTCACGCACCGTCACCAGAGCGTGAACATGGCCTCGGCATTCACCTTGAGCACGGCTTGCGGGTCGTCGGGGTGGATGCTGTGGGCATGCTTCAAAACGGCTTCCACCTTGTCTTGCACCGTCGAAATCTTGTAGCCAGGACGTGCAGTGTAGGTGAGCATTCCGATCTTGTTGCCGTAGCCGTAGGCACGCTGCATGGTGGTGAAGGGCACTTCGACCGTGGTGAGTGCATTTCCGTTGATGCTGATTCCGTTGCCAGTGCGTCCGGAGAGTCCGATGACGGTGTAGTAGATGCCATCGAGTTGGATGCGTTGTCCACATATATCGGTTTCGCCAGGGAAGAGTTCTTCGGCCACACGGTTGCCTATGATGCACACTTTGCGCTCCTGTGCGATGTCGGTGTCGTTGATGGTACGGCCGGCCTTCAGCCGTGGGTTGCTCACGCGCAGGTAGTCGGGGTAGATGCCTGTGATGCTCACCGAGATGGTTTTATTGTCTCGCACGGCGCTGGACCCCCACTTGTTGTTGGTCGGTGTGAGGATGTCGAGCTCGGGTACGGCGTTGCGCACGCGCTGGATGTCGGAGGTCTCGAGTTGCCAGATGCGGCCTTCGCGAAATCCTTTGTGCGGCATGCTGGTTTGGGTGGCAGCCATGAAACCGCTGTTCGACGCAAATCCCGCAAACACCTCGCCCAGCATCGACTCCAGTCCGCGGCCCCCGCCCATGAGCAGCACCAGCATGAACACGCCCCAGAAGATGCCGAAGGCGGTGAGGAAGGAGCGAAGCCTGTTTTTCGACAAAGCATCGACGATTTCGCTCCAGGAGTCGAGGTCAATCAGGGAAAGTCTCATTCGTTATGGTCTTTGTCAAGGATTTGAAGGATTTCAAAGGATTTCGAACTTGTTGATGGCTCATGCAGTAAGCATCCTGATCAATCCTTAAAAACCCTGATATTGTTTCTTATCCTCGGAGGGCTTCAATGGGTTTCACTTGGGCAGCCCGTCGCGCAGGGAAGAAGCCAGCGACGGCACCTGCCACAATCATGACGACGGTTGCCTGCAGACAGGTTCGGAGGTCAACCGTCGGGTCGATAAATACTTGTTGCTGGAACACGCCGATATCGACTACGCTGGAGCCGACAGTCTGGTCCATCCACTCGCAGAACACGATGCCGGCGAACATGCCCCAGTAACCGAAAAAGGTGGTGATGAGCACACTCTCGAGCATGACCATGCGGATGATGTTCCAAGGGCGGGCACCGAGGGCACGACGGATGCCGAACTCGTGTGTGCGTTCCTTCACGCTGATGAGCATGATGTTGCTCACGCCCACGATGCCACTAAGCAGCGTGAGAAGTCCCAGTATCCAGAAAGCCGTGTTGATAAGGCTCTTGGCGCTGTTCATCGACGCATTGTCCTCGGCGGAGTTCCAAATCCACACGGCTCGGTGGTCGTCGGGGGCAAAGTCGTGGCGCGCACCAAGTGTGCGGCGGATGCCGTCGGTCAGTTCTTCCATCTGCTCCGATGTGCCACCGGAGCGGGCTTTGAGCGTGATTTGATCGACGTTGACGCCGCCGGCGTAGATGCTATGGATGGTGGGGTAGGGCGCATAGAACTCGTTGCGGCTGAAGGCAAAGTCGTTCTTCTCTATGCCGACCACGCGGAAAGCACTGCTGCCCAGTTTGAGGGTACGCCCCACTGCATCGATACCGCGTCCGAAGAGTTGTTCTTCCGACTTTTCGTCAATAACCACCACATGGCGGCGTTCGCGCATGTCGATTTCGTTGAGAAAACGGCCACGAACGATCTGAATGCGCTCCACGTCGGTGTAGGCAGGGAACACGCCGAGCACAGAGGCCGAGATGTGTTGCCGCCCGACGCTGGCCACGGCAGAGCGTTCGAGTTGGGCCAATGCCGACTCCACCTTGTCGCTGTGCTGACGGAGCAGCGCCGTGCGGTCGTCGTCCTTGAGGTGAACCTGCCGCCCCTCCTTGAGTCCGTTCCAGGGCTTCGACGTCCAGCCTGGCCAGATGTTGATGGCGTCGAGGTTCAGTCCTTCGCTGTTCTGGTCGAGGGTGTGGATGATGCCGTTGCCGGCTCCGAGCAGTACGATGAGCAGGAACAGGCCGCTGGCCACGGCAATGCCCGTAGCCATCATGCGCATCTTGTTGCGCATCATTGCGTCCCATACCTCGCGAACTGTGTTCATCTGTGCTCTGATTGAGGGTTGGTTATACTTGCTTTTGCTTGGGCGCAGCCTATTTCACCACGCCGGTGAGGGAGAAGGGCGATCGCGTTTCGGCTGTGACAAGTTCGATGTCGCCGATTTGTCCGTCCTTGATGTGGATGATTTTGTCTGCCTGATAGGCCACGCCGCTTTCGTGGGTCACGACCACGATGGTCATGCCTTCCTGATGCAGTTGCTTCAGAATCTGCAGCACTTCGACGCTGGTTTTGCTGTCGAGGGCTCCAGTGGGCTCGTCGGCCAAAATGATTTTGGGTCGCGTGATGAGGGCTCGTGCGATGGCCACACGCTGTTTCTGTCCGCCCGATAGTTCGCTGGGCTTGTGGTGTGCCCAGTCTTTCAAACCCAGTTTGTCAAGGTATTCGAGTGCCAAGGCATTGCGACGACGTCGCGGCACACCCTGATAGAAGAGCGGCAGGGCGACGTTCTCCATCGCGTCCTTGAAGGGGATGAGGTTGAACGACTGGAAGATGAAGCCGATCATGCGGTTGCGGAAATCGGCGGCACGCACCTCGCTCAGGCCTCGAATCAGTGTACCGTCGAGTTCGTAGGTGCCTTCGTCGTAGTCGTCGAGGATGCCGAGAATGTTGAGCAAGGTCGATTTGCCTGAGCCCGAAGCACCCATGATGCTGACAAACTCACCGCGGCGGATGTCGAGCGAGATGCCTTTGAGCACATGCAGGTTCGTTCCGCCGCGGTAGGTTTTGTGGATGTTCTGTAGGTGGATCATGGTGCGGGCTTACTGGATGATGCGCAGGAGTTTGGTCGAGATGGTCGCCAATCCGTTCTTGTTCGTGACAATGTCGCGCGTCTCACCCTCCAGTTCGATGCTGCCGGTGCCTTCGGCCCGTGCGTCAACTTTCTCGCACTCGCACTTGATGTCGGCCTGACCGTCGCCGTCGATGAGGACGTTCAGATTTTGACACTTCACCTTGGCCTCAATTTCGGCTGAGCCGGTGATGGTGAACGTCGCATCTTCCATACAGCTGATGCGCTTGATCTGTGTGTCGCCTGTGCCGCTCATGGTGATTTGGGCGGAGAGGCATTGCAGACGGCGTACCTCGATGTCGCCTGCACCGCTGATTTCGGCGTTGAAGGCGTCGCAGAGCATGCTGTCCACCTCAAGGTCGCCCGTACCGTTGATGTGGATGTTGAGGTCGTTGAAAAACTCGACAGGTTCGCGGAAGCATACGTCGCCCACACCGGTGGTGTTGATTTCGGTGAGCGTCGGGGCGGTGACGATGAGTCGCATGAAGGGCGAATTGCGGGCATGCTCCTTCTTTGCGATGACGATGAGTTCGCCATCTGCTACCGAAAAGTCGTAGAGCGGAATCACCTGCTCGTTGCCTTCGGCCACGACATTAAACTCGTCGCCCTGCTGGAAGAATATGTCCACCTGTCCGGCTGTGCGCACGCGTTCAAATTCCTCGAGGGCGAGCTGGTGCTGAACCACGGGACCCCACTCGTCGCTGTCGCGCAGATAGCGGGGCTGGTGTCCTTCTTCGTCGGTGATTTCCTCCGTGTTGCCTTCAATCTTCACCTTCGGAAGGTTGTTGCACGAAGTGGACAGTGCCAGCACACAGGTTGCGGCGAGCGCCCAGGTCAAGAGTTGTTTTCTCATATTCGAAACGATTTCTGAAAATTAGTCTTTCTACTTATATATATAACGCACGTGCGCGCGAAATGTGACGTGCACGTGCGTTAATTATCATTAAATTATGACTTTTTTTCTTGGAAAGCGTTCCACTGCTGTTCGATTTCGCCGATTTCGATGCCCAGAGCGCACATGTTCTGAAACAGGGCGGGCAGCTCTTCGTCGAGAAAGGCCGAGCGGCGCATCTGGCGGATGTGCTCCCTGGCTCCAGGCGTGACGAAGTAGCCCAGTCCACGGCGCGTGTAGATGATGTCCTGCTGCTGAAGCCATTCGTAGGCACGGACGGCAGTGTTGGCATTCACCTCGACGCTGGCAGCGAATTCGCGAACCGACGGGATGCGTTCGTCTTCCTTATATTCGTCCTGCAGGATACCGAGGCACAGGTGGTCGGCCAGTTGCAGGTAGATGGCTTTGTTGTTCAGAAATTCCATGGCGACTTAGCGATTCAATTTGCTCGTTATCTGAGCTTTCTTATACAATTTCCAGTTGCCCCACCACATGAGCGCAGAGGTGGCTAACGTGAGGCTAATGATGGTGATGAAGAAGGTGCGGTAGGCCATGATGCCGTCTTCGCGTGTCCATTCGACGGAGGTGGTCTCCACCCATTTCATGAATGCTTCGCCGAACGAGATGCTGCAGATGACAGTCAGGACTGTCAGCGCAAAGTTCAGCACTTGCAGTGCCAAGACAGTCCAGATGATGTTGTAGCGATATTTCACGGCATTGCCGAAGGCATAGGCCGACACGCCCCAGATGGCGCTGGCAAAGGCGCTCGCAATCACGTAGTTCAGCACTTCACGACCGATCGGGTCATTGCGCATCAGCTCCAGTTCGTAGAACGGTCCCCAATTCATCGAAAGGGTGTAGTAGCGCAGGTGCTCGGCTGTGATGGAGTAGATTTGGTCGGTCGGGAAGCCCACCAGCAGCGACAACAGCGCATTGACGCCGTCGGCCAGGAGCACACTGCCGAAGCAGACGATGGCACCGCCAACGATGACGAGCAGCGTGTGCCACAAGAACTTCTCAGCGTTGGTGGCAGGTAGCGTCAGCACCGAGATGCGCGACTGCTTCGAGCGCAGGGGGTGGTGGATGCAGCCGGCGAAGACAAGGCTCATGGTGCCCACAACTATGCTGATGAAAGCGGTGGTGATGGTGACGGTATAGGCATCAGTGAACGGGAAATCGTCAAGCCCCTGGATCATGCTGACCGAACGCCAGCGTAGCAGGAAGCCCAGTACGGCCAGACCGACACAGATGGCTGCCGTCACGATGGCCAGGTTGCGATAGAACGACTGGTTGAGCACCAGGTCGTAGCGTGCGTACTGCACAAAACGGGTTTTATCAAACTGTTTCATAGTGATTCTCTATTTATCAATTATCAAATCCTTTGCATCATCATTTTAACTCTTACCATTTACCTTTTAACTTCCCTCTGGATGCCCTCAGCATTGCTGAGCAGGCCATTGAACAGCAGTTCGAGGTTGACAGGAGTTTCCTCCTCATCCTCATGACGCGGAGCGATGACGCTGTAGCCCTGCAGACTCTGCTCGGAATAGATCACCTCGGCAGGAGCCTGACCAGGCATCACATCGAGGAAGCGCAGACGGTCGGAAACTGTGGCCATCGAAGCGTCGAGCAGCACGCGGTTGGGCTCGATGATGCACAGATGGTCGAGCAGCAGTTCGACGTCGCGCACCTGGTGGGTGGAGATGATGATGGTCTTGTCGTCGGTCATTCCCTGAGCCACGACCTTGCGGAACTGCGACTTCGACGGGATGTCGAGGCCGTTGGTCGGCTCGTCCATCAGCAACAGGCGCGTGTTCGTCGCCAACGCGATGCACATGTAGATTTTCTTCTTCTGACCCATCGACAGCGCATTGAGATGCACGTCCTTCGGCATGCCGAAACCTTCCAGGCACGTGTCCAAAATCTCGTCGCTGAAGCGTGGATAGAATGGGCGAACCACCTTCAGATAGGATTTTAGCGTGATGCCCGGCAGGTTGTATTCCTCCGGCACGATGAACATGTCGCGCAGCGTCTCCGGACGGCGCAGACGCGTGTCGATACCTTGATACGTCACCGCGCCCTTCTGCGGGTGCAGCAGGCCCATCGTCAGGTAGAGCAGGGTGGACTTTCCCGTACCGTTCTTGCCGAGCAGACCGTAAATGCCTCCCTCGTGGAACGTCAAGCTGAAGTCCTGCAACACGTTGTAAGGCTTCTGATAGCTGAATGTCAAATTCTTGATTTCTAACATAATGTTGGAGTTTAAGTGAATGATAGTGTATGGACTGTTGGTGTGTACCACAAATGTAGAACACTGCAAAGGTAGTGTTTCTGTGCGCAGACTTCCAAACATTTTCCGTAATTTAACACTTATTTAACATTTCGCCGCTCTTTGCCGAGCAGCCGTCCAAGCCTTCGTCACGCATGCTCAGCCCCCTAAACTTGGGGGGTGTGGGGAGAGAACATGCGTGTGTTGTGCTGCAAAGTGGGGTGGTGGAGCGAAGTGTCGGGTGCAGCATTCGGAGGAAGGAAAGGTGGCGTGGTTGGATGAACGGGGGGCTTTTTTGGAAGGCAGCAGTACGCTTTTTCCAAAATAAATGGGCGAATGTTTGGCTGGCAACGAGATTTTTTGTAATTTTGCAGCGTGAAAATACGGGAAATCATCGGAGCCCTTGAACAATTCGCTCCTCTGTCCCTGCAAGACGAGTACGACAACGCCGGACTGCAGATTGGATTAACAGAGGACGCAGACGCTTCAGGGGCATTATTGTGTTTGGACGTGACCGAAGACGTCATCGACGAAGCTGTCGAACTGGGCTGCAACCTCATCGTGGCCCATCATCCGCTTATGTTCCGGCCCCCCCGCCACATCGTGGGCGAGGACTATGTGCAGCGCTGCATCATCCGCGCCATACAGAAGGGCCTTTGGATCTACAGTGCCCACACCAATCTGGACAATGCCCAGGGCGGTGTAAGTTGGCGAATGGCCGAAAAACTCGGACTGACGGAAGTCCGGCCGCTGAAACCCCTGCCGACAGGGGAGGGTGGAGCCGGAGTCGTCGGCATGCTGCCAACCCCGATGGAGCGCGAAGACTTCATCGCTCTGGTCAAGGAGGTGTTCGATGCCGACAGCGTGCGCTACAACTCATGGACCGGCGAACGCGTGCAGCGTGTGGCGCTGTGTGGCGGAGCCGGAGCCTTCCTGGCCGGCGAAGCCATCCGCCAGCAAGCAGATGTCTTTCTGACGGGCGAAATCGGCTATCACCGCTTTTTCGGTTACGAAAACGACCTCCAGCTCATGGAAATCGGGCACTACGAGAGCGAGCAATACACCATCGGCCTGCTCCGCGACATCCTCGCCAAGGCCTGCCCCACGCTTCCGCTCCACGAGACCACCGTCGAGACCAACCCCATCAACTACCTGTAGCATCCGACGCACCAGGTCATTCCCCCATTTTCTCTCATCATCCACTCCGTCCCCGTACGTCGCGACCTTCAACCCGCAACCCATTAATCCCTATCTATATTATGGCAAAGAAAAAAGACATCAACCCCGCCGAGCTGCCCGTAGAGGAGAAACTGAAAAACCTCTACCAGCTCCAGACCATGCTCAGCGAAATCGACAAGATTCGAATCCTGCGTGGTGAGCTTCCCCTCGAAGTCGAGGACCTCGAAGACGAAATCGAAGGACTCAAGACACGTATCGAGAACACCTCGGAGGAGGTGTCGCAGATTCGTGGCCGCATCAACGAACTGAAGGGCCGCATCGAACTCTGCACCAACAAGCTCAACGAGTACAAGAGCCAGCTCGACAACGTGCGCAACAACCGCGAGTATGACTCGCTCAACAAGGAAATCGAGTACCAGACACTTGAAGTGGAACTGGCACAGAAGCGCATCAAAGAGGCTCAGGTGGCCGAGAAATCCAAGGAGGAACTCATCGAGCAGAGCAAGCAGACTCTCGACGAACGCACACAGGACCTCGAAGTGAAGAAGAACGAACTCGACGAAATCGTAGCCGAGACCAAGGCCGAGGAAGAAAAGCTGCGCGAGAAGGCCAAGAACCTCGAAATGCAGATCGAGCCCCGACTCCTCCAGTCCTTCAAGCGCATCCGCAAGAACACACGCAACGGACTCGGCATCGTCTATGTCCAGCGTGATGCCTGCGGCGGCTGCTTCGCCAAGATTCCGCCACAGCGTCAGCTCGATGTCCGCATGCGCAAGAAAATCATTGTCTGCGAATACTGCGGCCGCATCCTCATCGACCCCGAACTCGCTGGCGTGAAGATCGACACCCACAAGGAGGAAAAGCCCAAGCGTAAGCGCACCACACGCACGAAGAAGGCTGACGCTCCCGCACCCGAAGCCAACGAAGAAGATTAATTGCAACCCTATCAATAACGAAGCCGGTCACCCTCTCGCAAGGGCGACCGGCTTTGTTGTTTACAGAGGCCTATTTCTGTTTCCAGAAGCGTTCGAGCCGACGTGCTTCCTTTTCTGTGATTTGTGTGACCGCACCATGCTTGGGAGAGACGCAGCCGCTCATCTGCATGCGGCCTTCGCCAAAACGACCCAGTGGTGTAAAGGTCTGGAAATCCGTGGTCTCCATGAAACCGAAGTTGTGGGGACGGATGCTGAAGATGTCGTACATGAGAATCCAACGGTCTTCGCCGATGATTTTGTACATCGTCGGAGCCTCGCACGAACCACGCTCGCTGTCAATCTGCTGTGGCTGATACACGTAGCCGCGATTGATGTGGTCCGAAATGGCCATCTTGATGCCACCGGGATTCTCCTGGGCGCAGTAGGTCATGCAGTAGCGATCGTCGGGCATGGGCACGATGTCGGCATCGAGCACTTGAATCTTTTCGTCAGGATAGTCGAAGAGCAACTGCGGTTCGGTCACGAGTCGCGTGAAGTCGTCGTCGGCATAGGCATAATAGAGCTTTGTGCGGCCCTGCCCTGTGGCGCGGATGGTGAAAGAGACCATCAGGCGTCCTGCTTCGGGGTCGTAAATCGTCTCCGGTGCCCAGGCGCAGCCGATGTCGCCGAAATGTTCAGGGAATGCCTCGTCGATGCGGAACGAAGTGTGCGTCCAGTGGATGAGGTCGCGCGACTTCATCAGCACCAGCGCGCGGTTGTTGCCCCATCCGTACTGCTTCCCGTCGCGTTCCCATTCGGTGTCGCGAAAGCCGGCACGCTGTCCGAAGATGTGCAGGTCGGTGGCGGCGATGTAATACGTGCCGTCGGGTCCGCGGTAGATGTGCGGGTCGCGGATGCCACGTTGCTGGGCGATGGTGTCGCCCCGCACGACGGGAGCATCGCCGTTCAGTGCCGTCCAGTTGAAGCCGTCGCGGCTCAGTGCCATGTGGAGGCTGTGGTCGGCATCCTTGTGATAGACCATGAGGTAGGCACCCATGCCTCGTTTGTTCTGAGCCTGTAGTGACTCTGGAGCACTGGTCATCATGACAAGGACCAGTAAAAAGAATATTCGCTTCATTATTTTTGTTATTATATGATTATAAACTTAAATACTTGAGTATTAATGTCTTTTTTAACAA
The DNA here is from genome assembly GCA_900319385.1 of uncultured Prevotellaceae bacterium. GTDB lineage: Bacteria > Bacteroidota > Bacteroidia > Bacteroidales > Bacteroidaceae > UBA3839. The sequence goes on along the minus strand of ONOG01000014.1, from coordinate 8,696 downwards.
CTGGTCTGTGTGGACTCTGTGCGATTTAGGCATTTACAAATATCTTCAGCCATTTCGTTCAGAGCTATGCAATCGGCACGACTGATGTGACGTTTCCCGCCATCGTGGGACCAAGGACTAAGTATCAACACATGCCCCGCTGCACAGGCATCGAATAGGGCATCATTTGGCTTGTAGTAATCACGGAAGCCGTTGTCAGTTAAGAGCACGAATGGATGTTGTTCTTTCAGCAGCACCTGCATCACCTGTTTCTCGTCGGGAGAGATGAACGGTGAAACCATCACCACCCCCTGACGTGCTTGCAGCACACAGGTGTTCTTATAGTCACGTAACTCCTGATCATCTCCATGCCTTGCTTTCTCCACCAACATGTGTCGCACATGAACAGGAGCGTATGTCTTCTCCATTAGCAAAGTCGCATTCCCCACGCCGTTATATCTGCGCCCGTCAATATCCAGATCCTTTTGCACACGGAATAAGCCTGGCTTCAGCCGCTTGGTGGCCAACCGTTGAGGATTCATATCGATGTAGCGGATAGTGGTCTGTAGTTGGGAGTAGCGAGACATCGGGCGAATGAAAGGCATTTCCCTAAAAACAGGCTCTATCCTGTAATAAGCCTTTTCACCTATCTGTCCGCACAGGACGGCAGCCATATCCTCCAACCGCAAGCTCTCTTCTTTGACTTCCTCCCGAATATTATTCGGGATAACAAAAGAAGTCCCCGGCTGAGAACAAGCGCGTCCGAGTTTCTTCGCCGCCTGCCAGAATCCCCTCGCCACGGTCCTGATGCCCTTAGGCATTGTACGTCGTACATACAGCACCGCATGAAGATGGTCGGGCATCAGGCAGAAATGTAGCACCTGCACCTCTGGATGATGGATGGAAATTCTCTTCAGACAATCCACTAACGCATTGCCCAGAGCAGAGCGCACTACCATGGCTTTGGCAGGATTTCCATCAGGTGTAATGAGCCTTCCCAATACAGGTTGACGGTCTGTCACCGTCAGGATGACGTGATACAGACCTGCACCCTTCCATGCTTCACCTGTCTTCTGCCATTGCCAATGCTCCTGCTCTGCCATATTGTTGATATCGTATAGCTACTAAATTAAACACTAATATGAAATAAAATATCAAGTCATTATAAAACTATCAAGCCGGTTCTTTATCGTCCCGAAATCGGAGTTCAAATCTAATGTACGTATATATAACGTATATCCGTTTCGATGGGTTATTTGGGCATCCTCAAAAAATCTCTTCTTTTGTTTTGGCATATAGCAATATGCCATCTACATTACGATTTCTTTATATGTCTTGACATTGTCCCCTTTTCTTTCGAGAAATTCAACAGAACAAACATTTTCAGGATATAATGCCCAGAAAGTGGCTTGAATGCTCCTGTTTTTCTTATAAGTGCGCCCAACTGTCTTGTCTCGCCTGTCCAAATCAAATATAGCCTCCCAACTATTCTCAATCTCTTTTTGAATATCCTTTGGGTATTCTTTGAAAAGAAGCCTTCTACCAGCAAGCTCATCAAGTTGCTCTGTTTTTTTGCTGATTCTTTTCCAGTCGGTAAGTGCACACAGGTTCAAAGCTGTATGCCAATTGCTAAAGTCAGAAAGCAAGACCTGATGTTCAGGAATCTCTATCTCCATGAAAGCAGACAGTCCTTCACAACAATTAATTGGACTTCTCGTCGGTTTCTTCCGCTTTGCTGAATCATATTGGTACCAAGCCCACAGTGGAAATTCAATTCCCTGGACAGGTGGATTTCCAATGCGTTTACGCATCTGTGCTGCCATCCAATGATAGGCATGCATAATTTCTTCGTAATCGCTCCAGCCAGGATGAGTGCAATAGGCCACACCCTCTTTCTGTAATTGCTCGTAGATGGCAATGCCTTGTATGGTCCATAGTCTCATACTTCAGACATCTATTTTGTCATTTCCTTATACAACTTAAACAACTCTGCCACACACTGGCTTTCCGTAAAAGTGGACTTCACTGGAAAACCGTAGGCCTGCATGACGGCACGGTCATTGTCTTGATGTGCTTTGCGAAGCTCAACAGGCATTGTTACCTCATCATATAAATCTGCTAAAGAAGTGTCTGGATATTTAGCACGTGCATCAAGAATGGCTTGGGCTGTCTGTTCTATCTTCACTTTCTGCGTCTCAGTCGGATTTGGCCAAGGGAATGTGTTATATACTTGTTCCTTACTGTAACGATATCGCATTTCTAATCGACCACACACCACCCTCATCCATGCCATGTGAACGTTTGATGTTAGAACACCAAAATGATAGAGAGTCGCATTCGGTATTATCTGGACGGCATCAGATGCTACCACACCAGCCTTGATGAAACCAATAGGTGCATAGCGACGGCGTTCAGAAGAAACGCGTGGAACAAGCAGACAATCTGCACCTTCTGGCTGTGTGATTTGCGCAAATAAGTGTGGCACTTTTGCATAGCCCTGTGTGGTCTTAGCTGAAGATGCCAGTCTGAACTCACGAACAGCCTGTACCCTATCATACAGAAACTTGCTCTGTTTGATGTCAGCAGGCTGGGCATCACGAAGCCACAAGCAATAACGCGATTTCTGCTTTATAAACTCCTCTGCGCCAATATAAGGACGTATCCATTTCACAAGTGCAGGCTCCTGCCGAACCAGCAAATCCTTTTCATCTTCTGTCAAAACAAAATGTCCACCATCACGAGGCTGATTGCCGAAGTTCATCTGAGGAACATCGCAAAGCGGAGTCTTTTGGCTGACGGCAAACGTATTGTCGCCCTCGAACAGATAAGGGCTGATATGGCTAACCTGCTGCTTTTGACCACTTGGCGTAAATAGATATTTGTTCTTTACCTCATCAGTACTAAAGCCTATGATGACACAGTGAACGGCGGCTTTTTCGCTGGCCTCACTATTCCACTTAAACGTCTGATAGGCAAAGTTGATTCTGACATGGAAGTCATTGAAAAGAACGTTCCAAAGAATAGGCACTTGGGAACCTTGGCAAATACTGTTTGTTGAGACAAAGCCAGCCCTTGTGTGAGAGTTTTGCATGAGTTGGGCGGCCTTTTTATACCAACAGCACACATAGTCAAGATCTTGCACGTCCTTAATTTTCCCAAATAATCTCTCAACATCTTTCTTTTGCGAACTTCCTTGTGCCATCATTCTGGCTCCTACAAACGGAGGGTTGCCAATAATGAAATTCAACTTTTCCTTTGGCACTACACTTTGCCAATCAACATGAAGGGCATTTCCTTCTACAATATTGGAATAGGATTTTAGCGGCAAAAATTCTATATCGTGTTTGATAATCTTTTCGGTCTCACGAAGCATTTGAGCTTCTGAAATCCAAAGGGCCGTCGTGGCTACGGTCACAGCAAAGTCGTTGATCTCTATGCCGTAGAACTGATGAATGCCAACCTTGACTGGGTTCACTTCCTCAAAGCCGAGGAATGCCTGGCCGTGAAAGCGTTCACGAATGACCTCGTTCTCCAAACGACGAAGTGAAAGATAAGTCTCTGTAAGAAAGTTACCAGAGCCGCAAGCAGGGTCTAAGAAAGTAAGCGAGGCCAAACGGTCTTGGAAGTCATCGAGTTTCTTCTGCCGTTGTCGCTCAACCTTTTCTTCCAGTATCTCGTCCAATTCACGGCGCAAATCATTCAAGAACAACGGGTCAATGACCTTATGAATATTCTCGATGGATGTGTAGTGCATACCGCCGCTTCGACGTGTCTCTGGATTAAGTGTGCTTTCAAACACGGCTCCAAAGATGGTAGGAGATATTTCCGACCAATCGAAGTCAAGGCTGGCATTCTGCAAAAGAGTCGTCCTAAGTTCTTCGGTGAATTGAGGGATTTCTATTTCTTCTTCAAACAATCCTCCGTTGGTGTAAGGAAAGGCTTTCAAATCATCTTTCAGATATTTACTACGCTTCTCCAACGGTGTGTTCAACACTTCAAAGAGGTCACGTAAGGCTCTGCGCATGTCTTCGGCCTCATAGCGAGCAAGGAAATCATGGAATTGGTCATGCGAAAATATTCCAGCATCTTCGGCATAAAGGCAGAACACGATGCGGACACATAAGATGTTGAGCCAACGCAGGGCTTCGGGGCTGTTATCGTCGTATTGCTCCAATAGAGCCTCGTAAATCTTGCCGACAATCTCACCTGCTTCTTTCGACACTTTTATTTCCTTGCTAAGATGTTCATTTTTGGCATCAACAAGGAACATCAGACGGTAATACTCTTTGCCCAAATTCTCCAAGAGAATCTGCTCAGGTTCACCGTTGGGTTGCTCCATGTCATAGACCAAGAACTCACAGAAGTTGCAAGTGACAATCCAACGTGGATGCTCCGAGACTGGCAGACTGACTACATAGCGACGGGCTTGCTGGAAAGGGGTCAGCAAAGAATTGTCGCTTTGTCGGATGCCAGCACGCAAATCCTTTCCCAAAGATTTCTGCTCTATCAGAACTTTAGTGGAACGAATACGACCATCTATAAAGTTGGAGGCATCCACCATTCGATGGTCTTCAAATGTGATAAAGCCATCCGATGGTGTTTCAATGCCAAAGACATTTGTCAGCAAGTCAATCCAAAAGGGTTGCGACTCGCCCCTTTCATATCCTCTGCCTTTCCATCGTTCAGCGAATTCGGCAGCGGCTATTGCCATTTGTTTCTCAGTCTTCATTTCTTTTCTTTATTGATTTGGAGTGGTTTGACAAGTTTCATGCTCCCACCACCTCGTCAAATGTCGGGATTTCCCGAACGAACGCATACGTTTGCTGTTCATAGTCCATGCAGCAGCAGTAGTGCTCGAGGCCGTTGCTCACGATGAGCCAATCGACCCGCATCACCCTGTTGTAGCGGCTGATTTGGTCGAACACCTTCTGCGTCAGGCTGACGTTGGTCCGTTTGTACTCGACAATCATCCGAGGACGTAGCTGCCGGTCGTACACCACCGTGTCGCAGCGTCGTGACATGCCGTTCAGCGTCAGCTCAATTTCGTTGCCCATCAAGCCCTGTGAGTAGCCACGTTCGTTGATCAGGAAATGCACGAAATGCTGACGCACCCACTCCTCCGGTGTCAGCGCAACATAGCGTTGGCGCAACACATCGAACACCTTCGTCATGCCTTCCTGCTGCTCTATCCGCAACTGACAAGGGGGCAAGTTCAGTCTTGGTAAATCCATCGCTCCGGTTTAGAAAGCCAGCGCATGCCCACAAAAACCGACATCCGTCACGATTTTTGCACCGTCAGGCAGCGCTTCTTTCACCTATTTTTGTTATATTTGCAGCAAATTTAGCACATTTTCTTGATATGGCAAAGAAAACATCGGGCGGAGTGTCCATCAGCCATCGCGACATCATCATGGCCATCCGTCAGCAACAGTATGCACCCATCTACCTGCTGATGGGGGAGGAGTCGTACTACATCGACAAGATCTCCGAATACATCGCCGACAACATCCTCACTGAAGAGGAAAAGGGTTTTAACCTCATGACCATCTACTGTACGCGCGAAACGAACGTTGCCGACATCGTAAATTCTGCGAAGCGCTACCCGATGATGTCAAAATATCAAGTTTTAATTGTTAAAGAAGCTCAAAATTTGTCAAAATTTGACGACCTTCAGTATTATGTAGAAAACCCTTTACAGACCACAATACTGGTAATATGTTACAAAAACGGCACGGTTGACCAACGCAAGAAAGTCGTCAAAATGATTGATCAGGTGGGGGTGGTGTACGAGAGCAAGCGACTCAAAGAGGGGATGCTCCCCAGCTTCATCGACGACTATCTGCGCCGCAAGCAAGTCGCCATCGACGATCGGGCAAAAATGATGATGGTCGAAAGCATCGGCAGCGACCTGAACCGCATGGCTGGCGAGCTCGACAAACTCTGCATTTGTCTGCCACCAGGACTCAAGCGCATCACACCCGAACTGATCGAGAAGAACATCGGCATCAGCAAAGAGTTTAACCCCTGGGAGTTCCGTACCGCCGTCATCGAACGCAATGTTCTGAAAGCCAATCAGATATTGGACTTCTTTAACAGTAATCCAAAGGAAAATCCGCCGGTCATGACCGTGTCGCTCCTCTTCAATTTCTTCGCAGGCGTGATGCAGGCTCACTATGCCCCACAGAAGACAGAGCAGGGGCTCATGCAGCAGCTCGACCTGAAGAGTACATGGCAACTGCGCGACTATCAGACGGCTATGCGAAACTTCAATGCCATGAAGACGATGCTCATCATCGGCAAGCTCCGCGAGACGGATGCCAAGCTGAAAGGCATTGGCAAGGGAAACTCCACGGATGCCGACATCATGCGCGAACTCCTCTATTTCATCCTGCACTGATAGGGGAGAGACCCAGTTCTGCCACACAGCATCAACACTGCGCTGCGAATCTATTTCCAGCGCAGTGTTTATTTTTTGGGGGGAAGCAATAGATGGAGTTGGCATCGTCGCCCGCATCCATTGCGGACGGGGACGTCCGCGCTCCCAGTAGCCCGTGAAGTTTCTGGCATCTGGGGATGTTGTAGATGCAGAAGTCGTCATTCGAGTCCACATCTGCAGAGGTGAATTTTCTCCTCCGCAACTCGTCGTACAATCATCCCCTCTGGCATTTTTTTGGGGCTGCAAGCGAGCTGGATTTTTTAGCTCAAAAAACTCAAACAGAAATGTAAAATTCTGCGTTTTAGTGCTCAGATGACCCAAAAGAGTAGTTTGGATGTGTGGCAAAATAGTCTTATTTTCCTGTATTTATACTCCGATTTCGGAAGTAGTAGCGTTTTTCTGAACAATATTCAGATACAGGATTATTAGGGGCTTATTCCGTGTAAATCAAAGTTTTATCCCTTATTTTGGGCTCTGAGAATCGTCTGAATGCCGATCATTGCACGGAAGTGCGAATCTGCGTAAAAATCGCGAAAATCGGGCTGTTGCGCCTCTAAAAAAATGGCAGAAAAGAATTGTTAACATTTCAAATACTATATTTAAGCTTGTAAATCACAAACATTTCTTAACGAGTGTTTGATTTTTGTTAACTGAGTGCACTGCTTTGTATTTCTAAAATTCAATTTTATGATTTTACAATCTTAACTGATGTAAACTTTAGAAGATGAAATGTATGTTTATGCAAAGCGGTTATAATGTTGATAAGTGGCTGTAGTCCTGCTATATAATGCGGTTTTATGCTGCGTTTATTGAGGTTTCGGGGTGGGTGTAGGGCTGATTCGTGCTCATAGCTCCTAAGTTTTGTATATTTTAGTCTATATAATACATTTATAGTCAGTTAAATAGATTTTTTATTTCATCTTTAGAATGAATTTGTTTTATCACCTTTTTCTGGTCAGCAGGGAGCATCGTTCACAAAGCTAAACGGTGGTGGTTTTAGGCTGTAAATTACATATATTTTTATTTTTGTGTTTCGATTTCAAAAATTTAATTTACAAAATTTTGTCAGTTCACGAAATTTCCTTACCTTTGTAAAGCCATTCAAAAAGGTGTAAACTGACGTTCACCGACAAGGGGGTGGCCCTCATGCGCTACTCGTCCTCGGCACCTTTTCAAATGCTAAAACAATTTTAACATTTAGATCACAGTTTGCTATGACTGATTCGGAACGTATCTTGGAGGTTATCCGCGCAAAGGGACTGAGCAATGTCCAGTTTTGCAACATCACCGGCATATCGGCTGCCACCCTCTCGCACATCACGAGCGGGCGAAGCAACCCCACCCTCACCATCTTCAGGAGCATCATTAAGGGCTTCCCCGATTTGAACCCCCTGTGGGTCTATCAGGGTGAAGGCGATATGTATCGTGAGTTGGAGCTTGAGGATGGCGAGGAAGAAATCCTGCCTGAGCTGCCTCCTGCTACTATTAATAATAAGGAGGAACTTGTGCCTGGCGCGCGCCCAGCATCTGCCGAGAGTGCCGCTCCGGTTTCGTCGGTGCGCAACAGTCGTGCTGCCACAGCCGCTTCACCCGATTTGTTTGGTGGTCTCGATGCGCTTCTGTCTGCTGATCTGGCTAAGGGAGCCAAGGGGGCAGGAAGTTCTGCCCTGACCGAAGTGGTTCGTGAAACCATCGCCCAGGTGCAGCCCCAGCCCCGTCGTCCTCATCAGATTACCGAAATCCGCATTTTCTTCGACGATGGTACCTATGAATCTTTTGGGGGACCCAAATAAAAATGGTCTTAGTTGTTAACATACGTTAACATAGTTAATTGACTGCTTAATTTTAACATTTCAACCCATTTTTGTGCGCAATTCTGGCAATTCGTTTTTGCCAGAATTTTTTTGATTCTAGGATTTTCCCCTATCATTTCTTGTTTTTTGGGTTCACGAAACCGCATTTTGGTGAAATGACCCTCCTTTTTGTTCACGACTATCCTATTCTGCGCCCTCCATGAGCCAGCACTCTCTGTGTCTCTGCGTGGGACAAAAACAACTGCCGAAAGTGGAGTTGCAAATACAGAAATAAGATAAAAATGATATTTACTCAACTTTCGGAAATGATGACGCCTTGTATATCTGTATTTATACCATGAATTAGTTCTAATTATTTCTAATTCCTATCAATGAATTTCCGTTTTTTTGCGACCATGAATTAGGAAGCCTCACGGCTTTATTGCTGCGGAAAAGGAATAGATGCGGAGCATCACAAATTCATGGTT